>JAMPEH010000160.1 GCA_023665245.1 Muribaculaceae bacterium
CTGTATACGATATCCGAGATCGTATCTACCGTGACGCACTTGGAAGCGGTGGCATACAGGCCGACAGCATAGGCCTGCTCAACAAAATAGTCGTGGCATGCGTCAATGTCAGCCGGGTCCTGGGATGCGGCCGCCGCGGCCCACAGGTCCTCAAGCCGCTGGTCAAAGCATCCCGTCTGGGGCAGTCCGGTGGCAAAGCGCGCCGGATTGAACTTGCCTCTCCAGGCCGTTGTCACAACAGAGCCGCCCACTCCATCCAGCTCAAGGTCCAGGGTGCTCTCGCCGGGTACGACGACCTTTTCCTCCTGCCAGAGGGCATTCTCAAAGGTCTGGATCTCAGACTTGATCCCGATGGCGGACAGCTCGGTCTGGATCAGCTCCAGCTCAGAATTGTAGGGCGAGGCGGCCTCCAGCTTCAGCGTCTCTCCATTGTAGCCGCTCATGGCCAGATATTCCTGCGCTTTGTCCAGGTCATAGCTGTAATAGTCCTCGTTTGCCCAGTCGGACACGTAGCCGGAAAGCTGGTCGGAGGTAATATCCTTCGCCACGACCCCGGCGCCATAGAGGACCAGATTGACGATCGCCTCGCTGTCGATCGCGTACAGGATCGCTTTTCTCAGATTCACATCGCTGCACAAAGAGTCGCTGGAGCTGTTGAACAGCAGGGCCATGCTGAAGCTGCCGCTGAAGGTATCCACAGAAAAGCCGTCCGCATTTTCGCCGCCCTCGGCAAACCGGGCCGCTTCCCGGCCGTCTGCGCCGACCGCCATCTGGATCTCGCCGTTCTCCAGCGCATTGGTCATCTGCGTCGCTTCGGGGATGCAGTGGAACACGATCTTGCCGACGTTCGCCTGATGCGTAAAGGCGTTGAGCTCGTCCGTCTGCCAGTAATTGTCGATCTTTTCATACACATACTCTGAGCCGCTGATGTACGAAGTCAGTTTGTAGGCGGTCGTTCCCGGCGTCGTCTCAGGATCCGCCTCATATGCCTCCTTGTTTATGATCGGGATATAGGTGAGCATTTTGACCATGTTGATCTCGCTGGGTTCATGCAGCCGGATCTCAACGGTATAGTCGCCCGTCGCGGTAACGCTCTCAATGCAGCTGGTGTCGGACTCATTTGCCGCGGCAATGCACGTCTCATAGGAGAACACCACGTCCTTTGCGGCGATCGGATTGCCGTTGACGTCGTGGACGTAGTCATAAATTTCAATGACCGCCGTCCGCTCATCTCCCCATTCCCAGCTTTTTCCGACGCAGGGGATCGTCTCCATCGTCCCCACGCTGTCTTTTACGAAGAGGCTTTGGTACATGGTGTTTCTGATCGGCTCAGAGAACTCGTTCATCGCGGCATAGGGGGACACATCCGTCACATTGCCGCTCAGGCCAACTGTAACAACCGTCTTTCCGGCGTCTGCAGCGGTATTGTTTCCCGGGTCCCCGCTGCCCGTGGGCGTCTCTTTGGCCCCGCAGCCGGCAAAGCTGAGGAGCATACAGACTGCGAGCAGGATCACAATTTGTTTTTTCATTGCTTTTCTCTCCATCCATTCGTTTTTATTTCTTTTGCGTTTGCACGCGAAAAGACGTTTGTATTGGCGGGCAGGATATGGCGTCACTTCGTTTCCGTCAGCAGCCTGCGCCGTTTCCACATGCCGCTCAGGAAGTAGGCCGCTACCACGACTCCCGTAAGGGTCCTGGAGAAGGCAGTTCCCCAGAAATAGCTCTCCACCCCCAGGTGGAACACCCGCAGAAACAGGATGCTGAAACCGATCCGGCTGACGACGCCGTCCAGGATCCCCAGCAAAAACCCCAGCGATACAAAGCCCGAACCGGTGACCATGGACTGGAAGGCTCCCGTCGTACCGTTTACAAAAATCGTCATCACCATGATCCGCAGGTAAGTCACGCCAAATTCGATCACCGCTTCTTCCGGCGTAAAGAGCCTGTAGAGCTGTCTGGGGATCAGCAGGAACAGCAGCGAAGAAACTGCCGCGACCGCCATGCAGAATCCCCAGGTACACAGGATCGTTTTCTTTGCGCGGTCATGCTTTCTCGCGCCCAGATTTTGTCCCACCATCGTAGCGGCGGCGGAATCCACGCCCTGCATATAGACTTCCATGAACTTTTGGATCTTATTCCCAACGCTGTTGGTGGCCGAGGCGATCAGGCCGTACTCGTTGATACTGGCGTTGACCCAGAGCATGGAAAAGCGCACAAGCAGGCTCCTTACCATCTGCGGGATCGCAAGGGTGACGATCTTCCGCGCAATGTCCGGCTGGATCTTGAAATAGGCCGGCTTGAATTGGAATCCCATCTGCTCTCTGTGCCGGTACAGGAAGAGGAGCGCGGCTGTAAAAGACCCCATCTGCGACAGCACCGTCGCGATCGCCGTGCCGGCCGCCTCCAGATGAAATACCGCGACCATGAGAAGATCGGCGGCAATATTGATGCAGGCCGCAACGGCGACGAAGAGCAGGGGCCGTTTGGATTCCCCCATCCCCCGGAGCGCGCCGCATACGCCATTGTAGCCAAATACAAAGGGCATTCCCAGGGCCGTAATGATCATGTATGCCTTTGCCTGGCCGAACGCTTCCGCAGGACATCTCAGCAGCATCAGGATCTGGTCGCAGAATGTCACGGTGAGCAGCGCACAGGCCGCGGACACCGTCAGCATAATGGACAGGAGGCTCCCGACGGTTTCCTTCGCTTTTTCCTGCTGTCCTACGCCTACCAGCTGCGATATATACACCTGTCCGGACAGCGCGAAGGCGGTTGCCAGCGGCGTCATGATATCCGCAATTTCACCGCCGGTCGACACGCCAACTGTTCCGGCGCTGCCCACATACTGCCCAATGATCACCAGATCCACCAGGGAATACAGCTGCTGGATCAGGTTGGTAAGGATGATCGGCGCGGCAAACGCCATAAGCCCCCGGAAAATGGGGCCCGCCGTTAAATTTGCTCCAATGCGTGAGGGCCGTTTCTCTGCTGCACGTACCATGTTCGGTTCCCATCTCCTGTCTCAATGGAAGGATGTAAAAAGGATAGCAAAAAAACGCCGGACTTTAAATGCCAAAGAATCTAGAAAATGTGCAAAAACTACAGTATCCCCCCGGATCTGCGATCCGGGGGGATACTGTACCGCGGCGCGTGCGGCGATCACCGCGCCGCGCCGTTTTTTCTCCTGCGGTGCGTGCTCATTGCAATGAGCAGGATAAAGCCCGTGAAAATATACTGCAAAAACGGATTGACGCCGGTCAGCTGCAGGCCGTTGTCGATCATTCCCACAACAAAGACGCCCAGCAGCAGGTTAATGATATTCGGGTTCTCCGCCTGCCACAGGATGCCTCCGACATATGCCGTGGCGATGCTGGTGATCTCCATCCCCTCTCCAATGGTGCTCCCGGCATATCCGCGCTTGGACGTCATCACCATGGCCGCCAGGGCATAAAAGAAGCTGGCCATGATATAGGAGAACAATTTGACGGAATTGACCTTTATACCGGAGCGCATGGCGGACTCCTCGTCCAGCCCCACCGCACGCAGGCTCCTCCCGATGTAAAGGAACTTCATGACGAGCACAAAGAGGGAAACCGTCAGCGCCGCCATCCACAGATCCCAGCGGACGGAAAAAGCGCCGGCCCTGGTCATATTCCGGACAATAGCGGAAATATTGGAGGACATGCTTCCATTGGACAAATAATAGGACAGCCCCCGGAAGACGATCTGCGTGGCAATGGTAGCCGCAAAGGGGGCGACGCCGACATAGGCCACCATCACCCCGTTCATCAGGCCGCAGATCCCGCCGGCAGTCAATATCCCCAGGACCAGCAGCGGCGCAGGAAGATGCCTGTTTGACATGCCGCTGATCAGGACAGAGAGCAGTGATATCTGATACCCAATGGAAAAATCGATCCCGCCGCCGATCATGACCACGGAAACACCCAGGACGCTCATGGCCAGCGGGATGTTATCATAAATGATTTTCTTCAGATTCTCCGCGGACAGAAAGCTCCCTGACTGGTGGCTGAATACAATGGCCATCACAACCGCCAGGACCAATGCGGAATACTTCTCCCAGAGCATCTGGAAGTTCAGCTTCTGTCCGGTTTTCCCCGCTGGATTCATATAATCTCAGTCCTTCACATTATAGTGCCCGTTCAATACGATATACCGGTCCACCAGATCGTCCGACGCCTTCAGGTCACTGGTGATCATGCAGATCGCGGTCCCCTGATCCAGCAGCTCGATAAAGCTCCGTTTGACCAGCTTGAGCGTCTGTATATCATTATGGATGCTGAAGTCGTTGCAGATGACGACGCCTGGATGCAGCAGCAGGATCCGGAACAGGTTCATGGCGACCCGGTCCTTCCGCTGCACAAACCGGCAGTCCGCCTGCTGCATGAGCCGCCCGTCGCCGTACCACTCGCTGAAAGCATTCTGAATAAACCGCATGGAGGCGGGCTTTATCACGCCGAAAGCCGATATCTTCTCCCTCAGGCCGATCATCAGGTTGTCCAGGGGCGGCAATTCAGCGATGACCTTGTCCAGATACAGCATGTCCAGCATGTATATTTTTTTCGTCCTCCGCCTGCCGTCCAGCGCTTTTCCCTGGTACAGGACCGTGCCCTCGCCCGGCCTGGTCCCGCAGTCGATACAATTCTGAAAAATCTCGAATGTGTCCCGGTGGGGACTGACAACGGCTGTCAGTTCTCCCTTGCGGAGCGTAAGGCTGTCGATCCGCGCATTTCCCACACGCAGGTCCGAAATGGACAGGATCTCCTGGGCAGACGACCGCTGCCTCCGGTCCCGGTCATTTTTGTTGTCATACAGCGCGGAAACGATCCGGTTGATCTGTTCCAGGCTGCCCGGATGGCTGCCGGCTACCTTGACGATGCTGCCCTTATCGATAAACGCGATCCGGTCTGACAGCAGCACCACCGGTTTGAGAACGGAGTTGAAATACAAAATGGCCATCCCGCTCTTTTTCAGCTGGTCCAGAAGGCCGGCAAGCTGGCTGTACTCCTCTACCGTCCCGTCAATATCGCTGCCATCGATCAGCAGGATCTTCGCCTTCCGGTGCCTGGCCACGAAAATTTCCAGGAGCAGGCGCTCCATCTGCGTCAGATCTTCCACCTTTTCTTCCAGCGCGAAGCCGAAGCCGTAGTCGCTGAACAGCGTCCGGATCAGTTTTTTGGAATAACGGCCCTTTATGATCTCAAAAACCCTGTAATTCCTGAATAAGATCACCAGGTTTTCCCAGATGGTCATTTTCCCGTTCAGCACGGAATGAAGGCTGATGCTCACGGTCACCGGCCGTTTGCCATCCTCCCCGGTCCTCCACGACACCGTCCCCGATCCCGGCTTGCTTGTTCCCGTAATGATCGAAAACAGCTTGTCCCTGCCGCTGTAGTGATTGCCAAACAATCCCAGGACCTCGCCGCGCCGCAGGCTGATATTCATATTATGCAGGCTGTCCAGCCTGTCGCTCGGCCCGGTCACATTGACCGCGCGAAACACTTCTTCCACCATATCCATCAATGCCTGTAGGGGATACGAAGCTCCACATCCGTACCAACATCGGGACAGCTGTAGATCGTAACTCCGTACTGAGGGCCGAAATGCAGCTTGATCCTGCGGTTCACATTGCGCATTCCAACGCTGGTGTGCTGGCTGACCTCTCCGCTTGCCGGTTCGTCGCTGTTGATCTTGTCTACCAGCAGCCTCAGCGTATCCGGCGGCATCCCGCATCCGTTGTCTGATACCGTGATCAATATGTCCTCGCTGATCCGCTGGACGCTGACGGTCACCATCGCCCCCTCCACCCGGTCGACGAAGCCATGCAGGATCGCGTTTTCCACGATCGGCTGCAAGATCA
>JAMPEH010000161.1 GCA_023665245.1 Muribaculaceae bacterium
TTTACAAGAGTACTTTAAAGCACCGTCAATGGTTTCAACTATAAACAGCTTATTAACAGAAAATACTGTTTCGGTTATTGTATCCGTGTTGCCTGTTTCCTTATCTACACCATCTATCCATTTACGAAAAATGCTCGCTATATTGTAATAACGCTCGCTTTCACTGCTTACAGTAAAACCGTTGACTTTATATTTAAAAAATACTCCGTTAGAGTTCAAAAACTCTAATTCATAGAGCAACCACCGCGCGGCATCGTCGGCGTAACTATCGTTCGCGGAAGTAGAAAGGCTTATACAAGTAGCCTTTAAATCTGCAAATTGTCCGCTCGGCTGATACGTATATAAATAAAGTTCACCGCTTTCGCTTTCAGCTATATGTATAACGCTTATTGAATAATCTTTTAAACTTTCGGGATAGTCCGATACGTTAAAACTTTCGTCTTTGCGCAAATCAGTCAACACGTTGCTATATGTAGAAGTAGCGGCGTTAACAACGCCAACGCCGCCACCTACAAAGGAAAAAATAATGATTATTAAAGCGGTCATTAAAACCGTTTTAAACTTAATTTTGCTATAATTCCGACGCATACTGTACCGCCTTAAAATATAATGTTGCCGTTATTTAACTTCACATTTGATACGGGGACTTTTATCGTGTTATAGTTAAAATTAACGTCAGTTGTAACGCTTCCGTTACCGTAATTCTGGCCGTTATATGTAATTGAATAAGATAATTTCAATGTTGCGTGCTTGCCTGTATATTCTTTTACGGTTTTTCTAAACGTTGAATTTGCAAGCGCTTTATACCTCAACATTTCTTCAGCGCTTACGGTATACTCATTATCTTCGTCACTCCACCAATCACTGAACGTAAACAACGCGGAGGGCTCGTTACCTACAATACTTAACTTTTTATTTTGATTATCTACAATTAACGAAACGCCACCGGTAGGAACGTAACAAATTTCCGAGAAAACGCTATCGCCTATTTTATTTTTCATATCATAAAGGAAATTAAAAGCAACTTCCATTTTTATATCGGTTATAGAAAAATCGCTGTCTATCGTGTACGCCGTAGGCTCGATATCGTATGTATACCCAAACGAATTTGTAAACGACGGGTCTGCAACGCTTAAACTTAAACTTTTAACACGTTTAACATAGTCGCAAGTGCAATAAGCCGAAGCGTCGGGGTTATCTTTACTTCTCACTACTACAATAATAGGTTCGCCGAAATCACTTAAACAAGTAACTATCGCATTATGAGTATCGGAAGTAGGGCTAACCGAAACATATGACGAAGCATTTTTGCCGTTAGACCAGCCTGACGAAGTTTTAAACTCAACACTCCATATAAGCTCTTGCTCGTCCGCGTCGGCAGGTTCGACCGTTGCCGAAAGATAATAAGTACTGTCTGTATTTCCGTTACTTGCCGTCATAGGCATTGAACGTATTTTTATTCCGTTAGACTTTACAGCGGATACGGTCATTCCGTCTACAGGAACACTTGTATTTATTTCGCCGTTACCGTCGTCGTCTTTATCCGCTTGCGAATTATCCGACCAATGCCAAGAAGATATATCACTGTTTTTAAACCACTTGCCGTCTGCGTTCCTCGAAGCATAACCTGCACAGCATACGCCAGCCGCTAATACGCCAGCAAGTAATAAACCCGTAATTCCACTCAAAGTTGATTTTCTCATTTTCTACCCCCTTTCACTGCTTTCATACCATTTCGGAAGGAAGTCTTATCTTTTTCCGTTTTACAATTTACACGCTTACCCTGCTTTGCTAAACCGTAAGCTCTGCCTGCATCATACGCTCGCTTTTCTCTTACAGAGAATTGTCTTTTACCTCTGTTAGGATAACTCATTACTTTGCACCCCCTTTATCTTCCGCCGCACCAAGATAACCGATTACACGTTCTTCTCCGACTTTCATTGTCGCAAGTTCACGGGGCGAACAGTCCAATAACTCCGCTATTACTGCACTGTCAAATGTGAGTGTTACTTCACGGTAGCCCATATCTACGCATATACACGAATATGCTTTACCGCTCTTTTCGCTGATTGCCTTCTTAAAAATGATTTTGTTTTTTTCCATAAAAAAACCTCCGATAATTTTCTATCGGAGTTTGCAAATTGTTGTTGGTACATTCACCTGCCATAATGCGGAGATTATGCCAGTTGAAGTATCCCGTAAAACATTCTTTTTACAAATAGTTGCTTGACAATTTTATGCGCATATGATATCTTATTGTCAACAATCAACTATTCGTAAAAGTTTCCGTGTTTTACGAACAATTTCAAACTCCACTAATAGGATACCACCACTAAAAGGAGTTGTCAAGGGTTTTAGCAAAAAAAGTTTAAAAATTTATAAAAAATAGTCCTCTGCGCTATGCAGGGGCTTTTTTAATGCGGTAAAAATTATTTTGAAGTAGTTTTTCGGTTTCCGTTTCCTTTATCTTCCGTGTTTCTATTATAACGCTTTTACGGTTTATTTCGTCAAGGCGGTTGTATTTTTTCCGTTATATGGTCGGCGTATCGTTACGGAAAAAATCTCCACCGAGAAAATTCCTTGACTAAATCTCCCTAAAAGCGTTGCTCTTCCTCTTTGCCGAAAGGTAAATAAATTTAGGTAGGTAAAGGAAATGGCAGTGAAAAGTTCCGAACTTGTCCGTCTTATCCAGAGTTTGCGCTCTGCTGGTTGGACGGATACCGAAATCGTTGAATTCTTGCTTAATATAAGCTCGTAGTTTAACGCAAGTTTCTAAACAAGACAAGAGCCGTTCCAACTTTTCACAGCTAAACGGCTCAACCGACGGGATAGGCTCAACGGGGAATTACCTACCTTTCCTCTCCTATCTCGTCTAACTTATTTTATCACGGCAAAATTTAAAAGTCAAGACAGGGGAATTATTCCTCTGCCTTTTTTTTATGGTCGATTATCTCGCCTGTTTCTTGATTTACTTGTAATTGCGTTTCAGTTTGGAAAGGGTTATAAGGACTGTTATCAAATTCAAGTTGACTTTTTAAATTTTCTTCTTGCTTTATTTTCCTTGCAAAGTTTTCATATACCCTAAAATTACGGATATAGTCCCTGCCGTACTTAATCGCTTTTTGTCTGTATGTTAAATTACTATCTAACAGGTCGGCAACAAATTCTTCGTTATCCACAGACTTTTTGCAACCACGCTGAAAGAATGACATATCGTTACTGTGTATATCGCTTTCATTGTAGAGTGCTTTATCGGGGAAATCTTCACTATGTGGTAGATAGATAAAATCTTGATACTTATCTTCCATTTTTCGGGCAAATGTGTTTTGTTCTCCCTCTACCATTTTTCGCACTTGCTCGAAGCTCTTATTTTGCTTGAACGTGCAAAGTATATGTATATGAGGGTCGGTCTTGTCTTTATCGTGAAGTATCCACGCCCATTTAAAAGCCTTATCTAAAAGCGGTTGAAAATCGCTTTCAGCGGTGTTATACGTTACTACTTTAAAACTGTAAAATCTATCCATATCTCACCTTCCGGACTTTGTCCGGTATTGTTTAAAATGTGTGTGTGTGTGCGTTTTTGCTATCTATGCAAAAGATAGCAAAAACGCAACGGCGCACACGGTGCGCCTGCAATTCGACGGGGCTGGTCGCCCCGGTCGGTCGAATTGCGAAGCGTGAACGAGCTTTTCTCGCACGTTCATTTTAAAGGGGATAAAAACGGGGTCGCTTTTATCCCCCTCTTGCCTTTCGCCCTGCGGCTCATTTACGGCAATTCACCCCCACCGTTATGAACGTGAAATGCCTTTACGGTAACCGTACTTTTTAGAGCTGTTAAGAGCAGAAGTCGCTGACTTCGAGCCGCTCGGCTTTGGTTGTTGCTTTTTCACCTCGTCAGGGCGTTCTAAGGGGTGCGCCTTGCAATAGGCTTTTATACCCTCAACCGACAAATCGCCGTCCGTATGCCGCTTATAAACATATCCGACCTTTTCAATTCCGTACAGGAAATACGACTCACCGCTGAACGAATTATAGCGGTCGAAAACATCACCCAAAACACGGAATTTTCCCCATTCTGCAACCTTGATTTTAATATTTACGCCGACAGTAGAAAGCTCTTTTACAACAGCGTTAAGCTGATTACGGATATAAAGGAACTTCCATTTCTGCCGTTTCCAAAAGATTAAAAAACGACTTACGCCCGACTTTACAACGTAATACATACCAACTAATAACCGCCTTAAAGCCTTATCCAATGCCCCGCCTACCTGCATATCAAAAAATAGCGTAATGAGGTTATGACGGACAAATTTAATAAGATTTATGAGGTAATTATTAAGACTTTCCCAGTCACGGCAAAACGCTAAAATATCCGCTTCTTGAATAAACACAGCAGAGCCACGGGGAAGATATTGCACTTCAAAATTATCGTTAGGAAGTCCTAAACGTTGTAAGTCTACTTCCCAAGTTTCAACCCCTCTGCGCTTATCCAAAATCATTTTATTATTGCTGAAATAAAGCGTATCGGAAATTTCAAGCCGTATTCCACTATCCGCATAAAAACGCTTTGCGAGGTCTACCGCCATTTCTTTACGTTTCTTTCGATGTCGGCGGTAGTCCTCTTTAAATAAGCCAGTTGCAAGGCTTGTCTTGCCTGCGCCCTGCTCGCCACAGATAGCATAAAAGCCACTCGGCAACGGCTCAGACTTTAACATTTTTGTTAAATTCAAAACTTACGCCCGTCCTTTTCTTCTTTTTTCAAGCGTTTATCAAACGCCTTATATTCTCGGGCAAGAATACTCAACGCCGATTTTACACCCTTACTAAAACCCTGCATATATTTGTCTTTACGTTTTATGCGATTATGCCGCAATAGCCTATTAACTGTATTCAAACAGTCCTCGTGCTCTTCTCGTACTTTTGCTTCAACAATTTTGCATAGCAATTCAATTTCTATCATTTATTCACCCCTTATTTTGTTGAATAAAGCTTTCAGCCCACGGAACGGCAAACAGATTAACCACCATATGCCGTTAAATATTGATTTTATCACCTGACGGAACGCAGGGAATACAATACTCAATATCCCAATAAGCACAGGAAACAGCACCAACACGACCAACAACGCAACAATTGCTACAAGCGTTTCAACGAACGAAGCTTCGCCCTTAAACAGTTTTACTACGCAATTCCACACATATTTCCAAAAACCCAAACTTTCAAATTCGGGTTCATTATCCGGAATTAAGTCACCATCGATTTTATCCATTACTGCACCGAGATTATAACTTATACCGTCCGTTTCAAATTTAAGGCGAAGTATAGAAACATCCGAAACCTTAACTCCGTCACACTCTTTATAATGTCCTTGCATCATAGACCATTTTTCTACTTCTTTAAATGGCGTTTTTAGAAACACAAGCACAAATTCAGATTTTTCAACTTCTTTTTTTGCTTCGTCTTTCAAATTCGTTGTTTCAATAAATTCTTTCGTACGGTATATGCTTTTCCAGCTATATTTTTTTGAGCCGAAAGCGTCAAACTCTTCTTTACCTGTAAGTGTAATATATTGAGGAACAGATTTTTCACCATATGAAAACCCTTCGTCATTTTTACCAGTATAATGATATGACTGCGTTGTATATGTCACGTCGGCTTCTTTTAATTCGTCAATCTTTTTGTCGGCAGAGAAAGCTATATAATGAATATCTGTATAATTAACAACGTCGAATATAATATCCCAACCCGAGCTTTTACCGTAAGAAATAAAACCTGCATACGGATTTTTAATTTCAACCGTATCAACGTTTTTACAAGAGTACTTTAAAGCACCGTCAATGGTTTCAACTATAAACAGCTTATTA
>JAMPEH010000162.1 GCA_023665245.1 Muribaculaceae bacterium
TAAAGAGCTCTTTAACGCCGGCCAGCAAACCTCTTACTCCTTTCCGGTTTTATTTATGTCATGCGACATATTTCCGCTTCATTTTGCCTATGTTCTGCCTGAGTGCTTTTATTTTAAACCGTCCGATTTTTTTGGACGTTCTGCTTATCTTTCAGTTGTGCAATTTCCCATCGCACCTAACTAAATCCTCGCTCCGAATGTTTCAAACATATTGTTTTTCCTCCAATAAATTATTATTTATATGTTTTTCTTGTGTTTATCGTTTAATTTTTGTATTTTATTGTCTTTTTTTATTTATATTTTTGTTATATAATTACTTTATAAGGAGGCGATTTTTATGAGTAATATTTTTTTAGCCTTAAAAAATATTACAATAATATTATGGGAAGTAGTCAAACATTATCCTGGCGTTATTGTCCCATTTATTATTACTTGTTTTTGTGCTAAACTTTTTAAAATGAATAAACATGACCGTAATTTGCTTGAAGAAATATTAGGTCTTTTTTTCTAATTTCCTCAACTCAACATTCATCCACGTGTCATATGAATGTTTTTCATTGCACACCGTATATATATGTCCGCTTAGTAATTCCGTCACTTCCTGCCACAGCTCCGCATTTTTTACAGACTTTCCCCCTGCATTCTTCCACCCATTCTTTTGCCACTGTATATTCCATAAACCATTCAGGGTGTTCAAAACGTGCTCACATGGCATAAATACCCGTATTGTAGAAGATTTTGTCATTCTCTTTAATGCAGTTGCAAGCAGGGTAAGCGACATCTGATTTTCGGTTGTGTTTTCAAGCTCCAATATCTCATGTACAGTGTACGGCTTGCCATTTATCAGACACTCTATCAGATATATTCCCTTTGCCTTTTTTCTTCGTGCAGGTCCATGTGCATCTGTCTTTATGTATATATTTACTTCCATCAGGTTACACCTCCATTTGGCGGTTTAATTACCCGTTGTATTGGTTTCAGGCGGAGCTCCGTGTAGTATATGTATGAGTAGCCTGTATACTCATTTACTCCCATGTGCATGGAGTTTTTATCTATGTAAAAGCCCTTTGTTGCCGTCGGTCCTTCCTGTATGAGTTTCTTAACGGTTTTCCGCTTGAACTCTTTAACCTCCGGCTCAGGTCTGATAAGGTTACGGCTGCTGCCGTATTTTGACATTGATTTTTTTTCCATATCCGTGAATATGCTAAGCTGTTCAGGTTCTTCCGGAAGCGGCTTTGCTATATAGGAGGCAAGCTTTCTGTACCCTCCTTCATCCCTGAGTGTCGTAAAATGCAGCAGGTCATTTACCCAGTTCTTGGATGCCAGAAGGTCAGCTCCCCACACCCTGTTAAACAATATGTGTATGTGTATTCCCCCACGAACCCCTATCTCGATACGGTACAGGTATTTAAACTGTTCTCCCCTAAGCTTGTAGTCTTTTCTCATTCCTCTTAAGAATTTATTAAAATCTTTCCGGACCTCATCATATGGCTTTCTTGTCCCTGCCGGATATTTTAAACATGCCCAAAGATCGTTCGGATAAAAATTTGCCTGTATGGTTCTTCTGACCAGTGCTTCCTTGTTTAACTGGTTCTGTCTCTTTATCTGCTCAGGCGTGGCTTTCTTTCTTGGGGATCTCTTTTCTCCCTTTGCCCCATATCTCCCCTTGAAGCAATATCCATACTCTATACAATTGTCTGACCTATACACTGTTTTCCTGTATGCCATATCAAACTTGTCCTAACTTTAATATATTTATACTGCTTCAAAAAGGCTTGCAGCCTTGTGTTTTTCAGGACAGTATGATATACTGTTATTGGTTGGTGGCAGTATATCAATACTGTTTACATTACGAGGCGTCGGCTCTGCCGGCGTCTTTTTTCTGCTTCACGCATTTTTAGTTCAAATTGCCGTGTGCCTTCGGATTGAAAATAAAATTTGCCTGCATCGTCCTTAAAAAAATGGAACTCGTGGCTTTTTCCGTTAATCTGTTTAATCCTGCTGCCTATGTAATACGCACCATTCGGCGGCTTAAGCCCAGAAAAGCTTCTTGCATTTTTTTCTGCCTCATCAAGCATCTTTTCCATGTTGTTTGTTTTTTCCATCCGCCGCCTCCTTCCTTTTTTGCACCGGTGCAATTTTTCTGTCTGCCATTGCAAGCCTTGCAAACTGATACAGAGCCGCAAATGACAATATGATGAGCTGCACCGTGTTTTCTTCCGAATAATCGATTGTCATTACAGCAACCAGCCCGATAATGGAAATAATGTAGTCAATGCAGCTTGTTATTTTGAATTTCATGTTATCCTCCCTATGCCGTGGTTACCTTTTCATCCGTTATATATATTGCAAGCTCATGTGCCCATGACACAGGATCATACGGCGGTACGGTCTTTCTAAGATTTTTATTAGCAAGCCTGTCCTTATAGTGCAGATAATCACAGAACACAAGATAATTAATCAGTATTAATCCTCCTGCTTTTGTCAGAGACTTCTCGGAATATCTCCCCGCTGCTATTTCTTTTTCAATCTCTCTGCATCTTACATCCACCGTTACCGTACTAATGCCAAGATGCTTTGCTAAATCATTCCGTCTCATCATTACCTGTCCGTGCTGGTGCAAAATATTTGTTATTATCATGTGAAAACCTCCTTTTTCTCCCACATGAGAGCCTACTCCTCATATGTCACTTTTTTCGATGCTGTTCTCTCAACCTTCAGACTTCCCTTTTGTGTCGTTCCTATAACTCCTTTTATTCCCTGTCCCGTGTCTATGCTCACTTTTACAATTTTTCCGTCCATGATTGCGGGAACGGCACTTCTGAACAGTTCCGCAGTCTGCGGAAAATCTTCCATAAAAGCTAAATCTATATTGTTATTTGTTTTTTCTATCCGTTTTACTCTTTCTCTGTAATCCCTTCCCTTGAAACAATTACATCCCAGTGTTGCTGTCTCTTCCGCTTCATCTTCTGTCATATTCTGATTTAAATATGTAATTTGATTACAGTACCTGCACTTCCCTGTTGATGTTTCATTCATTACCTACAACCTCCTTCCTGTCAGCTTACTTTTACAAATGCATATCCCGGTACCCTGATTGCCCTTGGTATACTGAAGCCTTCTGTTTCGATTAATCCCTTTTCGTTCATTTTTCCCAAGTGCTGATGTACCGTGGATGTGCTTTTTAATCCCACCATGTCGCCTATCTCCCGAATTGACGGAGGATATTGATATTTTTCTATGTAATGTATGATTACGTTTAATATCTCTTTTTCTTTGGGAGTAGGAAATGTATTATTATTCATCTAATACCTCCTTCTGTCGCTAATTCATATTTGTTGTTTATCGCCGAATATGTTATACTCTCTTTGCAGGCTTCCGAAGATCCATGTTAAAACAAAGGAGATTTCAATATGTACGATTTTGATAAAATACACTTAACGCTTAAAGACCGATATAAGCTCTTTGTCACCCGTTGCAAAAAACGTGTAAATGAATCCTTCTTTGGTGACTCCATAGATTATTTAACAGAAATCGAGTTCATTCAAAAAAACTACTACAGCGAATCGGATTCTATCGGCAATGCTGTACCTGATAAAACGTATTCTGTTACATCAAATTACATCCGTTATTTGGTTTTTCGCAGAGAAAAATGTCTATTTGCCGTTTTAAATTCCTTCATCACGCCTATTGTTGTGTCTGTCATTACCTCTGTAATAACAGTGCTAATACTAGAATTACTAGGATTAAAATCACAATAACAACCCAATATCTGCGTTCTTTCTTGTATAGGTACTCAAAAAAACTTATCTCATCATCGCTGACATGGTGAAACTCTTGAAAGTCTTTAATATCCTCTGCGAGTTGTTCTTTTCTTGTCTTGTACGTCATTGTTTGTTTGGGTTCACTTTTTTCTTCAAGCTCGGTGGTTATTCCATCAATTTGTTTATCTTCTTTTGCTGTCATTGTTTCACGCTCCTTTAACCTATAACTATCCAATCATCCCTCATTAAATCATTTGCCGATGGTTGCCATCCGTATTTTGACGGATTACTTCCATCTGCACCCATCAGAATACAGTTTCCTTGAACAGCGTCATTTGTAGGCTTAATTTTCATCCAACCCTCATGTTCTTTTGTTGTGATGCAACGTCCTTCTTTCACTGCCTTTTCTACCGCTTCACTTATTCCCACTCTTTAGCCCCTCTTTCTTTTTATATCCGCCTTGTGTCTTGTAGATGTTGTAAACTATTTTTTCAATAACAACTCCAATGACTGAGGCAATGATTAATTTTAATTGTTCCATTGTTGCTTTTCCCTTTTCATTTGCCTTTTCTGTTCTAAGTGAGCTCTTGCTGCCATCAATGATTTTGCTTTCAGATTTATCCTGCACTGTCTTATCTCCTTCACGTTCATAAGGCATTTCCAATAAATCTACCCTCTCTTGCAGGGACATCTGGCTATTTGTACTTTGACAAGCTTCCAAATAGTTATCCAATTTCTCCCACAGCTTTGACTGTTGAAGAATATTCCAATCATGGCAGTTCAAAGAAAATGATATTGTCATTTCATCAGGGTTTGCAGTATATCTTGTTGTCGTATACATTGCCTCCTCCTTTCATTGCTTTAGTCAATAATTTGCTTTTTATCCGCTTATCCTATATACTCCTTGTACAGGCTCTCCCAATGCTGAGTACAAAAGAAAGGATTATTTTATGCTTAATGTTATTTACTTAATAATCACTATTGTTGTTGCTATTGCTGCCATTCTTTCACCAATACTTACTGCAATAATAAATAACAGGTATCAATTAAAGCTCAAGAAAATGGACCTACAACAAGAATTGAATAAGCAAACTGTAATTTACAAACGTTCAATTTTTGAGGATTATCTTAAATTTGCTGGCAAGTGTGTAGCACATGGCAATAGCGAAACTGTAAAACAATATGGAGAACATTATCTTTTAGCATCATTGCACTCCACTCCTGCACTTCGTGAAAAACTGTATAAAGTTCATCTGCTTATCAAAGAACTTAACTATCAAGAAGCTGCTAATGTTCTCAATTCCATTGTTCCAGATATAGAGGAATCAATTGGGCGGCTGTAAAAGCCAAATCCACAAACACAACCCACACTATGTACCACTTGTAGTCGTCGGG
The DNA here is from genome assembly GCA_023665245.1 of Muribaculaceae bacterium. The sequence goes on from JAMPEH010000162.1 coordinate 5,160, forward strand.
TTGTATTTTCTTATAAACAATTACCCCTATTATTGATACGACATATATAAAAATAATTGCTACCAATATTTTTAACCTCACTATCAGATCTCCTTTCTGATTCTTCATTAACTTACTCCCTTTGGTTACATTTCAAACAATGTATAACCGTCTGATTATCAAATAAAAAATTACAATTGTAATATTTTTTGTTTTTCTTCTCTTTATACAGAATTTACGGTTTTGTCGTAATCAAGGGGTAAAAAAATAATTCTGTCATATTGAATATCATAAACCTTTTCAATTTGCCTAATTATTGGAACATCAGGATAACTCTTTCCACGCTCATAATTTCCAAGTGTATCTTTGCTTACACCAATCTTTTTTGCTGCCTCTTCTTGTGTATATCCCTTTAATTCTCTTAATTGTTTTAGTGTCATCGCAACAGGATAATTCATAAATCACTTCATCTCCTTTCTTAATTTTAACATATATTACTACGGTTTAAACGTAATGTCAACGGTTTTTTCGTATTTTTTTAAATTTATGTTGATTTTTTTACGTTTTAATCTTATACTTGAATTTAGAAAGTGAGGTGCATATCATGAGTAATCTTGGAAATAAAGCTATAATGGCAAAGAATATCCAATATTATAT
>JAMPEH010000163.1 GCA_023665245.1 Muribaculaceae bacterium
AAAGTTTTGAATAGTATTATGTCAGACATAATTACTATTATTAAGGTCAAATCTAGTATTATTTGGGTTTGACCTTTTTGTTTTTCTTAATTTTAGCATTATAATTTTGAGAATGCATACGCATTTTTCTGCCATGTTTGTGACAAAATTGTGCCATTAATTTTCAAGTACTCGTTCTAAATTTTTAATGGGAGCGTTTTGAATTGAAAATTATTATTGATATAGCTTATAAAATGTGATATAATTTGACTTAAAATAAAGCTGGTATAGGTTTATGGTATAGATTCAGGAGGTTTATTGTAAATGGGTACCTCGTATTGGTGATCCTTATTGGTATGAATGGTATATTGGATTAAAAAGTGTCATAGCTATGCTAAATCCTGATTCAAAAATCATTAGTGTTACTTTTCAGCATGGAGAATTCGATACTATTGATGATGTGGTGGTAGATTTTGCTGATAGTGGAAGTCAGATTTGTTATCAGATTAAACACGAAATTTCGACTTCTAAAGAAAGCAATTTGACTTTTGGAAAGCTATTAGAAAGGAAAGAAAATAAAAAGAGTCTTATCGCCGCTATTTTTTCCGGGTGGCAAAGTGCGTCGAAAAGTGCACAAGGCACCATTACACCTAAATTGTATACAAATAGGAACATTGGAAAAAATAAAACAGTAAGAGAATTTAATGGAACAAATTATAGACGATGCGGTTATATGTGGGCATATTAAAGACAATTTGAATCTGTTAGAAGATGATTACCGGATAGTTAACCAAATTACAAAATTAACAGTCTTTGCAGCTCTTTTAGGAAAATATTATTGGTGTACAGGATGTCCCTCCAAAGTATTTCATGATAGCCTAAGCTGGTTTTTAACAACAAAACTGTTTAGGAGTTTTGATTACTCTAAAGCACGTAAATTTCTGCTTTTTACTTTTTTAAATAGTGGAATAAGTATGCATCTTGCCAGTGATAAAAAGTTTATTGAAGATTTGAAAATTAGTTTGTTTGATATAGACTTATTGGGTATGTATTACAAAGTTCATATTTTGGATAATCTTATTAAAATCGATAGGTTTGACATCCTAAAGGAATATATCGTAGTCTTGTATGGTGAAGGTGGTAAGAAAATATGTTTGGATTAATATCGAGAAGAGGCACATCGTATATTTTCCAAGTATGGCAGTTTAGTAATGCCGGATTTAATGGGCACTGTTTCGGCAAATTTGAAATGGGATGTCGTTGGATATGTTGGGCATAAAGAATACGCTATGCACGGATTATCAGATTCATTTGATATGATAACCGATAAATATCCTGAGAAATGGAAAGATTATGGTATTAGGCTGTACAAACAGTCAGAAATAGCAAAAATAGCGGATAACGGCTATGCTTATGAAATTCGCAATAGTATTATAAAAGCAGCAGTTAAGAATGGTTATAAAGACTTTTGGGATTTAGGTTTAGTGGATGACGAATTTAGATTAAATCCAGATACAATTTACAATTCGTTATTTACATTTATTGATACTGCACAGAATGAGTATGATTTAAAAATTATTTGGCTTTGTAATTGCGGTATACATACATGGTATACCGATAATGATCGCAATGCATCAATAAATATTTATAATGCCTGTGAAGAAAAATGTGGTAAATTGAATATAAATTTTCACCAATTAGTAGCAGAATTAACACCGAATTGGATTCCTATATTAGAGCATAGTAAAAAACAAAAAGATACTGATGTTGGTAATGTGGATGACTATCAGGTAAAACGAAATAAAGAGAAAGAAGATATAATTGAAGAATATAGGCTACGCTCAGTAAAGTCGGTTTTAAGTGAAGATTATGCGATAATACCAGCACAATCTAATCATCCTCTAAGATATGAACTAATTTTGAACATGCTAGAAAAAGAAAATTTGTTAAACTGCGAAACAGCAGAACTTCTTTTAAAAAGTATATGTATTTACATAAAGGATAGCTTATGGCATTTGCAAAGCTGTTTTTTGGGGCAAAATCAGTTGTTTTGTTGGGTGCTTAAATGCGTTATTAGGTACTATTCTGTACAGAGTCCCGTATTTTTGCGAGAAAAATGCGAGAAAAATTTTATGATGGCACGGTAGGCTTAGTTGTCTTAAAATAATTGTAAGGTTTGACTTATCTTAAAAAGATATAATGCATATGAGGTAATTTTAAAAACGGCGGAATAAGTTCCGCCGTTTTTAAAATTACTAATTCAATTGTTGTGAATTTGTTTTGTAATGAAAATAACGTATTCAACTATAACGGATATTTAGTTTCGATATTGAAATCAAGTCCGTGTCTTTTAGAATGTTTCCATAACTGTAAAACTTCCAAGCATTCGGTGTATGCAGTTTTTTCGCCGTATGCGAATTGTTCGGAAGGAATATCTTTTTCGTCCTTTAATTCCTCCAAGTAGAATAATAGCAGGTCTATCAGATATATGAGTGTTTCTTCAGTATTCATCTTATTCCTTAAACTTTTCAGATTAGTAAAGCTATAGCCGATTCTGCCGTAATATTTGATGACTTTACATAATCGTAAAAGTGAAAGAAATATCGGACGTACGTTTCTCTTGCGGTTTTGAGCGATTTAACGTTAGAGAAAATTTCGTTGGCAATACCTTGCTTGGTAAGTTTTATGTTTTTTGATTTATATAAAAAATTTATTGTCAGACAATGTTGTGTGTTTTCAACAATATCAATATTGTGATAATGCCAAAGAAATAATTTGCAAGTAAGCATTAAAACGCTGTCGCCGCTTTGAAAAGCCGTCTTTATAAACTTCTCGGCTTTCGTAAGTGGTTTCATTTTTTATATAATAAATTAAAAAAATTATCAAAAATGGTTGGAATAAGATGATTTTTTTACATGTTTTTCGTTGTATAATTTTAAATTTGAAGCTACGTCTATTTTATTATAAGCAAAAATATTATTTACGGCTTCAAACAGTTAATAGGAACAATATATATTCCATCGGGTCGGCGGTAAAGCGAGCCTGTTGCAGTAAGAATCATTTTAAAGGCGGGAGCGGGTTCATCGCTTTTTTTGGAAAGTTTTTTATCAAGCGTGTTGAGAGTGTTCACGCCCGCTTTTATAAGGTCGTCGCCGCCGAGTTTTATTTCTATTGCTGCCCATTTTCCGTTGGGAAGATGAATGATAGCGTCGCATTCAAGTCCTGCGTTGTCGCGGTAATGGCGAACTTCGCCGCCAAGCAAGGAAGAGTATATACTCAAATCTCTTACGGCAAAATCTTCAAAGAATAATCCAAACGTGGGAAGGTCTTGCATTAGGTCGTTAGGCGAAATGTTAAGCGCACGGGCAGCGATGGACGTATCTACGAAATGTCGTGTTTCGGAAGAGCGCATCGAAGTTTTTGAGCGAATGTTAGGACACCAAGCGGATATGTTTTCAACGATATATAAATCTTTAAGTGCATCCATATAATCGTCGAAAGTTTTGGGATCCATTGTTCTTGAATTGGAGGCGCGGATGTCGCTTATTATAGTTGTATCGGGAGCTTCGGTGGAAATATTGCGAGCAAGACTACGGAGTATCATTTTGAAAACTTCCGGCTTTTTATTGCGGAATTTTTCGTTGTCACTGTTTTCAAAAACGAAAAGACTGTCATAGTAGTTGCGAGTAATTTCCAAACCGAGGTCTTTGTCATCCTGAACGGAAACAGGCCAACCGCCCCTGCAAAGAAGATAGGCGGTATCGGCAAGCGTATAGTCGTCGTTTATGTCGAAGCATTCGGTATCGGGATTTTCAAACAGTTCTTTCAGCGAAACAAGCCCTTTCGATTCTTCCGATTCGTACAGCGACATAGGGCGCATTTTAAGGGGAACGATTCTTCCTGCGCCTGAATGATGAATTTGCGTTTTATCGGCAGGGGTAGAGCTTCCTGTTAAAATATACTGCCCGAAAGAATAATCGAAATCGAGCGAGTCTTTGACCTGATTCCAGATATCGGGAACGGCTTGCCATTCGTCTATAAGTCTTGGCTTATCGCCTATAAGTACGCTTTTCGGGTTCATCTTGGCGATGTTAATTGTCTGTGTGGTATTCAATTTGATAAAACTCTTTTGATAGAGCATACAGGTAGTTGTTTTTCCGCAGAATTTAGGTCCTGCAACAAGAACTGCACCAGACGATTTTAGTTTGCTTCCAATTTGCTTTTCGATAAGGCGTTTATAATATTTTTTCATTGCGAAATCTCCTTATGGGAGAATTATAGCATATAAAAAAGCAGAAATCAATATAAATTCCCAAGAATTTCAATTAAAAATTCCCAAGAATTTCAATTTCGACAAAATAAAACAAAATAACAAGGACGGAAATATGAAGCCCGCTGCAGTTGAGTGGGCGGACGGAAAGATATTTGAAATAGATAAAGTGGTAGACGAGCGCAACGCACCGCCTGAACACACGGGCGGAGTGCTTACAAGAAAATATAAAGTAATTATAAAGGGAAAAGAGAAAATTATATACTTGGATAAACAGACGAACAGGTGGTTCGTGGAAAAGCCGTTGTACGATTAAGTATAACGGCTTTGCTCATACTTTAAGTATGAGAACTATTCTGCACAGCGATTTGAATAACTTTTACGCTTCGGTTGAATGTCTCAGAAATCCCGAAATACGCAACTTTCCCGTTGTAGTAGTCGGCAGTAAAGAGGACAGGCACGGCATAGTTCTCGCAAAAAATATTATAGCCAAAAACTTGGGCGTAAAGACGGGCGACGTGTATTGGGAAGCAAAGCAGAAGTGCGGCGATACTCTCGTAGAAGTGCCTGCTGACTTTTCAACCTATATAAACGTATCGAGGGAAGTTCGGAAAATTTATGAAGATTATACGGATAAAATAGAAGCCTACGGCATAGACGAATGTTGGCTGGACGTAACTTCAAGCATAAAGCTGTTCGGCAGCGGAAAGGAAATAGCCGAAACTATAAGACAGCGGATAAAGGATGAAATCGGGCTGACGGTAAGTATCGGCGTAAGTTGGAACAAGATATTTGCAAAACTCGGCTCGGATATGAACAAACCCGACGCAGTAACCGAAATAACGCCCGAAAATTATATGGAAATAGTTTGGTCTTTACCCGTGGAAGATTTATTATACGTCGGCAGAGCCACTAAACAAAAGCTCAACCGCATAAATATAAAGACAATAGGCGACCTTGCCCAAGCGGACGAACAACGGTTAATAGGATTGCTCGGCAAATGGGGCAGTTATTTGCACACTTTTGCAAACGGCAAAGACGAATCGCCCGTAACTAAAATAGGCGAAGAGGAAGCGATAAAGTCCATAGGCAACAGTTTAACCGTTTACCGTGATTTAGTTGACGATGAGGACGTAGAGCCTGTAATTTATTTGCTTGCGGATAGCGTATGTGCAAGAATGAGAGAGGCAGGGCTTAATAAAGCGCGCACCGTTCACGTCTATGCAAGGTCAAGCAAATTGTACGGCTATCAGAAGCAAGGGAAATTAGCGCGACCTTCCGGCACAGTGCATGACGTTGCAAAAAAGGCGTTTAGTCTATTTAAAGAAGTTTATAAATGGGATAATCCCGTGCGTAGTATCGGCATAGCCGTGTCGGATTTTATATTCGGTAACGAACAGCTTGATTTGTTCGGGGATATAAAAAAGGATGAAAAACAAAAGCGGTTAGACAGCGCAATAGATAAACTTCGCGCAAAGTACGGTAACAATATAATTCAGCCTGCTATTGTATTCAAAGACCCAAAACTCAAAGACTTG
>JAMPEH010000164.1 GCA_023665245.1 Muribaculaceae bacterium
GGGGTACGTGAAGCTGTGGGCCAGGGAGGAGGACGGCGATCTGCTGCTGTCTGTCTCCGATAACGGTCCCGGTATTCCGCCGGCGGTCCTGGAGCAGCTTAACAGCGGGGATAAGCAGATCCCAGGCGGGCATCTGGGACTGAACAATGTGAGCAGCATTTTACGCCTGCACTATGGAGAGCGGTACGGGCTCTCCGCCAAAGCCAGCGCGGGGGAGGGCAGTTGTGTCTGCCTGCGCCTGCCGATACGGAGAGAGGAGAACGCCGATGCTGAAGGTTTTGATCGTTGACGACGAGCCCCTGGTCCGCCGGGGGATCGTACTGGGGGTAGACTGGGCGGCCATGGGCTGCGTGGTAGTGGGCGAGGCCGCCAACGGCGAGGAGGGCCTTGCCGCCGTGGAGCGCTACAGCCCGAATCTGATCATCACCGATGTGCGGATGCCCCGGATGGACGGTATTGAGATGATGAACCGCCTACGGGAGAAGGGGTGCCGGGCCCATGTGATCGTACTGACGGCCTACAGTGACTTCTCCTATGCCCGCAGTGCGCTGCAATTCGGCGCGGACGACTACCTTTTGAAGCCCTTCCGGGACCAGGAACTGACCGCCGCTATTGACAAGGTCCGGCGCAAGGAGCGGGAGGCGACCGCCCTCACACCTCAGGACACGCTGCCTCTGGTAAAGGGGGATAAGAGCAAATACGTCCTCCAGGCCCTGGAGTACATCTCCGCCCACTACGCAGACCAGGACATCTCTATTACCTCCATCGCCGCCCACCTGGGCGTCAGCGAGGGACACCTGAGCCACGTATTCAAGAAAGAGACCAGCTATACCATCATAGGCTATCTCACCCAGTACCGGGTTCACACGGCGATGAAGCTGCTGAAGGATTGCCGCTACAAGGTATATGAGGTGGCGGAACTGGTGGGTTACCGGGATGTGGCCTACTTCGGCAGCACGTTCAAGAAGCTGGTGGGTGTGTCGCCGTCGGAATATCAGGACCGCTGCCGGTAAGGTCTTGAAAAATCACCATAAAACCCGGAAAACCGCTTGCAATTTTTGGGCGGTTTTGCTATAATAAATTATATGTTTTGCAAAGGGAAGGGACAGTGTCCTTTCGCCGGCAAAAGGGGCGCGGGACCCGCCGGGACAGCGGGCTCCGCGTACATCGTAAAAAGGAGGAGACAGCTCAGATCAGAAGCGTCCATTATTTTTATTGAGAGGGAGCGTACATTATGAAGAAGAAATTAAGTTTGCCGGTGCAGATCCTGATCGCGCTGGCTGCCGGTATCGCGGTGGGTCTGATCTGCCTGAACTTCACCGGCGGTCCGGAGTTTACTGCCAACTACTTAAAGCCCTTTGGCGACATCTTTGTCAATCTGCTGAAGTTCATCGTGGTGCCTGTGGTGCTGCTGAGCATGATCGATGGCATCCTGTCCATGGATGATATGAAGAAGGTGGGCGCCGTGGGCTGGAAGACGGTGGCATACTTCCTGTGCACCACCGCCATTGCCTGCGTCATCGGCCTGGTGTTTGCCAATGTCTTTAACGCCATGGGTGTGTTCCCCAAGCTGGTCCTGGAAGAGGGCGCCGTGTGGGAGAAAGCTACCTCCGCCAACTTTATGGACACCCTGAAGGGATTTTTCCCTGACAACATGTGGGCGGCCTTCCACACCTCCAACATGCTCCAGGTCATCGTCATCGCGCTGCTCCTGGGCGGGTCTATCATGGCCGCCGGGGAGAAGGGCCGTCTGTGCCGTGACTTCGTTTCCTCCGCCTACGCGGTGATCGAAAAGCTGATGGGCTTCATCATCAGCCTGTCCCCCATCGGCGTGTTTGCCATGATGGCGTGGGTGGTCGCCACTCAGGGGCCGTCCATTCTGGGCTCTCTGGCGTGGGTGCTGCTGTGCGCCTATCTGGGCTACATCGTCCACGCGGTGCTGGTGTACTCCCTGTCCGCCCAGGCATTTGCCAACATGAGCCCGGTGAAGTTCTTCAAGACGGCGTTCCCCGCCATGATGTTTGCCTTCACATCCACCTCCTCCGCGGCCACCCTGCCGGTGTCCAAGGAGTGTGCGGATGAGCTGGGTGCGGAGGAAGACATTTCCGCCTTTGTCCTGCCCCTGGGCTCCACCATCAACATGGACGGCACTGCCATCTACCAGTGTGTGGCCACGATCTTCCTGGCCTCCTGCGCGGGTGTAAACCTGAGTCTGGGGCAGATGCTTACCATTGTCGTCACCGCCACACTGGCCTCCATCGGCACCGCCGGCGTTTCCGGTGCGGGCATGATCATGCTGGCCATGGTGCTGACCGCTATGGGCATCGACGTCAACCTCATTATGATCATCTACGGCGTGGACCGACTCTTCGACATGGGCCGTACCTGCCTGAACGTCACCGGCGACATCGCCTGCGCGGTCTGCGTGACCAAGTGGGAAGGCGGCAAGAAAGTCGCTGTCAAGGGTAAGAAGAAGTAAGAGCCCATTCACAGATAATAAAGAGGGTGTGCGGCTTCCGCCGCACACCCTCTTACATGTTAAAAGGCTATCTTCCGGGAGAAAAAAGTAAAATGAAGAAACAGGGGTAAGGATGGAGAAGAAGGGAAATGGACGGCGGGGCGTGGTAATGACGGGCAGAGAGGGGCTGGCGCCGCAGGATCATCTGGTGCAAAATAGAGACGGTCATGGCTTGTGCTTAGCTGTATGAACGGATAAGCCCATACTGCTGCAAGGCTACCAGACGGCCCGGGACCGACCCGGTGGTGCTGATTAAAATGGCGCTGCTGGAGCATCCGCATGGGATATCCATTATTTGCGACACATTGTATTGGGGTGGGATACTGATAAGCTTGTGTTATGCACCCTTCATCCGTAGCTGCTGCTTGTTATATTGCAGGGTATAGAGCTGGAAATACCGCCCCTTCCTGTGTAACAGCTCCTGATGTGTTCCCTGCTCCAAAATCTCGCCGTGGCTGAGGACGATGATATTGTCCGCGTGCTGGATGGTGGACAGCCGGTGGGCCACGATCAGCATAGTGCCGATGCTCTTCATCTTCTCCAGAGAATCCTGAATCAGGATTTCCGTTTCTGTGTCGATGTTGGCGGTTGCCTCGTCCAGGATCATGACCTCCGGGCGGTGGATAATGGTGCGGGTAAAACTAAGCAGCTGCCGCTGTCCGGCGGAGAAGTTGCTGCCCCGTTCCCGGACCAGCTCATCCAGTCCATTCTCAAACTTGGTAATGAAGGAGTCTGCGTTAACATAGCGGCAGGCGTTCCATACCTCATCGTCAGTAAAGGAGTCCTCCCGCAGGACGATGTTGCCCCGTATGTCCCCGGAGAACAGGAACACATCCTGGAGCATCTGTCCGAAATGCTTGCGGAGGGACGCGATCTTGATGCGCTTGATGTCGATGCCGTCGATGAGGATGCGGCCCTTCTGGATATCGTAGTTGCGGCAGATCAGAGAGAGAATAGTGGTCTTGCCGGAGCCGGTGGAGCCCACAAAGGCCACCGTCTGCCGGGGCTGGACGTGGAAAGATACGCCCTTGAGCACCCACTCGCCGGGGAGATAGGAGAACCAGACGTCCTGGAACTCGATCTCGCCCCGGATCTCGTCCAGCTCAATGGCATCCGGCTCGTCCACGATCTCCGGGACCATGTCGAGGACGCTGAAAATCTTCTCCGCCGAAGCGAAGGCGCTTTGCAGCTGGTTGAACTGTTCCGCCAGGGTCTGGATGGGATTGAAGAACTTGGAGATATACATGTAGAAGGAGACGATAATGCCGCTGGACAGAGTCTGCCCCATGAAAGAGGTCCCTCTGATGTAACCCTTGCCGCCCAGGTACAGCAGGCACAGCACGGAGGATATATACAGCATATACACCATGGGACGGAAGATGCTGAAGACAAAAATCTGATTCTGTTTTGCCTTTTTCAGCTGCATGCTTTTCTCCAGGAATTCGTCCAGCTTCCGCTCCTCCTGATTGAAGATCTGCGTAATCTTGATGCCGGACAAGTTTTCGGAGAGGAAGGTATTGATGTCCGTGGTGCGGTCCTTCACCACCCGATACACCCTCCTGGTAAACTTCCGGAAAATCATGGTAAACAGCAGCAGGAAGGGCACGAAGCACAGAACCATCAGCGTCAGGGCATAGTTCAGCATCAGCATAGCAGCCAGCACGCCAACCACGATGAACGCATTCTTCACCATGTTCACCAGGATATTGGTGAACATCATGGAAATGGCGTTTGTATCATTGGCCACGCGGGTCACCAGCTTGCCCACAGGAATCTTATTGAGCTGGTCGTGGGACAGGCTCTCGATATGGGTAAACAAGTCCTGCCGCAGGGCAGAAAGAATTTTCTGTCCAGTCTTTTGCAGGATAATGGACTGGAAATACGTGCAAATCATAGACACCACCAGCAGGCACACATAAATGCCCACCCAACGGTACAGAGAGCTGATCTCAAAACGGTCCTTGATCAGCTCCTCGACCTGGCCCATAATCAGCGGCGCGATCACCTCGTAAGAGATGGAGGCCAGCATAATGACCAGAACGACAGCAAACTCCTTCTTGTAGGGCGTGGTGTAAACCATCAGACGGCGAATGATCTCACTGTCCGGGACGTGGCGGTCAAAGCCTACCTCCTCCTTTTTGTTTTTCACACCAAGGTAGGCGACCACAAACACGATGGAAAACACACCGATGATCGCGCCTACAATCAGCACGGGCAAATATTCACGCATTATGACGTTCCCCCTCCTCTTCCAGCTTCTGCAGGTCCACCATATGGCGGTAGGCCCCGCAGGCCTCATACAGATCCTCATGGCGGCCGGTGGCAGTGACCTTGCCGTCGTCAATGAAGATGATCCGGTCCATCTGCTCAATAGTAGAAATCCGATGGGCAATCAAAATTGTGGTGCGTCCGCTCCGGGTCGCCCGGAGGTTGTCCAGAATGGCCCGCTCCGTGCTGGTATCCACCGCGGATACGGAGTCGTCCAGGATCAGAATGGGCGCGTCCTTCATCAGCGCCCTGGCGATGGAAATGCGCTGCTTCTGTCCGCCGGAGACGGTCACGCCGCGCTCGCCCAGCACTGTGCGGTAGCCCTCGCTGAACCCCCGGATGTCGTTGTCTACATCCGCCAGGACGGCGGCGGCGGCTACCTTCTCTTCATCCGGATCGCCCGTGGTAAAGCCGATGTTCCGGGAGATGGTGTCACTGAACAGGAAGTTGTCCTGAGGCACATAGGCCACCGCCTGCCGCACGTCCCGGATAGCCACGTCGTTAACGTCGTGGCCGTCCAGGAGCACGGTTCCGTCCGGAACGTTGCAGGTGCGCAGCAGCAGGTCCACCAAGGTGGTCTTGCCTGCGCCGGTGCGGCCCACAAGACCTACATTCTCCCCGGCCCGGATGCTGAAAGACACATCCTCCAGGGCGTTGTACTCCCCGTCGGGATAGCGGAAGGTCAGGCGACGGAACTCAATATCACCCCTGACGTTCTCCAGCCTGCGGACACCGGGACGGTCAACCACATCCTGCCTGGCGTCCAGCAGGGTACTGATACGCTTGAGAGAAGCGCGGCCCCGGCTGGACATGTCGATCAGCTCACTGACCGCCATAATAGGCCATATAATGGCGTTGAAGTAGCCGATGAACTCCATCAGCTGCCCTGCATTGAAATCACCCCGGTACACCAGATAGCCGCCGTATCCCAGGATGATGCAGATAACGGACTCAACAAACAGCGTCACCAGGATGCGCAGCAGCACT
>JAMPEH010000165.1 GCA_023665245.1 Muribaculaceae bacterium
CAGAAGTTGTTCGGAGACGTGGCATTCGGAGAGCGAAGCCACGTATTCACGGCGGAACCTTCGCTCGTGTGGTTATAGAACCGCTTGTCATTTCCATTCGCCCAATACTTGTACTGCGTCTGGAAGTTCTTTTCGTATTCGTTGGCGTTGCTTCTGACACCGAATACCTCAAACTCGGAGAACAGCCACAGCTTGTCCGATGTGGACGTGACTTCGGCTTGCGTATTGTTTTTGGAGCGGTCGCCATTGCTGGTGTACTTCGTGCTGTTCGCAATGATGTTCTGCCAATCGCTCGGGAGGCATTTGAGAAGTTCTGGAAGAATCTGCGTGCGCATTTTGGAGTCACGCCAGCCACCTTGTGTCGTTCCGTAATAGTCGTTCGAGCTGGTGCTTGTACTGGTCTGCGGATTCATATAGAACCCCTGCGATCCCATGGGCACGTAATTGTGGAGCGTCGCCGTATGGCAGAACGCCAGATTCTTGTTCGCAGTTTTCGTACTCGCCGGGAACAGGAAGTGCGCACGGCCAGTTCCCTCGCGCGATGAATTGTGGTTCATCTCCAAGAAGCGCACGGCGAAATTCCCGCTCACGCTCTGGCCCATAACGGTCCCGCTGCATGTCACCGGGAAATCGTCACCCTCGGCGAAGTAGTTTCCAATGAGTCCTGCGGATACCAATTGCTTGATGTCGCTCGCTGTTGCTTCATCGGGATTATTTGACGGTACCGAACATGAAACGCTGACCGTTTTCGATGCCGGAGCCAGATGGTTCGTGCCCTCGCCAACGCTGATGGTGATCGTTGCCGAGCCGGTTTTCTTGCCGGTGACGGCCACTTGCTCTCCTTGAACCTGCACGTCGGCAACGCTCGTATCGCTCGACCGTGCGGAGATCGTGCCGTCACCTGCACGCGTCACGCCAATGTATCCGGTCATGGCCGAAAGATTCAGTGTCAGGCTACTCTTGTTCAGCGCGAGCGTTCCTGCGTCCTTGTTGATCACCCACACGATCACTTTGTCGGTGGTGGTGCCATCGCTCCACTCGTGATTTTCTGCCAGCGACAGGCTCACAGAATGCGATCCTGCAGCAGTTGCCGTGGTGTCGCCCGATGCCGTGATGACATCGTCGTCGTAGTCATCGCCCCATGCGGGAGAAAGTGCCGTGCCGGTGTAGGTTTGCGGCGTCGGTGTCGCGGGAATTGCGACCGGGATGCCGCCGATGCGCCAACGGATGATGCGCGAGCTTGAAGAGCCGTCGCTCATCCAGTAATAGCCGGTTTTGGGCGTCACGATAGCCTCGTACCAGCCCATGTCGGTGGCCTTGGTGGTCCCCGAAAGAAGCATTGCGGCACCGTCGAAACCGTCCAGAATAAGCTCTTTTTCGCTTCCGTCGTAGGTTTCGATCTTGAGTTGCTTCGGCACCGCAGAAATGGCCCGGGAAGTCTCAGCGAGATCTTCCAGGCCGGACAAAAGCGCCTGCAACGGGCGCCCTTTGTAGTTGATGTTCTGAGAAGAAATCACCTCGGATGTGACTTTTCCTTGCATTGATGCTCCACCTCCTAGCTTCTGCGTGTGAGCTCGACGAGGCCGAGCGTCCCGGTCATGGATACTTCCGGCGGGTTGGCGGCGTATACGCGCAGTGCGCCATCCATGGACTCACAGACCGGGGCCAAGCCGCATGCCGCCGCCTGAAGCGCACTTTGTCCACGGTCGATCATAAGATCCGGCATGCAGTTTTCGTTGATGTCTTCGATACGGATATCCAGGCAGTACATGATGCGCTGGACCTCTCCGGCAATTTCGCTTTCATCGCCTTCTGCAAGCGGCATGATTGGCGAAATGACTGCCGGAGCGTCCTCTTCAAGCACCCATCCGTCGGTAGGGATGGTGATTGCCCTTCGATTGAGACGCTGGGCCAGCATCGCTTCCACGCTGGCATGCGTTGCCATCGCGTTTGGATCGATGACGGCGGTGACGTTTTTGACATCGCCCACGACGGCAATGATGTCGAAAACTGCGATCTTGCCGACGGCATTGGACCGCGAACGGATTTCCTCGGATTCCGTCTCGAGACACAGGTAGGTGTAGGGGACATCCTCGCCAGTTTCGGGATCTCTGGCATACAACATGACGCCGGTGGCCTTGAATGACGTGTCCACCATGGATGAGGCCACCTGTACCTGGATCTGTACTTCGCCTTCGAACGGATTGCCTACGGAGGCAATGACGCCATCCATGACGTAGCCCGGAGGCTCAGTGAGAGTTTTCGGAGATTGTCCTTCTCCGATGATTCCGCTGCCGATTGCGGCGCGTGTATACTCCAAGGTGCCCTTCCCCGCCAAGACTTTGGCGATGAGAGCAGAAGTATTCGCGCACGCATGGCAGCCGTCTTCAAATCTAGCTGGCATATGGTTTTATACCTCCTATTCGTCTACTCGTTTGGTTGAAATATGAGAGACTATAAAAGCGCCTCCCGGAGAAGGCGCTTTTATACGCTGTTCATTGGGGCCGGTATCGATCATATGCCCCTGTCTTTTGCCGAATCTGACGGCGGTCTGTGTGATATCTGTGTCTATTTCAGCCTCGATGTGGCTTGTGTCCATCGGTGATCGCGTCTGCGTGGTCATCACCGACCCGCCGGAGGCTATTCCTGCTTCGTATTTCGTGGTGTGTGGCGACGTATCAAGGGGCGGTGCCGTCGCCATCTGTTTTATCTGTGCGCCTTCGCTGACCGGGATGCCAAAGACCGAGCGATTCAAGGTATCAATCGGCTCAGCTTTGAATGAGCTCCTTGAAGATCCCGCCTGCCGGATGTCCAGGTCATATTCCTCGCTTCGGTTCACGTCCACCGGCTCGCCCCTGAAGTCGCCATGCGTTATTCCGGCCATGTGCACCGCCAAATCCTGCCTCTCTTCGCGGTATGCATCGACTGGCTCCACCTGAAAATGGCCTTCCGTGCCGCCGCCAAACGACGCCGTAAGGTCCCAGCGAAAGGTTCGCGTGATCCGCACGGTCAGATCCAGCGGCAAATGCGCCGGTATCTTGGATTGCAGGATGCCAAGGAACCGCATTTCATCCGGGATGTAGCCATCGACAAGGACCGAGACAACGGCGTCCTGGTTCGCGTCCCAATCGACCTCGCTGTTCTGGCCGGGCACGAATACGCTGCACAATTCGTACAATTCGCGGCGACCGACGTGGTGGAGCATGTGGAAATGGGAGGCAACTTCGCCCTGCCTGTAGTCAAGCGGAGGCATTTCCTCCGATCCGGCGTAGGAGATCCCCAAAAACTCTTCCCAAATAGCGATATCTTCTTCATTCGTCCAGGGGATCAGCGCGGCGTTGGTGGCACCGGTGATGCCATCGCGGATATTGTCATGCTCAATACCGGCAGTATTGTAAATCGCCTGAATGTCCAGCACGTCATCCAAAAAATTCGGACTTGCGCGCTTGATTCTTTGGTAGCCGTTGTACGGATTGCCTTCAAACAGCCGCATTTACCGCCACCTCCTCAAGTATCGGCGCGGATGTAATCGGGATCACGATGTTTTCTGCGTCGTCGTTGAGCAATAGGTCGTCGTAGTCCACCAGCGCATCCAGCGTTATCAGCATGGCGCCAATGGTGGAGATGCGCACCACCACGTTTTCCGTGTCCATGTTCTCCAGTGCCAATTTCTTGAAATATCCCTTGATGGCGTCCTGCGCCTGCTTCTGTGCTTCTTCAAGCGTCTTGCCGTCCCGAAGAACCGCCGTGAAGGATACCTTTACCTTGGTCTCAGTTGCCGGAATGGCGAGGAAATGCGCCCCGATATTTGCCATGCCGTCGCCATATCCGTCGCCAACGATCACTTCCTCACCGTTCCAGATGCGGGTTCGGTGCATCGTGATCGGGTCCACATACTCCTGCACGTCGTCGCAGATATCCTGCGTGCATGGCGCTCCCTCGGGATCGAACAATACTGCCAGAACCGTATTCTCACCGGCAAACAATGGCACGATACGCGCACGGCCAACGCCGGAAACCGATTCACACCACGTCTTGTAGTGCTGCCGGTTGCCGTTGGCGGCGGGTCCCGCAAGTTTTTCGTGGATGCGCTCGCGGTAGTCATCGTCCTTTTCCTCTTCGATGCCAGGCCGCAATAGCGCCCCGAAAGATGCTGCCTTCAGCTTGGGAAGATTGCGCACCGGCACCGCGTTCGTGTCAATCGGGATGTCGTTTGGAACTGTGCCGGTCGCTTCGGCTACCAATACAAGCACGTCATCTTCGTTTGTCTGAAGCCTGAAGAATACGCCATCGTGGAAGAATCGCTCTCCCATGGGCGGGAGCTCGCCATCATACACGAATGCATACACGGCACTGGTTGCGTGGATGCGCTCAAGCCCCACGGTCCAGCCCCATGCGTCAAGGTATTCGCCAACCGATGTTGGAAGCAGTACCAGATTGATGACTTCGCGCAGTGCCCGGTACAGCTCCGACGAGTCCCACGCCACCGGCGCAATGATGTCCCATGGGACCGAGCCTTCGCGCGTGTCGATCTCCGTGGGGATTCTGGCCAGCATTTCGGCCACGAGGCGCTCAAATGTTTTGGTTTCGTGCATAGTCCACCTCCAGAGTCGTCTTGCCGTAGGTCGTGTAGATATCCACAATGACATGCGCGTTCTCGTCGGTGAGCGTGATATCGATATTGCCAACGCTCGTAATTCGTGGATCTTTTGAAAGCGCATCCCGCACGGCAAATTCGATCATGGATTCAATGAGTTCGTCCGAAGCATCGTCCCAGCCAATGATGTCCCATATCTCGGAGCCATACTGCGGCGTGAAGGCCAGCGTCTTGAACCGCACCGAAAGAAGCGCCATGCCTGCGGACTGGTGCACGGCTTCGAGGCCGTCCACTTCTCCCAGCACGCGCCCATTCGCAAGATCAAGGCGCCACGTCTTGTCCGGGATCTCCGGCGCGGATTTGATGCCTCCCAGCAAATGTTCCGGGAGGACACTGTTTTCAAAGTTCGGCATGTACGCTCGTCACCTCCTATTCATCGTAAGGGCACGGTTTGTGGTGGCTCTTCATGGTCTCTTTGTCCGGCGGTACGCGATCCAAGATGTAGTAGGCTTTGCCGCCATCCAATTCCAGGACGTAGACTTTATCTCCTTCCACCAGGTGATTGTGCATGCATATCCACCCGGTTTTGTAGTAATGCGGAGGGCATGTATGGCCGCTCGCCGCGCATACATCGTGGGTGAACGGTCCTTCTCCCACCTTGGTGTTCTTGGACGTGTAGGCTTCCGTCTCGATGTAGCATGGGTATTCCTGATCGGTGAGATGCTGCGGCACGACGATCAATGGCGTCTTGATCTTGAGCTTGTCGTCGTTGGTGCCTTCCAGCTCGATATCTGGCAGCTCCTTTGTCACCTTGCATTCGATAAGCCGCACTTGCTGCGGCATCATGCCCTGAAGGATGCCTTTCATCGATGTCGCCGTCCGGGTTTTGTCTACTTGCATGCGCCTTGCCTCCCTATACGTCCTGCGTCATCACGAGCGAGAGATCCATCATGTGGTGGCTGTCCGAAAGCGTGTGCGTGTCTTCGTCCACGTAGTAGCTTTGTTCGATATCCAGTTCTTCAATGCGGATGAATACACCGACTCCCGCCACGACATCCGGCGCTCCCAGCGTCGTGACGTTGAACGTCTTGTCCGGCTTGTTGACTTCATTGAGGGATGTTTCCACCTTCGCCTGCAC
>JAMPEH010000166.1 GCA_023665245.1 Muribaculaceae bacterium
TGACATATTTTACACGTTTAAGAGTAGCGCAATCACCGTCATACATAACCGCGGCAATATCTCCGCTGTCTACGCTTGGCTGACGGTGGATTAGTACAAGGTCGCCGTCTTTGAGTTCTGGCAACATACTGTCTCCCGAAACGCGCAAAACAAAACATTCTTCGGGCATATAGCCGTGCAAGCTCTCGGCTAAAAATGAGATGTCGCCTATATATTCTTCTTGTGCTTGACCGTCATAACCAGCCGTTATAACTCCAACAATATTCATTTTGACAACCCTATTGACAGGATATTCGTAATCAGGTACTTCGTAAAAATAAGTTAGGGGCAAATCGTATCTATCGGCAATTTTTTGTAATACTTTGTTAGATGGATTTGCTTTGCCTTTTTTCCATTCTGTAATTGCGGAATTGTTTAAACCGCATTCGATGGCGAATTGATTTTGTGTTTTACCTTGCTCTTTAATAAGACGAAGTATATTTTGTGTAGTGATAAACATAAAGAAACTCCTTGACTTTCTAGAATAATTCTAGTATACTATTGATAATTAAAAAAGGATAGGTGAGGTATGAAACAAGTAATTATACCAACGAATCTAAATGAAATTGAACGACATGCTCACAATTTGCATGCTATGATAGGTTTGTTGCGTGCTTCGTGTGATAAGGATGATAAGGAAGCGATCGTATATTTTTTGGATAATATAGAAAAAGAAACAAATAATCTTTTGAATATAGAGTTGTTGATGAAAACATACAAAATTGCCGATTAAGCTATTTTAAAATATTTCCTTTAGCAAAATCCCATGTTTCGGGGAACGCAAAATTACATGTTTTAGTTTGACAGGCTGGCGGTATTTTACCTTTATATTTTGATTCCGCGAATTTATTCCAAGTTTCTTGTGTATCGCAAGTGTATCTCCAAAATTTGCCAATACGCAATTCGGGATCTTCGCTTACATCATATTTAATGTGTATACAAGCTTCTATAGATTTATTATTAGGACAAGTAGTGAAATAAATGACTTCCTTTATAAGCATAGCAATCTCCAAATGAATTTGAGGTAGGTGAGGTATGAAACGTGATATAATTCAATTAATATTTAGTATGTTTGGTTTTTTGAGTGGTATTGCAGGTTTGGCGGTAGCGATAGTTTCCGTATTATCACATTAGAATTAGAAACTCCAAATTTATAAAAGGTAGGTAAAGAATATGAATATGGCTAGTATATTGGCAATAATTTCACTTTGCTTTAGTGGTATTGGAATAATACTCAGTATTGTATTTCTTATATGCAATTTGAGAGATATAAGAAATATGTTCCCGGATATTGAATCACCGCAACGAAAAGACGAGCGCGACAATGGCAGTGATCGCACTGATAACCGAAACCGATAAAGATAATCCAAATTGCAACCACGATCTTTTTGAAAGTTTCCTTTCGGTTATTTTCGATTCGGCGATAGCCTTTCGGTTATCGCCTATTTGTATTTGCAAGGCATTTTCAATATGGTGTACTTCACTTGCGATGTCTTGTTCGATGCACATTGTTTGTTGCTGCACGTTGAGCCTTTCGCGATGTTGCCTTTCGTCTGCCGCCGCTTGCTCTCGTTTTTCTTGTTTGGCGTTAAATTTATCGTTACCTGCAATTCATAACCCCATAGCACGCTCCGAAAATAAAATTTAAAAATTCTAGAAAAATTCTAAAATTTGCTTGACATTCTAGAAAATTTCTAGTATACTACAAGTACAACAATGTTGCGGGTACATTATAACACAATATGCGTTAAAAAGTCAACAGTGTTGAGAGAAAAAGGCAGGTAAAGGAAATGGCTACGAAAAAAGAAAGTGTATTTGATAGAATGGCTCGAATAAATCGGCGTAGGGTCAACCTGCGTGCGCAAATTGAGCGGTTTGCGCGATTGAATATGGGTGATTTAACAAACGAATACAACGACGAACTCGCTGCAATGTGGAAAGAATACGACTTTTTACACTCGATCGAGCTTAATAAAACGGAAAATCAATAAATTTAGGAGGTAATTATGCAAAAGGAAAGACTTAAGGCAAGACGTGAAGCGGTAGGACTGTCGCAGTCCGATCTCGCGCGAGCTGTCGGGCTTACGCCGCAAGCGGTGTCGGCTTATGAGAACGGCGTGCGTAGAGCTGACGGTAATGTTATCGCTGCGATCGCAGACGTGCTCGAATGTTCTACGGACTATTTGCTCGGCAGAACGGACGCACCGTAACAAAGCGATCGGCATAAATAACGAAAGAGGTAATTATGCGTAAAAAGCAAATAAATCCACAAATAACTCACGTCATGGCTGACGGCAGGACGCTGTCGCATGAAGAGTTCATGAGCAAACCGTTCGTTGTTGTTGCCGAGGACAATTACGAGTTCCACGTGCAGTGCAATCGCGTGTTCGACCCGAATTATTGGAAAAAGGAACGTATGCGGCGCAAGTGGGAGCGTGCCGAAGCACGGCGAGCCGAGCTTGAAGCCAAGCAGGCGGAGATCGCGCAGCAGTTGCGCGACACTACATACAAAATTTAAAGGAGGTGCATTATGACATTAACGAAATATCTCGATCCGGACGGACAAGCTCATACGGTCCGTACCGAATACAGCTTCGGAAGTTACATTATATATCTTGACGGCAAGCTGTATGCGCAGGCTGACGATAGAAACGAGCTTGATGACGCGGTGCGCGAGCTTGTTAAGTACAAGAAGTACACGGTCGCGCGTAAAAAGAGTAAAAAAATATCTCGTTCGTGAAGTGTAGAAGCCGATCGAACGAGATATACGTAGGGTTACAAGAGCAACCTTTAATGCTCTTATTATACTACAACGCATTTAAAAAGTCAAGGAGAAAACCATGACATTAAGAGAATTGCGACAGCAAAGCGGTAAGACCGCCAAAGAAGTTGCGGACAAGCTCGGTGTAACTCGAAATGCTGTTATAAATTATGAGTGTGGCGTGCGTGAGATTGGGATTAAACACGTGCTTATTCTCTCCGAACTGTACGATTGTACGGAGCGTGAAGTGATAGAAGCGCAGCTACATTCAATAGCTGTCCGTTCGTCCGATTAGGTAGTCGGCGGTGACATCGAAGAAATCACAAAGGGCTTTTAGTATTTCGAGAGACGGTTCGCGTATTCCTTGTTCATAATTGCCATAGGCGTTGCGTGTTAGTCCTAAATAATCACAAATTTGCTTTTGGGTTGCGCCTTTTTCTAATCTTAATTGGCGTAGGCGAGTGCTTAAAATAGATTCCATAAAAAAATAATACCACAAAATGTGTGCAAATACTTGACAGCCCACATATCGTGGGTATACAATAATCCCACAATATGTGTGCATAGATGCACAATAGGAGGTAATTATGGAACAAGTACAAATCACACCCGAACTCTACGAGCAAGTAAAAGCAATGGTGCTTGCGGAGCAAAAGGCAACGGCAAAGGCGATAGCTGAAGAGCGAGCGGCGCGGGCGGCAGAACGAGAGAAACGGCGCAAAGCTTACAAGGAAGAAAAAGCGAAAGCGCAATCAATGTTTGAGGAAACTCGGCAAAAATTCACGCCATTGCTTGTGCAGCGATATAGAAACACTTTCATAAATGGGTGTCGGTCGCTGTACGACATTATCAACTTAAAATTCTCGGAAGCGGTAAACTTGGCGTTGCGCACATTGGGCTATTGGAACGCGCTCGACGCTTACCGCGACAACAAAGCCGATGAGGCTAACAAATTAGTGGGCGAGATACTCGACGCTATGATTAAACAATAATAGGAGTTAAAACATGCAAATCAAACTTTGCGAAATTCGTGACAGAGGAACCAACGTACAGGCGCTTGCAATAAGGATGAGCGCCGACGCCGAACCCGAGGAGCCGTTTTTGGCGCGAACCGGATTCAAAGACAGCGATCTTGTATACGTGGTCAAGATCGATACACAGGAAGCGCATTACGATCCGTTCGATTGGCGATGCAAATCGCCGCGCACGATGTTTCAAGCGCATCGGTACATTCAATATCATTTCGACGAGTTGCCGGCATATGCGGTAATAGACGTCGAATACATATTAGGCGAAGCGGACAAGCCTAAAACATCGGAAATATGGAGAGTATAATCATGGAAGAATATTACAGAGACTTATTGGCGCTCAAGAGAACGCAAGAGGGATTGATCGAAAGCGGGATAATCCGTGCGACCGAGGCGCTTACGGCAGAGTTAAGCAAGAAGATCGAAAACGGCGGGCTTACGATAACGGTTATTAAATCTTACTACAACAAATTAAACGATTGTTTTACGGCTTTGGAAAAAGCGAAGCTCGATACCGAAGACATATTGAGACGGTATAACGAAACTATCGATCGGGAGGATAAATCATGAAGAACGAACAGATTTTTACGGTAACTATTACCGGCGCTGAAAATGAAGTACGCGAGTATGCGAGCGATTGTGTGTTCGTATTGGCGCACAACGCAAGCGAAGACGCGAATGGCGCATTGGGTTTTAATATGTCGCTTAATATGTCGGCAAACAGGGGAACTACGCTTATGCTGTTAGAAGCAATGGATCAAGCGAAACAGCAGATATTGGATTCCGATCCGAAGTTGCGCAACATGTATAATCAAGTGCAGTTATACAAGGCGAAACATGGCGGAGGTGACGGCAATGCCTAATATATACAAACTCGGCGAGGATTATCTTATGCTCATAGAGCGTCTTGCCGATACTGTCGACGATAACGGCGTAGTAGACGCAAGTCTTTTGCCGGCGGTATCGGAAGCGCGAGAGCTTATCGAAAGCAAGGCGCAATCGATAGGCTGCGTAGTCAAACAGCTCAATACATACAAGAATCAAATCGATGAAGAAGTTAATAGGCTTCAAGCCATGAGTAAAACGCTCGAGAAACGTATCGACTATCTTAAAACGGCAGTGAGCCGTGTACTTCAAAAATGCGACATCGTGCGTATAGACGGTATTCATGCAGTAATATCGTTTCGTGCCTCGAAAGAAACCGTTATAGACGACGAAAGCGAGATACCGGATGAGTACATAGCTACAAAGATAGAAACGAAGCTGGATAAGACAAAAATCAAGAACGCCATTGCCGCGGGCATGTTCGTACCCGGCGCGCACATCGAAAGTAAGCAGAACATTCAAATCAGGTAGGTGACGATATGGGTATGAAAGGATTTAAAGCGTTTAAGAAAGGCATGATATGCCGAGATAAACAATATGCCGAGAATACGGTATTTGAAGAGGATAGTGCGGAAATATGCGAGAGCGGCATGCACTTTTGCACAGATCCTCTCGAGGTATTGAATTATTATCCGCTCGTCGACGAGAACGGAGATATGTCGGAGTTCGCCGAGGTCGAGGCGCTCGACGATTGCAAGACGGACGATAATAAAAAATTCTGTACAAAAAAACTGAAAATCGGCGCAAAATTAAGTTTTGCAAAATTAGTGCAGGCGAGTGTGGATTTCGAGTATGAAAAGACCGAAAATATGCCTACTGCCAATGTAGAGAACGATAATGGAAATAACTCCGCGCGAATCGGTTCGTCGGGTGACTACGCGCAAATCGGTTCGTCGGGTGACTACGCGCGAATCGGTTCGTCGGGCTACTCCGCGCAAATCGGCTCGTCGGGTAACTCCGCGCGAATCGGTTCGTCGGGCTACTCCGCGCAAATCGGCTCGTCGGGTAACTCC
>JAMPEH010000167.1 GCA_023665245.1 Muribaculaceae bacterium
GACGAGTGCTGGCTGGATGTCACCGGCTCGGTCCATCTCTTTGGAGACGGACCAACGATTGCCGACGATATCCGCGGCCGTATCCGGCGGGAGCTGGGGCTGACGGTATCGGTAGGCGTCTCCTTTAACAAAGTATTTGCCAAACTGGGCTCGGATATGAAAAAACCGGACGCCACCACCGTTATCACCCCGGAAAATTTCCGGGAGACCGCATGGCGGCTACCGGTCAGCAACCTGCTCTATGTGGGACCGGCCACCACCCGGAAGCTGAACGGGTATGGGATCGCCACCATCGGTGAGCTGGCCCAGGCTAATGTGGACCTGCTCTACTGGCTTCTGGGCAAAAACGGGATCATGCTCCACCGGTTTGCCAACGGGCAGGACCATTCCGGCATCCGGCAATACTCCGCGGTCCCGACTATGAAAAGTGTCGGCAACTCCACCACCGCGCCCCGGGACCTGGTCAGCGAGGACGATGTGAAGATCACCCTCATGGCCCTGTGCGAAAGCGTAGGGGCGCGCCTGCGGGAGCAGAGCTGCCTGTGCTCTACGGTGTCGCTTGGGATACGGGACAACCGTCTGCTGCCCTATGGCCGGCAGGCCAAACTGCCCCGCCCCACCGCGAACACGCTGGACATCTGGGAGGCCGCGATGGACCTGTTCCGGCGGCACCATACCGGCGGGGAGCCTGTGCGCAGCCTTTCGGTCAAGGCCAGCGGGCTGACGCCAGCGGATGGCGTTGTGCAGATGTCCCTGTTCCCGGAGCTGCAAAAAGCCCAGCGCCGGGCCGATATTGACCGGACGCTGGACAAAATTCGCGGCAAATACGGATACTACAGCATCCGCCGGGCAATCACGCTGGTGGACCCGACGCTGGACCTGGACGCCAGGGCGGACCACATCATCCATCCGGTTGGATTTCTGGGGACGCTTGGCGGATAAATTGTCAGCAGTTCCCGGTGTAGACATAGGACAGGTACTCTCTGGCCTCGTCCGCGAGGCGGTAGACCCGCTCCACCGGCGTTGGCGGCCTGTCCGTCATCCGATACCGGGGGAAGGACCGGGACAGGTGCAGAGAGATCCCGGAGTCTACCGAGGCCAGCCAGCGGGCCAGCGCCCGGATCTCCTCCGCGCTGTCGTTTTCTCCTGGGACAAGCAGGGTCGTCACCTCCACATGACACTGCTCTGCCGCCAGCGCGATGGAGCGCTTGACCGTCTCCAAATCGCCGCCCAGCCGGTGGTACCACGTCTGGGTGAACCCCTTCAGGTCGATGTTGGCCGCGTCGATCAGCGGCAGCAGCGCCCGCCAGGGGGCCTCTTCGACGGTGCCGTTGGTGACCAGCACATTGACCATGCCCCGTTCATGGACCAGGGCGGCGCAGTCCCGGACGTACTCATACCCCACCAGCGGCTCGTTGTAGGTGTAGGCCACCCCGATATTGCCCTTTGGCCGCAGTTCCGCCGCCTTGTCCGCCAGCTGCTCCGGGGAAACATCCACCGTCTGGATTTCAGCCGCTCCCGCCATGGAAATCTCATGGTTCTGACAGAAGGGACAGCGCAGGTTGCAACCAAAGCTGCCCGCGGAGAGAATCAAACTACCCGGATGGAACCGGCGGAGCGGCTTCTTCTCAATGGGGTCCAGCGCCAGGCTGGTCAGTTTCCCATAATTCAGGGGTACGACAGCCCCATCCCGGTAGGCCCTGGCCCTGCACAGGCCGGTCTGGCCCTCGGACAGCCGGCAATGGTGGAAACACAGCTCACAAACCGCGCTCATGTGTGCCGCACCACCTCGAACCGCTCCAGGGTATAGCGTTCCCGGCTGCTGATGCCGCCCTTCTGGCGGGCGATGTCGATCTGCTGCTCCACCGTGTCCACGCCGTCCAAATCGGGCAGCAGCAAGCCCCTGCGGCCGCCGCTGGACACGATAACGCCGTATTTCTTCACGTCCAACTCCGCCGGGGAGTTAATCGGCTCCGGCTGTCCCAGCACGTCCACGCTGTACTCCAGACTGTCCAACTCTTCCACCCGAACCGGAACAAAACGTGGGTCACGGGAACAGGCGGAGATTGCGTTCTGCACGATTTCCAGCGCCACATTGGCAGTGGTGGGGCCGGTGGTGCCGATACAGCCCCGGAGCTGGCCGTGGGCGTGGAGGGAGACAAAGGCCCCCGCCGCTTGGTTCGTCATCTCAGTGGGCAGACCGTCCGGCAGAGTTTCCAGCCGCTTTCCCGTGCGCACATAAGTCTCCAGCGACAGGCGGGCCAGCCGGACCCAGGGGTCCTCCGCGGCCTTCCGTTCTGCCAATCGGGTGCGTTCGATTTCCTCACATTGGGCGGCAAAACGGCGGCTCTCGTCCGGGTCGGTGACGGCGAAGGTGGCCACGCCGTAGCCCACGCCAAAGGTTCCCTCGTGACTGAGCAGTTTTGACTCCACGGCCAGGCCGTCCAGCGCCCCGGCCATGATCTGGAAGGAGCGCAGGCCGCACTCCGCCGCCCGGTCGCAGAGTCCCGCGTCCATAGTGAGGAATCGCAGAAAATCCCCGCCGGCCATAGCTACCGTTACCAGTTGGTCGAATACCGGCCCCTCCGGGGCATAGCCGTAGGGGCCGTCGTCCTTCAGCTTGTGAGACAGATCCCCGCTGGCCACAAACACCGCACGGCGTCCCAGCTTGTCCACGGCCCTGGCGATGCACTGGCCCAGCCGGTAATGCTCCATAGGAGAAAAGCCGGACAGCCCGATGCGCAGGATGGGGCAGCTCACCCCGGCCTCCCGGAGGAAGTACAGGGGGAGGAACGTGCCGTGATCCAGAGAAGGGTCTTTCTCCCCCAGGGTCCCGGCCCGGATGCCGGCGGCCTCTGCCTGGCGGATGATCTCCTCCCGAAGCTCCCCGTCATACTCCGCCGTCAGCCTGGTCTGGGGTGCGCCGAAGGCCGACATATCGCCGGACGCGCCCTTGCCGGGAGAGATGTGGAAATAGTCGGCGTACATGACCAGATGGGGCGAGGTGACGATCAGCACCTCCGGCTTCCAGTCCGCCGCCTGTCGGGCGGCGGTACGGTAGGCGGCGATGGTGGCCTGCACCTCATGCTCCCGCCCACGGCCCACGGTGGGGATGATAATGGGCGGATGGGGGACGATAATGGAGCCTATCATGGACATAAATTCTTCTCCTTCCGCAGTTCACTCTTTCCACAAATCATCTGATTTCCGCTTTTCAAACTCCTCTGCCTCTTCTGACGTGGCCGGACGGATACGTTCCTTTCCGCAGTCCAGGCACCGCTCTGTGGGAGATACCCGGGAGAACAGGAAGTGGCAGTTGTCACACGCATAGATCATTTTCTTCGCCTCGCTTTCGTGCTTTTTTAGTTTAGCACAGGGCGAGGCTTTTTTCAATTCTAATCAAGAGAGGAGGCCACGCCGATGAAATGCCTGCTGAAGTACCAGTGGGTCAAGCTCCCCCGCGATCAGCTCCCGGCAGGAAAAGGCATCATGGGTGCCTGGATGCGGCTGGCCTCCAGAGCGGCCTTCCGCAACGGGCAGGCCAAATACTGCGGTTACATCAACCAAGTGACTATCGGCTCCTGGGCCGGCGGCATTGTGGGACTTAAAAGCATCCTGGGCATCAAGAACCGAAAAAAGGCCCTGGAAACGATGGACAAGCTGGCCGCGCTCGGCTATATCGAATATGATCTGGACCCCAAAACAAAGAAGCTCACCTATCAGATCAAGGATTGGGTGGTCCAGTGCTCCGGCGCGCCCTGCATGGGCGCCGGGGCTGTCTATGCCACCCCGGGCTACGGCTTTCTGTGCCTGCCCAGGAACATCACCCAGCGCCTCGCGGAGGCGCACCATCACTTCGATGAGACGGACGCATGGCTGGATCTCTGGTGCCACACAGTCTGGCAGGAACCCGCCAATGCGTTTTCTCATATAGCGCCCGCTGTCCAGTATGGGCAGTATGGCGCGGTTCTGACCCTGGAGACCCTTGGCCGCCGCTGGGGATGGGAAAAGACAAAGGTCTGGCGCTTTTTCAAAAAACACGCGGATGCCTTCCCGCTGTATAAGCTGCCGGGCTCTTTTGGCTGTCTCATCTTCAACACCGGCTACCCGGCAGGGACCCCGTTCTCTCTGCCCGAACCCGCACAGGTGGAACGCATTTTGAGGGAAATACGCATATGGGGCGAAAAAACGTATTCCAAGCGCGGCAGCGACCATGAGCGGCTGAACCGGTGGATCACCTGGTACAGCCGGAAGGTCCTGCCTCCGGCAGCACAGGCATCGGCCGCCGCCCCGGCGGAGCGGGGCCGTGTTGCAGTTTCGGAATGCTATATTACGCGCGCGTATTTTTCTCCGTGTAGGCATTGTAAGAGTTTCATAGAGGACTGCCAAGGTATAGAGGGTTACTCCCCGGTCGAGTTTGGACTTTTGCCCAGGGCCGGTCCAAATACCGGCCCGCCATTCGATTTTGGAGGTATTGAATATGGCAGATTTGAAGGCGACCCGCTGTGGTGACCTGCCAAACAACGAGTTTTCCCCTCAGACAGAGCAGCTGATCTCGCTGTTGGAGCGCCGGGGAATCGTGGAGGACACCAGCATTGTGAACGAAAAGTCCCGGCTGGCGGAGCAGGCGCTGCGCCGCAATATGTACCACAACACCCAGATGATGCTCAAGCACTACCGGGATATCGTCTGGGCCCTGGAGTGCTTCCCGGAGCAGGTGGCGGAGGAGCTGGACCGCCCGCTGAAGGACCTGGACGCGCTGCTCAGTATGGTGGATACCCAGCTGGCCATGGGGAACGCCCGGCTGGAGCACCGGCTGCTGAGCATCAAGCAATCCCGCCTGCTGCTGGACCGGATCAACGAGGCTCTGACCGTGCTGCGGCAGAAGCCTGGCAACGGCGAGATGATGTATAACATCCTCTTCCAGACCTTCATCACGCCGGACAAGCTCACCCATTCGGAGATCCTGTACCGGCTGGACATCTCGGATCGGCACTATTACCGGCTCCGGCAGCAGGCGGTGAACATCCTCTCCATCCGGCTCTGGACGGCCCCCGCCGGATGCCTGGACGCCTGGCTGGAGATCCTGACCCTGCTGGAGGGAGATTGATGGCAGAAATTTGGCAGGAAAATTGGCAGTGCCGCCGCCGATGACATGGGGAACGAAAATGTGGTATGATAGTAGCGTCCAAAAGTGGACACAGGCAGCGCGCCGTTTCCGCAGAAAGCCTCCGGCTTCCCTGCGGGGACGGCTTTTTTGCTGCCAATTTTCGGGGAAGGAGGAACCTGTAATGGCAAAAAGGGAGCAAAAAGAGCGCGTTTCCAAGTCGGCAAAGCTGCAGCGCTGGGTCCAGGCGGGGGCGTCTACCTGCTACATGATGCTGCTGTTCGCCCAGCCCGCCGCTGCCGCCGATACCATGTGGACCCGGTTTTCCACCATCATCGCGGATGTCTACGGCCAGCTGGTGGGCATTTCCACCATTGTGGCGGTGACTGCGGCGGCTGTGGCGCTGCTGGTGCGCATGATCTCCCGCAATGAGCGGGCGGTCGCCGAGGCCACCAGCTGGCTCAAGCGGATCGTGGTGACTTGGATTGTGCTCAACACCCTGGGCTTTGTGGTCGCGTACCTGCAGCCGCTGATCCAGGGCGGGAACTACACGCCCTGAGAAAAAGAGGAGGAACCAACATGAAGAGAG
>JAMPEH010000168.1 GCA_023665245.1 Muribaculaceae bacterium
TAGTTAATATTGTAAAAACATCACAATATTAATAAAAACCTGTCATGATGAAACGATTGTGCCCAAAATTCATTCTAATTGCAATGATGGTTGCTCTGTATTACGGCATGATTGTTTCCCAAACCATAAGCTACGGCTATGACGCAGCAGGAAATCGCATCAAACGCGAGATAATAATCGACACACAAGAAAACCCAAGCAAGAAAACACAGAAAATAACACCTATCGAATCTTTGGGCGATAAAACCATCAAGATTTATCCCAATCCCACCAAAGGTATATTAAAGGTTGAGGTATCAGACTGCACAGAAGCAGACAACGTTACACTCACAATTTACAACAGTTCAGGCGCAAATCTAAAGACAATAACAGTTCAAGAACCAACAACTACAATCGACATAACAGATTATGCGCAAGGGATCTACTTTATGCGAATACAGATTCTTGACAAAGAATCTACGTGGAAGATAATCAAAGAATAAATAAATTCCTTCCAAAATGTCCAATTAACAACAACCGACAAAATCAAGCAAATGAAAAAACAACCTCTCCATTGGCTATGCTTGCTTATTATATTCTGCCATAATTATGCTTATGCGCAACCTGAACAAAACAATGGAGAGCTAAATACAGAAGAAAATACATACATTCCCACATCAACAGAAATAGATCAACACAATGTCGTAGGAGAAATACCACTAAACTCCGGATCCACCCCCTCAGGAGCCAAGACATACCAAGTACCGATAGAAACAGCCCCCGGCATAAACGGTTTTCAACCGAATCTGTCATTGAGCTACAACAGCATGCAGAGCTATTCCCCAGTAGGAGTAGGTTGGAGGCTTGACGGTATACCCCAAATCAGCCGAATGGGCAAAAACATATATTATCACGGAAAAACAGAAGGAATAAACCTGGACAACACCGACACCTTTGTTTTAGACGGTATTACATTAATAAAAACAGAAGACAGATCAACAACAGGATATTTCATATACGAATCAGTGCAAGGAAATATCAAAATCAAAGGGTATATCAAAGGAGAAATAATGCAATATTTCGAGGTATACTATCCAGACGGCAACAAAGGGATTTTTGGCTACCCCAACTCCACAGAAAACAATCTGTACTATCCGATAACCAGCATAACAGACCTGCACGGAAATATAATTACATACGACTATATATACTCAGGCAACGATTACTATATAAATAAGATTCAATACAATGGCGCATCAATAGAATTCAGTTATAACACAGATAACTTCAACACACCGACATACTGCGCCGGGAAGAAAATAGAACACACAAAAATACTATATCAGATACGCTGCAAAAACGAATCCGGCACCTTGGGAACTTA
The DNA here is from genome assembly GCA_023665245.1 of Muribaculaceae bacterium. Next base: position 1,364 of record JAMPEH010000168.1, read on the forward strand.
CACACTCAAGCAAACAAATTATACAGGATTAGCACAACTAAAACAGATAGACTACACAAAAGAGAACAAAAAACTCAATCCCATAAAATTTGAATATGGAGACGGAGATCTATTTGGAAGCTATAGTTCAAAAACAACAATTCTGACCAAATACTTTCCATATGACCAGCCCTCCAATATAAAAGCAATACGAGGGAAATTTGACAACTTGAACAAATCCGACGGAGTAATAGCCCAGTTGTACAGGAATCCCTATATCAAACACTACAAGAAAGGGGGACTCTTTAACCATACAGAAAACTACTTCACAAACCAATATGGAGAAAACGAAGATATATTTGTATATACAGATATAGGAGACAGCTTCGTGAGTCCCATACCCCAATTAACAACCGGCACCGGCTTTGTAGATATACTATGTGCAGATATAGAAGGGAAACAAGAAGAACGGATAATAAAGATAAACAACTATGTTTCAAACAATACAGACAAAATAGACTTTCATATCTATAAATACACCCTGACAAAAGGGTTCACCGAATACCTGACAAGAACCTTTTCATTTAACACCGTATTTACAGACAACGGAAAAAACCAAAGCATCCAGCCCAAATATTATTATGCAGGAGACTTCAACGGAGATGGGAAGCTGGAGATATTGGCAGTATCCGTCGACAATCCATTCGGAGAAATAGAGAGGCCCAGCAAATGTTACATATTTAATCTTGAGACAGGAGAGACTCTATATGAATCCCAACTATTTACATTCAAAGCAGAATTTCCCGAAGCCGGAGTAAGTTATCCGATAGGGACAAAATTAACACAAGATTTGATATATGTAATAGACTACGACGGAGATGGTAAATCAGACATATGTCATATCAACGAGTCAGGATTGTCCGTATACACCTTTACCACGACAAATACCGGATTAATCGGCAAACAGACACATAGTGGCAATGAATTAAACCTCAGTAAACTTGATAAAAGAGATCTAATCCCTGGTGACCTTAACGGAGACGGCTTGACCGATCTTGCGCTATCACCAGAGAAAACCATGTACAGCCCCTCCCAATGGGAGATATACTACTCAATGGGAGATGGACAATTTAACAAAGAGACATGCAAAGGAGCAGGCGTCAACGGAGCCATGGCAACAAGGTTTCACCTTCTTGATATAAACGGAGATGGTAAATCAGACCTTATCAGATGCGATAAGTTGAATATAGAAACCTATCTCATGACAGACCAAGGGTTCCTGCTTAAAGGCACAATAGAAAACCCATCCGAAAGCATAATAGTTATACCCGTAGCAAACACATCACGCAACACCTTCCCAAGTTTGCTACTGCTTAATAACAGCGAGATAATCCAATACTCCTATTCAAGAAACAATATCAAAGACAATCTTCTAACAGAAGCCCATAGCAGTTTTGGTATTAAAGAGAAAAATGAGTACGGCTTCATCAACAACCTGGGAATAGAATCCGGACTATATATAACCGGGGCCAATGCAACATACCCATATATCAACATAGTAGAAAGCCTACCAGTACTTGCCTCCACAGAAACATACTTAGATGATGAAGTAATAAATGAAAGTGAATACCAATATACAAATGCAGTTGTTCACAGACAAGGACTTGGTTTCTGTGGGTTTGAAAAGATAAAGATAACCGACAGTCTCAACGGCACAATAATAAGAGAGTACGAACCCTTTAAATTCGGGATGCAGAAAAGTGAGACAACACGCGGAGCCAAAATAGATTTTACTAATCGCGTAGAAATCTCAGCCAATAAAACATACAAATTATTGGTAGAACGAAAAAGAGAAGAAAACCTACTTACCGGAAGCATAATCAAGACATCATGCAGTTACAACAATTATGGTTACCCATGTTACGAATTTACAGAAACCACCGACAACCTTGATATAGAGACAAGCAGAGAATATGTAAACTACGAAGATATCGATAATCCGGAAACCGGTTATATAATCGGATTAGTATCAATGCAAGCTACTACAAAAACCCGTAATGGAATAGATTGGTACACAGAGAAAGAAATAATACCGTCATATTCAAGAGGACTGCCATTATCAAAGGAGACATTTAAGAATGGAAACCAAACAAGACTTGAAACATACAGCTACGACTCCCGAGGCATAATTATAGAAGAAACAATTACACCCTACAACTCCGATAACACACATAAGAGCACATATTCATACGACACATACGGCCGACTTCTAAAAGAAACCGATCCGGCAGGACACACAAAACAATATGCCTATAATCCACAAGGACTAATAGATAAATCCACAGACATCCGCGGAAACATCACAACCTATGAATACGATACATTTGGGCGCCAAAAAAAGATAAATAATCCCGACGGCACCCAACAGACACTTGAATATACATGGGAAACCACAGACAACGGAAGGATATACTCAATAACAGAAACAACGACAGGGAGTCCAACAGTAAAAAAATACTACGACGCCCTGAACCGGGAAGTACGTAAAGAAGAAACCCGCTTTGACGGTTCCACAATAAAAACAGACAAACAATACGACAACAAAGGGAACCTGATATCAGAATCACTGCCATACAAAACAGGTCCTCCATCACTTTGGGTTGACTACACATATGATTCAAACAACAGACTCACAAGCAGACAAGAACCCACCGGCAAACAAACCAACTATAGCTATGCAAATAACTTCGTAATCGAAGATGACGGAATAAAACAGACAGTCAAAGAATACAACACAGCCGGAGAACTGCTCTCCGTATCAGATCCCGAAGGGATAATATACTTTGAATTAGGGGCAGATGGGCAGAAACAGAATGTATTAATATGCCACGAAACAGAATCCGCAGAAATAAACACAAGTTATCAATATGATGACTACCGCCGGGTCATCTCCATAAACGACCCAAGCCATGGAGAGACAACCACCACATACGACAAAGATGGAAACATCGCAACACAAACAGATGCAAACGGAGCGACAATATCATATGAATACGACAGCTACGGCAGACTGATAAAAAAGACCTTCCCCGGATTCAGCACAACATACACATACAACGAATATAATGAGCTCATTTCACAGAAATCAACAAACCAAACATACAAGACATTCGACTACGATACATATGGCAGACTAATATCCGAAACAGAAGGAGGAACCAGAGGAGCATGGTTAAGAAAAGATTATACCTATTCCGAAGGTAATATCTCCACAATAACCTACACCTCCAATTATGGCAAACTGACAACAGAAAACTACACATATACCAACGGACATCTGACAGAAGTCAAAATCTCAGGCGGACAAACCATCTACAAACTCCAGCAAGAGAACGAATTCGGCAAGCCCACGCAAGCCTTGACAGGAGGGATAACAAGATACTATACATATGACGAATATGGATTCCCCACTTCACGTTCAGCAGAAACAGAAGACAAGATATATCAAGACGAATCATATGAATTCGACACCCACAGATCAAACCTCGCAACAAGGTCAGACTACATATACGATGAATATAAATACTTCGATTATGACAATCAAGATCGACTAATCAACGATAATGGTATATACATTGATTATGACCTCAATGGAAACATCATCGAAAAAAGTGGCATAGGTACATATCAATACAATAATAACACCAAACCATATGCCGTCACCGACATAATCCCATATTCAGAACCAGCCGGTTCCCTAAAAAGAGAACAAGATATAGAATACGCCTCCTTTTCGCGACCAACAAAAATTACCGAAAACGGATATACTGCAAAATTTGAATATAATGCAGATGGAGATCGCGTAGAAATGGCCATAGCTGGAAACATTCTATACGACCGTCTTGAACGCACATATTTGGGAGGATGCTACGAATGCGATGATAATGGATTGGCAACCGATAATTTCTTCGAAAAGTTATACCTGATGGGAGATTACTACTCCGCACCATCGGTACTTCTATCCGGAGAAATAATAAGTCAAGAAAGGTTTGACACAATACCATCAATAAAAGGAGATTCACTTATATGGGGTGAGGTTCCTGCCGAGCCAATTGATCCGATACGACCACTTGGGCTGGAACCGGGAGTTATTACAATCCCGGGATATTTTACACACACTAAAGCACATGTTGGCGGAGTTCATCAGATACTGCGAGACTATTTAGGGAGTATAACCCATATAATAAAACCTGACGGCACAGAAGCCGAGACCCTCAGTTATGATGC
>JAMPEH010000169.1 GCA_023665245.1 Muribaculaceae bacterium
CTTACGCATCTCATGATCGAGGCCAATTACGACAGTGACCTGATGGATGCTGAACACATGGAGAAGAATCTTCGAGTCATGAGAACGCATATGAGCATTGACGCCCTGGAAGAATGGCTGAGAAGGTACGACGGTGCAAGAACCCTTGAGCAGATTTGGCTGCTCCACTTGTCGGATGGAAACAGCAACGCCGAAGAGTTCAAGCGCAGGATTCAGGCAAGGACAGGAAGCGAGGTGTATGTGGCGTGAAGAACGCGGATTACCACTTCTATGCTCTCGAGTACAGCATTGAATACAAGCACCGCAGCGACAGCCGCAACGCGTTCAATCCAAAAGAAGCGCGCTACGAAATGCTCAGATCCAGCAGTATGGACGTCGCCATGCTCTGCATTGAAGGACGAGAACGAAATCGGGATGAAGCGTACACATACTTCAATCGCGTGGTCGAGTTTGAGACTCGCGAGGAAGCCGAGAATCAGTGCAAGGCATGGTACTTGGACAGGCTGGAGCAAGTAATGGCGAAGTCGCGCGAATGGAACCAGCACCACCCAATCAAGAATGCGAGGCAGGACGCATCTTCTGTTACCGCCATAAACAGAAGCCCCCTCAGCCATGAACGGAATTTGTTTGGTGAATGCCTTATGTACGCACCGGGCATGCGTCCTCCCGGTGGGCATTAAGGCAAAGAAAAAGTGTCGCCATCATGCACCACGCGACACCACCGAAATATATATCCATACAGCCGCAGACTCGCCCATTTCAAGGACGACCCTCACGACTCTCGGATATAGATAACCCGCTTGGTAGAGGCAAAACCGACCCTCAGCGGACCTTGAGAAGCATATAAAGTTTGGGTGAAGATACCTGACTCCAGTTCGAATGATGCCGATGCGTGAAAGCTGCCGGAGAATCGCCCACTCCGGCAGGGTATTGGGAATCGAACGGAAGGAACATCAACATGGCGAGAACACGCAATGAAGCGGATATCCTGCTCGGATTGAAGTACGACAAACAAATACACAGGCTCAATGATCATGATTTGGCGGCATTGGTACGCGCCATCTATGACATGCGTCTCAGGGGATCGACCGACGAGCAAATGACTCCTCAGGCAGAAATGCTCTTCAGCATTGTCTACGACGAAGTAGAAGAGAATGCAGAGAACTACGAACAGATAAAAGCCGAGAGGTCCAAAGCAGCCAATGCACGCTGGGAGAAAGTACGAGCCAGCAAAGCAGCCAATGCACATGAATCCGTAGCAACCGATCCGCAGATACGGAATGCAAGCGGCCAGAGTGAACCGGCTGATATGCAAACGATGCAAATGCATGCAAACGATGCACGTGCATCAAGTGACATGCAAACGATGCAAACGATGCTAATAGATAAGATAGGAGTGGATAGGAATAGATCTGATTTATTACCCCCTACTAGTTCTAACGAACTAGTATCCCCCCTAGGGGGCGAAGTGCCTGCTTCCGATCCCGAACCGCCTGAACCAGTTGCAGACGAGAAACCAAAGCCTCGACGGAAAAATTCCGCTGGACTCACGAAGGCGCAGGAAGCTCGCTTTGATCGCTGGTACGACGCATACCCGAAGAAGGTAGCACCTGGCGAAGCTCAGAAGGCATGGAAACGGCTTGATCCAGACGACCAGCAAACCGAGGTCATGATTCGGGCTGTTCAGACACAGCTGGAAAAGGATCGCAGATTTACCGAAGGCTACATCCCGAATCCAGCAACATGGCTGAATCGCCGCGAATGGGAAAACAATTACGATGGGCTGTCTGCGCCCACGCAGAACACGCAAAGGAGGCCGATGAACAATGACGCAACCGACTGGGGAGCATATGTGCGAGAGCACCCAGAAGTCCTCGACGGAGACGACGCGGACGCTGCGCCGACTTGATGGTGGAGTATTTCAGGACGTGCTTGTCGGCATCGTTGAGACACAGTGCGAAGTCAATGGCATTGCTGATCCCAGACGATTTCTTGACCCGGACAACGAGCCGAAGCCGGTGTCGTGTCCGCACTGCGGGGCGCCCATGCACCACCACAAGATCATGCAGGAGGACACGTTCGTCTGCTGGGTACCGATACCGGGACCATGCGAAAATCCGGAGTGCCAGAGACTGGCCGCCGAGGAAAAGGCCCGCCGGGAGCATTGGGAGCGCGTGATGCAGTTCAAACAGGATCTTCCGAGGATTGGCATACCGCCGGAATATCTGGACGCGACATCGAAAAATTTCATGCTCGATGGGCCGCGTGCAAATCTCAAGAAGCCGCTGAAGATCGTGACGGATTATGCCAACAATTTCGCCGAAGGCCATGCGGACGGCAAGGGTCTGTATCTTTGCGGACCGTGGGGAAGCGGCAAAACGCACATGGCAGTGATCGCGGCACGTGGTGCACTGTGGCATGGACGCAAGGTGCGATTCGTAAGCTCGGTGGATCTGGTGCGGGAGCTGAAAGATTCTTTCGACCATGGCGGGACCGGAGAGACGATGGCGCCGTACAAAAACGCCACACTGCTGGTGATTGACGACATCGGCAAAGAATACGCATCGGCCATTGTCCTGAACATGCTGGCTGAGATCATCAGCACGAGATATGCCCACAGACGCCCTACGGTGTTCACCAGCAATTACATGCTCCGCACGGACAATCCAAACCAGATGGATCTGCAGGCGGCTCTCATGCGCCAGGGCGGTGGACTCGACAACGCCGGTGCAATCCTCAGCAGAATCAAATCACGCTGCAAGGTGGTGCCAGTGATCGCACCGGACTACCGGGAAGTGCAAGGAGTGTAGACATGGAATCGACGACCAAACACATTTTCACATGTGAACAAGGTGCGACCGAAGACGAGGTGACAATCTGGACGGATACACAAACAGGAGTCCAGTACCTTCAGTTCTTCGAGTATGACTGCGGATGCGGAGTGGCGACAGCAGTGACACCGCGACTCAATGCAGATGGCAGCTTGCATATAGCAACAAGGAGCATAGGAAATGGCGACGATACACAAAGAGCTTGCGGAAGTGAGCCAAGACATACAGAGCCAAATAAAGCGGCGACTGAGTGAATATCCAGGCATACACTATGCCGTCACGCTGGTCGCGATGGGACATGATGGTCACATGGTGTCAACGGACCTCGACGCCGACCCGGTGGAGCTCGCAAAGATGATGGCAGCGCTGTTTTGGCGAGCGCAGATGCAGGGCCCGGAATACAACGACGCATTCATGGAGGCTTTCGACAAGCGCATGGAGGAAGTCTGCAGGGCAATGGGCTATGAAGGCGAGGTGCAGGCATGACTGCGGCAAAATGCTTGATTGATGATCTCGAGAAAGTCATCAGCGATATCCGAGTCATCGCACCCAAGACAAGTGAGCCATACCGGCTATTGGATATCGCGGTCGCAATCGAAGATGCCATTGACGCGTATCTTGCGGACGATCCGAAGACATGCGCAGAAGTCGCCAAGGAGTATTCGAGACTGAGCCTCTTCGAGTGGCCAAATGCTGCCGCTGAAGTGGGCCACTGGAAACACGCGGGATCGTATTTCGACAATCCGACAGGCGGCAACTATGACCTGTGGCAGAGCCCTACGGACGAGCATACGCAGATCCAGGTGGGAGTCGCGAACGGCAAAGAATACGTGTGTGCAAGACACACAAAGAGACGCATTTCCCGGCCACTCCCGGGGATGCCGGATGAAATCGCGAAGGCGTACGCATGAACACGAAGGAGCAAGGATTGATGGACCAGTGGGAGATCCGGCACTACCAGAGGATCGCGGCAGAAATCTACGCAATGAGCTTGATGTTTCTTGATTATGCGGCGGCGATGCTGGAAGAAGACCCGGACCAGGTCAGGAAGATGCGCAGCCTGTACGGAGCACTTGTGGATCAACAAAGGCCGATAGAGTTTGCGCACGAGTACGACAGCGACGATCCCGATAGGGACATGCTCGGCCAGATGGCGTTCATGATGGGAAACGCTGCGGAATCACTCCGCACGCAGATAACGGACAAGGAGGCAAAAAATGACAAGAGCAAATGATGTGTATGATGGGCGCTGCGGTGCATCCACAACGCTGCAGCGAATCATCGGCGATGCGGAGGACCTGCTGGACAGCCTGAAGACGTATGCGAACAAGGCAGAAAACACCGCCAACGAGCGCGTGTGGGGCGGCATACCCAATGTTCTGAGCTCGTATGCAGATGACTTCAAGTTCGTTGTTGAGGACTTGGAAAACCTGAGCGAAGCGACGGACGTGCTGAGAGACGCGGCCCTTGCATGACGCTGGGAAGCCTCTTTGACGGCCTGGGAACATTCCCGCTTGCGGGAGCGCTGCACGGTATCACGCCAGTGTGGGCCAGTGAGGTTGACCCGGCTGGCGTGGCCGTCACCAGTGCAAGGTTTCCCGCCATGCGTCACCTGGGAGATATTCGGGGCATCCATGGCGGCGAAATCGAGCCGGTGGACATCATCTGCGGCGGCTCGCCTTGCCAAGATCTCAGTACATGCGGCGAGCGGGAAGGCTTGAAAGGCAAGAAGAGCAGCCTGTTCTACGAGATGGTGCGCGTGATACGCGAGATGCGAGAGGCCACGAATGGAGAATTTCCACGGTGGTGCGTATGGGAGAACGTCACCGGGGCGCTGACGAGCAATGGAGGAAATGACTTTGGCGAAGTGCTGCGAGAGTTCGCCGCAATCGGCGGTGCGGAAATTGAATCTTCTGGACCTTCGCGCTGGCAGAATGCTGGTGTCGTTGTGGCAGACGGTTTCTGCATCACATGGCGAGTTCTCGACGCTCAATATTTCGGAGTCCCCCAATCTCGGCACCGCATCTTCCTTGTGGCAGATTATCGACGCCAACGAAGAACTCCATCGTTCACGGTATTTGAGCCCGAGAGCAGCAAACGGCATTCTGCGGCGTATGAGACGCCGGGACCCAGGATCTCTGATTGGACTGCAGGTGCGCTTGAGCGAGCAGGCATCGGGGACTGGTCCTCGGAGAGCCTAGATGGATACCGTGATGCGCGCGAGAAATTGGCGCATTGGATCGCGGATCACCTGGAAGAAGCGCTGGCCGAATACTACGCGAACAAGGCCGTGCACATCGGCGATGGCGTGCCATGGCGACTGATGCAGAGGGCCGCGAGCGCAGGGGATGTCCCGCCGGTATCCGTGCCGGTACCGTACCAGACGAACTTCTGGCCCAATCCCCATGCGGATGCGTACACAAGCACCAAAGCCTATTTCCAGGCGGCGTTCCAGCCAAACCGAGTGGGAGCGCTTACGGCAGGGGATCATATGGACCCGCCGACGGTTGCCATACGATATGCAGACGGCTTCGGGTATGTGCGGCGATTCTCGCCGAGGGAATGTCTGCGGCTGCAGGGGATGCCGAGCATGTGGTGTGACGGCACCGAGCGCAAGATCTCCGAGAGGGACATCTACCGAATGGCCGGGAATGGAATCGCCCTTCCGTGTGCAGAATACGTGCTTGGAAGGATCAGGGAGGAGTAAACAGGATGCTGACGATCGAAGAGCTTGACCGGTTTCGGGAGGCACTTGTGAG
>JAMPEH010000016.1 GCA_023665245.1 Muribaculaceae bacterium
ATTTTTTGGAAGAGCCTATCGTTGTCTGCACTGCAAGTGGTACTTGTGTTACACCAAAGGAGTGTAAGCGGAAGTAAGCCTTATAAAACAATTATGTCAATAATGGTATAAATGAGTAAACATGGGTATTAAATAGCACCATTAATAAATGGTTAGTGGTGCTGCGTACTTTAATTATAATGAAAAATTAGTTTAATTTAAAATCACCCAACTGCTCCTCAACAATTTTCATGCAGGCATCCAAAAGTTGGCTATCTTCTAAAACAGTACCTTTTTCATCACGTAAATCTAAATGTGCATTAGCTAAAGAAACCCTGCAATCATTTTGCACTTTGGTATCTGATTGTATGTAGAATTTGTAACCCTTGCCTAAAATCATTGCACTGTAGTATCTGTCAGGAAATAAGCTTGATGAAAATACATACGATTTCTCTTTGGTGCCGCCCAAAAATTTTGGCAATTGCCCATCATTTATTGCCATCCGCTCATCATGAATACCAGCTAAATGCATCATAATATGATTATAATCTATGGTTTCTATTCGCTCATTGCAGACGGATGGCTTGAGGGTTCCGCCACGAAGCATAAGAGGCACATTCATTCTTTGCTCGCAAATAAAGTAATTATCTTCATCTACATTAAATGCATTTCCGTGGTCGGAAATCAACGAAACGATAATCTCATCTTCGGAATAATGATCCAGTATATAATCATAGAGCCGTTTTAGTTGATAATCCAAATACCCCAATTGCCGTTCATATACAATCCGTCTGTTAGGGCTTGGTGTCTGATACAGACTGCTGCCGCCAATATTATCAATCACATTAACATCAATCGGCAAATGAGTCTGGACAGAAAGCGGCATTGGCCAGTATCCGGAAACATAATGTAAATCCTGAAGATCCATCCAAATAAAGTTGTCCGTTTCAGAAAAAGCAGCCATATGCTCAATTACTTCATTCACACATTCATCAGCATGGAATACCCCTTCTGAGTAACCATATAAGGTTCGGTCAATACCCCGTATATATCCATATTGAGGGCAGATGGAATCATTTCCTCCTATTTTTGACGTAAAATATCCATTATCATGGAAAACTTCAGATAACAATGGCATATCCTCAGGTATCGAATAGTGCAAATTTTGATTTAGCATTTGATGATGTGTAGGGCGGTATCCTGTCCAATATGAGGCAATACTTGGATACGTAAACTCTGAACCAGCATAAAATTCAGTGCATATTACACCATTCTTAAAAAAGTTATATGTGTGAGGCATTAGAATGCGAAGCTTATCTTCTTTGATGCATTTATAATTAAAACTGTCAATAAAAATATTTAATATCAGCTTTTTGTTTCCTTTTTTGTGGTGAAGCGGAATTGGCTTTCCAATTATCATAGGATATTTTGCATGGAGTGCAATTGGTTTTTCGAGACGGTAATGCTCATATGCTTTCGCATAGTCAGCCTGAAAGCTTTCTGTATTGTTACCTGATTTTTTGTATGACAATACATTCGCTTTGTTTTCAGTGTTGGTTACAACAGGGAGAATACAAGGGAATGATGTTAAATGTTCGTCAACATCAATATCGCTCCCTTGCTGAATTATTTCATAAATCTCAGATTGTAATATAACACCATTTTCTATAAAGTTATATGCACCATAATATGGATACCATGAATTATATCTTCCTATGTAATAATTTTTTCCAAAATATCTGTGAATTCCCAAATAGTTCTCTATATTTTCGGAAATAGCAAAATAATTCCTTGAAATATCCTTATCTAGCTCATTAACATCAAGCAGATTGTTTTTGATCGAAATTTGTATTTCTTTTGGCAGGTGGATCAGTTGTTTAATTGCTATATCGATAACCGTATCGAGTTTGATTGATAACTCGCTTTCCGGAATAATTTCAGTTCCATAGTTACATTGCATATAATATAAATAACTATAAAAACGATAGCTATCCAGCCATTCTTGCGTGTTTTCTGCACATACTGCCAACATATAAGTTGCCTGTAAATTCAGCCGGTTTCTTTTGACTGCTTCACGGGAGTATTCTAATGCCTCTGTCCATTTTTTCTGTTCCATCAAAATTTCTATTTTATTAATCAATGAATCGTAATTCATAAGCCTGCTTTTCCTTTCATCAAAACAAGTAATATCTGTTATACGGATGCTATTTCAAAATTCGGATGCCGCGTTTAGTTTTCAGATATATTTTATAATTTGTATTAACGTGCTCATTATACAATTGCAATAGTGTTGCGGTCAAGTTGCCAATTTACATGGAATTAAAACTATGTTAAAATTTAAAAAGATAATTATAAATATATTTGATCAGTGGAGGCAGCATATGAAATCTTTTAATGACGGTTGGGAAAAAATCCATGCAGAGAATGCATGGGGGAAATATCCTTCCGAGCATGTTGTACGCTTTGTGGCGAGAAACTATTATAAAAAGGAAAGAAAAGCTGTAAGGATATTGGATTTTGGCTGTGGTGCGGGAGCACATACATGGTTTCTTGCCAGGGAGGGCTTTGATACATATGCATTTGACGGTTCAAAAAGTGCGGTGGAGAGGGCGAAAGCATACCTTGAAAAAGAAGGGCTTAAAGCTGATTTTAAGGTGATGGATGCGGTGGAACAAGGTTATGCCAATGACTTTTTTGATTGTGTGATTGATAATGTAACCATATATGCCAACAAGCTTGAGGATATCAGGCAGATGTATCAAAATATATATAATATGCTAAAGGAAGGTGGAACTATATTAACTATTGTATTTTCAAAAAATACACAAGGGTATGGTGAAAGCGAGGAAATAGAGAAGGATACCTTTATCAGTGTACAATTAAGTACGACAATGACGCCGATGGCACATTATTTTGATGAAGGAAGTCTTACTGATATGCTTGCTGAAATTGGATTTAAGGATATCTGCACCGAGACGAGCCGTTACACAGATAGAGGAAATACAGTCGAGCATATTATTGTTTCCGCAGTTAAATGAGGCTTCAAATGCATGATACATTTGGATTGGATTGAAAAATAACATATGGAAGGGAAAAAAGTAAACGGATGGATAAATATATCAGTGTTATAGTGCCGTGTTATAATGGGGTTAAATATCTAGACAGATGTATAAAGTCCTTACTAGAGCAAACGATTGGATATCGGCATCTGGAAATGATATTTGTAAATGATGCATCCACAGACAATACATTGGAGCTGTTGCTTGACTATGAAAAAAAATATCAGGATAACGTAATTGTTATAAACTGTACCCAAAATGGAAGACAAGGAACTGCAAGAAATTTGGGTATCAAGTATTCCACCTGTGATTACATTGCATTTCTTGACCAGGATGATTGGATTGATCCAACCATGTACGAAAAATTATATAGTAAGGCGAAGGAACTTGATTTAGATGTTGCCGGCTGTTTATCAGAAGTGATTCAAACAAAAGAAACGATAAATGAAAATCCAGAAAAAAAAGCGGATGTATATTTTGTCGTAAATGACGAAGCTTCCAGGGAAAATATGCTTTATAACTGGCACTCTGATGGATTTTGGGTGAATTTGTACCGTAAAAGTGTGATAGTAGATAATGATATTTATTTCCCTGAAAAGTTGGTATATGATGATAATTACTGGGGAACATTAATTCGATTTTATGTGAAAAGCGTATATGTTTTAGGAGAAGTATTACATCATTATTATTTAACTATGGAATCCTCATCCAGTTTACAAAAAAATCAAAGGTATCATTTAGACAGATTGAAAGTACAGGAATTGGCACTAAAAGAACTTAAGGAACGAGGGTTTTATGCCAAGCATAGGGAATATATCAGCAAATCATTTATGTCACCCTATTTTTTTAATTCACTGCATATGTTTTTTGGAAGATTTTCGGCAGTACCAATTGACGTATTCAGGCATATGGTGAGTACATTACAAAAAGAAATTCCGGACTATATGGAATATGCAGTTAAAAGTGGGTTGGAGAATGAAGCCAAATATCTGATTGATTCAAATATAACGCAGGAAGAATTAAATATGCTTCAAGAGGTATATATTAAAAAGGGTATTCGGGCATGTACAAATTATATTAAGAATTTGAGGACAAACTATAGCGGATTTGTTGAAGAACGAAAAAATACAATTTTAAAATGGAATGAAGCATATTTGCCAACGGAGAAAAAATACATTGAAAAAGTTGACGAATTAATTGGGACCGGGACAAATGCTTCCTATGCAAAAATATGTGAAATGTTTGAGGATACGGAAGATTTGTCCAATGATGAAATCATATCAATTGGAAAAATTCCGATTGATATATTTAGAGAAAGAGAAGAGCTGTCATATCTGATTCAGGCTGTCAACATATATTACAGAGAGCAGGCTGTAGAGGTTGAGGTTACTATTTTTGACCATGGTGACATGCTTGCTGATATTATAGATGCAATAAATGAAGTGAGACTTTTATTATTTGAGTTTGAATTTTTTAAAGAAGATGAACCACTTGTTACATATGTGAAAAATAATAAAATATCCCATGCAATGTTATCTTATTTGGCTGCTTCATGCATAGGGGAGCTTCGTAAGGTTAAAGAAGAACCATGCTATGAACCATCTAATCAGGCTTCAAGACGTCATGCAGGAAAAAAAATAGCATTTATTTTATGTACAAATAATGATGTTTATATGCAGCATGCACTGTATTTTATCAGTATGCTTGAAGTGCCATATGGTTGTGAGGTGGAGGTTCTTACAATACAGGATGCGAATAGTATGACTAGTGGTTATAATGAGGGAATGACGGCGTCAAGTGCAAAATATAAGATATATATGCATCAGGATGTACTAATCGTAAATCAATATTTTATATATGATATCCTTGATATATTTGAGGATACAAAGGTTGGAATGATTGGAATGGTAGGTGCACCAAGGCTATCTTCAAGTAAGGTTATGTGGTATTCATGCAGAATAGGAAAAATTTATAGTGCAACTGCTTATAAAACAGATATTATGAAATTTGAATCGGCAAAAGGCAAATATGAAAGTGTTGAGGTTGTTGACGGACTTTTAATGGCAACGCAGTATGATATCCCTTGGCGTGAGGATTTATTTGATAAGTGGGATATGTATGATGTATCGCAGAGCTTGGAGTTTCATAGGAGAGGATATGAGATTGTCGTACCAAATATGAATGCACCGTGGTGTCTCCATGATGACGGATTTATGAATTTGGACAGTTATTATGGAGAGCTTGATAAGCTAAAGAAAGAATATTATGGGGAATAACAGGACCGTAATTATACGAACAGATAGTTGAATGCTTCATTCAGGTACAAAATATAAGAAATAGGAGAAAATAAGGTATGAATATTAATTTAGACAAGGCAAGTTGTATTATTCGTGATTTGATAAGCAACAAGGAGTTATCTGTACAGGATACAGATAAAATTCAAATGTTGATGCAACAGGTAAACATGCTTTTATTTCATAACCCGACACTTAAGTTTCAGGTGCCACATGATTGTACAACACCCGTTGGCATGGAGGATTTTCGAAGCGAAACAGAGCATGTTTTAAAGTTGTGGAGCGAGTTTGAACAGCTTAGTACAGGGAATTATGTTAATAGGAAGTTTGCAGAGATATATGCTTTTTTTAAATATGTAGACAGCGAAGTGATATATGAAAAGGTTGTGTTGCATTTTGAAAGCTTACCAGTCGAAATGAAAGAAAATTTTTTGACTTTGAAAAGAAGATATATTTATATGAAAACAAAATTGGATTATAGAGATAAAGATTATTCTTTAATTAAAAAGCATATTGAAGTTATGTGCAATGGAGTGGAAGATTATAAGTGGTTGTATGATAATTTAGGAGATTGGCGTTCTAAATTAATATTAAATGAGATTATCACATATTGGTTTACGTTTGATTTGGATATGCTATGGAATTTGCAGAAAAGTATTTTTCCTGAGTATTACGACTTGGATATATTGACATGTAATTCTGATGAAGTGTTTGTTGATTGTGGTGCATATATAGGAGACTCTGCATTAGATTTTATAAGCGTATATGGCAAATATAAAAAGATATATTGTTATGAGCTTACTCCTAGTACATACAAACAGTTAGAGGAAAATTTATCAGGAGCAGATAATGTTATATTAAAGAATAAGGGGGTTGGAAGTAAAAACGAGATAATTTATATACAAGATAATGAATGTGATGCAGGCAACAGTATTGCAAGAAAGGGTAACTGTCCCATGGAGCTTATAGCCTTGGATGATGATATTGAAGAGCCTGTTACTTGTATTAAGATGGATATAGAAGGTGCTGAGAAGGACGCACTTGAGGGTGCAAAACGCCACATAATAAATGAAAAGCCAAAGTTACTTATATGTGCATATCATACTCCAGAGGATATTTTTGATATTCCGAAAATAGTTACAGATATGAGGGACGATTATAAATTGTATTTGAGATATGATGGAAAACCAGGTGGTATATGGCCATGTGACTATGTGATATATGCACTATAATTATATTTGATAAGTTCAGAACTTTAAAAAAGAAAGACAGAAGGAAGTCTGCCAACAGAAAGATACGTGAATATTAAACAAAGGAGGGCAATATGAAGGTCGTAATTTTAGCGGGTGGTTTCGGAACGAGAATATCCGAGGAATCGGAATATAAACCAAAGCCTATGATTGAAATCGGTGGTATGCCCATTTTGTGGCATATTATGAAGGAGTATTCTGTATATGGGTTCCATGAATTTATAATCTGTGCAGGATATAAGCAGCATATGATAAAGAAGTGGTTTGCGGATTATTTTCTTTATACGTCTGACATGACCTTTGATTTCACGCAGGGAAATAAAATGACGATTCACGACCAAAAATCAGAACCGTGGAAGGTGACGGTTGTGAACACGGGACCACATACCATGACAGGAGGACGTATAAAGCGGATTAAGCCCTATGTGGAAAATGAAACATTTCTTATGACATATGGAGACGGTGTGTGTGATGTTGATATTTCTAAGCTGGTTGCCTTTCATAACAGTCATGGAAAAATTGCAACGCTTACATCGGTTATGATGAATCAGCAAAAGGGCGTGCTCGATATCGGAGGAGATAATGCCGTTCGTTCCTTCCGTGAGAAAAGCATGACGGATGGGGCACCGATCAATGCGGGATATATGGTTTTAGAACCAAAAATATTTGATTATATTGAGGGTGACGATACGGTTTTTGAGCAGGAACCATTAAGAAGTCTGGCGGAAGAAGGAGAACTGATGTCCTATTTACATAAAGGTTACTGGCAGTGTATGGACACAAAACGGGAAAAAGATATATTAGAGCACTTATGGGAAACAAAACAGGCACCTTGGAAGAAATGGGAGGATTAAGTATGTTTCAGGACAAGACAGAGCAACAGGCAAAGGATGAAATACTAAGTTTGGTAAAAGAGTATTGTGATACATTTCACAATCAAAGGAAGCCATTTGAGCCGGGAGACAGAATTGCATATGCTTCAAGGGTATATGATTCGGATGAAATGTGCAATCTGGTTGACGCTGCATTAGAGTTTTGGCTTACCTCGGGTAGATACACAAATGAATTTGAAAAAGAATTTTCCAAATATTTAGGCGTGAAATACTGTTCGCTTGTGAATTCAGGCTCCTCTGCAAATCTGCTTGCTTTCATGGCACTTACGTCGCCGCTTTTGGGTGAAAGGCAGGTACGGCCCGGTGATGAAATGATTACGGTGGCAGCAGGCTTTCCGACTACGGTTACCCCTGCCATACAATATGGCGTGGTTCCTGTTTTTATTGATGTTACAATCCCACAATATAATATGGACGTGGGTATGCTTGAGACGGCATTGTCAGATAAGACAAAGGTTGTGATGGCGGCACATACGCTTGGAAATCCATTTGACCTAAAGGCGGTCAGGGAATTTTGTGACAAGCATGGGCTTTGGTTGATTGAGGATAATTGTGATGCACTTGGAACAACATATGAGATAGACGGCGAGGTCCGTTATACGGGAACAATCGGAGATATCGGTACATCGTCATTTTATCCGCCGCACCATATGACAATGGGAGAAGGCGGTGCCGTTTATACAAATAATCCATTGCTCCATAAATGTGTCCGTTCTTTTCGGGATTGGGGCAGGGATTGTGTATGTAATCCGGGTCAGGACAATATGTGTGGTCACAGGTTTGACGGAAAGTATGGCGAACTGCCCTCAGGATATGACCATAAGTATGTTTATTCCCATTTTGGTTATAACCTTAAGGCAACAGATATGCAGGCTGCCGTCGGATGTGCACAGCTTAAAAAGTTCCCGTCTTTCGTTGAGAAAAGAAAAAAGAATTTTGCACGCTTAAGGGATGCATTAAAGGGATGCGGGGATAAGCTGATTTTGCCTGAGGCATGTGAACATTCTGACCCAAGCTGGTTTGGATTTTTGATTACATGTAAGGAGGGCGTGGACCGTAATGTACTGGTTCCTTACCTTGAGGGAAAGGGGATACAGACGCGTATGCTGTTTGCAGGAAATCTTGTGAAGCATCCTTGCTTTGACCAAATGAGAAAAACGGGAAAAGGATACCGTATAGCAGGCGAATTGACAAATACAGACCGTATCATGAGAGATTCTTTTTGGATTGGTGTATACCCGGGAATGACGGATGAAATGACGGATTATATGGCGAAGATTATAAAAGAAGCGGTTATGGGTTGATGTTGAAAAGGGGGTTATCGATGTGAGTTACAGATTGTCAAATGCAGCAGAGCTGCTTCAGGGTCAGCCGATGTTTAAAATCCTGTCAAGAATAAAAGAGATGGAGCGGGCAGGAGAGCATATTGTCCACTTTGAAATCGGAGACCCGGATTTTTCATCGCCGACCAATGTTATCAAGGCTTGTGAGGATGCATTGGAGAACGGCTACACCCACTACTCTGATTCGATGGGTGATTATGAATTCCGCAAGGCGATTGCCGAGAATAATATGTTTACAAGAGGATTTCAGCCTGATATCAGTCAGGTTTTGGTTACCCCGGGTGCAAATATTATGATTTATTATGCCGTGCGTTGTCTGGTAAATCCGGGGGATGAGGTTATCGTTCAGGACCCATGTTTTCCAACCTATTTATCCGTATTTAATTTTTGCGGGGTTAAGGCGGTAGGTGTTCCGCTTAAAGAGGAAAATGAATTCAGGCTGCAGCCAAGGGATTTGGAACAGGTAATCACGGAAAAAACACGGCTGATTATAATAAACAGTCCGCACAATCCAACAGGTGCGGTTATGCGTAAGGAGGAGCTTGAGGAGATTGCAAATATTGCTTTGGAGCATAAGGTTTATTTGTATCTGGATGAAATTTATTCGAGGATGAACTGGGGTGAGACTTCATTTTTCAGTCCGTCAATTGTGGATAAATGTAAGGATTACATGATTTTGGCAAACGGTTTTTCTAAGGCATTTGCCATGACGGGATGGAGGCTTGGCGTGGGTATCGGGCCAAGTGATGTAATAGAGAAAATGGGACTTTTGTTACAGACAACGTCGTCCTGTGTCCCAAGCTTTATCCAACAGGCAGGTATTGAGGCAATCCGTGGTGACCAGTCACAGGTAAAGCAAATGATGGCGGAGTATAAGAGAAGGCGGGACATTTTAGTTTCGGGTTTAAATGAAATAGACAAAATAGAATGTTTAAATCCAGGCGGGGCATTTTATGTATTCCCAAACATCAAAGCTACAGGGCTGACAAGTGCGGAGTTCACAAAACGTCTGCTCGAGGAAGCTAAGGTTGGGGTATGTTCAGGCCGTGATTTCGGAGAAGCGGGAGAGGGCTACATCAGACTTTGCTATGCAACCTCAGAGGATGAAATTGTAGAAGGCGTCAGACGGATTAAGACATTCGTTGACAGTTTATAAGGAGGAGAACTATGAGAGCTTGTGATTTGATTGCGGATTACATATATAAGCAGGGGATTGAGGATGTGTTTATGGTTTCGGGAGGAGGACTGATGTACCTTACGGATGGACTTGCCTGCAATCAGAATTTAAAAAAGATTTGCTGTCACCATGAACAGGCAGTTGCCATGGCAGCCGTTGGTTATGCGAAATATAGAGGAATGGGTTGTGCGTATGTTACAACAGGCTGTGGCGGAACGAACACAATGACAGGTGTATTAAATGCATGGCAGGACAATGTGCCTTGTATATTTGTATCGGGACAATGTAAGCAAAAGGAGACTCTGGGGTATATAGGACTTCCCATAAGGCAGGTTGGTGTACAGGAGGCTGACATTGTTGAACTGGTAAAACCGATTACAAAATATGCAGTTATTATAAGAAATGTGAATGACGTACTGTACCATCTGGAAAAGGCATTTTATCTGGCAAGGCAGGGAAGACCTGGACCTGTATGGATTGATGTGCCGATGGATATACAGTCAGCGGAAATAGATGTCAACACATTGCGGCATTTTAATCCAAATGAATTAAAGGAAGAAAAAACAAAGATATCCGGGTGGGAGCTCGAAGATTTAGTTAAGAGCCTGCAGCAGGCGGAGCGTCCGGTTATTATAGGCGGACATGGTATCAGGCTTGCAGGTGCAGTCGATGCATTTAATGAACTGGTACATAAATATAAAATACCAACCGTGTATTCAAGAATGGGGCTTGATGTTATGCCGACCATGGACAGATATAACATTGGAAGAATCGGAAATAAGGGTACAAGAGCCGGCAATTTTGCAGTGCAGAATGCGGATTTGGTTATTGCAATCGGAAGCAGATTAAGCGTGAGCAGTACAGGTCAGGAGTATGAATATTTTGCCCGTGAGGCAAAGGTGATTGCGGTTGACATTGACAGATATGAGCATATGAAAAATACAGTCCATGTAGATTCTGTCATTGTGGCAGATGCAAAAAATGTCATAGATAAGCTTCTTGCATCGGAGGAGCTTTCGGTAAAGGATTACTCCGCATGGGCGGACAGATGCCTTGCATGGAAGGAAAAATATCCTGTATGTCTGAAAGAATACTATGATGATTCTGAGGGCATTAACATGTATGTTTTTGTGGAGGAGCTTTCCAGGTGTCTTCATGATGATTCGGTTGTTGTTACGGATGCAGGCTCGGCAGTTTATGTTCCTGCACAGGGAATCCGCACATCAAAGCTGACACAGAGATATATTACAAGTGGGGCACAGGCGGAGATGGGCTTTACCGTTCCTGCAACGGTAGGTGTATCAACCGCACGTGGCTTCGGACAGACAATCGGTATTACGGGAGACGGCAGTTTTCAAATGAACCTGCAGGAGCTTCAGACGATTGTGCACAATAAGCTGCCGGTTAAACTGTTCGTGTGGAATAATGACGGCTATTTGTCAATTCGTGCGACCCAGAATAAGTTTTTTGAGGGACGCTTTATCGGAACGGATAACACATCAGGCGTGTCTTTTCCTGATTTGGCAAAGCTTGCGGATGCATACGGAATCAAATATTATAAAATGGATAAGATTGCAGACATGCATGAGCAATTAGAAACAATTTTAGGGGATGACGAGCCTGTTTTATGTGAGGTGATATCAATCAGGGATCAGCTTGTTGCACCGACGGTAAGCTCACGTACACTTCCTGACGGAAGACTTGTCTCCTCACCGATTGAAGACATGTTTCCATTTTTGTCCAGAGAGGAATTTGAGGAAAATATGATTGTGGAGCCTGTAAAAAACAGTTAGGAGCTGAAATGAAAAAAAGTATTTTAATAACGGGGGCATCAGGGTTTATCGGAAAAAATCTGAAAGAACAGCTTTGTGATAAGTATATTTTGTATGCACCGTCACATAATGAGCTGGATCTTTCAGATAAAACGAAGCTGAAAGCATTTTTCAAAGACCATAAGGTGGATGCTGTGATTCACACGGCAAACTGCAATAATACCAAGCAGCATACAGACGAGTATGAGGTTATTAAATGCAATTTGCAAATGTTTTATAACTTGGCAGACATGTCGGAGCATTATGGAAAGCTGATATACTTTGGCTCGGGTGCAGAGTACGGAAAAGCAAGAAGCCTTGACTTTGTTACGGAGGAGCAATTCGGAATGGTGATTCCTGAGGATGCATACGGATTATCAAAATACGTTATGGCGAGACATGCCCTAAATTCCGATAAAGTATATGACCTCTGTGTGTTTGGTGTGTATGGGAAATACGAGGAGTGGCACAGACGGTTTATTTCAAATGCAATTTGCAGGGCAATGAATCATATGCCTGTCACATTGAAAAGGGATGCGTTATTTTCTTATTTGTATATTGACGATTTAGTCATGATAACGGATTGGTTTATAGAAAATACGCCAAAGTATCACAGATATAATGTTGTAAACAGTCGAAACGAGGCTGTGACATTGCTTGCACTTGCACAAATTGTCAAGGATTGTTTTGGCGGTGCACCTGAGATTGTAGTGGCACAGGAAGGAAAAAAGGAAGCATACACTGCAAGCGGAAGACGACTGCTTCAGGAAGTGAAAGATGTATTCTTTACAGAACCAAATGAGGGAGTCGCCTTGCTGAAAGAATATTATATGAACAATAAGCATTTGATAGATACGGCTAAGCTTGTGTGATAAGGAATTAGGAATATAGAGGTGTTTTATGAATAACGATGCAGTTGAAAGGTATGAACAGGGAATCGCCCTTTTTGAAGAAGGACGTTATGAGGAAGCGGTTGCATGTTTTGTTTATGCATATGAGAAGGGCTATATGCAGCCTGAAATTATTCAGGATGTTTATAGCTGCTTTGTCACGCCGAATATTCAGGAATTTCAGGATAATTATAATTTGGCGGGTGTTGAACAGTATGGCATTAAATGTGAGGACACCATGATTGATTTTATACCCGTTGAAGAATATGCGTTTTATATCTGGCATAAAAAACAGGAAAAATTTTTAGGTCTGATTGACGTGGCAGATATTAAAAAACCCGTAAGCAAAAGCTTTGAAAGCTTGTTTATAGAAGATGGATGCGATATGGAAGACATGATAAAATGTCTGACGCAAAGAAACTGGAGTAATATCTATGTTCTGCTTGGCGGAGAGGAGTCAGAGCTTCTTTCCTTTTGTAAGCTGCCGCTTTTCTTCAAACAAAATTTAGAGGATGCGATATTTTTCAAATCGGAGGAAGAAGTAAAGTCATATTTTAAAAACAGTGAAAGTTATCTTCCGAAAGCAATATGTGCCTATAATGTACAATATTGGAAGGATTTTTATGATGAAATACACAAAGAAAGAATTGGCAATGTAGGGGTGGAACGAGGCAATATATTCCTGTCCATCTGTATTCCTACATGGAACAGGGGCACGTCGGCATTGAATGCCGTGAAACATATACTGGCTTCTTCCTATGATGCTGAGATTGAGGTTGTTGTGTCAAATAACGGCTCCGATAAGACGGAGGGCTATGACGAGCTTAAAGAAATCAAGGATTCCCGGCTGAAATATTTTGAATTTGACAGCAATCAGGGCTTTGCCTGCAATTTCAGAACTGTACTTGGTATGGCAGGAGGGATGTTTGCTGTCACATGCAGTGATGAGGACTTGTTATGCTTAGACGAGCTGCCGAAGTATATGGATTTCCTGCTTAATAACATGGATGTAAGATTTTTGACTACCAGTGGAGTGGGACCGAATTTCAGGGATTCGGAAAGCTGCATTTTCTTATCAGAAATTGAGGCAAATGTTCATGCGATTAACGCAAACTATATTACAGGTGCAACATATAATATTCGATATATGCGGGAAAATAAAATATTTGAAACGTATGATGAGATGAGTGGACTGGAATTTATCTATTGGTATGCACAATGTGTTATGGCTGCTATTGTAACGAAGGGTGGGAAAGCAGGTTTTTCTAATGTTAAGCTTTGGAATGAGGGTGGAACAGACGAAGAAATCGGTATGTTAAAATATATGAGGCTGGAAAACAGAATTAAACAGCAAAATGATGCAGTTGAATTTTGCAGTATACTTTATGATGATACGGAAATGTTTTTATCAATGATGCTGGAACGCATGTACAAAACATATTTGTTGTTGAAAGTGGGATTTTATTATTTGCCGAAAGAATTTATGAATGTGTACAAATGGACGGATGTATGCCTGTCAATTTATGAAAGTCATTTGGAGCTGCTTCGTAAATATTCGGATAAAGCTGAAGCATATTTAGAAAGATTAAAAGAGAATATTTTCAATGATTTTAGTGAGTATATACTGAGTAATCCGGCGAAAGCATATCAGACGGAGCAGGAAAATCTGATTCAGGAAAAAGTGTCATTGGCAATGCAGCAAAAAATAAGACAGGGCATTTTGCCCGATGATATTTCTACGAAAGAGCTTGAAGATACAATAAAAGCAGGTTTATAAATAACTGTAACACAGATTGATATACAATTGGATTGTGAGGAATGAGGAATGGAGAGCATTTTTTTTAAAAACAAAACGGTATTGGTGACGGGACATACAGGGTTTAAAGGGGCATGGATGTGTAAGCTGTTACAGATGCTTGGGGCTAATGTGGTCGGTTATGCATTAAAGGCACCAACGGAGCCAGCCATATTTGATTTGTGCAATATTGCAGACGGTATGGTTTCGGTTTTGGGTGATGTGCGGGACAAGGAGCTGTTTCGTGAAGTTTTTGAACAACACAAGCCTGAAATCGTGATTCATATGGCGGCACAGCCAATTGTTAGGGAATCATATGTGAATCCGGTCTATACATATGAGACAAATATAATGGGGACAGTGAATGTTCTGGAAAATGTGCGAATGACACCATCCGTCCGCTCGGTTGTAAATGTGACAACGGACAAGGTGTACAAAAACAGAGAGTGGGCTTGGGGGTACAGGGAAGACGATGAGTTAAATGGCTATGACCCATATTCCAATTCAAAATCCTGTTCTGAGCTTGTGACAGGCAGTTATATCAACTCGTTTTTCTCAGAGCGTGATATTGCAGTTTCTACCTGTAGGGCAGGCAATGTCATAGGTGGCGGGGACTTTGCAGTGGATAGAATTATTCCTGACTGCGTCCGTGCAGTACAAAATAATAAAAATATAATCGTGCGAAATCCATATTCCACACGCCCGTATCAGCACGTGCTGGAACCGGTTGTGGCATATCTCATGGTAGCAAAAAAGCAATATGATGAAAAATCATTGGCGGGCTGCTATAATGTGGGTCCCTCCGATGAGGACTGTTACACAACAGGGGAGCTTGTCTCCTTATTTTGCGGGGAATGGGACAGGCAGACAGGAACAAAGCCTGTATGGGAAAACCGCAACGAGGGCGGACCACATGAATCAAATTTCTTAAAGCTTGACTGCTCGAAAATACGAAACACGTTTGGCTGGAAGCCGGTATGGAATGTAAAACAGGCGATGGAAAAAATTGTTGCGTGGAATGTATGTTATCTGAATAACGATGATGTGACGACGTGTATGGAACGGCAGATTGAGGAATATTTGTCAGATATAACTATATAAGCGGTATGGTCCAAATAAATATAATGGCAACAGGGGAACGAGTGCATGGAAAATATTTTAGAGCAAAAGTTTATGAATGATTTTAAAATTGGACGAACTATGCAGATTAGTTTTGGAGACGGATAGGGGGATAAAGAGTTTTATGATATACAGGCACGGCTTGCTAAGGAGACAGCGGATGTTTATATGAACTCTAAGGATGAGTTTGTGAGCATAATCAGTGAATATGAGCGGAGAATGAAAGAATAGTATTTGAAGGATATAAGAGGATGATATAATTATGGAAAAATATATAAGCGTAATTATCCCATGTTATAATGCTGTTTCTTATTTGAACAGATGTGTAGACTCATTGCTTGCACAGACAATCGGTTATGAGCATCTGGAACTGATATTTGTCAATGATGCCTCCACAGATAACACATTGGATGTATTGCTCGGTTATGAAAAGAAGTATGAGGAAAATATCATTGTGATTAACTGTGAAAAGAACGGCAGACAGGGAGCAGCAAGAAATATCGGTATGAAATATGCGGGCTGTGATTATATTGCATTTTTGGATGCGGATGATTTTATTCACCCTGAGATGTATGAAAAATTGTATAACAAGGCAGTAGAATGTAATCTTGATGTTGCGGGATGCCATTCCATGAAAGTTATGTGTGGGAATGATGCGAAAAGCCCCTTAAAAGCGGATGGGGTGTATCATGATATTTATTATATGGCAGATAGTACAGAAACAAGAAGGAATCTGATAGAAAATTGGAATATGGATGGAATTTGGGCAAACATATACCGCAAGGAAATTATATTCAATTATGATATATGGTTTCCTGAGGGTGTGATGTATGAGGATAATTATTGGAGTGAATTGTTGAAATTTTATATAAATCGTGTATATGTTTTGGATGAAGTCATGCATTATTACTTTGTGCACCAGCAGTCCACTACAGGAAGCTATAATTCAAAATGGCATTTTGACAGGCTGGCTGTTGAAGAACTGTTGCTTTGTGAGTATAAGAAAAGGGATATTTATAATACATATTGCGAATATATTATCAGGAGTTTTTTAGAAAGGTATTATTTTAATTCACTGTTTATATTTTTCACAAGATTTGGAGAGGTTCCGATTGAAGTATTTAGAAAAATGACTGCAACAATCAGGAAAAGGATACCTGATTATAAGAGATATATAAAAGAAAATGGAGTAAATGAAATTCTTGCACAATTAATTGAAGTGGATTTAACGCAGGAAGAATTAAACCAAATCCAAAGTGCTTACATTGAGCAATTTGGACTATCATAAGGAGAGTGGCAAAAGATGAATAAATACCTGAGTATAATTGTACCCTGCTACAATGCGGTTCCTTATCTGGACAGATGTGTTAATTCGCTGCTTGCACAAACAATTGGCTATGAACACATGGAAATGATATTTGTAAACGATGCATCCACGGATAACACCTTGGATGTATTACTTGGCTATGAAAAGAAATATGAGGAAAATATCATTGTGATTAATTGTGAAAAGAACGGCAGACAGGGAACAGCAAGAAATATTGGCATGTCATATGCGACAACAGAGTATATGACATTTTTAGATGTTGATGATGAATTACATCCGGATGCCCTAAAATGTATGCTTGACTATATGCAAATGTCTCCCTGTGATTTTGTAATGTGTGATTATAAGCAGGTATATACAGAAGCTGATAAGGGTGGGTTAATATGTTCCGATGCACAATATATAAATATGCTTGACATGCAGGCAAAACGCAGATATATCCTAGAGCATGGGTGGCGGACTGCAGTGTGGGGAAAGCTTTACCGTAAGGAGTTTTTGGAAGAAAATGGGATATATTTTCCTGAAAATATAACAATGGAGGATATTTATTTTTCAGAGCTTTGTATGTTGTATGCGACAAATATTATATACATTCCTGAGCAATATTATTACTATTATTATAATCCTAATGGAACCATGTTCTCAGATAAAATTCTAACATATTATATGGATACACCAAAGGTACAGAGTATGGTAACAAAGCGGGTTATCAGTGAGGAACTTCTTAATGATTGTACATTAGAGTTTCAGGTGTTACATTTTGTTAAAGCATTCATGGAGCCAGTGGACAGAATGCTTGCAGACAAGCATTTTTATAGTGAGGATAATCTTAATTGGATACGGGAAGATATCCATAAGTGTTTTCCTGATATTGATACGAATCCATATTTGCTTCAGGATCAATCGCCTAAGATGCAGCGATATTTAGAAATTTTAAAGGGAGGAATTGTGTGAGGCTGGATATATTAATCGCTGTTGCCGAGAAAGGCGGAGTGGAAAATGTAGTAAACAATACGATACCATATTTACAACAGCAGGGTATCATGGTTCGTATTGTTCAGGTTATATGGGAGGGGGAATCATGGGCAGATGATGAAATACCGTTTTATCATCTCATAGATGAAAGAGATGTAAGCACGGGCAGAGATATGATAAATGCTTATAAAGAATTTCTCCAAAATACATATGTTCCTGATACGATTCTTGCTACGGCATGGCCATTAATGAGCCGTGTAGGAAAAAAAGCTGTGTCGGAATTGGACTGCACGGATGTAACTATTATTTCATGGTTGCATCATGCACCAATTATTAATTATGAGCGTTCGAAATTTGGCGGATTTGAAGACCTTAAGATGGCTGACGGGCATATAGCGATAAGCGAGAAGATATATGACGAAATAAAAGGGAATATTCCGGATGCTTTTGTGTGCAGGGTTCATAATCCTGTAGATATAAAAAAATATTCGTGTAAGGTGAGGACAACAGCAGATAATGTTTATAAGCTGTGTTATGTTGGGCGTATCAGTCCGGAAAAGCGATTGGATCTAATAATAAAAGCATTGGAAAAATTGGGAACGGCATATGAGCTTTTTATTATAGGAGCTGATTCGGATACATATGCTGACAGTATGAAAATGCTTGCTTTGGAGCTGGGCGTTGCAAATAATATAACATGGTATGGATGGCAGCAGGAGCCGTGGCATATTGCACAAAAAGCAGATGTTGTTATAATGTCCTCTGACGCTGAGGGATTTCCGTTAGTGGCAATTGAAGCGTTGGCAAATGGGCTGCCGGTTCTTACGACTCCGGTAAGCGGCGTCAAAGAGTTGATATGTGACGGAGAAAATGGGTATATGTATCCGTTTGGCGATTATGAAAGTCTGGCATGTATGATAAAGGATATCAATGAGGGGAAAAAGGCTTTGCCAGCTTCTGACATATGCCGTCAAAGCGTGCAACAATATGAATTCCATACGGCAGTGAAAGAGTTTCACGAAAAAATAAATGAGCTGATTGCGGGAATTGAAGAACCTAAGGCAATCAACCATGCAAAGCGGCAGAAGCAGGCAGTTTCGGAATGGAACAAAAGATATTTGGAAGCAGAAAAACGATACATAAGCCGTGTTGATGCACTGATTAAAGAAGGCACTCCGGATGCCTACGAAAAAATTTGTGAAATGTTCGAAGGAACGGAAGGTATGTCCGAGGAGGAAATGATTGCAACAGGCAAAATTCCCCTTGCGGTTTTCAGGGGAAGAACAGAGATGTCGTATCTGATTCAGGCTGTAAACATATATTACAGGGAGCAGGCGACTGGGGAGGCAGTTACTGTTTTCGACCATGGTAATAGTCTCCAGGATATTATAGATGTTATGAATCAGGTCAGGTTTTTGCTTTGGGAGCTGGAATTTTTTAAAAGCGATGAAGCTCTTGTTGGATATTTGAAAAGTAACAAAATTTCTGCACAAATGTTATCCTATTTGGCGGAACCATGCCTGAAAGAGCTTCGCAAGATGATTGCTGATAACTGTTATGAGAGAACTGACAGGGAATTAAATCGTCATGCAGGAAAAAAGGTGGCATTTATTCTGTGTGTTAATAATGATGTTTATATGCAGGAGGCATTGTATTTTATAAATAAGCTTGAGGTGCCCTACGGCTGTGAAGTAGAGATTCTGACAATACAGGATGCAAAAAGCATGACGGGCGGATACAATGAAGGAATGAATGCATCGGACGCAAAATATAAGGTGTATCTGCATCAGGATGTGTTTATCGTAAATCCGTATTTCATATATGATATATTAGATATATTTGAAAATCCTGACGTGGGAATGATAGGAGCTGTAGGATTTGCTAAGGTATGTGGGTTTGCCATGGATCAGGTTTTGGGATTTTGGAAGGAAACTGGTAAAACTTATAGTGCAAATGCTTATGGAACGAGTTTATGCAAATTTGGAGAAATGTCCGCTGAATATGAGAGTGTACAGGTTGTTGATGGAATGTTGATGGTTACACAATATGATATACCGTGGCGTGAGGACTTGTTTGATAAATGGGATATGTATGATATGTCCCAAAGTATTGAGTTTCGCAGAGCGGGCTATGATGTAGTAATACCAAATGTGAAGCTGCCATGGTGTCTGCATGATGAGGGGTTTGTGAATATGGTTCATTATTATGAAGAACTGGATAAGCTTAAGCGGGAATATTATCTTAACTGAAACTGTTAGTCGATGTAATTGGAGTGCGTTGGTTTTTTATGGTTATAGTAACATGTGCAAATTTGCTGAGAGGAGAATTTAAAAGATGAAAATTAATTTATTCAAGGTAAGCAACATGATTCATGATTTGGTAAGTAGAGAGGGATTATCTGTGCAGGATATAGAGAAAATCCAGACCCTGATGCAACAGGTAAATACAATTGTGTTTCATAATCCGACGCTTAAGTTTCAGGTGCCACATGATTGTACAACAGATGCAGGTATGAAGGAATTTCAAAGTGAGACGGAACATATCTTAAGGCTGTGGGATGAGTTTCAAAAACTCAGTGCCACAAATTTTGCAAATAAGCAATTTGCGGAAATATATGTTTTTTTTAAATATGTTGATTCTGAGATAATTTATGAAAAAATTGTAGCACACTTTGAGAGCTTGCCTGTTGAGATAAAGGAACACTTTGTAGATATGCAAAAAGGCTTCCCGTTTATGAGAGCAAACTTGGATTATAGGGAAAAGGATTACTCTTTAATTAAGCAGTATGTGGATGTTATGTGCAGCAGAGTGGAAGATTACAAATGGTTATATGATAATTTGAGTGATTGGCGTTCCAAGGTAACGTTAAATGAAATTATAAACTATTGGTTTTCGTTTGATATGGATAGATTATGGCGTTTACAGGAAGGTATTTTCCCGGAATATTATGACTTGGATTTGTTGGAGTGCAGTTCCGGTGAGGTGCTTGTTGATTGTGGGGCATATTCGGGAGATTCTGCGGTGGATTTTATAAATACATATGGTGAATATAAAAGAATATATTGCTATGAGCTTACACCGGAAATTTACAAGCTGTTGGCGACAAACTTGTCAGGAGTAGATAAAGTCATATTGAAAAACAAAGGTGTAGGTGACAAAAATGAGACAATTTATATAGAGGACAATGTGGATTCGGGTAACAGTATCACAAGGGAGGGGAACTGTCCTGTGGAGCTTGTAACCTTGGATGATGATATTGATGAGCCTGTTACTTGTATAAAAATGGATATAGAGGGTGCGGAAAAGGCGGCTCTTTGTGGTGCAAGAAATCATATCGTGAATGAAAAACCAAAGCTGCTCATATCTGCATACCATAATCCGGAGGATATTTTTGAGATTCCGAAACTGATTACAGATATGAGGGATGATTATAAGCTGTATTTAAGGTATGATGGAAAACCGGGCTTAATCTGGTCCTGCGATTATGTGGTATATGCGTTATAAATTATAAATATTATTTACACGATTTTGGCAATAATCTGACTCTCATAAACAGGGTCAGAAAGCTCAGCAACGATATTTCCGCCTGCTACCTCGTTGTTATATTTGCCTGCTACCTGAGTTCTGCCGCCTGTGCCCTTGTTCATCCATTCGTACTCCATGTCAATGTGACCGATGTCGAGTGCCTGGAAGCCTGACATGGTTAAGTCGTAGGCGAGCACAGTTGCCGTCATGCCAAGGGAGATGAGCACCAGTCTGTCTTTGTCACATTGGAGTGCAAATGCCAGCAGGTCATCGTATTTATCAAAGGCATTTTCGGCAGGAGCAAGAATACGCTTAATATCAAGTGCATTGTCAAATAAATCATTTCCAATGCCCATACGTGTCTGTTCGCCCTCAATGATGAGAAGCTTTTGCTTATCCCATATCCGGCGTAAATCGGCAAAGCGTTTCCTTGGTGCGTCTGTCATATTATCTGCCCACATGGCATATGGTCTGGTCAGATATGTATTGCAGTATGTATGGTCCATATCCAGTAGGGCATAATGCTCCTGACGGATTTCCTCGTTCAGATAAGTTCTGATTTCGGCTTTGCCTTGATTGTTGTATTTTGACAGGTCTCCATAATTATCCGCAATACCGATTAAAATACGTTCATCCTTTGTTTGTAAAACCTCTTTGAGACGTTTGGCAAGCTTTTCGTTTACGGATTGAAACTGCTGTCTGTAACGCTTGGCAATCATGTCAAATTCGCCGTCACCAAAACGGCACAAAGATTTTTTCTCATTGATAATCTTTTCTATGGTAATGTCAAACGGCTCGATTGTAGGGAACATGCCGTCCTTAAAGTCACTGATTTCATATTTCAGGTTATTAACCGTACAATCCATAATATATTGGTCTGTCAAAATCTGATTGATTCGGTCTGCTATTTGTGTCATTGCATTTTCAAATACACTCTTTTCGGCATATATCTCAGAGTGTGCCTGACAATCTGCGTTATCTAAAGCCACAGTTCCTGTTTGCAATTCATCAAAAATAGGGCTTCCAAAGCCTGATATTATTTCTATGCCGAACAGTGTTGCCATATCCATATAAGTCATATTTTCATTGCTATGGGTTGTTATATATGCATTTACCTGTGCAAATAAAGGACGCATGTCGGCTATTGAACCAACATAGAGATTGATATAACAATTATATGATTCGTAATTTGAAAAAACATCCTGAAGCTTGGCAAGCCGGTTTTCCGTATTTTCATCTTCGGGTACATATATGAGAAGCTCGTAATTGGTATCGGAATATGATTTTGCAAAAGCATCGATCACGTTTTCCCATATCGGATAATCCTGCTCAAAGTCAGGAATCAATAAATATATTTTTTCTTCGCCTGTATTTTCCTTATGTACCGGGGGTATGTCAATTGGTGTAAGCCTGCGGATTTCCTCTGTTGCCGAAGATGTGCACAACCGTAAAAAGCTGTCAGCATTACTGCAAAGAAGCTTGGTCTTTCCTGTAATCTTTTCGGCACTCCAATTCCACCATTGGATAAAATTAAATACCTCGGTTTCCTCATTTGAAAACCGCCAACCGATGACCTTTGCAGGATTTCCTGCTACAATGGCATAGCTTGGCACATCATTTGTTACAACAGAGCCGCATCTGACAAGTGCACCGTTGCCGATTGTTACCCCGGTTGAAATGATTACATGGGATTCTATGCAGCAGTCATTCATGATTATGACCTGTCGGTTTTGTCTTACATGATCTGAGGATTTTTCCTGTTTTGAGTCATTTGTCAGGTTTTGGGACGGACACTTGTAATTGGAAGCAGGTTCAATGATTATATGTACATTTGAACCAATGGAAGTATATCTGCCAATTTGTAAAAGATATGGAAGATTATTTGTCATATCTGCCGTAATAAAAAGGCTGTTTACACGGCTTCCCCTGCCGATTGTATATATTGGAAATAATTTGCTTTGGCGTAATATATCATCATAGCATATATAGTCATTGTCATAGGAACGGTTCTTTATTTCAAACTTAAATTCGTTCATTCGGTTTTCCTCCATATATTATTGCCTGAATTGCGGCTTGGACTGTCTTTTTTAATCTGTTTTACTGTCTTTTACCTGTTTTAAAAGCTCTGTATACTTAGCTGCAAGAGCCTCCACGTTGTGGCAATAATTTTTCAGTGCATTGACTTCGCTATTATGCGTATATTTGAGCTGTAAATATTCGTCTGGGAGATTGACAGGGTTTTTGATAACCTCTATTTCTGCATCTGTCATTAAATAAAGTGTTGCCAATGTTTGAAGCAAATCTGTGGTCAGGGGAGCTCCGTTTTTCACCTGTTCATAAATAACACCCCAATGGAACCCATTGACCTCATATCTGTCCGGGATGGTCAGAAGGTTCGTGTATCCAATCAGTGCTTTGGATTTGATCTGTTCCTCACTTCGTATCGGAAAATGGGCAAGCCTTAAATCAGGAAAGTGAAAATTTCCGTGTTCTTTAGAAAAGATTGCTGCATGATTTCCATCGAACACATGAAAGCCCTCTTCCTGTGTTAGTGCTGACGGAATCATTACCTTGCTGTGTGTGCTGATTGCGTCAGAAAAGCAGAACGTCTGTCTTTTTGCAACATTTCGTTCATTTTTGTTGTCATAATCTGTTGGAAAATATACACGCCACGTAACATAATAAAGGGAATCCCTGCTTAAGGAGGCGAGAGAAGCTTTTGCAGCATCCATGGTTATGGTTTCGTTTGCGGGAATAAAGATTTCATCGTCATCAAGCAAGATAATGAAATCAGAAGGATATTTTTCATACACGTAGGCACACAGATTGTCCATTTTCTTAGCCTGTGCGTGTTGTATTTCAGTATCGTTTATAATTTCAATATTAAATCCTTCTTCTTGCAATGAGTTCAGTATTTCGACTGTGCGGTCTGTACTCATATTATCTAAGAAAACAAACTGGTCAATTAACCAGCTGTTTCCACGTACAGTTGCCTCAATAACATCAGCAGCATTTTTAATTACTCCAATTGCGGTTGTTTTCATAGACTACTCCTTTTCAAATAAATAAGTTTGTAAAGCTACATTAAAATTCTTGACAAGCTCTTCTGTAAGCGGTGTATCGAGAATTTTGATGTAAATGCTGTCCAATTCAGATGTGTTTTTTGCAATATATGGATTTAACCGTATATTTGGGAAAGACTCTAAAAGTGTATTTTTTAAAAGCTGTAATTCGTCAAAAGTAAGAATAAGTCCTTTTTTAATGATTATTTCAATGGTCAGGCAAAATCCCCAATAAAAAAACATGAATTCCAGTTCATCAGAATATGTTTTCATGAATCCCCTGTCTGCTACATCTTCAATCAGGATCAGCCATACCTGAAGATTGTCAAATTTGTGTATATTCCAGTCGGAGTTGACAGTGTTGGTTGGTCTTTGGAGATAATAATGTAAAACGGCATCTACGTAAACATGTTTTTTTTCGTATAAACGAACAGGCAAAGTAAAAGAGGGTTCTTCACATATTAAATGTGGGGCAAACTGTATATCATTGTCTTTGATTAATGACATGCGGTATAATTTATTCCAACAGCCTAATGTGAAATTTTCCATATCTGCTATCAGGTAATGTCTCTTTATATTTTCTGGATCCATTATCCGGAGATAACTGCCGTTTCCTTGTTGTATGTATTCTCCTGAATCAGATGTGTCGTACACCATTTTATAGGGATGCTCCACTACATCAGCATCTTTTTCCTTTGCTATATTATATAGTATTTCCATAGCCTGATATGCAAGCCAGTCGTCTGCATCGCAGAACATCAAATATTCGCCGCTGGCATAAGAAATACCTATGTTTCTGGCACCACCCTGTCGTACATTTTGTTCTAAGGGGATTAAAATAATTGTATCAGGAAATTGTTGTTCATAGCGTTTCAGTACTTGCAAGGTTGCACCGTTATCTGTAGATGCATCATCTACAAGTATTATTTCTATATTTTCAAGTCCTATGGTTTGGTTCAAAAGATGTTCCATACATTGGTCTAAATATTCGGATACATTATAACAGGGTACAACAACACTTATCTTTTTCATCAAGGACTGCCTCCTTTAATCTGTTAATGGGAAACCGTTATTTTAACATGTACAGTATAACATAGCAGGACTGTTTTACGCAATATTTTAGCTGGTGGAGATACTATATGGACAACAAAAATAAATGTATTTCCTTAAATGCTATGTGTTGCAAAACATTAAGGTGCAGTTTATAATAAATTTGTTTGAATCATGTAAAAAATTATAAGGAAATATGCCGATGAAAATATTATATCTGTTTAACAGGGGACTTATGACCCCTGACTTGGCAATGTCACTTATTATGGCAGGGCATCAGGTTGATATGATTGATAATTATGAGTGCTCTTATGTAATTGATGATGAAGTGTGTAGAAACAAAATTACAGAAGCTGTTTTGAGTGCAAAAAAAGAAGAACCGTATGATTTTGTGATATCCTATAATTATGTTCCGTCGGCTTCGTATGTGTGTGACGCTTTGGGACTTTTGTATGTTTCGTGGATGTATGACAGTTGGCAGCCTACGCTTTATTCTGAGGCAATCAAGCTTTCATGTAACAGGATATTTGTTTTTGACAGCACAGAGTTTCAATATATAAAGGGGATAGGTGTGGAGCATGTATACCTGTTGCCTTTGGCGGTAAACCATGACAGGATTAGTGAAATGGATTTGTCTGACGTAGATAACAGATACAGGTGCGATATTTCGCTTTTGGGAAAGCTTTATTGTGATGAGTCTGTCAACGGATATAATGCGATGAAGATGTATCTTGAGGACAATGAGCGTCAAATGGTTGATACTATTATACAAAAAACTGCCGGAAATTGGTATGGCGGAACCACTTGGTTTGATGAGCTTAAAGATTTGGATTATGCCAAAATACCAAATGTTGATGCTGCTGATGCGAGAAGCAAGTGCCTCCTGACGGACGATATTTACTATACATCCATTTGCTTTGCAAGAGCGATTACCCAAATGGACAGAACGATGGCATTAAACGCTTTGGCACAAAAATTTAACACCCGTATTTATACCTATGAAAAGCCTGTGGGACTTATTCCAGAGGTTGATGTGCAGAATGGTGTAGACTATATGGAGGAAATGCCAAAGGTGTTTTTCAACAGTAAAATTAATCTTAATATTTCCCTTAGAAGTATATTCACGGGAATTCCATTACGGGTATTTGATGTTATGGGAAGCGGAGGATTCCTGATGTCAAATAAGCAAAAGGATATGGACGGAATATTTATTGATGGTGTGGATTATGTGTCTTTTAATTCCATAGAGGACTTGAACGATAAGGCAGAGTATTATCTGAATCACGAGGATGAGCGGATAAAAATACTGGCACATGGTTATAGGAAGGTATGTAATTATCACACATACCAACACCGAATCAATGAAATTTTGAAGATATGCAAGTTATAAGGGATGTACCAATCCATTTCCTGAAAGCCGGTTCGGAATGGGATGATGTTCAATGATAGGGAGGAACTATGGAAAGCATAATACAATTAATTAACGAAAATGAATGGGAAAAAGCGGCGGAAGAGGTGTTGCAGAAGCTGGAGAAAAAAGAATTTAATGACACGCTTGCGATTTTGGCAGCAACGGTAAATGAGCATTTTGGAGACGATGAAATGGTAGTTTCATTTGTTACAAAAGGATTGCGGTATAATTATAAAAATTATGAGTTGTATATGCTGCTTGGTAATTACTATGCAAAACGTAATATTAATCAAGCGTATTTGTGTTATGAAAATGCCGAGTATTTTTGTGGTATAAATGGAAATAGAGCCGATTATGATTATATTTCCCAGATGAAAGAAGCATTTGCGGACGAATATCATATCAATGTGCCTGCGTTTTCGTTTGTAATCTTATCCCATAATAAAATGGATGCTATAAAAGATTGCATTAGTAGCATCAGGAAAACTTGTAAAGAAGATATCTATGAGATTATCGTGGTAGATAATGCATCAACGGACGGAAGCAGAGAATGGCTTTTGTCACAGGAAAATATAACGTTGATATGTAATGATGAAAATGTAAAGGATGCAGTAGGATATAATCAGGGAATCAATGCAGCACTTGAGAATACTGACATCATGT
Organism: Muribaculaceae bacterium; assembly: GCA_023665245.1. The sequence continues at coordinate 27,624 of JAMPEH010000016.1, forward strand.
TATTGAGTGCAGATGCTGTTATGATGCCAAATGCGATGTTTACATTAAGGCTTGGTCTATATGCCTCAGATAAAAATGGGGCGGCAGGAAGTGCAACAAATCATTCAATCCAAAAACAAATGATAGAGAGTAAGTTCACACAAATGTCGGAGTATATAGAGTATTGTGAAAAAAATAATTTGCCTGGTGATTTGTGTGAATACAGACCGATGTTGGATGGCTTTGCAATGTTAATCAAACGTAAGGTTTTAAATATGGTTTGGGAAAATGGTTTGGATGAAAATTTAACACTATATGAAGACATTGATATGGGTATGAGGATGTTATCACATGGATACCGTAATGTACTTTGTTGGAACAGTTTTATATTTTGCAGGGAGAAACAGTGGGTAATAGATGCGGAAAAAATGCAGGAAAGCGAAACAATACTTAAGAAAAAATGGGGAATAAATCCTGCTTATTATGCAAATAGCAGAATGGATTTGATATCCTTGATAGCAGAGGATGAGAATGCAAAAATCCGTGTATTAGAGGTAGGGTGTGGTTTGGGGGCAACACTCGGAGCAATTAAGTATAAATATCCAAATGCATGCGTGTATGGAGTTGAGCTGGTTGAAAATGTTGCAAGGCTTGGAAGTGCAAATTTTGACATTATTTGTGCAGATGTGGAGGAAGCTATATTGCCATTTGAGGAAGACTTTTTTGATTATATTATTTTTGGTGATGTATTAGAGCACCTTAAATATCCAGAAGAAGTTTTAAAGATTATGAAAAAGTATTTAAAGCATAACGGATGCGTGCTTGCCAGTATTCCAAATGTAATGAACGCGGAAAATATCTATCAGTTACTGCACGGATTTTTTACATATGAAGATTCGGGCATTCGCGATAAAACACACTTGAGGTTTTTTACATATTCGGAAATTGTAAACATGTTACAGAGGGCTGGGTACCGTATGGTGGGAATTAGCGGAACTTACTGTAACGGTCTTACCACAGATGACTTTAAGGAGTTTTTTGATATGTTGCTTAATATTCCAGGGGTAGCAGAACGACAATATTTTGATATTTTACAGTATTTGGTTTGTGCTGAAAAAATATAAAGGAGACGAATCATGGATAAAAATGAAACAATGCAGTATTTGGATGTTGTAGTAGAAGATGCAAGAAAGAAATTGGTGGAGTTGAAATGTGATTACATCTATCTTGCATCGGAAGAAAAACGTATCGTGGATTATTTTGAAAAAAATTTTCCAGGGAAAATATTAACGAACCAAAGACATTATTATGATGAGCAATATTATAATTTATGTACTGAGAGGCAAAGTGATGTCTGGATTGGCGATATCTTTGCCGGAAGCGAAGAATTAAATTATGTCAGAGGAATGGAATATTTAAGCTCTATTGTATTATTGTCTGCTTGCACGGAATTGTGGCGGGTCGGAGGCGGCATTATATATGAACTGTCATCAATATGAATACTTTCACTTGTATGATTTGGGGATGTATTGATTGTATTTAAATGTGTAGCAAGGATATGAAGCATATAGGAGCATTCCTGCGTAGCAAGCAAATTTGATAATGCGAGGAGGATTTATATATGAAATATAATATATGTATATGGGACAGTATAAGGCTGGGAAGGGATACAATAAATAGGTATCTTAATCTTAATAATGTTACTATCATTGCGGAGGTTAATAATAAGGAGTCAGATTATCATGTGGAAATTCAAAAAATGGGAGATATCCCGAATGTTGATTACTATTTGATTTTTGAGGCAAATTGCCATAGTCAGATAGAAAAAATGGTTAATTTGTTAAAGTTGGATTTGGGGAAGGTTTTATATTTTGATGTGGAAGCTCCGTATGAAACCTTAGAGAATTTATACAAAAATGTGGATTCGTACGGTATCTTTGATAAATCTGTCACAAGATATTTTGACGTTTTTAACCAAAGACAAACAAATAAATATTTAACTTGTACAGTGGAGGGGCTTTCATATATTGGAGATGCCCATGATACATCTATCATGCTCAATATGTATGTTTCAGGTGAAAATTGGGCAAATGATACAATGCGTCAGTTTTATAGTTTGGCACGAAGGTTTTATGCTCTTGAAGAGAAGAAGCAAGGCATATTTTGCGATATCGGAGCCAATATAGGAACTACGTGCATATATTTCAAAAAGAAAATTGATGCAAATGTTAAAATATTAGCATTTGAACCATCAAAAGAAAATTTTAAGATGTTAAAAACAAATATGCTTTTGAATGATATAGACGATTCTGAGGTGATGATGGTTCCTTTGGGAGTATCAGATATACATAGTAAGTATCAGGTTTCTTATGTTTCATATAACCCTGGCGGGACTTCCCTGCATGAAGTCGATGATACAGGTGCGGACAATGCTGCTACTGTTGAAGCAATCCCATTTGATGATTATATAGAAGAAAATAACATTGATATACATGAAATTAAATATATATGGGTTGATACAGAAGGCTTTGAGGGCGCTTTTTTAAATGGTGCGAGAAAAACTTTAAGTCAGATTGATGTACCTGTTATTTTGGAATTTACACCTGGTTTCCTACGCAAAAATGGTGCGGAGAGTAAGTTTATGGAGGCTGTGAAGGATTTATATACATCATATATTATAATGGAGGATGAAGCAGAAACAATACATCCTGTGTCAGAATTGGAAGGTTATTTTAGGAATGACGAGGAAATGGTACAATTTGACATTTTTATGTTAAAAGAGGATAAAGTTAAGAAAACGAATGATGTAAGCAAGTCGTAGAGAAGCTATAATGAAAAGGGCAACAATTTAATCTGTTTTCAAAATAATTTTATACAGCTTTAAATTGTACGAAGGAATCTAAAGCAGATTATGAACAAATAAAAGCATTTAAACACGATATGAGGTAACTATTATGAAGCTGATATTCTGTTATTGGGGCAATATGATGGAGGACAAATTTACCGAGGCATTCAGACGTCTTGGGCATGAGGTGATACCCTTTGAGCGGGAATTTGTTGAAAAGGATTATGATACGGATTATCTGAAAAATCTCGTGAGTTTTGTGAAATCCCATGAACATGTGGATTTTGTTTTGACTATCAATTTTATTCCCATCATTTCAAGGGCATGTAAATTGCTTGATATTCCATATTTATCAT
>JAMPEH010000170.1 GCA_023665245.1 Muribaculaceae bacterium
AGGATTACACAAAATTAATGTTAAATTTTATTTAATTTCTAATTTTACACACATTTTAAGAACATTTGTCAAGCAAATATGCTAAAATTAACACCTTTTAATGGGGGGGGGTAATACAGTAGTAAAATTATATTATGTTAACACATCAATCACACATTGAATCCGATAAAATAACGCAAAAGAACGCATTGACTACTGTTATAAATAAATTTGATTATCTTTGCGCCATAAAAAATCACTTTTAATCAACCTTAATTTCCAATGAAAAAATTAGCTTATCTGGCAGCAGGAGTACTCTGCTTGACAGCATGCGGTCAGGCTGAGAAGACAGCCTACTCAGTTACCACCACTTTCGATGAAAGTGTCGACGGCAAAACAGCCTATCTCATCAACTTCGATAACGACGAAAAAATCGACAGCGCGGTCTTCGCCAATGGCGTGGCACAATTCAACGGCGACGTTGCTACTCCGGTAATGGTACGACTGATTGTCGACGGCGGTCGCGGTCCGCTATTCATCCTCGAAGCCGACTCTATCAAAATAGACAAGACCGGAGTGAAAGGCGGAGCCTTCAACACCAAGATGGACGAAATCAACAAAGCGCAATATGACCTCACCGCTGCATTCCGCAGTCTGCCCGACTCTATCAGAGACGCCCGTTATGAAGAATTTGCCGATAGTGCAAAATCAATGAACCTCCGGGCGATGAACGCCAACATCAACAACCCGATCGGTTACTTCCTCTTCATTCAGAACGCGCCCGACATGTCGCTTGACGAAATCAACGAATATATTACTAACACACCTTCGCTCGGCGAATCACAACGCATTGCAAAACTCAAAACCACGCTTGAAAACCGCGATGCCACAAGCGTTGGCAAAAAATTCCGCGATTTTGAAGTTCAATACAACGACTCCACCTATCGCCTCAGCGACTACGTGGGCAATGGTGACTATGTACTTGTAGACTTCTGGGCAAGCTGGTGCGGTCCCTGCATTCGCCAGACTGCCGTAATCAAGGACCTCCTCAAAGAATACGGTCCCAAAGGTCTCAAAGTTCTCGGCGTTGCCGTATGGGACAAACCCGAAGACACTCTCGAGGGTATCAAGTCGCACGAGCTTCCCTGGACCAACATCATTAATGCACAGAGCATTCCTACAGAACTTTACGGTATCAACGGCATTCCCTGCATAATTCTCTTCGGTCCCGACGGAACTATCCTCAGCCGCGACAAGCAGAACGACGAACTCAGAGCCGACGTTGCAGCCGCTTTCGCCGAATAACATTTACAATTTCACATATTGACAGGCAAAGTCGTTCTCGAGCAGAACGACTTTGTCTGTCTTTTTTATTATCTTTGCATTAGTATGAACGCAAAAGTAATAATTGTAGCAGCCGGCAGCGGGAGCCGATTTGGCTCTGCCATACCCAAGCAGTTCTGCATTCTCGGCAATCGACCGGTTGTCATGGAGACAATCGACCGGTTTCGCAGTGCAATTCCCGAGGCTGATATAAGACTTGTAATAAGCCCGAAGATGATTGACTTTTGGAATGGTCTATGCAGCGAATACGGTTTCCGGTCTCCGTCGACCGTCGTCGGAGGTGAAAGCCGTGCCGACTCCGTAAGAAATGCGTTGCATGATTTCGACTGCGACGACACCGCTCCCGTACTTGTCCACGACGGCGCACGACCGCTAATCGACACCGACACCATTCTAAGGGTTATCAATGCGCTGACCGATGATGTCGACGGAGTCATTCCGGTTGTAGCCGTAACTGACTCTATAAGGCGGCTAACCGATGACCGTGGCAACTCTAAAAACGTTGACCGCAAACTATATCGCGCCGTACAAACTCCGCAATGTTTCCGCCTTAATCAACTTCGCCGAGCCTATGACATTATCGACCGTTCAACGGTGACCGACGATGCTTCAGCCATGGAGCTTGCCGGACACTCAAGAATAGTTCTCGTCGACGGGGACACCAAAAACATTAAAATCACCAATTCAGGCGATTTGGATATTGCTCTCACTCTGCTCCAATCATGAACTCCTTGCGGCATATCGACATAAAATTCCTGAAAGGCATAGGTCCCAAACGTGCCGAAATTCTCGACAAAGAATTGGGAATAAGGACATATTACGATTTGCTGCATCATTTTCCGTCGCATTATGTGGACCGCTCCACCATATATCGCATTATCGATCTCAAGGGAGAAATGCCGTCGTTGCAAATCAAAGGGCAATTCGTTTCCTTCAACGTCGTCGGCGAAGGGGCAAGACAACGGCTTGTGGGGCTGTTCACCGACGGGACCGCCACTATCGAAATCGTGTGGTTTAACAGAATAAAGAACATACGCGAATCCTATAAGACCGGCAACGAATATGTTCTGTTCGGAAAACCCGGCGACTACAATGGTGTCAGGCAGATGGTCCACCCTGAGATTGATTCAGCCAACTCTTATGGAGCAACCACAGGACTGCGCGGCGTATATCCCTTGACCGAAAAGTTGCGTAATCGCGGCATTACGTCACGCACCATCTACAATTGGATTATGACCCTGCTTTCGGGTATAAAAGGCATGAACGAGACTTTGTCGACCGACATTGTGACACGCATGAAACTCATAGGATTGCAGGAAGCCATTACCACAATCCACAATCCGCGCAACAACGATGAATTACAACGGGCAAGATTCCGACTGAAGTTCGAAGAACTGTTTTTCATCCAGCTAAACATGCGACGCTACAACCGTCGTCGCTCACAGGCGCTCGACGGATTCCGATTCTCGCACATAGGCAACTACTTCAACTCTTTCTACAACCGATGCCTGCCGTTCCCATTGACCGGAGCGCAAAAAAGAGTCATTAAAGAAATAAGAGCCGATATGGGAAGCGGTCATCAGATGAACCGGTTGTTGCAAGGCGACGTAGGCAGCGGAAAGACCCTTGTCGCACTTATGACCATGCTTATAGCGCTCGACAACAACACGCAGGCTTGTCTTATGGCTCCAACAGAGATACTCGCAACGCAACATTTCGAAACTCTCTCGGAAATGGCATCACAGATAGGGGTAAACATAAAACTCTTGACAGGCTCCACCTCCAAGAGCAAACGCGACATAATTCATCGCGAGCTGCTTGACGGTTCGCTCCATATACTTGTCGGCACCCATGCCGTCATCGAGGACACCGTACAATTCCACAACCTCGGATTTGTCGTCATCGACGAGCAACACCGTTTCGGAGTCATGCAACGTTCACGACTCTGGACCAAGAACCGCATTCCGCCTCATGTACTCGTCATGACCGCCACTCCTATCCCCCGCACTCTCGCCATGACCGTCTACGGCGACCTCGACGTGTCGGTAATCGACGAATTGCCACCGGGACGCAAGCCGATAACCACACTGCTCTGCTACGATAACCAACGCGAATATGTCAACCGCTCTATCGGGCGACAACTTGCGCTTGGACGACAAGTCTACATCGTCTATCCGCTTATAAGCGAGAACGAGAAACTCAACCTTCAAAGCCTCGAAGAGGGATATGAACGCGTGTGCGAGACATTTCCTCACTACAACGTGACGTATGTCCACGGCAAATTGAAACCCGCTGAAAAAGAGCGTCGCATGAGAGAGTTTGTCTCCGGGGAGGCTCACATTCTCGTAGCGACGACCGTCATAGAGGTAGGTGTAAACGTACCAAACGCCTCTACAATGGTGATTGAAAATGCCGAACGCTTCGGACTGTCGCAGCTTCATCAGCTACGCGGAAGGGTCGGACGCGGAGCCAATCAAAGCTACTGCGTGCTGATGACAAAACCTCAGATAGCAAAGGAAACGCGACAACGGCTCGAGGTTATGACGTCGACATCCGACGGATTCATTGTTGCTGAAGCCGACCTCAAGATGAGAGGACCGGGCGACCTCGAAGGAACCATGCAGAGCGGCATAGCTTTTGACCTTAAAATAGCCAATCTTGCCGCCGACCGACAAATCATACAGTTGGCTCACGACTGCGCTGAAGATCTGCTCGATGAAGACCCGGAACTGAACTTTCCTGCACACCGACAACTTGCCATCACGCTCAGCTATCTATTCGAGAAGAAAGTTGACCTGAGCCGCATAAGCTGACGCAGGGGTAAAATTGTTTAAAAACATGTTGTAAAACATATTTTCATACAAACATCTATATTTCAGTTATTTAACAAGCATAGTTAAATCTAATCAAAGAAAATTATATTTTTTTATCAATCCTACAATAGTATAACCGCCTGAAAATTTGTATCTTTGAGAAATATTTGACTATTTCCATTGATATGCAATTACTAAAAAGACTCAACATAACAGCAATAATCGCAATAACGGCAGGAGTGTTCCTGACCGCATCGGCTCAGACCTACAATCTCCCAAAAGCTCACACAGCCGAACACCGCGACCTCATTGCTTCACAAGAAAATATCAACAACCGCATAAAGGTTGAACACACTCAACAGTTTATCGACAACCTTTTCAAAGAAGAGGAAGAACCCGAACTCGATATCTATACCGAAGGGTGGAACAGCAAGCTCGTCAATGCTTATGCCAACGCTGTAATTCCGCAATCAAAGGTTATCGATGTAAGCAACTTCTGCATGCCACATGCCGGTTATGTAACCTCTCCTTACGGCTATCGCCGCCGATTCCGCAGAATGCATAAAGGAATCGACCTTAAGGTCCATATCGGCGACACTATCCGCGCGGCATTTGACGGAAAGGTGCGACTTACCAACTTCGAGCGCAGAGGCTACGGCAACTACGTTATCGTGCGCCACACCAACGGATTGGAAACCGTCTACGGTCACCTGTCGGCATTCCTCGTTGAACCCGACGAATATGTAAAAGCAGGAGACCCAATCGCTCTCGGAGGAAACACGGGACGATCAACCGGACCTCACCTCCATTTCGAAACCCGATTCATGGGCATGCCCATAAACCCGGCAGCAATATTCGACTTCGCTAACCAGACCGTACATACAGACACGTATACGTTCGACAAGAACACATATCAGAATCCACGAAATTTCGACCCCGCTGCCAACAGTGCATATGCCAAAACCTACATGGCTGAATATCAGAAGACTCATCCCAACGCAGCTAAAAACACATACTCACCAAAATCAAGCAAATCCTACACAGTCAGAAAAGGCGACAGCCTAAGCCGTATAGCCTCGCGTAACGGAGTCACAGTAAAACAGTTATGTCGACTTAACGGATTGACTACCGCTTCAAAACTAAGACCGGGTCAAAAACTCCGACTCAGATAACAAACCAACATTATCCAATATAAGAGCCTTACCAAACATCAACGGTAGGGCTTTTTTATTTATAACTGCCGAACATAGAGTGCTATTTATCTGTTATTAGTAAAAATGATTACTAATAACCGACAAAATGGATACTAAAAAATTTATCGCACTTAGTGCCCTCTTCGGCGTAACATCGTTTACCGGAGCCGGACTGCTTACAACTGATGCATGTACACGTGTAGTTTACGTAGGTAATGATTCACTCTACATCGTAGGGCGTTC
>JAMPEH010000171.1 GCA_023665245.1 Muribaculaceae bacterium
ATTTATACCGCTAATGCTCATACGCTCATCCTCCTTCCTGACGTTGTAAAATCCGTTCAATATACTACAATATATTATATACAAAATGCTAAAAAAAGGCAATATAAATGATTGACAATTTTTAGTTTCCTTGTTAAAGTATAACAAGGGAATGAAGTTCTCCCTTGGGAAACCAAAACCGCTTTTATTAAGCTGATGACTTCTGTGATTATGGTAATCGCAGTGTCATTGGCTTTTTCTTTTTAAGGAGGATTATATATGTTGACATCACTTGCGCTCATTTTTCTTGTAGGTCTTGCCATGGCATCTATTTGCCAAAAGCTGAAGCTCCCACGTATTATTGGCATGCTGATTACGGGAGTCATTTTAGGTCCGTATGTCCTAAATCTTTTGGATGCCTCAGTTTTGGGTATATCTGCTGATTTGCGGCAGATGGCTTTGGTGATTATTTTAATTAAAGCAGGCTTATCATTAAACATCAGTGATTTAAAGAAAGTAGGACGTCCCGCAATATTAATGGCATTTATACCTGCTGTTTTTGAGATATTGGCATTTGTTCTGCTTGCGCCGTTTGTACTCGGAATAACATTGCTGGAGGCCGCTATTATGGGAGCAGTTCTCGGTGCAGTCTCCCCTGCGGTTGTTGTTCCAAGAATGGTCCAGCTTATGGAAACAAAATATGGAACGAAAAAAGGGATTCCACAGCTTATTTTGGCTGGAGCGTCCCTAGATGATGTTTTTGTTATTGTATTGTTTTCAACTTTTGTCGGAATGGCACAGGGAAATTCGGTAAGCATGGCAGCGTTTGCCAAAATTCCAATTTCCATTATCTTAGGGATTTTTGTCGGGGCAATTGTAGGATTTTTGTTGTCTGCTTTTTTTGAAGCTCAATATGCACATGAGCACTATGTGCGAAACAGCATGAAGGTTATTATCGTCCTTGGCATGGCTTTTTTGCTAATCGCACTGGAAGAATGGACAAAAAATATTATCCCTGTTTCAGGACTTCTTGCAGTTATGGGTATGGCTTGTATGTTACAAATAAAAGGTGCTGCATCCGTTTCCACGCGTCTTTCTGAAAAATTTGGAAAGCTGTGGATTGCTGCAGAGGTAATTTTATTTGTGCTTGTCGGTGCGGCTGTGGATATTCGTTATACCTTGAAAGCTGGACTTGGAGCTGTTCTTATGATTTTTATTTCACTTATATTTCGGTCTGCCGGTGTTTTATTATGTCTGATAGGAACAAAGCTTACCCTAAAGGAAAAGGTATTTTGTGTCATAGCGTATCTGCCGAAGGCTACGGTTCAGGCTGCCATCGGCTCTGTTCCGTTATCTTTAGGCTTACCATGCGGCAATATTGTTTTGTCGGTAGCTGTATTATCAATCATTATCACTGCTCCGTTAGGTGCATTTGGCATTGATTTGTCATATCAGCATCTATTGGAAAAAGAAACATAAAATTTTAAAAAGGGCTGTCGCATTTATTTCTTATCTGCATCCAACAGCTTTTCAAAATCCTCCCGACAGACAGGACGAGAATAATGGAACCCTTGCAGCAATGTAGCCTTCAGCCCTCCTACAATATCCGCCACTTTACCATTTTCAACACCCTCTATAATAGAATTATATCCTAATCGTCTGCACATTTCCATCAAACTGTCAACAATCACATAATCCACGTCATGTCCCGGCTGTGCAAGCTCCCTGATAAAAGAATGCTCCACTTTAATGTAATCTACGGGAAGCCATTTTAACATCTCCATCGAAGCATATGCTGTTCCAAAATCATCCAAGGCTATTTTAAATCCCCGCTCCCGCAGTCTGCCAAACATTTCTGCAAGCTCTCTAGGTGCCTCTACCTGACAGCTTTCCGTCAGCTCTATAATGATACAGTTCGGATTTGCCCCGTACTTTTCCACACATGCAGCCGCTTTTTTCTCAAAATCATCGTCCAAAAACTGCTGATAAGATACGTTAAAGCTAATCTGCAATTCTCCATATGCATCACGCCATGCCGCCTGCTGTCTGATTGCCTGTTCCATAACCCAAAAACCGACCTCACAAATATCCCCATAATCCTCTAAAACCTTGATAAACTCCATCGGATATGAGTCTTTAATCCGTTCACCTTTCCAACGCAAAAGGCTTTCACAGCCTGCAATCCTGCCCGTATTCGGATTAATAAACGGCTGATAAAATAACTCGAACCCCTTAAAACCATTGTTGATACACTGTTTTAAATCTTCCCGCAATATCAGTCCTCTCTCATGTTTTTTTGCAATTTCCTCCGAAAAAAATACTATGCTTCCTCTTTGGTTATTCTTTGCAAACTCCAAAGAGTGCTCCAATTTATTAAGCAGAATGTCCCTTGTATCTGCGTCCTGAGGAAACAATACGCCGCCTGCTGATATGGAAGCTCCTACCTTTCGTCCATCCTCCAGCTTCAAAAAAACTGTGGTCTTACATATTTCCTCATAAAAATCCACCACTTCCTGTACATTGGCTGAAACAGCAATAACCAAAAATTCATCACCGCTAAATCTCAGCACCTTCCATTCAGGTTTACATAAATCGCTAATTACCCTTGCAACTTTAATTAAAATTTCATCGCCGATGTTATATCCATAGTTGCTTATCACCTTCCGAAAGCCATCCATGCCAATCAATATTGCAACTCCGGACTGTGAAGCAAAATCAAAATAATGTGTCTCGTGTGTTGTCAGAAGTCCGGTCAGGGTATCATATTTGCTCTGTCCGTCAATTCTTACCATAATTCCTGCAAAAATAATCGGATTCCCAGCTTCATCCCAAATTACGCTGCCCTTACATTCCACCCATACATATCTTCCCTCGGCATTCCTTGCCCGATATTGGCAGTTATGTTGTTTTTTTGTGCCGGAAAACACACCCTCAATATCGTCCATATAAATCTTCAAATCATCCGGATGTATATGATTTGCCCATACATTGGCAGCATCCTCCAAATACTCTCCTGAAAGTCCAAAATAATCCACTGCAGCCTTTGACCAGCGGGAAATATCCGTCTTCATATCGCATACATAAATATAAACATTATCCGATGCCGATGCAAACGCTTCAAACAACTCGTTATTGAAAACATCACTCATGTTATCCCCTCCAAGCATTCAACATCAGTCCAGTCTGACAACCTGATTTTTTCCTGCTGCCTTTGCCATATAAAGTGCCTTGTCCACTCTGCTGTAAAGCGTGTCGGCATTTTCGTTCTTTGCCTGCGTAACCCCGATACTGACGGTCTGGCTGCCCGCCGTTTCATAAGCTACAGCCGCAAAATTCAATCGTATTTTCTCCGCCAGGGCTGCTGCATCATCTGCATTACAGTCTGTCAGCAATATCATAAATTCCTCGCCGCCCCAGCGTCCCATGGAGCAGGAATGAATCCCTGTTGTCGTATTTCTTAGAACGTCAGACAAAGCCTGAATTACATGGTCCCCCTCTTTATGTCCATATATATCGTTGACCTTTTTAAAATTATCAATATCCAGCATAATCAGGGAAATATCATTGCTTGCCTCCTCATTACTGCGTTTATCCAAAGCGCCACGAATCTTTCTCTCAATCTCAGCACGGTTATAGAGCCTCGTCAGCCCGTCCGTAACAGAGCTTAAAGCAAGCTTCATGTTTATTTCCTCAAGCTCGGCAGTGGATGCCTCAATGAAGGAAACAAAACGTCTGATAATCGGTATCTTTTCGTTATTATCATTGTCAATCTGCGCCTTGGCAATGTTTACCTTTTTTCCTGTTTCAGGCGCATCGCCCTCCCTCATGCCAACAAGCACAAGCGTCACATTGAAATTGAGCATATCACCCTTGATTCTCAAAAACTCACCGTGTGTATAAAAGCCTGTTGTTGGTGCGACACTATTGAATATAGCCGTTTCGTTACTGATATTCTCATCACCCCAAAACGCCCTTCTTGCAGCGCAGGAAAAGGTCTGTATCACTTCAGGGCAAAAGTCCACAATCTTCTGTCCGTCCTCCCTGATACTGGCAAGAATTGTCTCCGGGTCACCATAAGCTAGTCTGACAACCGCATCCTCCTGTACGTCAGAGGACATTACTAGTGAATCGTCATCATTGACAGCAAGCGGGCACCGCAAAATATCAACGTCACCATGTTCCAGAAAAAGTGGAAATTCCAGCGTATTGGAGAAAAATCTGTCATTCCTGTTGATATTTAAAAATTTCCGGTATACATCCAATGCAGGTTTTCCATCCAGCTCATACAAACGCTCCCGGTCTGCCTTTGTAACCCGAAATTTTCTTTTTAACGGCTTCCAGCCTGAAATAAAAGTACTGTATGTATAAAATTCCGTTCCGCCCAGCAGCAGAAAAATGATGCCATGCTCCAAAAAATCGTTTCCCTTTGAAAATACGGCTGCCCTCTCATCATCCATATCAGGATTAAATGCACCGCCACCAAACACTTGAATATCCTCCCGCAGACTGCTCATCTCATTGCAAAACTCCATCATGGACATGTTCATAATTGTTGCATGCATTTCCACTGCATGAACCCACGGGTTTTCATCACAGCATTTTTTCAGTGTCTCCACATCCTGCACCACTGTCTCCTCTGAAAAAGGGAGCTGTAAAATTTTTGCCTGCGTCGTTTCCTTTTCAAAAATAGTACAGGTTAAAATGATTTTCGAATCTGTCAGCACCCCATCCATCATATTAGCATTTGTTGTACAGCCCAAATACAGTGCATCCGGCATTTTCTCGTCCAAGCAATCGCAAATATGCTTAATTCGTTCAAGCTCCATATCCTCCGAGTAAATTCTGAATACGGTAACATACGCCGAATGGGAAGCTCGCCATTCTTTAATTTCCGTCAGCTTTTCAAAAAAATCCTCATCCTCTTTATAGCAAATTTGAAATTGCTTCATTACAACCCTCTCCTTCTCACTATATAATGCGATTTAATTACACCCATACATTGTCGAAAAACTACTTATTACATTATAGCTTATCTTTCACCATCCCACAATCAATTTTATCAAAAACAAAATAATTTCCTCATTGATTTCACTTAATTATGACACTAAAATACTTATTGTAAAATATTTTTATATATATTTTTTGATAAAAGTAATGGGAAATGTCAATCGTAAATTTCAACATTTTACAAAAAAGATAACTTATTTTGTGATAAAAGCCCGAGGAAATATAATATTGTATTTTAACATTCCGTATGTTATAGTTATTTTGTACAAAGGTGTGCTTCAACTGTTGAGGTGCACCTTTTTCCAGATAATCTGGAAAAAACGTCATATACATATAATAAAGCAGGAGGGAAAGATATGTCAAATGATTCCATATGGATTACAGGTGCAAAAGGAAGGCTAGGTTCTGCATTGGTACATCTCTTGAAGGATGATATGAAAAACAAGGTAGTTGGAACAGACATGGATGTGGATGTTACGGATATGGAAGCAGTGGAACAGGCAGCAAATATATACCATCCGAATATTGTCATTAACTGTGCCAGCATTTCAG
>JAMPEH010000172.1 GCA_023665245.1 Muribaculaceae bacterium
CGGGGCTTTTGTCGGATAGGGCCCGACAACAAGCACCGTCCCTCTGTCCTTCGCGGGCCCGACAACAAGCGCCGTCCCTCAGTCCTCCGCGGGCCCGACAACAAGCGCCGTCCCTCTGTCCTTCGCGGGCCCGACAACAAGCCGCCGTCCCGCTGTCCGTAACGGGAGCACAAACTTTCCGCTGCGGACAGTAGGGACGGGGCTTTTGTCGGATAGGGCCCGACAACAAGCACCGTCCCTCTGTCCTTCGCGTTACCTTTATATATAACACAAAACGGATTATGACGCAATATTTCAGTTCTGTTACATGTTATGAAAACCTCTTGACGATTGAAACGGGTTGCGTTATCATGGGCAACGTAAGACGAAGGGGGCGAGATGTCCCCGGAAGTCTAAATTGAAAAGGAGGAATTTCCTATGAAGAACCTGAAGAAGGTTTTGGCGCTGGGCCTGGCCCTGGTGATGATCCTGGGTATGTTCACCATCGCTTCCGCCGCCGAAACCAAGAAAGTCGCTTCTGACTTCTCCGACTGGGACGAAGTCGAGCACAAGGACGCCGTTGCCCTCTGCGTTGACCTGGGCATCATCAACGGCCTCCCCGATGGCTCCTTTAATCCTAAGGGCACCATCGACCGCGCTTCCTGGGCGAAGCTGGTGTACTTCACCGCTACCGGTGACGACAACGCCGACGCTTACCTGGGCACCGCGACCGGCATGAAGGACATCTCCGGCAACTGGGCTGAGAGCTACATCAACTACCTGGTGGCCAACAAGTATGTCACCGGCGACGGCCTGGGCAACTACATGCCCGCCGGTACCGTCACCGTGGCTGCCGGCGCCAAGACCATGCTGACCGTCCTGGGTTATGACGCGGACGACCGCGCTTACCAGAACGACGCCGCCTGGGCTGGCAACATCATCACCGACGCCAAGCGCAACGGCCTGATGGACGAGATCGACCGCGCCAACACCGCCATGGTCGACCTGACCCGCGACAACGCCGCTCAGCTGGTGTACAACGCCCTGCAGGCTTCCACCAAGCTGCCCGAGTACCGCCGCGACAACGGCGTGACCTACGTCGTGAAGTATGAGGACGGCCCCGCCCTGCTGAAGGACGTATTCGGCGTGATCCCCGTTGAGGTCATGGTCGATGACGTGAACGACGGCGTGGCCACCTTCTCCGGCACTACCTCTCACCTGAGCCTGCTGAATGGCGCTAAGGTGAAGGCTACCGCCAGCAACATCGGCAACAAGGTCACCGTGTTCATCACCGACGATGGCAAGTCCGTTGTCTCCAGCTCTGTGGCCAAGGCTGGCAGCGCCGCTGACAAGACCTTCACCAACGGTCCCAAGCTGATCGACATCGTGGTGAAGAACGACGACAAGGACCGGAAGGCCAACTATGTGGCTGACGCCGTGGGCGCTGACCACACCGAGTCCAACTTCAAGGGCGACATGAAGGTCTACAAGGACGGCGTTGAGATCACCGACAGCGTGAACCTGGAGTCCGAGGCGATCAAGTCCGGCGACAAGGTGGAAGTGTTCCTGACCGACGGCAAGGTCTCCATGATCAAGATCACCAAGTATGATGTTGACACGGTGACCGGCGCTACCGAGACCCGCGTCTACAAGGAGAAGGACCAGGTCAAGGTCCCCGGCCCCGTGGGTGCCTTTACCGACGTCGATAAGGTTGACGGCTGGCAGGGTCTGGCTGAGGACGACGTGGTGCTGACCAACACCAGCAAGGGCGTGACCTACCTGACCAAGGCTGACAAGATCACCGGCAAGGTCACCCGCCGCAACGCCGCTAAGCTGACCATCAACGGCACCCAGTATTCCGCTTCCGGCCTGGTGGACGACCTGGGCTTCGATAGCTGGGATGTGTCCGGCAACAAGGACAACGAGTACGACTTCTTCCTGGACCTGAACGGCGACGTGTGCGCCTATAAGCAGGTTTCCGGCGAGGTCACCACCGAGACCGCTTACGTTCTGGACGCCGCTTACAAGAACACCGGCACCAACAACGGCCTGGACGGCGGCGACAAGTATCAGCAGGCTAAGCTGCTGTTCACCGACGGCACCACCCAGATCGTCCGCGTGAACAAGCTGTATGACGGTGAGCAGAAGAAGATGGTCAAGGTCGAAGAGGACAAGAGCTCCGATCTGAACGGCAAGATGATCGAGTTCTCCGTGGACAGCAAGGGCTACTATGAGATCACCGTGAAGGAGAGCGCTAGCGTCACCAAGGGCGACGAGGGCTACGCCATCGCTCAGAAGCCCGACGTGACCACCGGCCTGAAGGCTGACAAGAAGACCGTGTTCATGGTCGAGAAGGTGAACGACGACGACAGCGAGTTCTTCGTCTACACCAGCTATGAGAACGTGCCCAAGATGACCGCTGACAAGCTGGTCGCTGTGACCAAGGACGGCTATGCCACCTATGTCTACCTGCAGACCACCAAGTTCGACGGCGACGGTTCCGACGGCCTGGTTTACCTGAAGGACGCCAACAACGACGAGGAAGACACCGACGGCCACAAGATCTATGAGATGGTCGACGCCGAGGGCCGCGAGGTCTCCATGGCTGTTGAGTTCGCTGAGGGCAGCACTGCGAAGAGCAAGAAGTTCTATCTCATCACCAGCACCGATGAGAACGACGTTGTCACCCTGAAAGAGGCTACGAAGGACACCGACTATGTCGAGGCTGAGACTGTGACTGTCGGTAACGGCGTCGTGACCGTGGCTGAGAACGCTTACTCCACCAGCGACACTGTGTGTGTGCTGATCGACGAGGATAGCGAGGGCTTCGTGTCCGCCGCGAACATCTCCGTCAGCAAGGTCGACACCGCCGAGGAGGACTACACCTTCAAGGTGCTCCTGATCAAGGACGGCGACGCTGCTGATTACCTCTACGTGGTTCGCAGCCCCAAGGCTTCTACCGCCACTCCCGCTGAGTAATCTAGCAGTCCGCTAGACAGCAACAAAACAAGAAGGGCCCCCCGGTGACGGGGGGCCTTTTTTGCGCTGGGGCTATAAAAGAAAACCTCCGGCTGCCACTTGACAACCGGAGGGCGGCCTGATACAATATGTATCAAGGGTAGCGCCGCAAGGCGATTGGCCCGAATTACGGTAAGCTAAAAAACGCTAGCCGCTGGGGTGCCTTCCCGGCGGCTAGCACGCTTTTGGGGCCAGAAGCACAAGGACCGCAAACACAGCCGCAAGCGCCAGAAGCTGACAAAGGAGCTTCTTGCCCATAGGCATCCCCCCTTTCGGGAGGGCCAACCGCCGAACGCAACGCGGCCCAAGCCGCGATTTCATGGTAGCAAATTCACCTGAAATTGTCAAGACGCTTGACAGCGCGGAGGAAATGTGGTATATAATAGAGGAAGGGTGCCACGCAAGCGGTTAGCCCTGGTAGTTCAAGTTATTCGAGCAAAGCTCAAGCAACCGTCACCTGCCGGGGTGGCGGTTTGTTTCTACTTGACAGGGCAGAAGAAATGTGGTATATAATAAGGGAAGGGTGCCACGCAAGCGGTTAGCCCTGTTTAGTGGAAGTTCCTAAAAAATAGCAACCGTCACCGGCCAGGGTGGCGGTTGCTGTCTTTTACCCTGATCGTCACAGTCCAGCGAAGGATGTGAAAGGTCAAAGTAATCGGCATTTGCCTCACCCCCTTTCGGGAGAGTGGCTAACCGCCAACGTTCACGTGGCACCCAGAGGGCCATCCGGCCCTCCGACAAAATTCTACCATGTTTGACGGGGGTTGTCAACGAGGGCAGGGTGTGGTAGAATGGGGACAACCTGAAACAGAGAGGGGCGGGGCTATGAAGCGGCTGGTGATCGACCGGCAAGCGGTGGTCAACAACCTGGAAACCATTCGAGAAAAGGCCGGAAAAGCCAAAATTTACGCCGTTTTGACCGGGGACGCATACGGCGCGGGCCTGCTGGAGATGGCGGGGCTGCTGCACCAGCACGGCGTGACGCGTTTCGCCGTTTCCGAGCCCGGCGACGCGGCCAAGCTCCGCAAGGCCGGGTTGGTGGAAGAGGAGATCTTAATGCTCCGTTCCACCGTAAACCGACAAGAATTGGAACAATTACTGGACTTAAACGTGGTTTGCTCCATCGGCTCCTCCGAGGCCGGAATGGCCCTGAATTCCCTGGCGGAGAGCCGTTCCACCGTGGCGGAGGCCCATGTTCAAATCGACAGCGGCATGGGCTACGGCGGCTTCGTGATCTCGGAGCCGGACAAGATTTTGGCGGCCTTTGAAAACCTTCAAAATGTGGCCATTTCCGGCGTTTACACCCAGTTTCAGTCCAGCTCCGGGAAGGAAAAAGCCATCCTCGCCCAACTGGATGAGTTCAAGCAGATCGTCCGAAAGGTCCACCAGGCCGGGTTTGAGACGGGCACCGTTCACGCGGCGGGGAGCTTTTCCACCCTGCGGCACGATTTCGCCCGTTTTGACGCCGTTCGTGTGGGTTCTGCCCTGTTAGGCCGCTGTAAACGCACAAAAAACGATGGTTTGCAGCGGGTGGGCTACTGCGAAGCCACCATCGAGGACATCCGCTGGCTCCCCGCGGGGCACACGGTGGGCTACGAGCACCCGGTGAAAATCAAAAAGCCCACCCGTGTAGCCACTCTGGCGGTCGGCTACCAAAACGGCCTATCCGTCACAAAACCCCGCCGCTTGGGGTTTTTTGCCCGGCTTTTCCCTAAGAAATCGGACAATCTTGCTGTGCGGATCGGCAACCAGAAGGCCAAGATCATCGGCCGTGTCGGCGCCATTGAAACCCTTATCGATGTAACCAGCCTGAAGTGCGCCGGGGGTGACCTGGTGCGTTTGGAGTTGGACCCCATGTACGCCCAGGACATGAAGAAGGAGTACCGCTGATGCGGGCCGTTGTGACGCGGGTGGCGTCAGCCTCTGTGACGGTGGACGGCGTGGTGACTGGAGCCATCGGGAAGGGCTTCTTGGTGCTGCTGGGGGTGGGGCCCGGCGACACCGCGGAGACGGCCAAGAAGCTGGCGGATAAGATCTGCAACCTGCGGGTCTTCGAGGACGAGAACGGGAAGATGAACCTCTCCCTCTCCCAGGTAGGCGGAAAATTGCTGACAGTGAGCCAGTTTACCCTCTACGCCGATACCAAATCCCGGCGGCCCAGCTTCATCGGCGCGGCGGGGGCGGAGTTGGCCAATGAGTTGTACGAGAAGTTTATGGAATACTGTAAGGATAATGACTTTGAAGTTCAACACGGCGTATTCGGCGCTCATATGGATGTGGAATCGGTGAACGACGGGCCGGTGACGATACTATTTGACATGGAATAGGGGGAGAAAAGGATGAACAAAACGGTTTTTGCTCAGAACGTGCCAGCGGCCATTGGGCCCTATTGCCACGCCAAGGCGGTGAACGGGGTGCTGTTCAGCTCCGGGCAGCTGGGGCTGGACCCGGCCACGGGGACGCTGGCGGAGGGCGTGGAGGCCCAGACGCGGCAGGCGCTGGAGAACCTGGGCGCGGTG
>JAMPEH010000173.1 GCA_023665245.1 Muribaculaceae bacterium
TGGAGGGCGCAAGCGCCAGCCGGGGCTATTATCTGAGCAATATCCTGTCCATTTCCGCCGGCGCGGGCCACGTGCTGGCCATCCGCAGCGACGGCGCGGTGTACGGCTGGGGCGACAACCGCTACGGCCAGCTGGGCGTGGGCAAAAACCTGAATAACGCGCTGGACGACGTGCTGGAGCTGACCTGGAACGAGGCTGCGGCACTGGGCGCGACCTTTACCTACCGCGTGCCTGTCCAGGTGCTGGCCGGAAACGACCTGCACCACGAGGACGTGCCCACCGAGATGGAGGGCTTGATGGGCAACGCTATGGTGGTGGCCGCCGGCGGCGATCACTCCCTGGTCCTGATGTCGGACGGGACGGTTCTGGCCTTCGGCAAGGACGATTACGGCCAGCTGGGCACCTACGACGGCGGCGCGAGCGGTCTGGGCAGCGACGTGGGCTGGGTCAGCTACGACACGTCTAAAAACCACGCCGCCACCAGCAATTCCGACGAGGTGACCGCCTGGACGCAGGTGGAAAAGTACCTGAAGGAGAGCCGGACGGCGAAGCCGACGCTGGTTCAGGTGTCCCAGGGCCGCACGGAGACCACCACCGCGGACACCGGGGTCGTCTACATGGCTCCCAACCACTATGACGACATCAACGCCGAGGGCCAGGTGGCGGGTACCGTCTACGTGGTGACCCCGCTGAACAACGTGCGGGCCATCGCGGCGGGCGGCAACTCCAGCTCGGCCATCGTGAAGGACGGAGACGGCGCCACCGGCGGCACGGTTTACGCCTGGGGCGACAATATGTATGGACAATTGGGCTACAACGAGATCGACGAGGAGGCCATTTTTGGCGTGCGCACCGGTTTCGTTGGCTTTGCCATGCCTGTGCACAAGGGCGAAAGCAACGTGCAGGGGTCGGATAACTTCGCCACCGCGATGGTGATCTCGGTGGGCCTGCGGCATATGGGCGCGGTGCGCACGGACGGCTATGTCTGGGACTGGGGCAAGAACGACAAGGGCCAGCTGGGCAACGGCACCACCACCGACAGCTTCTGGGCGGTGCAGGCCGGCGACGGCGAGAGCAAGACCCTGCTGCTCCAGAAGTATTGGAAGTACGACAAGAACGACACGCTGCTCCATGAGTACAGCCAGCTCAAGCCCATGGGCCTGGACAACCCCAACAGCGTCACCCTGGCGGACGGGGAATACCTGATGATCGACCTGAAGGAGATCCTCTACAGCCGCAAGATGGGCTTCAACCTGATCACCGACGGCGAGAGCAAGTCCATCGCCGACGAGCTGCACCTGGTGGTGGCGGACGTGGCCGATCCCTCGGTGCTCACCGCCACCCGCGGCGTGGGCGGCGACACCACGCTGGTCAAGCTGGGCGCCACCAGCGACAAGCTGGGGCTGACCAGCCTCTATCTGGACTACGAAAACAAGGCGGAGAACACCAGCAATATGCTGAATTTGCCTGTCTGGGTGCGCCATCGCCAGATGGACTCCGCCGAGGGCGGGGATGACGACGACGCGCACGTCCTCTCCCTGGCGGCGCCTATGGTGGCCGCCGGGGCGCACCACACCGTTGCGCTGGACTCTCTGGGCCGCGTTTGGGTGTGGGGCGACAACACTTACGGCCAGCTGGCCCGCGATCCCAGCAACACCGGCACGCGGCGGCTGGACTCGCCCACCCGCGTGACCAACTTCTTCACTTACAGTGCCAGCGGCGTGACCAACACGCCGTATCAGACGGCGGACGGCAACCCGCTGACCTTCGTGGCGGTGGCGGCAGGGGATAACTTCTCCATGGCGCTGGACATCGAGGGCCATGTGTGGGCCTGGGGCCAGAACGCCGGCGGCCAGCTGGGCCGCGGGAACATCAACGCCGCCGCCAATCCCAACTACGTGCCCATGCAGGTGCGCGCCCGCGTGGAGCGCAGAAGCCCGGTCATCCTGCTGGGCGACTACATGGTGGACAAGGAATACATCCACAAAGAGGGCGACATCGAATATTACGATCCCTACACGGAGCAGGACCGCATCGTGGCCATCGCGGCGGGCTCCAACCACGCGCTTGCCCTCGCTGAAAGCGGGCAGGTGTACGCCTGGGGCAGCAATACCTTCACCCAGGGCAATACCATCACCACCACGCTGTGCGGTCAGCTGGGTCAGGGCCCCCTGGGCGAGACGCAGCTCACCACGGCCAAGCTGGTGCTGAAGGGCAAGACCAGCAGCACCACCACCAACCTGCAAGGGGCGGTGGGCATTGCCGCGGGCGGCGACACCAGCGCGGTGCTGTTCCCCAACGGCACGGTGTTCACCTTCGGCTCCAACGCCTATGGACAGCTGGGCGACGGCAGCAGCCGCAGCAACCGCAACAGCGCCATCCGGGTCAGCCTGGGCGAGGGCGACGGACTCATCAACGTGAACGACCAGGCCAACAAGAGCTTTATGGATAAGGCCATCGCCCTGGAAATGGGCAGCCGCCACGGCGCGGTCATGGCTCTGAATATCACCAACATCGAAGCGGAGGAGGGCGCCACGCCCTTCACCGTCTCCCCCGGCGTGTACGGCTGGGGCGACAACAGCAACAACCAGCTGGGTGAGCCCGCCAGCTCTGAGGCGGGCAAAAAGACCACCTTCAACTACCCGGTGCTCATGGAGCCCGCCGGCGCGCAGGCGCTGGCCGCAGGCTTTAACGGCACTATGGCGAAGGTGGAGAACCAGGCGCTGAAGCTGGACACCAAGAAGGACGCGGTGCAGCTGAAGGCCTGGGGCGACAACCGCAGCGGCCAGCTGGGCAACAAGGGCGCCGCCAGCGGCGAGCCCGTTAACTACGACAACACCGTCGCCCGCGACCTGGATGGTCTGCAGGTGGACGACGTGGACTATATGCAGAGAATTTCCACCTTTGCCATGGGCGAGGACTTCATGGTCATGTCCCGTGACACAGGTACGGTGTTCGCGGCGGGCGCCAACGGCAGGAGCCAGCTGGGCGACTACGGCAACACCGCTTCCAACTACCCCGTGGTGGTGGGTGAGCTGAGCTACGCCTCCCTCCTGGCCTGGGGCACCGATCACAACACCACCCCCCACGACCTCTCGCCGCAGATCACCCTGCAGGGCGGGGAGCAGGTCACCTTTATCCTGGACCGCATGGGCTACGTGGAGGAGAAGGGCTATAACCTCCTGGCCCACAAGCCCGCGCCGGTCATTAACGTGAACGACCTGGAGTTCACCTCCCTGGACGAGAGCATTATTTCCTTCCAGGGCAAGAATACCGCCAACAACACGGTGATGTTCGGTTCGCCGGACGCACTGAACCCCAAGATGGGCAACACGTTCATCCAGATCTACGAGCGCGCCACCGGCCGCAGCCTCCTGCTGCGGGTGCAGGTGCTGCCTACCGCCGCCAGCGGCCGCTTCACCACGCCGAAGCTCGCCGCGGGCAAGGAGCACACCGTGGCGGTGAAGGCGGACGGCACAGCCTGGGCCTGGGGCAGCAACCAGAAGGGCCAGCTGGGCGACGGAACCTTCACCAACCGCGCTTACCCCGTCCAGATGCGGGATATGAACGGCAAAATGTTTACCAACGTCATCAGCGCTGCTGCCGGTGACGGCTTTAGCGCGCTTTTGGTGGACACCGACGGCAATATGCTCACCACCAACGACCGCCAGGTCTATGTGGTGGGTACACTGACCAACGTGACCACCAATTTGGGCGAGAAAACCAGCTACGAGGAGCAGATGCAGGCCTGGCTGCGCACGCAGCCCCTGGTTCGCTTCCTCTACCGCCGGGGCGGCGAGTACGCGGAGTTCTCCCAGGAGCAGATCGACGCGGGCATGACCAGCGGCTGGACCTATTCCGGCATTTTGACCCGCGTGACCGAGCAGCGGACGGACGAGGACGGCAACACGTACACCTATTACTTCTCCTATTCCAAGTATAGGGACGAGTATGACCGCGACTGCGGCAAGTGGAGCGACATTCCCGAGGTCTGTCCCAACCCCAAGCACACCCACAGCGGCGAATATATGGTTCGGGACGGTCAGGTGAACAGCGACAACCGGCTGGTGGTGATCTCCGCCACGGTGGACGTTGACCGCATCCACTATGACGCGGCGGCTAACGTGTACCTCTACACCTACTGGGACGACGCGGCGGGCAAATACCAGATGATCTTCTACACGGAGACCTATAAGGATCCCACCACCAACATGACCTACTTCGTCAGCGACACCTTCCAGAGCCACTATAACCACCTGGGCACCATCAAGAACACGGCGGGCGCGGTGGATAAGTATGTGAAGGCCCATCTGCCCGAGATGCTGATGCTGCCCGTGGGCAGTCTGACGGCGGACTTCTACACCATCAGCTATATGCCGGTGACCTACACCTACTACACCGGCACGCTGAGCTGTAAATACAGCTGGGTGGAGGACGACGGCACCGCCGCGGGCAAGGCCAAGACGTGCGGACTGAAGAATTATGACCCCTCCGCGTCCAAGGACATCCCGCTGGTGTGCGACGATCCCACCTGCGAGCTGCTGGGCCAGCAGTACTTTACCAAGATCTACGACGACAAGACCAACGTTTGGGCCGGCAGAAGCTCCATCGAGTTTGTGAACCTGCCCGCAAGCGAGCAGCGCTACCGCGTGTGGCAGTGCGCCAACGACCACGTGTGGATCGACTACTATTCCGACGTGGAGCGGGAAATGGCCGTTTCCCCCGTGGTCCAGCTGGTCACCGGCGCGGGCACGGCGGAGCGCGTGGGCGTCACCAACGTGGTGGAGATCACCGCGGGGGCGGATCACCTGCTGGCGCTGACTAAGGACGGCAAGGTCTACGCCGCCGGCAACAACGCCCACGGCGAGCTGGGCCAGGGCAACACCGAGCCCACCGAGGTGGCGGTGGAGGTCAAGGGCTTCAAGGGCCGCAGCCTCCTGAACCACGTGGTGGAGCTGGCCGCGGGCGACGGGTTCACCGTGGCCCTGCGGGCCAACGGCGAGATGTACGCCTGGGGCCGCAACGACAAGGGCCAGCTGGGCAACGAGCTGACCGCTCTGGTGAGCGCGGGCAGCGCGGTGAACTACGCGACCACCCCCGTTCAGATCAACTCCGGCGAGTACCGCGTGGACGAGAAGCCGGAATTCCGCAATATTACGGGAGTTTACGGCGTCACCGCAGGCCGCGACCACGTGATGGTGGTGGCGCGGGACAACCTGTGGGTGCCCGACGTGAGCACGGACGAGGAGCAGGTGACCAAGGCCACCTCCGGCGGCCACTATGACCGGCTGACCACCCTCTTTGGGTGGGGCTCTAACGCCAAGGGCCAGCTGGGGCTGGCGGATACGAGCAAGATCTACGCCCTGCCTGCCAATGTGGGCCGGGTCAACGGCATTACCACCCTCTCGGGCGGCGGGGATCACACCCTGCTCCGGGTGATGCGGACGGTGGACGGCGTCACCCAGACCCGGGTGATGGGCTTCGGCGACAGCGCGCTGGGCCA
>JAMPEH010000174.1 GCA_023665245.1 Muribaculaceae bacterium
AAGATTATTGGAGAAGGCATTACATTTGATGATGTTCTTTTAGTTCCACAGTTTTCAAGTGTAATACCAAATGACGTTGACTTAAGTACAAATTTAACCAAGAAGATAAGGTTAAATATTCCTCTTATGAGTGCCGGCATGGATACTGTTACCGAACACAGGATGGCAATCGCCATGGCAAGGCAGGGCGGTATCGGAGTTATACATAAGAATATGTCTATACAGCAGCAGGCAGAAGAGGTTGATATGGTCAAGCGTTCAGAAAACGGAGTTATATCCGACCCATTTTATTTATCACCTGAGCATACACTCGATGATGCGGACAAGCTTATGGCAAAGTTCCGGATTTCTGGTGTTCCTATCACTGAAAATGGAAAGCTTGTCGGTATTATCACAAACCGCGATTTGAAGTTTGAAACGGATTATACAAAGAAGATTAAGGAGTCAATGACAACCGAAAATCTTATTCTTGCCAAGGAGGGAATTACACTTGATGAGGCGAAGGCAATTCTTGCTAAGGCACGGAAGGAGAAGCTTCCGATTGTGGATGACAACATGATGCTGAAAGGGCTTATCACCATCAAGGATATTGAAAAGCAGATTAAATATCCGTTTGCTGCAAAGGATTCTCAGGGAAGACTTCTTTGTGCTGCAGCAGTTGGCGTTACGCCTGATATATGCGACAGGGTGGACGAGCTTGTGGCTTCTAAGGTTGATGCAATTGTGATTGACACAGCCCATGGACATTCGGAAAATGTTTTAAAGACGTTTAAAATGATTAAGGAGAAATATCCTGACCTTGATGTCATTGCAGGTAATGTTGCCACAAGAAAGGGCACGCAGGCAATGATTGACATGGGCGTGGATGCAGTTAAAATCGGAATCGGTCCCGGCTCCATCTGTACAACAAGAGTGGTTGCAGGCATCGGTGTTCCACAGATAACGGCAATTATGGAAGCGTATGAGGCGGCAAGTACGGCAGGTATTCCTGTGATTGCCGACGGCGGTATTAAATATTCGGGCGATATTACGAAAGCACTTGCGGCAGGTGCAAATGTCTGCATGATGGGAAGTCTGTTTGCAGGAACCGATGAAAGCCCGGGAGAGTTTGAACTTTATCAGGGCAGAAAATATAAGGTATACAGAGGTATGGGTTCCATCGCTGCCATGGAATGTGGAAGCAAGGACAGATATTTCCAGTTAAATGCCAAGAAGCTTGTGCCTGAGGGCGTCGAGGGACGTGTTGCCTATAAGGGTACCGTGGAGGACACCGTATTCCAGCTTATTGGAGGTCTTCGTTCCGGTATGGGTTATTGTGGGGCACATAACATTGAGGAGCTTCATGCCAACGCTGAGTTTGTAAAGATTTCAGCAGCATCTCTCAAGGAAAGTCATCCACATGATATACAGATTACAAAGGAAGCACCAAACTACAGTGTGGAGTAGTGAATCCTGCGTAAAATTATAATAGCCGTGAGCAAAACTTTATTTTAGAAGTAATGCGTTTTGCTCATCTCTATCGTTATAAAATAAGGACGTGCTGCATGTTTTGTGTGGCATGTTCTTTTCTATTTTATAGGAAATTACTCCGAATTTCCTATAGGCAGGATTCGTCCCAAGTGCCATTAAAGTTGTGTCAGCATAAAGAGTGCCGAAGACGCTTTGTTCTATTGTATGAAATAAAATACACTTTTTTGTTATAAAAACATTTACAAAAAAACAGATGAATGATATATTTTTCCATGGATGGTATTCGAAAGAAACTATACCGGAAAATGAAAAGTGTCAGATTATGCTTTATGTTCCGTCTTTGTAGTATGAGCAAAGGTGATGCAAGTATATGTATTGCAGCATGTAGTTTGCCTATAAAACAAGAAGGAAGGTGATAGTATGAGGATTGGATTTATTGGTGCTGGAAAAATGGGCTTTACTTTGGGGAAACACCTGAAAGAAAGCACCGACACCGTGCTTGTGGGATATTTTAGCCAAAATCCTGAAAGTGCAAGGGAAGCCGCAGAATTTACTGATACCAAATACTATGAGGATTTGAATGAACTTGCAGATTTATGTGACGCTTTGTTTATTACAGTACCTGACGGGCAGATAGCTGTTATTGCCAAAATGCTTGACAGACTAGGGATTGCCATGGAGGGGAAGATTTTATGTCATACGAGTGGGGCACTTTCCTCACAAATTTTTTCTGGTATGCACAGCCGAATTTACGGTTATTCGATACATCCTATGTGTGCGGTCAGCTCAAAGACCAAGTCGCACGTAAATTTCAGCAAATGTTTTATTACAATTGAAGGGCACGAAAAATATTTGGATTTTTTTGTACAGTTGTTTGGCTCATTGGGACATGAGGTTAAAATAATTGGACAGGAGGATAAAATAAGGTATCACGGTGCCGCAGTTATGGCGAGTAATTTGGTTATCGGCCTGTATCACATGGCACAGGAGGAGCTTTCTAAATGTGGTTTTACATCTGAGGAAGCAGGCCATGCACTTAAATTTTTGTTTCAGGAGAATGCCAAAAAGCTTGCGGAATTTGGCTGCGGGGAAGCACTTACGGGTCCCGTTGAACGGTGCGATACAAACACAATTGCGAAGCATTTGTCGGTGCTTGAGGGCGACGTGCTTGAAATTTATAAATTGCTGTCAAGGCAGCTTATAGATGTGGCAAGGGGAAAGCATGGCGAGGCAATGGAGGCTCGGTATGATGCACTTGATGAAATGCTGAAACCGTAAAAATATCAACAAAATAGCTGTTGTGGGGAATGTTTATGAAGAATAAGGCTATTGAAATTAATATCATTGATTTTATAAAACAAAATACAAAATATGACTGCTTGTATTGGTATCCGCTGAACATATCTGTAACTGACATGCCTATGATTGCTTACGATATAGATAAAATTTATGATAAGCAGGATATTGATTATTTAAGACAGGTAATGGATAAATGCAGCATTGTATATGCAGAGAGATTTCAAATGGGTAGTTCTGAGTATACTGAAAAGGTTAATTTGCTCAAGCTGTTATATGAAAAAGATGAGGATGGCTATAATTTTCCGTGGTGTGTAGAAGCATTTTATTTTAATCAAACACGAACATGGATGATTTATGTATCTCATGAGGGAACAATCACATTTACGGGATGTGATATTGTTGATGCTGCARGAACYATYATTCCTGATGAGTATTTATATTGTTTGTGTTAAGTTTTCTATGAAAACTTGACACATAGTATGTCCGGTGGCAAAGCCGCCGAGACTTGTCAGCCCATGGGTTCTCGATTTACAATGTAAATCGGAACATATGCTGAAAGCAAATTTGGAATGGGCTGATGTTCAAGAAGATAGGAGGACAAAAACATGAAAAAAACAGTTTTAACATTTGCGGAGGCGAAGGAACAGGGAGAGAAGCTTACCATGCTTACAGCCTATGACTATTCAACTGCGAAGCTGATAGATGGAGCCGGGATTGATGCGATACTTGTGGGCGACTCACTTGGAAATGTAATACTTGGCTATGAGGATACCCTTTCCGTTACGGTTGACGATATGATACATCACGGAGCGGCAGTTTCCAGAGGAACGAGCGAAGCCCTTGTTATTATAGATATGCCATTTATGTCATATCAGACATCGGTTTATGACGCTGTTGTAAATGCAGGACGTCTGATGAAGGAGGGACGTGCAGGTGCAGTTAAGCTTGAGGGAGGACAGGAGGTTTGCCCACAGATAAAGGCAATCACTGGTGCAGGCATACCTGTTATGGCACATCTTGGACTGACGCCGCAGTCAATCAATGCCTTTGGCGGATTTAAGGTACAGGGAAAAACGGAGGCTGCTGCAAGGAAGCTTATTGAAAATGCTTTGGCAGTCCAGGAGGCTGGTGCATTTGCAGTGACGCTTGAATGTGTCCCTGATAAGCTTGCACGGCTTGTCACCAAAAAGCTCGCCATACCTACGATAGGAATAGGTGCAGGAAACGGATGTGACGGACAGGTGCTTGTATATGCTGATATGTTAGGGATGTTTTCTGATTTCACACCGAAGTTTGTAAGGCGTTTTGCCGAGACGGGACAGGTTATGACAGATGCATTTAAGGCGTATATAGCTGCTGTCAAGGACGGCTCTTATCCTGAGGAGAAGCACACCTATAAGATAGACGATGATGTGATTGAAAAGCTGTATTAGAGCATGATTATAAATAGCATGTGCTTTTGTCAGTACGGTAACTCCTAGTTATTTGCTATAGGCAGAATTTAAAATCCTGCTGGGATTCGTCCAAAGTGCCATAAAAGCTGTGGCTGTATAAAGAGTGTCGAAGGCACTTTGTTCTGACAAGGGTAAGGATTTTGCATGGATTTGAGGATAACAGGAGGATTTAGAGGCAGAGATTTTAAGGAGAACGGAGGATATAAAATATGAGCATGGTAAAAACAATTGATAATGTAAAAGAAAATATAAGTCAGCAGAGAGGCAAATTCAAAATTCCTATTGCAGTAACGATTAAAGAGGTAAGGGAAACTGTCAGGCAGTGGAGAAAGGAAGGTCTTTCCGTAGGTCTTGTGCCGACGATGGGGTATCTCCACGAGGGACACGAGAGCCTTATCAAGAGGGCTGTTGCAGAAAATGACATGGTTGTTGTAAGCGTTTTTGTAAACCCGATGCAGTTTGGTCCGAAAGAGGATTTGGCAAGCTACCCAAGAGATATTGATGCGGATAGCAGGCTTTGTGAGGCAGCAGGGGCAAGCCTTATCTTTCACCCTGAGCCTGAGGAAATGTATGAGGAGGGCTTTTGCTCCTTTGTGGATATGACAGGTCTTACAAATGCCCTTTGCGGACTTTCCAGACCAGTACATTTCAGGGGCGTGTGTACGGTAGTAAATAAGCTGTTTAACATTGTAATGCCTGACAGGGCGTACTTTGGAGAGAAGGACGCACAACAGCTTGCCGTGGTAAAGAGAATGGTGAAGGACCTTAACATGGATATCGAGATTGTGGGCTGTCCGATTATCAGGGAGGCGGATGGGCTTGCCAAAAGCTCACGAAACACATACCTTTCCCCTGAGTCGAGAAAGCAGGCAGTTATTTTAAGCAAGTCAATCTTTATGGCTAAGAAAATGATAGAGGATGGGGAAAGAGACGCCGCAAAGGTAAAACAGGCAATGGTGGATATGATAAACACGATGCCACTGGCTGACATAGATTATGTGGAAATCGTTGATGTAAATACAATGCAGAGCATAGACAAAATAGAGGGCGACATACTATGTGCCATAGCCGTAAACATCGGTGGAGAGGCAAGACTAATTGATAATTTTATGCTATCACTGAGCAATGCATAATCAAGTGCAATATGCACGAGCAAGCTTGCTTGCAGAGGGCATAATGCACTTGATTATATAGTGCGAAGCACGAAACCGACTTGGAGCGAAGCGGAGAGGAGGCTGCATTTGCGAAGTGAGGAAAGAAACTTGGAGGTAATATTGCGAGCAAGCTTGCTTGCAGAG
>JAMPEH010000175.1 GCA_023665245.1 Muribaculaceae bacterium
GACACATTTCTATCTGTTTCCCAATGAGAATACAAAAAACCACATAGTTTTTATCCTAGCATTCCGGGGGCGTGCGCCGCCTTTCCGGTCTTGGAACTGGAAGCTGACCAACCGAATTTCAAGACTGGAGGGAATCTGAATGAAAATGAAATATGATCTTATAAGCGGTACGCCATATGGCGGATGCGGACATGAAGGGGGAGATATGATGGAAAAGGGAAAGCTGCTGCAGGGAGCTGTGGATGCTGGGAATGAAGGAGCAGGGCTGATGGGGCTGGAGGAAGTCCGTGCGGCGCTGGCGGAGAAAGCCAATGACGGGCATATTGCCGGGGTGAAGGCGCTCATCAGGATGCGCGGGGCGGCCAGGCTGTCGGAAGTTGACCCGGCGGAATACCCTGCGCTCCTGGAGGATGCGGAGGCACTGTGATAAGGGAGGACCGGTCGCAAGCCCTGGGAGCCGGTACATAGCGGGATTTGGACGGCCTGCGGGGGATGGCTCCTGCGGGCTGTCCCTTTTTTTCATTGCTGGTTTTAAAACTGCTGTTTCCTGCGGACTGTGGCATAGGAGGTGGCGGCCTATGACGTTTGAGGAGATGAAGTCGGTGGACGTGAGGACGGTGGACAGGGATTCGCTGGTGGACGTGACGCAGATCCATATTGATGAGGGGCTGACGAAGGAGGAGCGGTTTAAGGAGTTTGTCCGGCAGGTGGGGAACCCATACTGCTTCCGGGTCGGGAATGTCGTGGTCAAGAACGTGTACAGCAGTGACGGGGTGTCGCTGAGGGAGCGGTTTGAGCAGTTCGCAGGAACCCTTTGAATACCCGGACATTGTAAGAAGTCCGCAGGACATCGCGCCATGTCATGGAAAAATCCTGGGAACCGTGGTAAGGTGGAATCCTGAAGGACTATTGCCTGTGCGGCCTCTGGTTCCTGGGTCATCCGGATTGGGCACCGGATAGGGAAGAACAGGACAGGAGGATTGCAGATGGGAGCATTGAATTCTAAAACATATCATGCGGCCGTATACCTGCGGCTGTCCAGGGAGGACGGTGACGCCCGCGAGGGCGGGAAGGCCCAGAGCAACAGCATCTCCAACCAGAAAGAGCTGGTCATGGACTATCTGGGGTCCCGTGCCGATATCCAGGTCTATTCCGTGTACGTGGATGACGGGTGGAGCGGCGTTGACTTTCAAAGACCAGAATTCCAGAGGATGCTAAGCGACATCCGGGAAGGTTCTGTTGACTGCGTGGTGGTCAAGGACCTGTCCCGGTTCGGGAGGAACTATATTGAGTCCGGGAGATATATTGAGAAGATCTTCCCGATGCTGGGGGTGCGGTTCATTGCCGTCAATGACGGGTACGACAGCCTGGACGGGCAGTATGGGAACGACATGGTGATCCCGTTCAAGAACCTCATCAATGATGCGTACTGCCGGGACATTTCCGTGAAGATACGGAGCCATATGGAGGTCAAGCGGAAGAACGGGGAGTATATCGGGGCGTTTGCCGCCTATGGGTACCTGAAGGACCCGGGGGACAAGAACCATCTGGTGGTGGATGGGTACGCGGCGGACGTGGTGCGGGATATCTTCGCCATGAAGCTGGCCGGATGCAGCGTGAAAGCGATCGCGGACAAACTGAACCGTGATGGCATCCTGTCGCCGCTGCAGTATAAGAAGAGCATCGGCATCCGGCTGGAGAGTTCTTTCCAGAAGGGCATGGAGCCGAAATGGAGCTACAATGCCGTGCTGCGGATATTGAGGAATGAGGTTTATGTGGGCACGGTAGCCCAAGGGAAATGCACCACGCCGAACTATAAGGTCAAGAAGCGTGTGTATAAGGACAAGGGCGAATGGGTCCGTGTGGAGGGTGCCCATGAGGCGATCGTGGGGCGGGGCGAGTTTGACCTGGTGCAGTCGCTGCTTGCGAGGGACACGAGGGTGCCGCCGCGTAAAGGGCAGGTGTTCCCGCTGGCCGGGATGGTGTTCTGCGGGGGCTGCGGGGAGCCGATGGTGCGCAAGACGGTCCCGTCCGGGGAGAAGAGGTATGTGTATTATGTCTGTTCCGGGCATAAGAATGACAGGGCTTCCTGCTCATCCCACAGCTTTTCCGCAAAGAGGCTGGAGGAGAGCGTGCTGGCGCTGGTGCAGGCCTTTATCGGGAAGGTGCTGATGCTGTCGGAGGCGGCGGATATCGTCAGCCGGGCGTCGGAGACGGCGCAGGATGTGGGGAAGGTTGAAAGCCGGATCGCGAAGCTGAGGGAAGAGGCTGAGGGCTGCGGCAGGAGGCGGAAGAACCTGTATGAGGATTTTAAGGACGGCATCCTGACGAAGGAAGAGTATGCCATGCTACGGGAGCAGTACCAGGCGCAGGCGGCCGGCATTGAGGCTTCCATTGCGTCCCTGGAAAAGGAGAAGGCCGGCATCCAGGCGGGGCAGACGGCAGGGAAGGAATGGGTCGGGACCCTGAAAGGGTACAAGGGCGTGGAGACGCTTGACCGGGGGCTGGCGGCGTTCCTCATTGACCGGGTCGAGGTCGTGGATTCGGATACCCTGCAGGTGTCCTACCGGTTCGGCCGGGAGGTGGAGGAGATGGAGCGGCTTGTGGCCGGGTGCGGGAAGGAGGCGGTCTGACATGGCGAGGAAGAGCAGGAAAAAGGGCGCAGGGGCTGGGGCGGCTGCCCCGGCGGCAGGCGGGAAGGTATGGCGGGCGGCGGTGTATGTGCGGCTGTCCAGGGAGGACGAGCGGAAGGTGGAGAGCGACACGGTGGAGAACCAGAGGGCTTTCCTGGAGGACTATGTGGCGGGTGAGCCGTCGCTGGAGCTGGCGGGGGTGTATGTGGACAGGCATGTGTCGGGGACGAGGTTTGACCGGCCGGAGTTCAGCAGGATGATTTCCGACATGAGGGCGGGGAAGGTCGGCTGCATCGTGGTGAAGGACCTGTCCAGGCTGGGGAGGAACTACCTGGAGGCGGGGGACTACATAGAGAAGATCTTCCCTTTCTTCGGGGTGCGGTTCATCGCGGTGACGGACGGCTATGACAGCCTCACGTCCAGCGCGGCGGAGGACGGGCTGGTGGTGCCGCTGAAGAATCTGATCAATGAGGCTTACGCGAAGGACATTTCGAGGAAGATCTGCACGTCTTTTGAGGGGCAGTTCGGGAAGGGGGTCTATTTCGCCACCACGGCGGCGTATGGGTACAGGAAGGATCCGGGGGATCCCCATGGGCTGCTGGTGGATGAGAATGTGAGGGATGTTGTCATCAGGATGTTCCGGGAGCGGCTGGAGGGGAAGAGCCTGGCGCAGATCGCGAGGGGGCTGAACGCGGACGGCATCATGGCGCCGAGCGTGTACTGGCAGAGCGTCGGGGTGATACAGAAGCGGAAGTTTACGAACCGGTGGGAGGGGAAGCAGGTGAGGCGGATCCTCACAAACGTGGTCTATACGGGGGACGTGGAGATCTCCAAGACCTACAGGGCGTATTACCGGGGGATCACGAAGCCGGTAACAAGGGAGAAGGGGGAGCGCTTCTATGTGGAGGGGCACCATGAGGCGATCGTTGACCATGGGATCTTTGACCGGGTGCAGGAGCTGCTGAGGGAGGCGAAAGCCGGCTATGATGCGGTGCAGCGTGACCTTGGCGGGGAGCGGAACAGGAGGGAGGATAAGCTGCAGGGGCTGCTTTACTGCGGGCACTGCGGGAATAAGATGAACCTGTACCGGAAGACGGTGAAGCTGGTGGATGGGTATGGGCATTACAGCACGTATGTGTGCAGGCGGGCTTCCACTTATGGGGAGGCTGACCTGCGGAAGAACATCAAGGCGGATGTGATGGAGGAGGTTGTGATGGAGCTGCTGAGGGCGCATATTGCGGTGTATGTGGACGCGAAGGAGCGGGTGCGGATGCTGAACCGGAAGCCGGAGGCGGCGGGGAAGAGGGCTGGATTGAAGGAAGAGCTTTCTGGGAAAGAAGCCCGCAGGGAGAAGATCGGGGATTTCATCAGGGCGCTGTATGCGGATTTCTCTGACGGGCTTTTCTCCGAAGGGGAGTATCTGGAGATGAAGGCGGGGTATGTTTCGGAGCTGGAGGCGCTGGATCGGGAGATTGCGGGGCTGGAGGCGGAGATTGTGGGGCTTGCGCCGGATTATGCCGGGAATGGGGAAATGGCGGCAACCTTTGGGGAGTACCTGGGGGCGGAGGGGCTGACGGGGGAGATGGCCCGGGCGTTCATCAGGAAGATTGTCTGCTATGGGGATGACAGGTTTGAGGTGGAGTGGAATTTTGGGGATGAATTGGCGGATTTGGTACGGAGAGGAGCTGGGGATGCATGAAAGGGCAGGATTATGTGGTATGTGCTTATATGAGGCTTTCCAATGAGGACAGGGATGTGTTCGGGAGGAAGGTGGAGAGCGGGAGCATCACTTCCCAGAGGAGGCTCATCATGGATTTCATCCGCAGGCAGCCGGAGTTTGCGGGGTGCCGGGTGATCGAGCGGTGCGATGACGGGCTGTCGGGGAGGTATTTTGACACGAGGCCGCAGTTTACGGATATGATCAATCTGGCGAAGCAGGGGAAGGTAAACTGCATTGTCGTGAAGGACTGTTCCCGGTTTGGGCGGGATTATGTGGAGCTGGGGGATTATCTGGAGCAGCTGTTCCCGTTTTTGGGGGTGCGGTTTATTTCCGTGAATGACCATTACGACAGCGGGAGGGATGAGGGCGGGCTGGATATTGCTTTTAAGAATTTGGTCTATGATATTTATTCCAGGGATTTGTCAAGGAAGGTTAGGCAGGCGCGGGAGCGGATGGCGGCGCAGGGGAAGTATACGGCGACGCAGACGGTTTACGGGTACAGGAAGATGGAGGGGGACAGGCACAGGCTGGAGCCTGACCCGGAGACGGCGCCGGTGGTGCGGGAGATGTTTGGCATGAGGCTGGCGGGGATGGGGCTGTCGGAGATTGCCAGGAATTTGAATGACCGGGGGATCCCGTGCCCGACGGCGTTCCTGCATGGGAAGGGGGAGGCTGTTACCAGGAAGGGGGATTTTGGGATGATGTGCTGGACGGGCGGCGTCGTGCTGTCGGTGCTGCAGAATGAGGTCTATACGGGGGCTGTGGTCTCCCTGAAAAGCATGGTGGACAGCAGGAAGGGGAAGCAGGTGGCGAGGCCGAGGGAGGAATGGGTGCGCGTGGAGGGGATGCATGAGGCGGTTGTCACGGGGGAGGAGTTCAGGCGGGTGCAGGAACTGGTGAGCCCGCAGAGGCCGGCGGCGGGGAAGCGGAGGATGCGGTACGTCTGCGGGGTGTGCGGGAAGCGGCTGACCAGGAGGAACGGGGCGGACCTTTACTGTAACCGGGGGTATATGGTGGAGAATTGTGAGTGCAGGCAGGTGG
>JAMPEH010000176.1 GCA_023665245.1 Muribaculaceae bacterium
ATCGAGAGGATGGCGATAATCTTCAACGCACTTCCGGATAAGCGGAGCGAGAGGGATTCGTTTTCTGTATTCACGTTCTCCCTTAAAAACCAATTCGTTAGGACACATATTCTAAATAAGACAGTCACAAACGACACACATTGCCATGCACATAACTGTGTTTTGATGACACAAAATTACATCAAAAATCCTGAACAAAATCACAGTTTTTTATTAAAATTTCGTCTTCTCAGACTTGATATGAACGTCAAAATGGTTAATTAAAGTTAAAAGACAAGGTGGACCATCCGCTGTCAGCTGGACGGAAACCACCTTGCCGGCAAAATATAGAAAGAAGGAATTGCTATTCGTCAGGTCAGCCACGGATTCTCGTAGGGATTGAACTCCCTCTGGAAAGTGGCGCACGCCCAGTCCACCTTTGGCTGGCAGGAATCCTTCTCCCTCTTCCTGGGGAGCTGGGGATTAATCTTGAACTTTGAGGCGTTATAGAGCCACAGCATAGAGTCCTCGTAAGCCCATCTGCGTGTCTCGGGTATGTTCGTCGGGGCGATTATCGAATGGAGGTGATAAAGGGCTATGCGGCTCAGGTGCGCTACCACGTTGGGGTTCCTGGGGTCTTCCCTCGTTATGTTGATTCCGTCCTCCAGCTTGTCGGCGTTGGGGTTGAGTATGGGATAGAACACCGTGCCCTCGGCGACGACATAGTCACGGACGCCATCAGACCAGTCATACTCCAGTTCCTCCGAATAGTCGCCTATCAGTCCCCATGCGTCATCTTCCTCCGGGGTCAGAACAGGCTGCGGATCACAAATCTCATCACTTGGAGTATCGTCACCAGCCACAATATCGGAAGGGCCACCAGGAGCATCGCCTCCGTGTATATCTCCGTCCAATCCGTCTTTTTCTTTTTCATCTGTCAGATATTGGTAAAATTGTCCGTTGTAATGGCAAACCTGGTCTTTCTCCCATTCCATGTTTGGCTCCCATTCGGTTATCTCTGCCTCCTTCCACGCGTTGACTCCGGGAAGGCGTATCTCGCCTGCCTCATATCCGTGGGGAATCTGGCATATCCAGTATTCAGTGCCGAACTTGACCGGGTCGCCCTTGGCATACATCCTGAGCTGGGAGTATTTTTTCGCACGGTCCATCAGTCCGGGCGTGACGAAACCGTCGACGTGCTTCCAGTATTCGAGCTTAGTTGGTTTCTTCAGCCCGTTGATGCTCGCCAGTGTCTTGAAAATCTCACCGTCATGCTTTATGTACACGTTGCCCGGATATGACACATAAGGGGAATGCTCACGGATATTCTTTCCGACGGCGAGCAGTTTCTCTATCTCATAATACTGGTCCAAATATTCAAGCATCTGCATTTCCGCGCGCTGTTCCGCCTGGGGCACACGGAGCGGCATGTCACGGATGATCTGCCTCATGTGTTCCTCTGTCGCTATGCAGTTGTAATCCTTGTCTGTCAGGAATCGTATGTACGCCATTGCAATAGTTGTTTTATATTAATAGTCAAACTCGCCGTATACCACGTCATCGTCGCCCACGGTGGTCACTATGTCGGTGTTCACTGTGCGGTACGAGCTGTATTCGCCGCTAAGGTAATAGATGAGGGCGTAGTCCAGGCAGTCTGAGAAGTGGCCGTATTTTTCCACCCTCTCGCCGCTCTCGTTGAGCACCTTTTTCTTCTCCTTAGTGCCGTCCGGGTTTTTCTTCTGGTAGGCGAAGTCCTCTATCAATCTGTGGCACCTGGGGTCTATCTGTATCTTCCAGCCGTTGTAACCGTTTAACAGCTCGTTTATGAACTCCAGCCTGGTGATGTGGGCAGGCTGCTTGCCAAGGAGCTGTATCTTCGGGTTAAGGACGGCGTTGGTCATGTTCTTGTTCGCTATGGTGAAGTTGTTTACCCCTTCCTCGGTCTGGGTCGAACGTGCGAGACCGGCAGGGTCGCCTGTGAGCAGCACTCCCCCGACATGACCCTCCTTCATAAGCTGGGAAGCCACCCACCGGGAGAAAGCCGGCGTGTTGTTGTGGTTGTCCTTGGGATAGCCCACATATTCAGGGAACACATAAACCTCCTTATCCTCATAGTTAATTTGGATGGGGAGGCAGCTCATATAGGGATTGACATTGAAGTCGAAACTGAGAATTAGCGGTTTCATTTTGTCGTACTTCAGCTCCTTCAGATTGTGGAAGAGGTGTTTGTCCCCGTCGAAGTTCCAGTAGGCGGCCATCTTGTTGCTGGTGGTGAATCTCCAGTCGCCGTACAACAGGCGGTCACGGTCTGCCTTGTTGCGGAGTTTGATGAGCTTGTTGTAGTAGATGGCGCGGAACTTCTCGTCGGGGTTGTCGAAAAGGCTGAAGGGGATGTAACGGTAGCCCTTGGGAAGTTCCACCGGGTCTCCTTCGTCAGTCATTACGAACGTGCTCCTGACCCATCCAAGGCAGGGGTTGGTCGAGCAGACCGTCTTACCCACCACAAAAGTCTCAGCGACCTTGTAACGGATACGTGAGGATAATGTTTCCACGGCTTTTTCAGGGACTTCCGACACCTCGTCAATAAAACACCCGGTGATTTCCAGCGATCCAAGGTTGTTGTAATTAGGGTCCTGCGGTGAGGGCGCGAGCTCCATCGCCATAATCTCTGAGCCGTTCCAGAACGTGATCGTGTAGAACTGGTTGTTGATATGGTAATGGACATCCTGTTTGAGTCCCCATTCCTTCAGCACGTTCTTCAAAGTCAGCCAGGTTGACTCCAGCAATGTCTTTCTCACACGTCGGGCGACCACCATGCGGATTCCCTCGAACTGGATGCAGCTCAGTGTGAGCCAGCAGCAGCCGAGATATGAGTTGTGGGTGACTGTGAAGTCATTAACTACATATAAGCCTGATGGATCGTCAACTGTGATGCAACGTCCTTCTCGTAGCCCTATATATTCAATGTCTTCAATACGTTTCCCTAGTTCAGAAAATCCTCCATTATATTCGTATTTAGCTCTTTCTTTTTTACGTTTTAAACCGCACAAATCAGGATTTATCTTTGTTCTAATTTGAACGTCATAATGATCGGAGCATTGAACATATTCACCAAATTCATTCTTATATCCTGATTTGTGTTGAGTGACAGTGGCTACTCCACCAAGAGACCGAACAATAAAAGCAACATCTTCTGCAAGCCGTTCACTGGTAGAGGTGTATATGATATGACCTCGACTATCGAAATAACCATCGGTGTCAATTAAACCCTGCATCAAAGATATTCTATCCTCAATAGAAGCCATTTTATATGAATCAGGGATAAAATGGTTTTGTGAACGATTTCCGGCGATTCCTAATTTTTTCAATGCTCCTACCAAAGCTTCATCTTTGATATAATATGTTTTAGCCTGATTATTGGGTTTTGTGTTACAATGGCTCATGTCATAACCTGCTGAGATGAAGCGGTCTCTGATTTCTTCATCCATTGTTGTAAATTGGACAGCGTTACATTTGACATACGTATCTACAATGCTTCCATCGCCTATAAGCGCGCCTAAAATATAAGGATCTATGTTTGCACTGCGTTTGCCCATAGTGAATTTTACGGGTTCTGTCAACGGAATTATCAAGTGCATGCCTTTGTAAGAACCCTGCTTCTTTCTTTGGTACCACTTATACATTTCGATGGTTTCCCAAATTTTATTTGTGCTGATATTGTTAAACTTGGCTCTTTTTAACTTTTTTCGGCTTTCGTGACATTCCCACAAATGCCCCTCGGAACAATCCACATAAGTGCCGTCCACAAAATGAACCCTGTAATATGGATGTGTTTCAATCGGGTGTAATTGTATAATTTTTTGCATTCCACCCGTTTTGGGGTTTGTAATAATGCTGCCTTTACTTAAATCTCTTAACTTTCTGAAACCGAACGGAGTACAAACATCACTGTCCAGCAAAGTTTGCTTTCCACCGCCGGCCGAACCGCCCATCAATATCTGTTCAGGAATGTTGGTGCTTCCGCATTTGCTGCAAGTCGGTATGTACACCTGATGACCGTTGCGGTCAAATCCGTTTGGTTTCATGACGAGTGAAGACCCGCAAACACTGCACCTGTTAGGCATCAATGCCTGCCAAACTTCCAATTGTCGCTCTGAAGGTTTGAAATTTATCGTAAGTCCCTTCGGTTTTTCCAATCTTGCCATAATTCAATTTGACTTGTTACCAAGGAATTTGTCAATAAAATACGCCAGACCCTTAGTGGTGACTTTCGTTGTCCTGGTGGTGATGACGGAGCCGTCCCTTTGGTCAACTCGTGTCCCCTTTGTGACTTTAAACAATTCTAAATCCATAGCCCTTTGAGTCGGCATATTATAATACTCTCCACGAGTACCTAAATATCCATTCTTTCTCAACCAAGAAAATAATCTGTTTTGTCCTATATTTTTACAGCCATTCTGATTGAGTATTGTTGCGAGTTCTTTTACCAAACATACAGTATTGGAAGATGTGACGGAATCGTAAAACAACACCTTTGGCTCATTCTCCTTATTGATCTTTTCGGCAATCATCTTGGCTTGTTCCGCTTCCAATCGTTTTTGCCGTTCTTCTTTTAAGTTTGTGGCAAGACGAATCAAAACATCAGGATTCAATAATGCTTCCTCAATCTTCTGAGAGGTTAGATAACCTCCATGTTTACGAATAGACGGGAGAACATCAGATGTGACCCATTTACGGAATGGTTTAGCTTTTTCTGCTTCACTTCTGAGTATTGCCATATATAATCCACTTTCTGAAATATAGGTAACTTTTTGATTTCTACCAAGATTATCAATGGTGTCCATTAAGCGGACATCATCTTCATCAAGTCTTGCTTTGACATTGCGATGGTTTTGAATGCCAAGAGCCATACATACATCGGCAAGACAAAACATAGGTTCATTATTGTCAGCAATGATTACACGGACTTCACCAAACTGTGAATTTTGAAAGATTTGAATATTGTTTTTCATTGTGAGTTTCCACAATTAAAGTTGCATCCACAAAAATAAGTGAAGGAAAGGCTGTGGAATTACCCTTGTCATCCGGCAGCTACCCCGGACTATCCTTCATTTTGTAATAGTGTGGCACGGAACAAATAGCCGCAGAAAAGTGAAACAAAAACCGCCCTGTTTCACAACAGAACGGTACTCAAAACGAAATAACAAATTATAACTTAACCTTTTAACCTAAAAATTAGAAAAACAAATCCAATCAATCTTACCCTTTGTTAACATTTTACATCCTTAATCTTGCATGAGCCTTTCTTTCCCAGGCTGAGAAGATGCCCGGGGGTCACAATCTTAATTTTCTTGGTACAACCATCCGCGATGACATATTGATTTGAAATTGAAAGAGGGTTAACTTT
>JAMPEH010000177.1 GCA_023665245.1 Muribaculaceae bacterium
CGTAAACTTCACCTTGCCGCCGTACTGTATCGTCCCTGCCTTTACGGCCTTCGCCAGCTCCGACTTATTGAGTGTGATATCGAGCAGGTCGAGTCCCGCCTCCTCGTCAGACTCGCCGGTAAACCAGCCTCTCCCGATCAGTTTGTCATATTCCGCATTATTGTCCACAGCAATACCTTTGATCTCAGCGTCCGCATACACTTTCGTGTAGGGAACATGCAGCCAGTAGTTTCCGGAGGCCGGATCGTATTTTTCACTCGTGAAGCTCTGCTTTAAGTCGCTCTTCGCGATTTTAATCTGGCCGCTCGCATCCTCCGCCTTGTCTTTGGCGGTGACGCTCGCCTTGACCGCCACACCATGATCAACGATCAGTTTTTTCTTAGCATTCACATCGGCAGCTTTCTCGATCGCCGCCACATAGTAGCTGTCCGCCGGAACGATATAGAGCTCCGCCGTGTATTTCGTATTTTTTGTCAGATTCGCCACCGCCGTCAGGGTGACCTCGGTGCAGCCGTCCTCCAGCTTCTGGACACCGTCGCCATTGTGCGCGATCTTCCATATGTTCCCGTTCGCCGAGCTATTCGGATTGATTATCGCGTAAGCGATCTGCGCCGGTTTCTTGCCCGCCGTCACGGGAAGCTTCACCGTGGAGCCACTGCCCGCATAGATGGAGCCGCCCGCCAGCGCATATTTCAGCTTCGCGGTGCCCTGGAATTTCACGGTGATCTTGGCGACGCCTGTCGCCTCATCGATCAGGCAGAACTCCTTCTCGTCGTCCTCCTCGGGATTGTCCCTTTCCGCGTCGTAGTTCGCGTAGAGGCTGGCTTTATAAGTGACATAGCCCGTCAGATCGTTCCTGCCGATCTCCAGCGCGCCGGACTCAGATTTCTTCACGTCCTCATACCATTTCTCGGTCAGCTTAAGCTGTCCTGTCGCTTCATCCAGCTCAAAATACTCGCTGAACTTGTTCGCACGCCCCTTCACGTTGGCGCTCTTGAGGTCTGAGAAGCTCACCTTGGTATAATTTCCTTTTCCGGCTAACGCCACAGAGCCGCTGTCGGCTGCCGCCATCGAATAGAAAGTCGTCATCTTGAAGGACGCGGCCTTCGGCTTCACGATCTTGAGCGTGACGGACGCCTCCTTGCGGATCGGATTGAAATTGCCGTTGGCATCCACCGTTCCCACGCTCGCCTTCATCTTATAGTTGCCTGCGTCAAAGGAAGTCCGTCCCGGATCTCCATCCTCCTGATCGAACCGTAGCTCGAAACTGCCGTCCTTGCTGTCTAACGGGAAGTGTCCTCTCGGCTCCAACTGTTGCTCGATCTTTGCCAGAGCCTTCTCATTCTTCGCCGTCTTCGCCGTCCAGTCCACCTCGATCTTAGCAAACAGGTTCTTATAATCATCCGTGATGTTGTCTGTCGCAAAACTTCCCTTGATCGTCTGTCGGTAGCCGCTGTTGTTCAGGCTGCCGAGCGTCACTTTGGGAGCCTTCTTTTCCTTAGCGGCCTTGTATGTCGTGTTGGTCAGGGTATACGTCCAGCTCTTTTTTGCCCCTTTCTTGATGCCGCTGCCGTTGTTGGTCACGGTGATCGTCACCTTTTCCCCGTTTGCCACGAACTCTACGCTCTGTTCTGCCTGATTCTCGGCCAGAACCTTGCCGCCCGATATCTTCACCTTGTAACTGGTATTGCTGGTGATCGAATCCCAGTACTTTCCGCCATCCTCGTCTGTCATCTGCTGCTGCACGGTCAGCCGGAAGCGCGCCCCGGTGGAATCCTGGAACTGGAACTGCTTATCCTGCTCTGTGATCGGGTCCGCGAAATCATCATACCGCATTTCATTTGTATCGTACTTCTCGAGCTGCACGCCCAGCACGCCCGCCTTGTCGTCATTGACCGTTATGGTCATTTCCTTCTTTGCCTTGCTTCCATCCTCCGCGGATGCGCTGAGTTTTACTTTCTTCGCCGGTTTCAGGACGGTGATCTTTCCATCCGCCTTCTCGACCTTCACCGCCTTGGCGCTGCCAGACTGATAGCTGATGTTGCTCCGGATCGTGTACTGCTCCGCCTCCTGCGCCGTGTAGGAATCTTTCTTTGGCGTTCCCACGGCAAAGGCCACAACTCGCGTGTCTTCCAGCTCCTGCGCCTCCCGCTCCGTAACCTTATTTTTATTTCCGCTGTCTCTGGCGACGACTTCCAGACTTTTGTCCTCCCGCACCTTCACGACAGCGATATCCTCGATCTCCATTTTTTCCTTCGTGATGGTGATCAGACCGCTGAGCTTCGACACCTGGCTGTTCTTATAGTCGGCCGCCGTCACCTTCACCTGGAACTGGTTTTCCGCCT
This sequence comes from Muribaculaceae bacterium, assembly GCA_023665245.1. The sequence continues at coordinate 2,346 of JAMPEH010000177.1, forward strand.
TTGTGCCCGACACCACATATTTCTTATTGACGCTGACTGTGCCGTTCTTCACCGAAACCATACTGCGCAGATTGCCCTCCGGCAGCTTGTTTCCGTCCGCATCGACGATTTCCCATGTGACTTTCTTCGTCTTCGGCACGGCGCCAGACAAGCCCTCGTTGTAGACGCACTGCAGCTTCATGGACGCCGCCTTGTTATCCTGCTTCAGCATACTATCGCTGGGCATGTCGATCGCTATGCGGTCGATGCCCCGCACGACCGTGACATCGATCGTCGCCCGGGAGGCGTACATGTCGTTCGAGGTCCTGGCGATCACTTCCAGACGGTGTTTGCCCGTCGCCGTGCCTGATACCGCTGTGACGCCGTCCGCTGTCGTATATTCACTCGGCGCGGAAACGACAATATCGTTGTTCCGGTCCGTACCGACAGTCAGCGCACGCGAATCATCCTGCGCCGGGTAGGTGGTATCCCGCACCTCGAGTTCGCTGAACGTCGTGTTCGTGCCAAACTGCGGCGTCGCCACGATCACATTTTGCTGTCCTGTATAGACCGTCGTGGTGCCCTTCTTCAGCTTTAATTTATCCTCGTAATAGGCCGCCCTGGTATCGTATCCTGCCGTGAAAGCCTTGCTCTCATCGACGCTCGCCGCCGCCAGATTGGAACCATCCCCCGCAAGCACGGCATTTGTCTGAACCAGCTTCACCGACACGTCAAACGGCCACGGCGTGGCGTCATCCTCTTTACTGCTCACTGTCAGTTTCACCGTCTGCGCGGCTTCCGCGGTCTTCTCGAGATACACGGTGTCGCTCTTCACATCAGCCGGCGTCGTCTTGCCCGCCTCGGTTTTCGGCGTCGCCGTCACCACGTAATAGAAACCGCCCTTGATGGGCTTCGCCAGCTGCAGCTTCTTGTCGAGGCTGAGTGCCAGTTCCAGAGTGCTGTTGCCCGCCATCTTGAGGCTGACGGCCGGCGTCACCTCCGCCAGCTGTTTTACCGTCTTCACGTTAAACGAGAACAGTACGTCCCTGCCGCTTTCGGAGTCACCAGACCTATAAAGCTCTATCTTTGCCGTTTGGTCTGCTGTCCTCGACGCCGTAAGCTTCAGGCTGTTTCCTTCCAGCTCGACACTCACGACGGAAGGCTCGCTCGACTCCACCGCCACGCCATCCAGCTCTGCGCCCGCAGGAGTCGTCGTAATCTCGTACACCGCCTCCGTATCGATCGCCTGGTTTATGATTTTGTCCTTCTGTACGCCCTTGACGCTCAGTCCTGTTAAAGCCTTGCTTACGCTCAGCTTATAGGACGCCAGCTTGTTTTTCTTATCGCCCTCCCCATCGTCGTCCGTGTCTTCCATCTCATACAGAGTCACATCGATCGTCTTGCCTGCCACGTCTTCTGTCAGGTCGAGGACAAATGTGCCGCCGCTCGGGTCGGTCTGAATCCCCATTCCTTCGGGATCTTCCACATCAATTTTCTTACTGCCGACCTTCACCTCGATCTCGTCGTAGGGAGCGGGTGTCACGCCCATTAACAGGCCGCCCTCGTAGGACCGGTTACAATTCACCTGATAGGTGCCGTTCACCGGGGTCAGCACGGCGCCGGTCCCCTCTTCCTGCAGGGGTTTCACCGCATAATCGCTGTCGGACTCGATCCGCGTGACGGTATCCGTGTCCGCCGTCACATAGAGGTTGAACCCGGACTTCTCCGTCGGCTCCGTCTTCACCTCGCCGGAGGCCTCCGTCTCCGCGCCGACGATCCGGCAGTTGTCCCTCGCGTCCACCCGGATGACCACGGTCTTTCCGCGGGGAACCTGATAGACCATAGTTCCCTTCTTCTCCTCAGTTCCTGTGATCACTGTGTTTCCGATTTTAGCGCCGGTGATCTCCACCTCGCTCTGCGCATAGGAAACCTTGACTGACTGTCTGATTTCTTTTCGGTCAATCTGAATCTCCGTATCACTCGGCAGCTTGTTTGCCGCCATCGAATAGTGATAGACGTTTCCTTCTCTCGCCCGGAAGGCAAATGACGTGCTCTCCGCTCCGCTATCCGACGCTTTATAGGTGAGCACAGGCTCGAACTCACTGCTCTCCATCTCGACATCGAAATCAAAGTACGTGGCACCGCTCGCAATCGCATAGACTTCACCGCCCTGCGCCTCGACCTTGCCGTCCGCATCGTCCACCTCAAGCCCTGCGGACTGGCAGGCTTCCGTGCGGGTAAATCTGACCGTCTTCGCCGTCGTCGTCGCCTCCGGAGTAGTGGCTACCGTCAAGATGTCCTTCGCATTCTTCTCGTTGCCGAGCAGGATCTGGTAAGTATTCCCGCTGCCTCCAGACTACGCCGCCAATTCTGTGCCGTTCAGTTTCACGTCTTTAAGCTGATAACCTTCCTCAATGTTGATCGTCGCCGTCAGCTTATAATTTCCGGTCAGCACTTTATCGCCGCCCGAATATGTTTTATTCAAGTCGTAATCGTCGTCGTTCTCAAGAAATCCGCCAATGGACACACGGAAGGCATCCGAATGCCCATCTGCCGCGATTGTGAGGACGTTGCACTTCGTCTCATCCAGGCCCACCGTAATCTCGACCGTAAACGATTCGGTAATATTGCGCAGCGAATAGGTCGAGCCATCCTCGCTCACCGTCAGAACCGCGCCTCCGGCATTCCCGTCCTCTGCGGTCGGCCGCGCAGTCACTCCCGTCACCTTGAACACAGGGGTTTTGAAACTCGGTTTGAACGTCAGGCGTTTCGCATCCGCGCTGCCTTCCAGCACCTCCACACTGTCTTCCTTATCCAGCTTCAAATTTTTATTCGATGTAATATCGATATCCGTTTTTTTCGAATCATAAACAAAAGTAACCTTATACTTCGGAACATCCTCCAGAGTGATCGTGAGCTTGAGGTCGTCCACGATGGTGCCCCTCGCGAAACTCAAATAGAGCGACGTCTTCGTGCGATCCGTATCCTTGAGCGCGTACTCCTTCGCCTCCTCCTTGCCGATCTGGTAGGTAATGCTCTTAATTCTCCGAACCTTT
>JAMPEH010000178.1 GCA_023665245.1 Muribaculaceae bacterium
ACTGGAAAGGCAGTCCCGGATGTTGCCGCTTTCGATTTCCTTGTACCCCATACGGCGGCCATGCCAAAGCCCCAAATCTCCGACAACGAGAATCGGGCGGGATAGCTGAATATCCAGATTCGTTTTCTCGTCTTGAAAATAAGTGCCGTTGATTTCATACATCAAATTCATACGCTCATTTTCAGATAGTTCGGGGTATTGTGCCTCAAAATCTTCTTTCCAATCGTCGTAGTCAAGATAATCAGTCCAAATAATGTGTCTGTCGTCTTTCATCGTGCGTCACCTCGATCCTTTTGCTTCGGTCTGCGGGGATTGCCGAGCTCGTCATAATTTTTCGGGTTTGCGCCGGGTATGCTCCAACTGAATATAGAACCGACAAGCATAGCCGCCTCCTGTGCTTTGGAAACGCCAAGCCTGCGGTTCATATCGTCCGCATATTTTCGGGCGGCGACGGAATCTATCGGCATTTTCAGCGGAATATAGCTGTGCTCACCCCGAAACACCTTGATAACCTCGCCGCTGGACGGCAAAGTAGAATAGCACATTTCCGGCATAGGCGGTTCAGCAGGAAGATAAACAGCACCGCAAGCCTCCATACGCTCGGCAAACTCGCAGATGTGATAGCTTTCCTTTCCGATCTCTGCATGTGTTTCGTCTACAAATCGGCAGTAGGCTTTGATTTGATTGCCGTCCCTATGGGTAATGATAATACTTCCGCCGTCGGGCAGACGGAAAAGGTCGTTATAATGGTTGTCAATAAAGCGAATCCCTTGCGCCGCCTTTTCCATGTGAGCGTTCAGCAGGTCGGAAACATAGGCGTAGCAATAGAAATTGTTGTCGCCGGGCGCAGGAATACAGCGCAAAAGGTAGGTGTATTTTTCGGTGTCAACCCGATACCCGTACTCACGGCTGAAATTCCCCATGAACCGCCCATCGGGACGGGCGCAGCAGTATTCCAGCATAGAATCACGGTCAGCCAAGATACCCACCTTGTAAAACTCCTTGATAACGGAATCAAACTCGGCGGCAAATTCGTCCGTCCTGTACTGCTTAATCTGATCCTCATAATCGGGATAAAAAGTCTTGCCGCCATTTCCGAAATCCCCACGCATAAGGGTAATGCAGCCGCTTTGTGACATAAGCTGATAGCTTTGCGTATAAGCGTAATCCCGTTCATTCGGGAGCATTTCTCGGATATTCAAAGTCATTGTGTTTTCGCCTCGCTCTCTGTCATAAGGAATTGTCCGAACTCGGTAAAAGCGTACCAGTTCGTGCGGTCAAAACGGCTCTCGTTGAAACGCCCTTTTGTAAGAACTCGCCCCCGTATAAGCTGTTTCAGGGCATAGCGGATTTCATCATAGGTGAGAAACGGAAAGAACCCCGTCATCATCTGCACCGAGCAGCGAACCCAAACCTTGCCCTCGTGAAGCCGGGGCGACTGCGTGCTTTGCTCCTCGATACAATCCCAAAGGAAACACGCCAGCACCGCTGCATTGACCCCGTATTTTTGCGCTATGTCTGAATCAAAGAAATGAACCATAAATAGAAACCTCCTTTTGTTTTTTCGGGTATGTAAAAAGCCAGCGTTTCCGCTGGCTTCGGCGGCCTTTTCAGCCGCCCCGGTCGTTATTTCTTCTTACCTCTGATTTTCAGGAAAATCAAAGCACCCACAATGAACACAACCAGTCCGATTGCAACAATCGTTTTCAGTTCCATTATTCAGCGTCCTCCTTTTCAGTTTTCTTTTTCTTCCAGCCAATCACGCCGAGGGTCAAAGCGCCTGCCGCGGAAATGCCGAGCAGGGAGAGCCAAAGAATAGGATTGCTGTCGTCGCCTGTTTTCGGTGTGTCCCTTAATTCGTTGTGCATTTCTACTTTGGTAACAGCGCCCTCAAATACGCTTGCCGTCTTGTCTGCGGGAAGAATATAGGCGGCAGAAGCGCCGTCCGACACCTCGGAAACCACATACTCGCCGATACGGAGATTTTCAATGAGAATTTCGCCGTTCTTGTCGGTGGTAAAGATTTCGGAATACCCGTTAGGCCCGGTCACACGGAACGAAAAACCTTCAATCTTGCCGTCGGAAGATGTCTTAATGATTTTGAGTGATCCTACCTGTGCCGCATTGACAAAGCCTTTGCCTGCCTCGTTTTCCACGGTGACGGTCTTGCCGTGTTCGGCAATCTCAAAATAATAAGTGTTTTCGTCCAGATAGAAACCCTCCGGCGCTTTCTGTTCTTTCACAAAATAGCCGCCATAAATCAGATCGGGCATTTCATAAACGCCTATGCTTTTTTCGGTGAGTGTGCCGAGCAGTTCATCGTCTGCGTCAAGCTCCTTGTTGCCGTTAGAATCACGGTAAACGGCAAATTCCGCGCCCGTCAGCTTGTTGTCGGGATAATCCTTATCAACCTTTGTAAGCTGCACCGTACCACGAATCAGCGTGTTTTCGATTTCTACCTCAATTACTGCGCCGTCCTTATCGACCGTCACGGCAAAGGTTTCATCAGACAATACAAAGCCTGTCGGAGCTTCGATTTCACGCACGAGCCAGTTTCCGTAAGGCACATCAGCAAAAGAAAAACCGCCGTCCTCGGCAGAGGTGGCGGTGAGAATCGCATTTTCTCTTGTAAACTCGTTGCAGTCTGATTTGAACAGTCCGATCACGGCGCCGCCAAGCGCGTTTCCGTCCTCGTCCTTTTTCAGTCCGTGGATTTCGCCGTAAATCAGGTCATTGTCAATCGGTTTGCCGTCGTTTGCCTTGATTTCCACAAGGGCGGCGTCCTGTCCAGCGTAGTCAAAGACAATCGGGTGCTTTTCATCAGAGAGGATATAATGTCCGTCGGTGGAAAGCTCTTTGAGATAGAAGCTGCCAAAGGGCAAATCGGTTTTGCATACGGCGTGGCCGTTCTCGTCAACCGAGAGAATTTCAAGCAGACCGTCGGCAGGGATAACGGAGCCGTCCGCTGCGGTCATATCTTCTGCGGTAAACAAGCCAAAGGTCACAGCGGACATTTCGCCGTTCATGCCGATTCCAAACTGCGTATTCTGCTCTAACGCCTTATCAAGCGAAACAGCGGCTTTCTGTCGCTCGTTGTAGAAGCTGGCAGAGGTTTCGGTAATCTCGATTTCCTGTCCCGCATAGACAAGCTCGGCGGTACGGATTTCCTCATTGAGAACCATTCCATACGGTGCGGTGATTTCTCGGATTTCATATTTTCCGAGATACAGCGGTTTGCTTTCGGCAATTCCCGTTTCATCGGTCGTTACGGTATCAACAATTTCGCCTTTGCTATATCGGGTTGTGCCGTCGGGCGTGATAATATCCTCGGCGGCGGTGATTTCATAGGCCGCACCCGGCAATCCCTGAACAGAGAAAACAGGCTGATACAGTCCGTCCGCTTCGGTCACAGAAGAAAAGACCTCGCCGGATTTACTGATCTTGATAACGCCTTTCTGTGCCGTATTCGGCTTGACGACCTCAATCACGGTAACGCCGTCCTCGTCGGTAGAAGCGTCCTGCGTTACATCAAAATATACAGGTTCGCTGTTCAGCGTGTAGCCGTAGGGGGCAAATACTTCGACCAGCGAATACCCCGAACCGTATTCCAGCTTTTCGGGGGTAATCAAAGTTCCCTCGTCATTGGTGTAGAATGTGTCGATTGTTGTAACTTCGGGATAGGTGAAAGTCTGCGTAATCAAGCTGCCGTCCGGGCGGTAAAGCTGAAAGCCTGCGCCTGCATACGGAATCACCTTGCCGGTTTCTGCGTCCACTTTAACGATTTTAATATATGATTCAAAGTTTGCGTTGTTTGCAAGGTAGCGGTAAGTCTGACCGTCCTTTGCGATATACACATCAAAATCGGCAAGTAATTCGCGTCCGTCCCAGCCTTTGACCTGATGAACGGTGTAAATGCCATAGGGCAGGTCTTTTGTCTGTGCAAAGCCGTTTTCATCACAGGTGAGATAATCACGCTCGGTTTCCTTTGCGTTTCCATAGGAGCCGGATTTTTTAAGATACACTTCAAATTCAGCACCTGCCTCCGGCGTTTCAAGCTGTGTTTCGCCGTCGTCCGTATGCTTAATTAAAGCGATATTACCCTTGATAACCTGCTCGGTCACATCGTTAGCGGTGGAATTGTATTCTACGGTATAGTTTTTAGCCTCCGCACCGATATGGTGTGCGGATTCGTCAAGCAAATAGCCCTCGCTGGGACTGATTTCACGCACCGACCAATCATCACCGCAGACATAATATTTGGTGGTGAACTGACCGTTTGCGTCGGTGGTATAAGTGTCGATAAGCTGTTCGCCCTTGAAAATCCCGTAAACCGCACCGCCAAGAGAAGCGTCGCCCTGTGCTGTGCCTGCTTCATAGTCGCTTTTGGTGACGGTGACATTCCACTTTTTCAGAATGTTGGTAAAGCTCTTATTTGTGACCTTGTTCCATTCAACCGCCGCCGTTTGATTATCGGGAACGACATAACGGATTGCGGTATCAACTTCTTCCAAAACATAGCCTGTTCCGATCAGCACATCACGAAAATATGCCTTGCCCGAACTATCGGTTACGGCGTATTCGTCCACCGCAAGCCCCGACAAGGAAGTGCCGAACAGGTGGAATTTCACACCCTCATTCAAACCGTCCTCCGAGGTTTTGGTTACGGTGAGATCGCCACGCTTCAGAACATTGCTGAAATTCACAGTAGCAACCTGACCGCTGACAACGGTAACACGGCGAACCTCCTGCGGCTCGTATTTGTCGTAGTTCTGTTCGGTTACGGTGTAAACGCCGGGGGTGAGATTGTCGATCTGAATCGTACCGCCTGCACCTGTCTGAACGGTTTTGTTCACGCCATTGCCCGTAATGGTAAAGGAAATACCCTCAACCTTGCCGTCCTCGGAAGTTTTAACGATTTTCGCTGAACCGTAGGAAACCTTGATATTCAGATAGCCTTTTACGGGGTCATTGACCGACTGCGCATAGGTGACAATATCTTGCAGTTTTCCGTTCGGGCCGTAAACGCCGTCCGTCCAAGTGATAACCCCACGCCTTTGTGAATTTTTCTTTTCGGCTGTAATCGTAACGGTATCGCTCGGCGCTTTGTCGGCGGTAATCGTCAGTTTGTTTCCGTTTACAGAAAAATGGATTCCCGAAACACCTGCGGAAAAAGAGTAATTGGAAAGGACATTGTTTGTGTCGGTGAGTGTGGCGGTGTACTTTTCGCCGTCCCATTCAAGCTCAATGTTTTTTGCCTTGCCTGTGGATTTTGCAAAAAAGCTCGGCACTTTGGAATGGGTCTGAACGCTTCGTGCAATGGAATTGTAGTAGCTCATAATCCTGCTATACAGCGGGTGGTTT
>JAMPEH010000179.1 GCA_023665245.1 Muribaculaceae bacterium
GAAAAGCGGCTCCGGCGACAGCACAGTGAGTTCCCGGTCGGGTAGCATCCGCAGATCCACCCCGCCGATGGTCCGAAAGCGCAGATAGCCGTCCTCTATGCCCGTTACGATCAGTCCGACCTCATCCAGGTGTGCGTCCAAGAGCACCCGCTTGGCCTCCAGCCTTCCGCACCGGCGCACGCCGACCACACTGCCCAACCGGTCGGTATAAACCTCGTCTACCAGCGGCTCCAACAGCTCCGCCGCCCGCTTTGCCACCGGGCGCTCAAATCCGGACGGACCGGTGAGGGCAGTAAGCTCCTTCAGCGTTTGACATAGGTCCACCCTTTTCACTTCCTCTCCTCAAGCTGACCCACCAGGGCCTTGAACGCGTTTCCGCGCTCCATAAAGTTCTTGTAACGGTCAAAGGATGCGCAGGCCGGGCTCATCAGCACCACATCTCCCGGCTCTGCCGCCTCATAGGCAAGCTCTACCGCCTGGGCCAGGTCTGCTGTCTCCCGGATAGACAGCACCGCCGGGTCGTACCCCGGCGCCTGCTCTACCGCCGCACGGATCTTCCCGACCGTATCTCCCGTAAGGTATAGTGCCTTTACATGGCCAATGATCTCAGGGCCAAGCACATCAAAGGGGATATGCTTATCATACCCACCTGCGATCAAGATCACCTTCTGGTCAAAGGCTCTCAACCCCGCGATAGTCCGAGATGGGCTGGACGCGATGGAATCATTATAGTAACGCGCACCGTTTACCGTCCGCACCCACTCGATGCGGTGTTCCACGCCCTGGAAGCTTTTGGCGAAATCCCGGATGACCTCATCGGGCACCAAATCCTTCACCGCCGCAATGGCCGCCATGAAATTTTCCACATTATGGCTGCCGGGGATGGCGATGTCCGCTGTTTTCAGTACCGGCGCACCGTCCCGGACGATCGCGCCGTCCTGAAGCCATATCCCCTCCCGCAATGCCTCCCGGCGGCTGAAGTAGGTCACCTGCCCCGGCGTCTCGGAAGCAAGCACGCGGGTGAGCTCATTGTCCCAGTTGAGTACCACCCGGTCCGTCGGTCCCTGGTGGAGAAAGATATTTTTCTTGGCATTTATATATTCCGCCATATCCTTGTGCCGGTCCAAGTGGTTTGGAGCTAAATTGGTCACTACCGCCCGCTGTGGACTCTCCGACATGGTCATGAGCTGGAAGGAGGAAAGCTCCAGCACCACCCAGTCCGTGGCAGTCATCTTCTCGACCTGGTCCAGCAACGGGATACCAATGTTCCCGCCCACATAGACCTTGTATCCCGCCGCCTTCAGCAGTCCGCTGATGATCGTGGTAGTCGTTGTCTTGCCGTCGCTCCCCGTAACGGCAATAACGGGCGCGGGACATAGGTGGAGAAAGGTCTCCATCTCCGAGGTGAGCTGCGCCCCCCGCGCCACAGCTGCCGCCAGAGCCGGATGATGGGGCATCAGACCGGGAGTACGGAAGATCACTTCCTCGGTAATTGCCTCCAGATAATCCGCTCCAAGCCGCAGCTGTGCTCCCTTGCTCTGCCACTCCTCCAGGCGTTCGGGTGCAAAGGCGTCAGCGCCGCTTCCGTCTCGGATGGTCACGCGCACGCCCGCATCCAGCAAAAGGCCAATGAGGGGCGTGTTGCTCACCCCCGCGCCCAAAACAGCCACGGACTTTCCCCGCAGGGACGCAAGATAAGCGGATAAGGTCTCCTTCATATACACAGCCCCTTTTCCCAGTGGACCACAAAATGCCAATGATAACCGTATTATACCGCACTTCTTCCTGTTTGACAAGATTGACAAGCGGGAGAAGTTGGGCTAGAATAGGAGGTGCAAGCAAGCTGGACAGCCGCGTGGGACGGCCGAAAGGCCCCCTATGAGGAAAGTCCGGGCTCCATAGGGCAAGGATAACGGGTAACGCCCGCCGAAGGCGACTTCAGGAAAAGTGCAACAGAGATATACCGCCCCACCTCTGTGGGGTAAGGGTGGAAAGGCGGAGATAAGCGCCCGCCCGATGACTGGGAACTGCTCATCGCTGTAAACTCTATCCGGAGCAACACCGTGGGAGAACGCATAGGCCGGCCCGGCCGTTCTCAGGAGGTGGCTGGAGCGCGTTGGCAACAGCGCGCCTAGATAGATGGCTGTCTTAAATGACAGAACCCGGCTTACAGGCTTACTTGCGTTTTTATCCACATTCGGGGCGCTGCCCCGCCGGACATAAGGAGGTATTGCCATGACCCGCGCTATCATTTCCGCCATCACCGCGTCCTTCACCGTCTTTTCCATGATCCTCAGCGCCTGCGGCATCGTCCCTCCCCAGGCCCCGGCTCCTGAGCCCTACGACTACAGCCAGCCCGTCCCGGACGGCGACCTGATGGGCGAGGAGTGGTTTGACGACAGCGCCATTATCGGCCACTCCCTGATGGAGGGCTTCGAGGGCTTCGCCGGGCTCTACTCCAACGTCACCTACTTTACCTCCACCGGCTTGAGCGCCGCGGGCACTCTGGGCTACAGCAAGTTCGACCTTCCAGACGGCGGGACCGGCACCCTTAAGACCGGCCTTTCCCAACGTGAATTCAGTAAATTCTATATCATGCTGGGCATCAACGAAATATCCACTACCGACTCTCGCTTCAAGACCAATATGAAGGGCATTGTGGACGCCCTGCGAGAGACTCAGCCGGATGCACCCATCTATATCATCGCCATCACCCCCACTACCAAGAAAAAGTCGGACAGCTCGCCCTTTAACAAAGACAACGTCCTCCGGCTCAATGCTGTTTTGCAGGAGCTTTGTGAGGAAGAGGAATGCTACTACGTTGACCTCTACTCCTGCTTTGCCGACGAGGAGGGCTACCTCCCCGCCGACAAATCCACCGACGGGGTCCATTTTACCGCTCCACAGTATAAGGTCATGGCCGATTATCTCAAGTCGCACACCGTAACAGAAAACTGATCCTCAAAAAGCGGCGCGTATGCGCCGCTTTTTTCTGCCTCCATCTTGTCACGCTCCGCCGTTTGTTATATAATACTTCCTGAACACTTCCCCGCGCAAGGAGTGGTTTTATGACCCTCGACCAGCTTACTCCCGGTGAAAGCGCCGTTATCGCCTCCGTAGGTTCCCATCACAGCGCAGTAAAGCACCGTCTGGTGGATATGGGCCTTACCCCCGGTGTCACCGTCACCCTTCGCAAGGTGGCTCCGTTTGGCGACCCCTTAGAGCTGACACTGCGGGGATATGAGCTCTCCCTCCGCAAGGAGGACGCCAGGCACATTACCCTCTGTCCCCCGGAGGACGCCCCGCGATACGCACCGCGCGAACACCGCCAGGGGATGGAACAGCATATCCCCGACGAGGAGACCCTGCGGCGCATGGCGCTGGCGCATCAGCACGAAAGCCTGCATCACAAAGTCCCCCTTGACACGGCCGACCACGAAGTCCGGGAGATGAGGCTGGCTCTGGTGGGCAATCCAAACTGCGGCAAGACCACGCTCTTCAACGCTCTTACCGGCGCAAATCAATATGTAGGCAACTGGCCCGGCGTTACAGTGGAAAAGAAGGAGGGCCTGGCGTCGGTGAACGGCCGCGCGGTCACCATCGTTGACCTTCCCGGCATTTACTCCCTCTCTCCCTATTCTATGGAGGAGATCGTTGCCCGTGACTTTATTGTGGGCGAAAAGCCGGACGCCATCATCAACATCGTAGACGCTACCAACCTGGAGCGCAATCTCTACCTCACAGTCCAGCTTTTGGAGCTGGAGCGGCCCATGGTGGTGGCGCTCAACTTCATGGACGAGGTAAAGCGCCACGGAGATAAGCTGGACCTGGGTCGACTCTCCCGTGCGTTGGGTGTCCCCGTAGTACCCATCACCGCCCGCTCCGGAGAAAATGTTTCCGAGCTTTTGCGTCTTGCCCACGAAAGCGTCCATACCGGCTTTACCGTCGAGCCGGACGACCTTTATGACGACTTCACCCACAGGATCCACCACAAAATAGGCGAGCTCATCCACGACCGGGCATATGCGGCGGGTCTGCCCGCTCATTGGTCCGCCATCAAGCTATTGGAGGGCGATGAGCTGGTGGAGAAGGCCCTGGGCGTGGACGGCGAGCTACGGTGGAAGCTGGAGCAGATCGTGTCCGAGTACGAGGCGTCCTCCCCTCTGGGTGACCGGGAAACGCTGGTAGCAGACAGCCGCTATCAGTTTATCACCAGAGCTGCCAAGATCGCCGTTCGGCGGGGCAAGCCCTTGGGGACGCCCACTACCTCGGATAAGATCGACTCCATCGTCACCCACAAGGTCTTTGCCGTCCCCATCTTTCTTTTGACCATGCTCCTCATGTTCGCCCTCACCTTTGGGCCGCTGGGTTCCTTCCTCTCCGACGGCGTAGAGACCCTCATTGGCGGTCATCTCGCCCCCTGGGTCACCGGACTTCTTACCGCTGCCGGGGGCAAGCCCTGGCTCATCAGCCTGATCGTCGACGGCATTATCGGCGGTGTGGGCGGCGTACTTACCTTCCTTCCGCAGATCGCCCTCCTCTTTCTGTTCCTCTCCCTTCTGGAGGATTCCGGCTACATGGCCAGGGCCGCCTTCATCATGGACCGGCTCCTGCGCCGCTTCGGCCTTTCTGGGAAGGCATTCATCCCCATGCTGATGGGCTTTGGCTGTACGGTCCCCGCTATTATGGGCGCGCGGACCATGGAAAAGGACAAGGACCGGCGGATGACCATGCTGTTGGTTCCCTTCATGTCCTGCTCCGCGCGGCTTCCCGTCTACGGGCTTCTCTCCGCCGCCTTCTTCCCCCGATATGCGGGCCTGGTGGTCTTTTCCCTCTATCTTCTAGGCCTTCTCTGCGCTATCTTGTCGGGCATTTTCTTCAAAAAGGTCGTCTTTCGCGGCGAACCGGCCACCTTCCTGCTGGAGCTTCCGCCCTATCGCCTCCCCACGCTCAAAAATTGCGCGACCCATGTTTGGGAAAAGGTCCGGGGCTTTCTGGTGAAGGCAGGGACCCTGATCCTCGTAATGAGTGTGATCCTCTGGTTCCTCCAGTCCTTTGGACCGGGGCTCCGGCTCGTAAGCGACCCCGGCGACAGCTTCCTGGGCTATCTCGGCTCGGCCATCGCCCCTGCGCTGGTCCCCTTGGGCTTTGGCGTTTGGCAGGCGGCCGTTGCGTTGCTCTCCGGCCTCATTGCCAAGGAGGCCGTGGTCTCCACCATGAGCTTGCTCCACGGCTTCTCGCTGGGAGCCGGCGGCGCGACGGTGGCCGCCGCGCTGGCGGGGACCTTCCCCTCGCCGCTGGCCGCTTATTCCTTCCTCGTGTTC
>JAMPEH010000017.1 GCA_023665245.1 Muribaculaceae bacterium
CAAATTGCACCTCAGTTTTAACTGAATCTTATATAAATTTAATGCTCCAGCCCTGAATACATTTGGAGGAATGTAGATTATTTTATACCTTTGCAGTACGTTTTGGTTCGCGGCAACGCGATTAATAGGGAATCCGGTGTAAATCCGGGACAGACCCGCTACTGTAATTCCTACCACAACTCACCAGCACAATGTCACTGTCAATTTTGATGGGAAGACGTTGGTGAGCAGGATAAGTCAGGAGACCTGCCAAAGCAAAATATGTTTTGTAGTTTTCGGGTAATATTACCACAAAACAACCATTCGCCTCTATGCTTTGTCGGGAGGTCGAATATGGTTTGCTGTAGTATATTGCCTCCATAATATTTTTAGCAGCAGACCGAAATGAGGCATTGCATCTTGATAATATTGATTTTAGTTAGTTACTTGTTCCTTCAAGCGGCTAACCCTTCGTATATTTTTTCTGGCAAGGTAAAGGACCCCTCAGGTGAACCGGTCCCTTATGCAACAATAAGGATTTCAGATAACGAATATGTTGCCGTGACAGATTTAGAGGGTATATTTGAAGTTACTCTCCAATCTGGAAATTATTCTGGAATAGTTACTGCTGTTGGTTATAAATCAAAGGATTTTACTGTAGTACTCTCTCATAACACGTCACTTGAATTAGTCTTGGAAGAAGATGCCGTGGCTTTAAGGGGAGTTAATGTATATGGCAAAAAGGCGTCCCAAAGATTAGAAGAAGGCGCATTCTCTGTAAATGCGGTAGAGATAACTCCAAACCTCAATAAAATGGTTACGCTGAATGATATCGTAGACCGGACGGCTGGAGTAAAAGTGAGAAGAGACGGTGGTGCCGGCTCTGATTTTGACTTGACAATCAACGGACTTTCAGGGAACTCTATCCGTTATTTCATAGATGGTGTTCCACTAGAGAGCAAGGGCACGGGATTTACTATGGATAATGTACCTCTTAATATTATCGACCGTGTAGAACTATATAAAGGGGTTGTTCCTTCACATCTGAGCTCTGATGCCCTTGGGGGAGCTGTAAATATTATCACAAAGAAAAAACGTCAGAACTTTTTGGATGTTTCTTACGGCATAGGTTCTTTTTGTACTCATAATGGAGATATAACCGGACAATATTTCATTCCTGGTACTGCGATAATCATACGCCCTACATTAGGCCTCAATTACTCAAAAAACAACTATATGATGAAAGGCGTCGAGGTATGGAGCGATAGGGAGGATAAGTATATTCTGACAAATAAGAAAAGATTTCATGACGATTACTTCTCTCTGTTCGGACAAATAGAAGTTGGGGTAAACGATGTGAAATGGGCTGACCAATTTTTTGTGGGTTTTGCTTATAATAAGGTTGATAAAGATATTCAGACCGGAGCCATGCAGAACAAGGTATACGGCTAAGCGAGCAAACATTCTCATTCCTACAACATATTAGCTCGTTATATCAAACGGTGGGATAACATTTCAACACGTGTAAACCTATCTCATACTTGGGATCACAGTGAAACGGTCGATACTGCGTTTCGCAAATATTCTTGGGATGGTACTTGGATACCTTCATCTGGCAACGAAATCAACAATAGGGCAAAGACAATCAGAGTATACGACAGACCGCTCACAATCATAAACGCAGGGATAGATTATGAAGTTAATGAGCATCATGAGTTCACATTAAATTATATGCTCAACCGCAGAGGCAATGACAGGCATGATGATGTCGACAAATTTTTTGAGCCATCTAATGACGTTGTAACGAAACATATCCTGTCGTTTACATATTCACAATCTTTCTTTAATCAAAGATGGCAAACATCATATTTTGTAAAAGATTACATAAATTCTCTTTCAATTAAGCAAACGGATGATATCACAATAACAGGCGTCGATAAGATAGACACTGATGTAACCAAGAATTATTGGGGAGCCGGAATAGGAAGCAGGTATATGTTTTTTGAACCTGCTGCTATAAAGGCATCCTATGAGCATAGTGTGAGATTGCCGTTGTCCCGAGAGCTTTTAGGTAATGGCACTACCGTATATCCCAACCTTGCCCTGAGACCTGAGACCAGCAATAATTATAATCTGGGAGTGTTTGGTACTCTCTACTTTGGAGAAGGATCTCATCAATTTAGTTACGAGGCAAATGGATTCATAAGGCATGTGCAGGATTATATCCGCGCTACAGTGTCGGAACGTGATGGAATGATGCAGTATGTCAACGAACCGGCCATTGATGTGAAAGGATTTGATTTTGAACTTTCGTATTTTTGGGATAACCGCTTGCAACTCACTCTAAATGGGAGTTGGAGCGATTCACGAGATCTGAAGAAATATAAGACTGATGGCAATCCTTCGGCAACCTACAAAAACCGAGTGCCAAATCGTCCATGGATGTTTGGAAACATAGAAGGCTCCTATATCTTCCGCAATATAATAGATAAGACAGATAGGCTACGCTTGAACCTCGCTTATCAGTATATCCATTGGTATTATCTGAATTGGGAAGCTTTTGGATCTGCATCGACAAAAGCACGAATCCCAAATCAAAACATTACTGACATATCCGCAACATATTCATGGCATAATGACAGATACAACATATCCCTCGAATGCAACAATGTCTTCGACAGGCTGGCGTATGACAATTATATGCTGCAAAAGCCCGGAAGGCGTTTCGCTGCCAAGTTCCGAATATTTCTTAACCAACTATAAATCATAACGACAATGAGAAAAGTAAAATTCCTTCTCTCGTCTTTCATGGCGATTTTCATCGCGTTTGGCATGACAAGCTGCTCGAACGATGATGAACCGGATGTTCCGGACGATCCTACGCTTGTCCAAGACTATCACTTTGACCTTTGGGTGGCCCTTGACCGTCATGGTGGCATGGGGCGCGATGTGCAAACACTGGTTCGCAGTGTGAACTCACTCGAATCAGACCAACCGGAAATTACCTTTCAGGGTGAAGGCACCGAGGTGAATTCCATCTTGTCACTTGAGACCATCCTTAAGGGTGCCTACTACTATCAGGTTCCTGTGTCAGGAGATCGCTTCGCAAAATATACTATCACAGACAACAAAATCAATGTGGTAAAAGAACGTCGATTCCAGACAAACACTTACTCTACACGTAAATACACGCATGCTTGGATTAACGACAACACTCTCGTGATCATGGCATCAAACGGAGAAGGAAACAAAATCATCTGGACTAAGCTCAATGCAGAGGATATGACAATAATCTCTGAGGGCAATCTTGATGTCAAAATGCCCGATGGAGGCGAACTCTTCACAACCTCAGGCATTCTCACATATCGTGCTTCCGACAACAAACTTTTCTACTTCTATTATGCCAAAGGGGGAGGCAAGCGAGGGAAACGCGTTACTCCCATGATGACCGCAGTTATCAATCCATCGACAATGGAAGTGGAAAGCGATACTCCCTGCTTTCTTGACTGCGAAATGGTCGGCACAGCCTATGGAGAGTTGCTCCAGACAACTACATTCATCGACGACAGCAACAACCTCTTTATTGCCTGTGTAACAGATGATGCAGATGGCAACGAACATAGCCATCTGCTAAAGATTCCGGCTGGATCAACATCGTTTGACCAGTCATACGATGGTTTCACTGCCGGTGGTAAATTGATTTCAATCATTTACATGGGGGGTAATGATGTCATTGCATACGCACGTGATGATGACAAGGGCACCTCTATTGATGACTTCAGTCATTACTATACTGTGCTCAATACCCAATCAAAGAGTTCTACCCCTGTAATGTATAAAGGCTCACGTCTGGCCTTTAGTAGCGGCCGCTTCTCATCACGTATGGCTTTTGTTAACCACAAAGCTTACATCGGTGTGGATGCAGAGGGGCAGAAGCCTCAAATCTATATCTACGATGCCCAGACCAAACAGACTGTCCTCGGTGCTACTATGGCTCCGGGCTACTACTTTGAACAGATAAGAGTAGTTGAAGATGTGAAACAAGACTTATAATTTTTTTCTGCCAATTCCTCCGGGGCAATTTAATTGCTCCGGGGGAATTATCCTATTTCGGTAACGATGAAAAAAATAATTGCAATAATTTTCGTGTTATTTGGTATAATAACGGTTAAGGCTCAAAATTCGGAGAAGTTACCAGAAGAGAAAACGGCGATTCTGATGGTGCATTTCGGCACAACTTTTGACGATACGCGTGCTCTCACCATTGATGCCATCAACCAAAAAGTGAAGGAGACATTTCCAAAAGCCAACGTGTTGGAAGCATATACCTCACGCATCATAATCAATAGACTAAAGAAAAGAGGCATTTCTAAGCCAACTCCCCAAGAGGCGTTGCTACGGCTTGCTGCTGATGGATACACCCATGTCATTGTGCAGGGTACAAATGTGATAGACGGAGTTGAAGCAGAAGTCCTAAGAAACGAGGCCGCACTGATGGCGCATTTCTTTGAAGAAATCAGAGTAGGCCGCCCGTTGCTTTATTCCGTAAATGATTGCGAGGCTGTTGCCAAAATACTGTCTTCACGCTACGAGAATGCCACTGCCAAAAATGGGGCTGTCGTTCTTATCGGTCACGGCACATCAACTCCGGCAAATGCCATATACTCCCAGATGGACTATATATTCACTTCGATAGGGAATCCGTCTTTCCATGTGGCAACAGTCGAGGGTTATCCGACAATGGAAACTACTGTAAGGCGGTTGAAAGAAGCTCGTAGCAAATCGGTGACTCTAATCCCATTTATGTTTGTTGCTGGTGATCATGCACGTAACGATATCGATGGAGAATGGAGGGATGAACTTACGAAAATGGGATTCTCCATATCATCTATTCTCGAAGGCTTAGGACAGATTCCTGCAATCCAGGATATCTACATTCAGCATATCAAGGATGCTTTTTACGCGCCTGTGCCTGACGCCTCGAAACAAAAAGCAACGTATATAAAAGAGAATATGTAAGAAGATGGCAAGAGTCAAGAAATTTATACCATGCATTCTTACAGTGTTGGCAGTTGCATGTTGTGGATATGTATGTTACCAAACATGGTTTAAGCCTACAAAGATTCTGGTGGTGAATCCATTGCCGGCACAGGCTGCTAAGATTGTACTTAATAATGATAGCCATCATATAGAGGTAGTGTGTTCATCAATGGAAGATGCAGATGACTTTGATAATTATGATGCTGTACTGATGTATGGCCGTGGCCTTTATCTTGACTCACTTCAACTCCAGTCGCTCGACATAGCAGCCGGAAAAGGGATTCCGGTATTTACAAATACATTGCGGAATTTCAACTATGTCGTGAATCATAATCTTGATTCGGCGCAGACTGTGACTCTTCAACATTACTTTTCCAATCCATGTCGCGACAACTACCGCAATATGCTCCGCTACATGAGGACTGTTGCGACTCCCGGCCGCATCGGAGATATGGATTTCGACCTCCCGAAAGATCTCCCTTCCGACATGTATTATCATCTGGACGCCGGTCAATATTTTGGGGAAGCGGCTGAATTGTCAGCTTATCTGAAGGATAAGGGGGTCTATAATGACAAGGGGAAAAATGTGGTATTTATATCGGGGGTAACATTCCCAGTTGAGAACAACCGCGCCCACATAGATACGCTTGTGGCATGCCTCACAACCGCCAGGTATAACGTGTATCCCCTGTCGTCGTCAGGACGCAAACGTGTCAGGATGATCAAGGACGTGAATCCGGATGCAATAGTATATCTTCCGATGGGGCGTCTTGGCAACGACTCACTGATCAATTGGGCATACGATAATAGTATTCCTCTCTTCATGCCATTCCCTCTGATCCAAAGCCGGGAGGAATGGCTCGATATTAACAATCCTATGGGAGGCGGGACTCTGAATGCACGTATTGTGGTTCCAGAAATTGACGGAGGGATGACTCCTCTTTGCATTTCAACGCAGAATCCGGGTAATGATGGCTATCTGCTCTATACTCCTGAGGAGGAACGGGTAGATGCCTTTATAGGACAGTTTAGAAGATTCATGAATTTGAAAGAAAAACCTAATTCCGAGAAAAAAATAGCGATAGCTTATTTCAAGACTCCCGGCAAAGATGCTCTCCTTGCATCGGGGATGGAGGTAGTGCCGTCGCTCTATAATTTTTTAAGACGACTCAAAGCCGAGGGGTATGACTTATCCGGATTGCCACCGACAGTAACTGAATTTGGCAAACAGCTCATGGAGCAAGGAAGTGTGATGGGGTCATACGCCCCGGCCGCCCAGAAATATTTCATGAATTTCTGCAAACCGTTATGGGTCGGAGCCAAAGAGTATGAGAATTGGGCAAAATCCACACTTTTACCTGAAAAATATGACGAAGTGGTGGCTCGTTATGGGAAAGCTCCGGGAACCCTTCTGGCCCGAGGTGACAGCATTGCCATCGCCGCATTGCAATACGGCAATATCCTGGTATTTCCACAACCTCGGCCTGCTTTAGGGGATGATGATTTCAAACTCTCGCATGGCGCTGAGGTTGTCCCTCCTCACTCCTATATCGCCCCTTACCTGTATATGCAGAAAGCATTTGATGCGGATGCCATGATTCATTTCGGTACTCATGGCAATCTTGAATTCACTCCCGGCAAGAACGCAGGTCTTTCCAAAGCCGATTGGGCTGAGGTGCTGATCGGGAACCGTCCGCATTTTTACTTCTATACCACCGGCAATGTCGGGGAAGCAGTCATTGCCAAACGGCGCAGCCATGCGGTCATAGTCACCCATCTTACCCCCCCTTATGTGGAAAGCGGTATGCGCCGGAAATATAATACCCTCATCGAAAATCTACATGATGCCATCGCCAACCCCAGAAAGAATACTCCAGGACTTAAGGACGAAATCATCAGCTACGGTTTCCATAAAGACCTGGGGCTTGACTCCGTAAAAAGCGGATGTTATACTATTGACGAATTGAAACTGGTCGACGGATTTGTAGAGGAACTGGCAAATGAAAAAATCACAGGTGCCTACTATGTAATGGGTATCCCCTATTCAGATTCGGATATGCTTACGAGCGTTCTCGCCATGGCCGCCGACCCGCTGGCCTACAAAAGAGCCAAAGCCGATTATGAAAATGGAATAATCTCAAAAAAGAATCTTCAGGATTTCACATTTGTCAGCCACCACTATCTTCCAAAGGCGAAAAAGGATATCGCTTCAGCACTGGCAGGAGCGACGGATGCTTCCGGACAGACATCGGAGGCCATTTCCTATCGCAGTCTGCTCCGGGAATCGGCAGGTGCCGAGATCGACGCTATGGTAAGAGCCTTGGATGGAGTGCCGGTTCGCCCAGCCCCTGGTGGAGATCCGGTGTTGAATCCCAACGTATTGCCTATGGGGCGCAACATGTACAGTATCAATGCCGAAGCCACCCCCGGCTTAAAAGCATGGAACGATGGCGTTGTTCTTGCCGAACAATCTTTGAAGAATTACTACTCTAAACATGGCGAATATCCCCGGAAGGTAAGCTATACCTTTTGGGCAGGTGAATTTATTTCCTCACAAGGGGCAACGATAGCCCAGGCTTTGCGTATGCTCGGCGTGGAGCCGGTGCGCGATGATCAAGGGCGCGTGGTGGATTTGAAATTGACTCCAAGTGCCGAACTCGGCAGGCCGCGTGTCAACATCATGGTTCAGGTGTCAGGCCAGCTACGCGACATTGCAGGCTCGCGGCTGAAGATGCTCACCGACGCTGTGGCGTTGGCCGCCAAGAGCAAAGATGATGCTTATCCTAATTTTGTAGCGGAAGGGTCGATGGCTCAGGAAAAAGATCTCGTGGAAAAAGGTGAGTCACCCCAACGCGCCCGCGAGCTGTCACACATGAGAGTGTTTGGTCCGGTAAATTCAGGATATAGCACGGGGATGCTCCGTTTTACTGAAAGTTCCGGTGAATGGGACGACCGGCAGGAACTCGTAGACGGCTACCTCAACAATATGTGCGCCATGTATGGTGATGAGGAAAACTGGGGGAAAATGGATAAAAATCTTTTTAAGGCAGCCATCACCAATACCGACATGATAGTCCAGCCTCGTCAGAGCAATACATGGGGCCCCATCTCTCTTGATCATGTCTATGAATTTACAGGAGCCCTTTCTCTGGCTGCATCATCTATCAACGGAAAGGAACCGGATGCAATATTGGCCGACTATCGGAACTCCTATCTCCCACGGCTACAAGACACAAAAGGAGCTGTGGCGATAGAATCCCGGGCCACAATACTGAACCCTGAGTTTATCAGGCAACGAATGAAAGGAGGAGCCACCACGGCTCAGATGTTCGGAGAGATTTTCCGAAATATATTTGGCTGGAGTGCAACACGTCCGAGCGCATTGTCAGAAAACATCTACAACGACCTTTACGATATATATGTCAAGGATGTGAACAATCTTGGAATCGAGGAGTATTTCGAAAGAACCAATCCCGTCGCCCTTCAGGAAATGACGGCTACGATGCTTGAAAGTTCCAGAAAAGGTTTTTGGAAAGCCGATAAGGCCCAGATTGAAATCACAGCTCATCTCCACGCACGGATCACGGAGCGAAACGGTGCGCCATGTACAGAGTTTGTGTGTTCAAATAAAAAACTCCAGGATTTCATCGCCGGTCATCTTGATATTTCCGCGGCTGACAGATACATCGATAATATAGCGAAAGCCACAACCCAAGGTCTGGATGCAAAAGTTTTGAAAGAAGAGCGCATGAAATTATTGCCCGATATGATATCCGCCAAGTCGCCTTACTTTTTGGTAGGAGGAATTGCCATATTACTTCTTTTGGTTGCATTTATTCTTTTCACCAACAAACGGAGGAAGCAATCATGAGTGTTATTATTATTATCTTGGCTGTCGCAGCGGGTTGGACGGATATGATAAAACTTTCGTTGTTGCCCAAGAGAGACATGCTTACATGGTATGTCGTCTGGATTGTCTTCTCATATTTCATCACTTTATGGCTGAGCAGCCTTTCCTTATCGGAAATACTCGTTTTTTGCAACCTTAAGGACATGATGATATTTGGATTCATCGAACTGATATTGTTTCTCGCTTATCTTTTTTATAGAGGAATAGGAAATACAGTTCTTTACCATTACCCCGGATTGCTGATTCCATTCTCTATCGCGGCATTATCATTTGCAATTCTCCACATAATGACTGGCGTGGATTTCAAAATGACCGGGGTCATCGTATCAGGCATAGTCGCGCTCATACTGGCAGGGGCGAGCGTAATGCTGCGTAGTCTGCAAGACCTCAGGACATGGCTTTACATTTCCTCAGTAATAAATTTGATTATTTTCATCATGATATACGGCATATTATGAATACCATTTCCAACATATTGTTTGTTATCTCCAACGGACTTCTCATGCCCGTGATATTGCTCTTATTGTTTCTTCTCGGAAAGGCTATTGTATTGGCTGTCGGCTTTTATCCGGAGTGGCGGAAGCATAAGGCCCTGTCAGAACAATTGCGACACATGGTGGAAAATTTCAGTATGGAATCTATGGCGGAGGCTGATGGGAAAATTGGATCCTCAAAAGATTCTCCTGTGAATAGATGTTTCCGTGAAATGCTGATCCACAGGGAAGACCGTATTTATTGCGAACATGCATTGGCGGATTATCAAGTCGATGTGCAGCAGGAACTCTCCAAGAGCAGGCTATTGATTAAATTCGGACCGATGCTCGGACTAATGGGCACTCTCATTCCAATGGGCCCGGCTCTTGTAGGGCTGGCAGAAGGCGATATCGCTTCCATGGCTTATAATATGCAGGTAGCATTTGCCACTACGGTAATCGGAATGTTGGTAGCAGGCATAGGGCTTGCTACTCTTAAGGTGAAACAGCGTTTCTATGCCAGGGGATACAACGCTCTTGAGTTTTTATTCCATAAAATGGCCGACAGATGAAACAGAACCCGATACTCGCCCATAATGATGATGACAATCCTCTGGGTATGCTGACCAACCTCTTTGACGTTGCGATGGTATTTGCCGTCGCACTTATGGTAGCATTGGTGGCTCACTTTAACATGAGTGAAGTCTTTTCAAAAGAAGACTACACCATAGTGAAAAATCCGGGGCAAGACAATATGGAGATTATCACAAAAGAGGGGCAAGAGATTCGGAAATACACTCCTTCCGACTCGCAACCACAGTCAGACGGCTCAATGGGCCGACGTGTGGGTACTGCCTATCAACTTGAAAATGGAGAAATAATTTACATACCTGAAAAATAAAAATGTCATGAAGTTAATAAAATGTCTCGTTGTCATGATAGCCATCGCTCTGGCAGGATGCGGAGGCAAGCAAACATCAGAAAATACAGTCAAAGAGAGTTCTTCTACTGTCGATTCAACCGACATGGTCAAGCCCGGTTATGCCCAGGGGTTCGAAGTAAAATATCAGGAAGACATGACACTCCTTGATATCAATGATCCGGAAAACAAGGAAGCAGAACAATTCCACTTCGCACTTACAGGCAAAGATTACTCAGGAACAGTGCCTGAAGGCTATACTCGTATCGATATTCCAATAGAATCTGCAATATGCATGACTTCTCTGCAGCTCTCAAATTTTCTGAAACTTGACATACCTGAGAAAGTGGTGGGAATAACGAGTACACGGCATCTGCATAATGAGAAAATGAACGGGCAGCTGAAAAACGGGATCACTCACAAAATTGGTATTGAAGGCAATTTCGACAATGAGGTGATCATGGCTATCAACCCGGATGTCATTTTCATATCGCCGTTCAAACGTGGCGGCTATGATGCTATCCGGAATGTCGACATTCCCATGATTCCGCATTTAGGGTATAAGGAGCTGACCCCACTCGGACAGGCGGAATGGATAAAGGTGATCGGATTGCTCACCGGGAAAGCGAAAGAGGCGAACCAGATTTTTGCAGGCATCGAACAACGCTATAATGATCTCAAATCCAGAGTCGATACTGTTAAGAACCGGCCAACAGTTTTCAGCGGGGAGATGCGTGGCGGTAACTAGTATGCCGTAGGCGGAAAGAGCTTCCTTGCACAACTGTTCCGGGATGCCGGAGGCGACTACTTCCTGAAGGATAATACGGAATCGGGTGGAGTGACATTGGACTACGAGACAGTCTACACCAACGCCGCCCATGCGGACTATTGGCGCATAGTCAACAGTTTCGATGGCGAATATGATTACAATGTGCTTAAGGAACAGGATAACCGTTACACCGACTTTGATGCCTGGAAAAATCGGAAGGTGATATACTGCAATATGAAGGAAGTTCCATTCTATGAACGGATGCCGGTGGAGCCGGAGATCGTGTTGGCAGATTTCATCCATGTGTTCCACCCGGATATTCTTCCCGACTATAAGCCAGGCTACTATCATCTTTTGAAGAAATGAGCAAGAGCAAAACTATCATCCTGATGATAGCATTAGGCGTCTCGATAATTGTCTTTTTCATAATGAATCTCCTTCTGGGTTCAGTACACATTCCCATGGGGGATATCATCGGAATATTATCAGGCCAGAAAAACGACAATGCTATCTGGACAAACATAATCATGAAATCGCGTCTGCCACAATCGCTCACGGCAGCGATGGCCGGCGCCGGACTGGCTGTAAGCGGCCTGCTGATGCAGACGGTGTTCAGGAATCCGCTCGCAGGACCTTCCGTGTTGGGCATAAGTTCAGGCGCAAGCCTGGGTGTGGCATGTGTGGTGCTGTTGTCCGGGAGCATCGGTGGGGTTGCCTTGAGCAAATTAGGCGTGATCGGCGAAGTGACGATAACCGTATCTGCTGTCGTGGGGTCTCTGCTGATCATGGCCCTGATCGCTTTTGTTGCCCGGAAAGTCAGAGGCAACGTGACCCTTCTTATCATGGGTGTGATGATAGGCTATATCGCCAACGCAATTATCGGTGTGCTGAAATTTTTTAGTGCGGAGGAAGATATTCGCGCATACGTGATATGGGGGCTTGGCAGCTTCTCGAGAGTCTCAGGAGGTCAGACTTCAGTGTTTATCATTCTGATGTTGGTGCTGTTGCCCCTCTCTTTCCTTTTGATAAAGACCTTGAATCTGTTGTTGCTGGGCGACTCCTACGCACGAAATCTGGGATTGGATATAAAAAGGGCCCGGATGCTCGTAATCGGATGCTCCGGCATATTGGTTGCGGTAGTGACTGCCTATTGCGGACCGGTTGTGTTTCTCGGTCTTGCCGTTCCACATATATGCAGAGGATTATTCCACACATCAAACCATGCCACTATATTGCCGGCATCCCTTCTGGGCGGCGCCTCATTAGCCCTTCTGTGCAATCTTATTGCGCGAATGCCAGGATTTGAGGGGGCACTTCCGGTCAACTCGGTAACGGCTTTGGTCGGGGCCCCAGTCGTGATGTGGGTATTGTTCAATAAACGGAAAAGCGATATATGATGAGGAGAAAAGATACTGTCAAGGTCGTGGATCTTTCAACCGGCTACCACAATAAGAAAGGGTCTGCACTGATTACCACCGATATCAATGCTGCTCTATATGACCGGGAACTTACGTGTCTGCTCGGGCCTAACGGAGCGGGTAAATCCACTTTGTTGAAAACCCTGACCGGTTTTATTCCCCCGGTGAAAGGGAATGTCTTCATAGAGAGTAAGGCGTTGTCGGATTATTCTGATGCGGAATTAGCCAGAATGATAGGCGTGGTGCTTACAGAAAAGCTGACAATAACCAATATGTCGGTATATGAACTGGTAGGCATGGGACGGAGCCCATACACCGGTTTCTGGGGACACATGAATGAATACGACCGGGAAATAGTAGAGGAAGCCTTAAAGTTGGTCGGGATTCAGGGATTACGCGGGCGTATGGTGCAGACTTTAAGCGATGGAGAAAGGCAGAAGGTGATGATAGCCAAAGCTCTTGCACAAGAAACACCTATTATTTTTCTTGATGAACCTACCGCCTTTCTCGATTATCCAAGCAAAGTGGAAATCATGCAGCTTCTGCAGGCCCTCGCACGGGAACAATCCAAAACGGTTTTCCTCTCTACCCACGACCTCGAACTTGCTCTCCAGATAGCTGACAAGATATGGCTCATAGACAAGGGACAAGGGGTGACGATCGGCACCCCGGAGGATTTGGCATTGAATGGTGAAATGAGCCGTTACTTCCACCGGGAAGGCGTGTCGTTCGATGCGGAAAGCGGATTATTCAAGATATGCCATAAACTTGACAAGTCGGTATGCCTTACCGGCTCTGGAGCACGATATAATATGGTTAAGAGAGCTTTGGCGCGTCGGGGCATAGCAGTTACAGATAATCACGATAACTCAGTCACCATCAATGTAACCACAAGTAGCTATGAGTTGAACGGAGTAAAAATAGACTCGATAGAGCACCTGATCGATTCCGTTTATTACACTATCACTGCCTGAGACATGAAAAGATTGCTGATAATAATAAAAATCAGGTCTTGGCTTGAAGCTTTAGACGGTGGAATTGATGTCAATGACAATGACCTCTGTATTAGATGCAATCTCATCGCACACAATAACGTGAACATTGTGTCTCACTGCGGTTTCAATCCATGCTATAAAGAAAGCAATGTAATTATAGATTTGCTAAATCAACATTTTGCTTCAGATGATTTCAGGTTTTACTGTTACGGAAATTACAGAAATCTATTAATTATCCGGAATTGTCGTTCATCCATAGTAGCGCGTACACCTCATTCTTTAGTGGGGCACTCAGTCAACCTGCTTAATGTTGATTCAGATTGCCATAATTTGGCAAAAAGATTAAATCACTGCATTGCTGAGACACGCAAGATACTGAAGGGCCACATAGCAAATGGCATAGCTCTCTGGGCACCAGGCCATGTGGTAAAATTTGATGCCTATATTCCAGGTTCTGTAGTGGCCGGAGTCAACGTAGTCAAAGGCATTGGTGGCGCCATCGGAATGCACATCATAGATGTGCCTAATGCAACAGGAGATGAATTCACTGACTATGGAGCACAACTTGAAGCTACAATTGACGCTCTGAAAAAAGATGATTTTGTATTGCTTCATATTGAGGCTCCTGATGAGATTTCACACCAACGCAACTGGAAAAAGAAAATAAAGACTCTTGAAGAAATTGACAGACTCATCCTTCATCCTCTACTTACAAGAAGGGGGCAATTGCAGATAACCATTCAATCTGACCATGCTACATCCTCACGCACCGGGCAACACCTATACACCCCGGTAAATGTGATAAATTATTTTATAACAGAGTAATGGAAATGAAACCAAAGATAACAGTAATAGGCATAGGGCCAGGCAACACCGGAGATATGACAGCATATGCCATTGAAGCACTTAGGCAGGCTGATATAATTGTCGGATACAAATATTACATCCCCTTCATATCGAATCTCATCAAACCTGATGCGACTATAGTGGAAAATGGGATGAAACAGGAACAGACACGAATTGAAAAAGCGTTTGAAATTGCCGAATCGGGGAAGGATGTGTGCGTTATCAGCTCAGGAGATGCCGGAATATATGGCATGGCGCCTCTTGTATACGAAATGCTTCGTAATCGTGGCTCGGTCATTGACATTGAGGTAGTTCCCGGCATAAGCGCTTTCCAGAAAGCAGCATCATTGCTCGGTGCTCCTATGGGACATGACTTTTGTGTGATATCCCTAAGCGACCTGATGACCCCGTGGAATCTGATCGAACGGAGAATCAAAGCTGCGGTTGAAGCAGACTTCATCACAGCTATCTATAATCCCAGAAGCACCGGCAGATATTGGGAACTCCACAGGTTGAAAGAATTATTTCTGGCAGGTCGTCTCCCCGATACTCCTGTAGGATACGTCCGTCAAGCCGGTCGAAACGATCAGAATGTGACAGTCACCACTCTTCAAGAATTTGATCCAGGTGATGTGGATATGTTCACTGTGGTGATCATAGGAAATTCCCAAACATATTCCTGGCAGGGACGTATCACTACTCCCCGTGGTTATTATCGTGATATGGAAGAAAAGGGAGCCGCTCCCGGACAATCAATAATGATCGAGAGTTTCCGGACAATAGAGAGAGAAATGACACATCCTGACATTCCTCTTGACCTCAAATGGCCCATGCTGCACGCAATCCACACCACCGCCGATTTTGACATGGAGAATATTGTCAAGGCAGATTGTGGAGCCGTAGAAAAGATTTACCGGGCTTTGACTGAGGGCGGCGTCAGGACCATAATCACTGATGTGACCATGGCAGCATCCGGCATCCGCAAAGGGGCTTTGGAAAGGCTGGGGATAAAGGTAATGTGTTATCTTAATGAACCTGCCACCACAGAGCTTGCAAAAGAAAAAGGGATAACGAGAACACAGGCCGGAATAAGGAAAGCTGCCGCTGACCATCCTGATGCTCTGTATGTGTTTGGAAATGCTCCTACAGCCCTTATGGAACTGTGTACATTAATCCGACAAAAAAAGGTGACACCGTGCGGCATAGTCGCTGCACCGGTCGGTTTTGTCCATGTCTGTGAGAGCAAACACATGGTGAAACCGTTTACAGACATTCCTAAAATTATAGTGGAAGGGAGGAAAGGGGGCAGCAATCTTGCAGCCACTTTAGTCAATGCCATTCTTTGCTGGCCTGATGCACAACTTCTTAAACCTGGTAGAGATGTGTGATAAATTATTTCAGATTATTGGCGTTTCCGACAACCGGAATCAATTTTTCCCGCCGGAAACAGCCGACATTATCGCTTCGGGAAAGGTGTTCTCGGGAGGACGGCGCCAACATGAGATCGTGGCTTCCCTACTTCCTGCCGGCGCTGTCTGGATTGACATAACCGTTCCGTTGGAATCGGTTTTCAAACGGTATGTAGATTATAATGATATTGTCGTCTTCGTCTCTGGTGATCCCATTTTCTATGGTTATGCCAATACTGTCAGAAGGGAGTTCCCGGAAGCCAAGATAAGAATCTATCCGACGTTCAATTCGTTGCAGTTATTGGCCCATAGGTTACTTCTACCATATGCAGAGATGGTGAATGTGTCACTTACGGGACGCCCGTGGAATGCTCTTGATACGGCGCTTCTGGAAAATCGTCCACTCATCGGCGTGCTCACAGATCATAGGAAAGGGCCGGCTGAAATAGCCTCACGATTGCTATACTATGGATATGATAATTATATAATGTCGATAGGAGAATGCCTTGGAAATGAGATGGAGCGTACTTCCATATTATCTTTGCAAGAAGTAGTTGACCAGCCTTTCGCTAACCCCAACTGTGTGATCCTTCAAATGAAATTTCCGCGCAAAAGGCACTTCGGTATTCCGGAAAACTTGTTTGAACATCTCCCCGGCCGGAGCAATATGATTACAAAAATGCCCGTAAGACTCCTCTCGTTGTCAATGCTTGACCTTTATGACAGGTCAGTGATGTGGGACATAGGATTCTGCACGGGATCTGTTTCCATTGAGGCCAAGTTGCAATTCCCCTCTCTTGGGATAATCGCTTTCGAGCGACGTGAGGAATCGGAAAAACTTCTCGAAGGGAATTGCCGGATTTTCGGCGTTCCGGGCATTACCGGAGTCATCGGTGATTTCATGGACCTGGATCTCGCATCCTACCCTTCTCCGGATGCCGTCTTCATAGGGGGACATGGTGGTCATCTTGAAGAGATGGTGAGTCGTATTTATCAGGTTCTGAACAAAAACGGAGTTATCGTCTTCAACTCCGTGAACGCGGAAAGCTGTCAGACTTTCCGGTCCGCAGTGGCCAACTGCAACGGCACTATCGAGTGTGAGCACACTTTGATTCTGAATAATCATAATCCCATAACCGTAATGAAAGCAAAATGAAATATATAGTATTTATAAACGAAACTGGACGCCGGTTAGGCGACATGATAAAAGGAGAGAAACCTGATTTCATTTTGATTGACCAAAAGGATTTTTCTACCCTCGATTTCTCTTCAATAGAAGCCATTATCTTCGTTGGCGCATTAGGAGTATGTGTGCGGATGATTGCCCCTTTGGTCAAAGACAAATACACTGATCCGGCTGTTGTATGTGTGGACAGCATCGGACGCAACGCTATCTCTGTGCTTTCGGGACATATCGGTGGTGCGAACAAATTATGTGAGGAGGTGGCGCACGTTATCGGTGCAAACCCGGTCATCACCACCCAAAGTGACAATTCCGGGATGTGGGCTTTCGACACATTGGCAAGTCGCTTCGGATGGGCAATTGATGCCACACGTCCGGAAATGAATCAGGCAATAGCTTCCTTGATAAACGGCAAGCGTGTGGGACTTCTGCTTGACATCCATGACCGTGGCACAGAGTATCTGGAAGCTACCCTCCCATCGAATGTCTCATTAGTGACCGACCGAAGTGATTTCTCAGGATATGATCTTGTCATCGCAGTCACCCCGTTCATATATCTCACATCAATTCAAATTCTCTATTATCGCCCGCAGGTGTTGAATTTAGGCATCGGATGCCGACGTGACTGCAACCCTGAGGGAATAACTGACTATATCGGAAACAAATTGATTGAAAACGGAATAAGTCCGGATTCATTAAGGTCTGTCTCAACTATTGATCTGAAGAAAGATGAACGTCTTGTGTCAGAACTTTCGGAATGGCGCAACATCAATCAATGCAATATCTACACGTCCGATCAACTTTCAGGGATATCTGTCCCCAACCCTTCCGCAAAAGTTATAGAAGTGACCGGAGTGGCGGGCGTTTCCGAAAGCTGCGCGTTAAAAGCATCCGGCTTCGGGAAATTGCTGATTGAAAAACAAAAAGGGAAAATATCAGATGACTCTGATTTCACGTTTGCCGTAGCCATAGATAAAGATGCCATGCGCGGAGGACATATCGAGATTGTTGGTGCTGGCCCTGGAGATCCAGAACTAGTGTCTGTCCGTGGAAAACGTTTCCTTGAGCAAGCCGACCTGATACTCTATGCCGGAAGTCTTGTGCCCAAAGAACTTACCTATTACGCCAAACCGGGATGCACGGTGAAAAGTTCCGCATCCATGACTCTGGAGGAACAGTTCTCATTGATGAAAGAGTTTTACGACCGAGATAAACTTGTGGTGCGCCTTCATACCGGCGACCCGTGTATCTACGGCGCGATACAGGAACAGATGGCATATTTCGACCAATATGGCATGAATTATCATATCACTCCGGGCATATCCTCTTTTCAGGCTGCGGCTGCGGCTCTGAAATCGCAATTTACAATACCGGAGAAAGTACAGACAATCATTCTTACAAGGGGGGAAGGCCGAACCCCAATGCCTGAAAAGGAACAACTGCATAAACTCGCCGCTTCACAAAGCACAATGTGCATTTATCTCAGCGCCGGTATTGTTGACGATGTGCAGCGCGAACTTCTTATGGCATATCCCCCTGAAACACCGGTAGCAGCCTGTTACAAACTCACATGGAAAGAAGAAAGAATATATCGTGGCGTACTGAAAGATTTGGCAAGTATCGTTCATGACAATAACCTTACGCTTACAACCCTTTTAGTGGTTGGAGACGCGATCGACAACCGTAATGGTCTGTCGCGGCTATACGACAACAACTTCAAACATCTTTTCCGTAAATGATACTTGTGTTTGGAGGGACAACTGAAGGCCGGGTGGCTATAAAGACTCTTGACGAAGGCGAAGGGAAATACTTATATTCGACCTTTGGAAAGAGCCAGCAGGTGGAGTGTGTGCATGGCACACATATCACCGGAGCTTTGACCGAGGTTGACATGCTGGATGTTTGCCGCAAAAATGAAGTGAAACTGATTGTGGATGCCGCCCATCCCTTTGCCATCAACCTCCACAACACCATCGGAACAGTAGCAAACGAATTGGGACTTCCTGTCATAAGGCTGGAAAGAATCTATCCGCCAATGCCCGAATCCGGTATAGTGTGGTGTGAGGACTTTGAAGATGCAATAAAAAAAATGGAAGCTCTCGGAGTCAATAAACTATTGGCGCTGACAGGTGTCAATACAATTCCAAAGCTGAAGAAGTATTGGAATCGACATGAGACATGGTTTCGGGTGCTCAACCGCATTGAATCAATTGAAGAGGCTCAAGGCCACGAATTTCCAAAAGACCATCTTGTGTTTTATGAGAAGCATGACACCGACAAGCTAATAGGTGCATTGAATCCTGATGCAATTATAACGAAAGAGAGTGGCGTTACAGGAGGGGTGGAGGAGAAGGTAAGGGCTGCTACTGCAAATAATGTGAAATTATTTATAGTACGTCGCCCTAAACTGCCCGATAACTTCATCATTGTCGATGGACGACATGGACTGCGAATGGAGATTGAACGCCTTTTGCCTGACTTCTACACTCTACATACCGGTTTTACTACCGGATCATGTGCTACTGCGGCTGCCAAAGCTGCCTTGTGGGGTTTGCTCAAAGGCGAAAAGCTATCGGAAGTACGGTTCTTGATTCCGGAGGGAGAAACGATGAAGATGGACGTCGAAAGCGTTGAAATCTCTGAAAGTTCTGCTGTTGCATCTGTAATCAAGAATGCTGGTGACGACCCTGATGTAACAGACAAAAGCCGAATCACCGTATCAGTCTCTTACAATGAAAATAACGGGATCACATTCAAGGGAGGCGCCGGCATCGGTACTGTCACACTACCGGGAATAGGGCTGGAAGTAGGTCAACCGGCTATCAATCCTGTACCCAGAGAAATGATAACTAATGAATTGTCATCTCTATACTCGGGAGGACTGGAAGTAACCGTCACGGTTGAAAATGGAGAAGAATTGTCGGCTAAAACATTTAATCCTCGCGTAGGAGTGGTAGGCGGAATATCGATTATTGGCACCACAGGAATTGTCCGACCGTTCTCTCATGAGGCTTTTGTGCAGGCAATACGGCGAGAAATGGAGGTAGCATTGGCTGTCGGTTGTAAAAGAATTGTAGTCAATTCGGGAGGCAAGAGCGAGAGATCGATGAAAACGCTATATAGAGATCTGTCACCGCAGGCTTTCATTCATTATGGAAATGCAATTGGTGATACCATGGCGTTGGCCAATGAACTCAATGTGCCGGAACTCACGGTTGGATTAATGCTTGGCAAGGCGGTTAAGTTGGCTGAAGGCAATATGGATACACATAGCCATAAAATTACGGTCAACCGAGATTTCTTATGCGGTATCGCAATCGAATGTGATTGCTCTGACAATGCAGTTAACACAATTTCCCAAATTAATATGGCAAGGGAACTCTGGAGCGCTTTGATGGTTGAAGACTCCGACCGCTTTTTCCCAACTGTATTACAACATTGTTTCAACCATTGTTCATCTCTATATTACGGCAATCTTGAAGCTGTCCTTATAGACGATGAAGGAAAAATAAGATACAAGCTATGAAATCTACATTCTTAATAGCGGCAACTTCTTCAGGATGCGGCAAAACCACGCTGTCGTTGGGGCTTATACGTGCACTTGCGCGGGCTGGGAAGAGAGTTCAGCCATTCAAATGCGGTCCTGACTATATCGATACGCAGTTTCAAACTATAGCTGCCGGACATGAAGCAATTAATCTCGATCTGTTTATGGCCTCCGAAAATCATGTTCGCTCGTTGTTTTCCCATTATTCTGCAAATGCTGATGTGAGTGTCGTTGAAGGAGTTATGGGAATGTTTGATGGATTTGATGGAATGAGAGGCAGCAGTGCCGACTTAGCCCGCATGCTGGATATTCCGGTAGTTTTGTTGATTAACGCCACTTCTACTGCTTATTCCGTAGCTGCTACAATTTATGGCTTTACCCACTTCTACCCGGATATCAAAGTGGTCGGAGTCATATTCAATCGGGTTGCCTCTCCAAATCACTATTCTTTTCTAAAGAAGGCGTGTGAGGATGTAGGAGTGGAATGCTTTGGATATATGAAAAGATGCGAGGCATTACAGACGCCGTCGCGACATCTTGGCCTTACATTATCTACAGCAAAAGATATGAACCGATTTATAGATATAGCCGCTGAGGAGGCTGGGAAAGACGTGGATCTCGACCGCTTGATTTCTGCCACTTTAATGGCTGACCGTCCTAAGGAGGAATTAATAATACCAATAATGCGAGACCTTACTGTCGCGGTTGCCCGTGATGAGGCCTTTAGCTTCATCTATCCGGCTAACCTCAAGTCGTTCGGAAAAATTCGCTATTTCTCTCCTTTGCATGATGAGCATTTGCCTGAGGCCGACTTGGTCTATCTTCCCGGAGGGTACCCTGAACTCTACGCTTCATGCCTCGCGGCAAACCATATCATGCGACGCGACATAAAGTCATTTGCTGAAGCAGGCGGCCATATTTTGGCCGAGTGTGGCGGTCTCATATATCTGTGTGAGCGGATAGACGGACATGAAATGTGCGGGATATTCCCAATGAACGCGACAATGAGTGAAAGCAAACTTCATTTAGGTTATCGCACTGTAGCCTTTCAGAATATAACATTGAGGGGGCATGAATTTCATTACTCTCACATAACTGATCCATCACCTGAGTTATCTATCGCACAACAAACAAATGCAAAAGGACGGGAGGTTGATACTCACGTCTATAGATATAAAAACGTCATCGCCGGCTATACACATCTATATTGGGCTGAATCTGACTTATTAAAACTTTGGACGATATGAATAGAATATATACCCGTACAGGAGACAAGGGCACGACAGCTATACACGGAGGTGAGCGGGTGCCTAAGACAGATATAAGAATTGAAGTTAACGGATGTCTCGACGAACTTAATGTCGCAATAGGTATTCTCCGTACACTCCTGTCTCCCGGTTATCGGTGGCAGAATTGTTTGCGGGAGATACAAATCAATCTAATGGCGATAATGAGCCTCGTTGCCACACGCAGTGAGAAGCGTCCGTCTAACCCAAATCAACTCCCCACGGATATAATTAAGTATACAGAACGGCTTATAGACCAGGTTAATGGTGAATGTTCCTCCCCTAAAAGCTTCATATTGCCAGGAGGCACACCCTCTGCAGCACAAATGCACCAATGCCGTGTATTGGCTCGCAAGGCAGAAAGGTGCCTCTGGCTCCTCAACGACCAAGATGAAGTGCCACCGCCAATATTATGTTACCAGAATCGCTTGTCTGACCTTTTCTTCATTATGGCAAGATGGGAACTACAGCACTCAGGAACTCCGGAAGAAATATGGAGGGATTTCGGATATTATCGTAAATAGTATCAGAGCAATTAATAGCAAAAGTCTCCAATCATTATCTTTATTTATGTTTACCAAATTTTTCCGTAATATACACAAATTTCTCGGCATACCTCTTTCATTGGTTTTCGTGATTTGGTTCTTGTCGGGAATTGTCATGGTGTTTACTTCTGACTTCCCGCGTGCTCCTCGTATTGATCCTGCCGCCACCCCCCTAAAAGGAGATATCCTCCTGTTGGATTCCCTAGTGGCATCATCTCTCAATGCGGAGGACACTCCGAACTCAATAATATTTTCAGGGAGGAAAGATAAAATTCTGGTTACAATCAACTCTAAAGACACCTGTGTAGTGCTCGACGCAATCACAGGTGAGCCATACGAGGCTGAGAATCTTACTCCAACCTACGTAGCAAAAATGTACTGCGATGCGCCTATTAGTCGTATCGATACACTGGAGAAGGTCGATCAGTGGATTCCCTTTGAGCGTTACGAAAAGTCAATGCCAATTTACAAATTCTATTATGGCAATCCCCAACAGACCCAATTGTATGTGACATCTTCCAATGAATTTATCCAAATAACGGATAAGTCACATCGTATCAAGGCTTGGTTCAGCACTATTCCACATTGGATATATTTCACTGCTTTGAGAAAACATCAGAAGGCCTGGACTGAAACCGTAATATGGGCAGCACTCCTTGGTTGTCTCATGTGTGTGGCAGGAATAATCGTCGCTATTATTGATTGGTGGCATCATGCGCGTCGTGCCGGTCTATTCTCCATTCCCTATCGTAAAAGATTATGGCGTTGGCATTTTATCCTTGGCATATTATTCGGATGGTGTTGTATTACATTTGCCTTCAGCGGTTATATGTCAATGGCTCCACTCCCCAAATTCCTCATAAAGGAGCGAATGTCAGTTTATGATTCGAAAGCAGAGAGTGCACAATGCGAAGGGCGTAAACCACGCTTCCGCAGAGAGGGACACAACACAATGGCACCAATCGAAAATTACTCGCTTTCGCCAGCAGACATTATTGCGTCTTCTGACTCTGTAATCAAAATATCCTTAAAGTCATGGAATGGTTACCCATACTATACAGTAACCTATCCCTCTTCAACGCGTAATATCGATGCCACGCACAAGGATATGCGCGACTTCGTATTGACCACGGATCTTGTGGCAAGGTCGGTTGTAAAAAAATTTCCTGATACCAATCCCATACTCACTATTGTCGAAGGATACGACTCGGAATATTATCCACGCAAAGGGCGAACCCTGCCTTTGCCGGGAATAAAGGTAGAATATCAAGGCGACGAACTTAACACTGTGGAATATTACGATCCAAATGGACTTGGCGTTCGCTTTTATGACGATAATTCTCGTCTGCATGATATGCTATATGGCAAGTTACACCGATTGAGTTTCAAGATCCTTACAGACTATTCATGGTTGTGGTATACTGTAATGCTTTTACTATTACTCGGTGGGACATCACTATCCGTTACCGGAATGGTTATGGCTGTCCAATGGATTATACGCAAACTTTATGGACTTAAGTCTAAGATGAAATAATAAATCCTTATTCATCTTTCAACCAGTATGGAAAAAAAGTTTTTGACAACGATTTCAACTGTTGCTGTCCTTTTGGTTGCCACGACGGAAGTAAACCATTTGGAGACCTCTCTGATATTGAATCTATTGAGGTACTGAAAGGACCAGATGCCGTACTCATGGGATACGGCGTTATGGGAGGTATCATCAAATTCTGGTGTCAGCGTCTGTTGAATCAGGCTTATATGCAAAGCCAACTCCTCCAATCTCCCCAGTGCGCCTTAAGGCTTGGTAAGATTATCGATTTTATTGCTTATGACTGATTCAATCGATCTATCAATCGGTTTTATGTCAAACTTTTTCATCTTTTATTATCCTTTGATTTTTACTGGTATGCCGGGCAAAGTCATATATACTTCCTGAGCCACCGATGCCACATATTGATTAATAGTTCCCTGCAAATCTGCAAACACGCGCTGCATCTTATTGGGACTAATCCCTCCCATACCCACTTCATTTGTGACTATTATGAATGTTGCATTTTTCTTAAGTAAATATTCTATTTGCTCTTTAAGCGAAGCAAAGGCTTCATTATAACATTCTTCTTTTTCAAAAAAACCAATTGGCAGCCCATAAAGTAAGGCAATCTATAAGCACTACTTCGTTGTCTGATATAGTTACGTCATCCGCATATAATGGAGATTCGATATTCCGCCACACTCCTTTGCGTCTTTCCTTATGTATGGCAACCCGATGCTCCATCTCTTCATCCATTACTCTGGCTGTAGCCATATAGATAGGGTGAGATGACAGTTTTAATGCCAGACTCTCAGCAAAAACACTTTTACCGCTTCACTGTCCCCCGGTAACCAAAATAATCTGGGCTTTTATTTTCTCTTCTTGCATAGTCTTTTAAGCCAAAGGTAATAACCTGAAACAGGGAGAACTGCCCCCATAATCACACAAATCAGGTAAAAGATGCGTGATGCCCATCCCATCCAAGAACCTTCATGGAGAGTATATATCCATCCTTTGATATGATTGGCGCATTTCTTATCGACATATAGATTTGGAGTGGTTATAGCGCCTGTAGTCTCATCAAAGATATAAGTGTCATATGCCTGTTGGTTGCCGACACCTCCAATCACGACATCCACTTCACCTTGATACATTCTTATCTCTTTATCCAAGTTTTCTTCCATTATTTGTCGGTAAGCAGTGTTCCATGCACTGAACTTATCTGCGGGCGTTTTATGGCTTGAAGATTTAGCCACTTCGCTTCCCAAAGCAGAGTATAGTGATTTCTTATACCAATCAAATGACCAAGTAAGCCCGGTAAGAATACATATTACGAGTACAAGTGAACTGAAGAGGCCACCTATGGAATGAATATCAAACCAAAATTTATAGGAGCCATGATTGACTGTGATTTTGAATTTATCATGCCAATTACCCTTTGTCGGCCACCAAATCACAAATCCGGTGATAATAATTAAGAAAAGTCCTATAGAAGTTACGCCTACTATAAATTTCCCCATTTTTGCACCATAACCTCCATCGGCTTTCGATTTACCAAATATACGACGGTGAGCGGCGCTTGCGATCTTAAAAATTTGTGCCCGTTCATATTTCCCTATGACTTCGCCAGTATATTGATTCACCCATAATGCAGCCATGGCAGGCCTGGCAAGCATAACCTTATAGGCATGGTTCGGATCTGGGTAAGTAGTCAATCCGACAATACTGTTTTCTCCATCCAAGTAACTGTTTGCCGAAGATAGTATTGAATCAACCGGTAGAGGGTTATTGCCATTTCCGTTGACTTCGGCTTGTCCGATGTGACCAAAATCACGTTCAAAGAGCAATACTGCTCCAGATATACACATTAAAACAATTATCAATCCCAATGGAACTGACAACCAAAGATGTAGAAGTTTGAAAATCCGTCTGCTCATAAAAAAATTATTTTGTTCCAGAAATAGTCTCATAAAAATATGCAACAAGGCAGGTTTCCTGACTTAGCCCATATCTTGCCGGTCTTCCCTCTCGATATAGAAGTGACACTGTTGTGGCAGATACTTTTCGGACATCACAGTAGCTGGAACTGTTCCGGTTTCACACCGGATTCCCTCTAATCGGTGATATGTGCCGATTCACCTTATTACTTTGCAAAGTTACGAAAAATTTCCCTACTCCTTGGCTTTACAATTCAATTTCACCATTTTGGAATTGCCTGTAGAGAAATAGATAAAACGGCAGATGCATATTCCCAGTTAGGCTACTCAAAAGGCGAAATAATTTTCGACCCCTTGCAGAATATCAATATCTGTTTCCTCTCACATCCGGAGATGCCTCTTGTTGAGTTATTGTCTCCAGTGGATGAAAATTCACCCGTTGTGCAGATCCTTGAGAAGAACGGTGTCACTCCATATCATACATGCTATGCTGTTGATGACATCGATAGCGCTGTAAAAGAGTTCAAACGACAGAGATACGTGATTGTCTCAAAACCAAAGGAAGCATGTGCCATAGAGGGGCGCCGGGTGGCATTCCTTTATAGCGCAGGCATGGGTTTAATTGAACTTGTTGAAAAATAATTTTATATTTGTATTCCGGAATTATACTATAGAGAATCTTTTTGACGAAGGAACGGTATTCTCGGGGTATGATGATATATCCGAGATTCCTGAGGCTGACTGCTATGTATGGTTTTACACTGCGCCGATTGGAGCGGTAAAAGAGCAAACTGTTCCAGAAATAAACGGGATTGCTGACAAGCTAAGGATTGCGGCTGGCTCTATTCCTTCATCTGTGCCGTTCTATATTCTAACTCTTGAGAATCTCTTCAGAGTTAGCATTTGTGATTCAGACCGTAAGATTGATGAAGCAATAGATGCAGTCAATGAATCGGCATGGACCATTGCATCAGAAAAACCCAATGTGAGGGTAATCAATTTCGGAGAATTCCTTGCCGGATTTAAGCCTGAGGAATGGATTAACTGGAGATTCTATTTTATATCCCAGATGATTCTGAATCCCACCATTGCTCCGGCTTTCAAAGAATGGTGGAATAAGAAACTCTCAGAGTTTTCACAACCTCGCAAGAAATGTCTTGTCTTGGACCTTGACAACACTCTATGGAGTGGTGTGTTGGGTGAGGACGGCATCAGTGGAGTCAAGATGTGCGGAGATTATCCCGGCAATGCATTTATGTATTTCCAGGAGGCTCTGGTCTCTCTTGCCA
The DNA here is from genome assembly GCA_023665245.1 of Muribaculaceae bacterium. Next base: position 27,077 of record JAMPEH010000017.1, read on the forward strand.
ACAGCGGTGTTATTTTGTCGGTTTGCAGTAAAAACAACGAGTCTGATGTAAAGGAGTTATGGGAGAAGAACCCATTTGTAAAACTTGGCCCGAAGCACATTTCAGCATACCGTATAAATTGGCACAACAAGGCTGACAATATCCGTGAACTTGCCAAGAAACTGAATATAGGACTTGACAGCATGGTGTTTGTCGATGACAACCCTACGGAACGCGAATTGGTACGCCAGCAACTGCCAATGGTGGCTGTGCCGGAATTTCCAAAACGACCATATGGACTGATGGAATTTTACGCCCAACTTGTATCAAACTATTTCCGCACTTATCGTCTTACAAACGAGAATCTGGCAAAGACGGAACAATACAAGGCAAACGCGCAGAGGGCATCAGAACAAGCAAAATTCACCGATCTCTCAGACTTTATCAGAAGCCTTGACATTCATATCGAAATCACGAGGGCAAACGAGTTCAATATTCCCAGGATAGCCTAGATGACGCAGAAGACCAACCAATTCAATCTCACAACCCACCGCTATACGGAGGCAGACATCAATGACTTTCTCTCCAAAGGAAACGACGTATACTGTATCTCTGTAAGCTACAAGTTTGGCGACAATGGCATCACAGGCGAGATAATAATTACTAAGCAAAAGGAGGAGGCTATGATTGACACTCTTTTGCTAAGTTGCAGGATTCTCGGCAAGGACATAGAGAAAGCCTTTGTGAAATCTGTGCTTAATATACTGTTTGACTCGGGAGTTAAGGTTGTAAAAGCTTCATATATCCCCACTGCTAAGAATGCTCAGGTACGTGAGTTTTATGATAAGCTCGGATTCATGCTTGTTTCGGAATCCGAAGGTTTGCGAGAATATGAGTTGAGAATGTCCGGACATCAGGATATTAGTGATTGTTACAATATAATGATAACACGTAACTATTCAGCCAAAGGATAGGTAGTTGCAGTTGATGCCTACGTAGCAA
>JAMPEH010000180.1 GCA_023665245.1 Muribaculaceae bacterium
ACCACCGGGTAGAGAAAGTGGAGGATGTGGTCAACATCGGCGATATGATCTGGGTCAAGGTCACCGACATCGACGAAAAGGGCCGGGTCAACCTTTCTTACAAGGACGCCCTTAAAGAGCTGGAGCAGCGCGGCGCCAAGGGCGCGGAGGGCTAAAACGAGTTTCCATTCACCCAGAGGTTTGGGTGTGACTGACCGGGCCCTGCCTGGTACGAAGGAGGTGAGACACATGGATATGCTCAAGAAGATATTCCCCTTCTCCTTCCAGGAGAAAGCGGACGTGACTGCCCTGGTCATCAACCTCCTTATCCAGCTGGCCATCGGTGTGGTCGCCAGTATCCTCATCGGCCTGTTGGCTAAGATCCCTGTGCTGGGCGTCATCATCGGGCTGGTGGGCGGCCTGGTGGGCCTGTACGTCCTGGTGGGGATCGTCCTCTCTGCTCTGGACTACCTAAAGCTGTTGAAGTAACACGCCACAAAAAGCGGCCCCGCGGGATGTCCCGCGGGGCCGCTTTTTGCTGGTTGAAAAGGAACTCAGACCCGGTCCAGGGCCTTTTTTACATCGGCGATGATGTCAGTAGCGTTCTCGATGCCGACGCTGAGCCGGACCAGGTCGGCACTGACCCCGGCAGCCTCCAGCTGGGCGTCGGTCATTTGCCGGTGGGTGGTGGAGGCGGGGTGGAGCACGCAGGTCTTAGCATCGGCCACATGGGTGGCGATGGAGGCCAGCTCCAGGCCGGCCATAAAGTTCTGGGCCGCGGCCCGACCGCCCTTCACCCCGAAGGAGACTACCCCGCAGGTGCCATCGGGCATATATTTTTGCGCCAGGGAGTGATAGGGATCCCCCTCCAATCCCGGATAGCGGACCCATGCCACCTTGGGATGGTTTTGCAGGAACTGGGCCACTGCCAGGGCGTTGGCACAATGCTTTTCCATCCGCAGCCCTAGGGTCTCCAGGCCGATATTTAGGTAATAGGCGTTTTGGGGGGAGGGGATGGCGCCAAAGTCCCGCATAAGCTGGGCGGTAGCCTTGGTGATGTACGCGCCGCCCAGGCCGAAACGTTCCGTATATGTTACCCCATGATAGCTATCATCGGGGGTGCACAGGCCGGGGAATTTGTCGGGATAGCGGGTCCAGTCGAACCTGCCGCTGTCCACAATGGCGCCGCCCACCGCGTTGGCGTGGCCGTCCATGTACTTGGTGGTGGAGTGGGTGACGATATCCGCCCCGTGTTCAAAGGGCCGGCAGTGGATGGGTGTCGGGAATGTGTTGTCCACGATCAGCGGTACGCCGTGGCTGTGAGCCGCCTTGGCGAACTTCTCAAAGTCCAGCACCGTCAGAGCGGGATTGGCAATGGACTCGCCAAAGACCGCCTTGGTATTGCCCCGGAACGCGGCCTCCAACTCGTCAGGGGTGCAGTCCGGGTCCACGAAGGTGAACTCGATACCCATGCGCTTCATGGTCACAGCGAAGAGGTTGAAGGTCCCACCATAGATGGACGAGGAGGCCACCACATGGTCGCCGCAGGAGCAGATGTTGAAGATGGCGTAGAAGTTGGCCGCCTGACCGGAAGAGGTCAGCATAGCCGCTGTGCCGCCCTCCAGGGCGCAGATCTTCGCCGCCACCCGGTCGTTGGTGGGGTTCTGGAGCCGAGTGTAGAAGTACCCCTCGGCCTCTAGGTCGAACAGGGCTCCCATGGCCTCCCCCGTGGCGTAGCGGAAGGTGGTGGACTGGATGATGGGGATATTTCTCGGCTCCCCGTTGCCGGGGACGTACCCGGCGTGGACGCACTTGGTATCAGGCTTCATGACTAAAATCTCCTTCGCTTGCGGTTCCCGGCAAAGCCGGGGAGCAAAAGCGGCATAAATATAGAAGTCGCTTTGCGGCTATTATACGCCCAACCGCCTTCCGATTGCAAGAGCAAAACAAAATAAGGACCAGGTGAGAGCCTCACCTGGTCCCTAAAGGATAAAAAACGGCCGCGCTTACCACACCACCCGCAGGACGTAGACGTAGTTCAGAGTGGTGCTGTTGGGAGCGGCGATCACGACGGCGTTGATGCTGTCGTAAGCGTAGGTAGCGTCGCTCACCTTGGTGGTGCCGGCCTCAGCGGCGCCGGGGTTCACGGTGTTGGCCTTCAGGAAGCCGTCGGGACGGAAGGTGTCCGCAGCAGCGAACTCCAGGGTGTCGTCGGTGGCCTCTTCGAAGTCGCCGTCGTTGACGACCAGGTCGACGTAGACAAACTTGGTCAGGTTGTCGTAGTCATAGCTGGCGTCGTCCACGGCCACAACGCCGTTGCCGATAGCGGTCAGGTTGCCGAAGTCGCTGTCGCCGTAGATGGCCACGGGGGTCAGAGCGGAAATGACGCCCTTGTCATCGATGCGGTCGATGCGGCAGAAGCTACCCACATAGCTGTTGTTGGCCCAAGCCTTCACGGAGCTGGTGCTGTCCTTCTGGATGTCAGCCAGGACCTCGGCGGTAACGCTCATCTGGGTCACATCGCCGTTCACGTCCACCACGTTGATCAGGTAGCAGTCCTCGTTGGCGGAGTCCTCATCCCAACCCTTGTTGTAGATGAAGATGTAGCCTTCGGGCACGTCGGAGCTGTAGTTGTCGGTGGTCACGAAGACGTACTTCGCAATGCCGGCGTTGTCGTTGGTGCCGACAGCCAGGACCTTGGTGGCGCCAGCCATCTCGGGCACGTTCTTGAAGCCGGTGTAGGTGTAGTACTCCTCGTTGCCGTTGATATCGCTCTTAGCAACCACGAACACGGTGCTGTTGTCAGCGTTCATGGTCATGCCACTAGCGCGGGTAGCGGTGGTGGCGCCAGCCTGCCAGGCGAACATGGTCTGCTGCTTCACGTCGACCTTCTCGGCGGCGGCAACAGTATCGGTCCAACCGGTGCGGGTGTCTTCCTTGACGATCTCGGTCAGCTGATAAGCGCCGTCCACCACACGATAGGTGTAGAACTTGCTCAGCTTGGAGTCGGCCAGAGCCTTGATAGCAGTACCCGCAGCGCCGGTGGTAGCCTTAACACCGTCGTCAGCGCCGCCAACGATCATGTTGGAGGTGTTGGAGGTGTTCTCGAAGGTGTTGGCGGTGACGATACGCAGATCGTTCAGCTTGGACACGGTGACGATCTGGGTGGTGCCGTCCACGAACAGGAGCTTGGCCTCCAGCTTGCCGGAGGTGGTAGCCATGTCGATGCCGGTCCACTCAGCGGCCATGACCAGAGCGACGTTCTCACGGGTGGCGGCGTCGGTCAGCTTCTCGATGAAGACGATGGCGCCGGTCTGATCCAGATAGAAGTCGAACTCGTTCTCACGGTCGGTCCAGGTGGAGACGTTGTTGCGGTCCCAACCCAGGGTGTTGGTGGTGTCAGCGACGCCGCTGATCTGATACTTGGTGCCGTTGACGGTGATGCGGCCGCTGGAGTTGATCGTGGTGATCTTACCGGTGACCTTCTCAGCCTTCTCGATGGTCCAGGTGTAGTTGTCCTTGTTGGCGCCGCTGCGGTAGTACAGAACGACGTCATTCTCGGCCAGGCCGTTGTAGCCGGTGACCTTGTCGGCAGCGACCCAGGAGGTCACGATGCCGGGAACCTTGACCTGCAGCTCGTTGTTGGAGGTGCGGGTCTCCACATCGCCGTCGAGCTGAGCAACGCTGTACTCATAGCCCTTGACCATGGAGATGTCGGCGTTTTCGTCCAGATAGAACTCAACAATGATGCCGGGGATGCCCTCGGAGTTGGAGCTGTCCCAGATCTTGTCGCCAGTGGAGTTGACAGCGATCTTCTTCTCGAAGGCAGTCAGGCCCTCGGTGCCGCGGCCCAGCAGGTCGCCGTTGAAGTAGAAGTTGGTCAGCATAGCCTTGCTGGAGTCGCCATCGGTGTAAGCCCACTCACCAACGTACTCGTCGCGGTTGACGTTGTTGATGTTGGCCCAGCGGAAGCCGTCCATGTAGACGACGTCAGCGGTGGTGGCGCCACGGGCGACGGAGCTGGAGACGACCTTCACGAAGGAAACGCCGGTGCTCTGCTCGCCGGTCAGGGCGTTGGCAATGCTCAGGCCGGTGACCTCGACGAAGACGGAGACGGTCTCGCCCTTCACGTCGGTGCTGGCCTTGATGTCCTTCAGCTGGTTAGCCTTGACATTGGGGAGCTTGTTGCCGTCGACGTTCAGCACGTCGCCGGAGAAGACGGCGCAGCCGTCCACGACGTCGGACACGGTGGCCTCAACGCGGATGATGCCGAAGACATCATAGCCCAGGGTGGAAACCTTGTTGTAGGTCTCGACATGGCGGACGCCGCCATCCCACTGAGCGGAAGCGCGAACGGTGTTGGCCTGGAGAGCGTTGTAAACGATCTCAGCGGCGTTCTCACGGGTCAGGGGGACCAGAGCGGTCTGGTCGCGGTCCACGTTCTCCATCAGGCCGTTGCGCTTAGCATCGGTCATGATGTTGCCGGACCAAGCGGCGTTGTTCTGATAGCCGCGGTCCTCAGCGTCGTAGCCCAGGACGGTCAGCATCATCTTGTTGGCCTCAGCCACGGTAACGTTGTTGCTGGGGTTGTAGTTACCGAAGTTGTCGCCGGAGATGTACTTGTTGCTGGACAGGTAGCTGATGTAGCTCTCGGCCCAGTTGCCGGCGATGTCGTTCAAGGTGGTGGCGGTGCCCAGATACGCATCGGCATCAGCGGAACCGGTAGCAGCAAAGTAGACCATCTTGGCCCAGCTGGCGCGGTCGATGTTGCCGGTGGGATCGAAGGACCCGTCGTCCTTACCGTTGATGATGCCCAGATCCACCATCAGGGCAACAGCGTCCTTGTGCTCAACGCTGGCCCAGTCGGACAGATCGGAGGCAACCATCTTGTTGGTGTCCTTAGCAGCGGAGGCAATGGTGAACATGCCGAGCAGCATGACCAGAGCCAGACCCAGAGCCAGGACCTTCTTCAGGTTGTTCATGTGAAGATTCCTCCTTCATATTTTTGACTTGGGGGGACGATCGCCCCCTTCGCCTTACGTTGGCTATGATAAACCATCTCGAAAAAAAGGTCAAGGGATTTGGCGCAAGTGTAACATAACTGAAATATTGCAGGCAAAAAAGCCCGGCCGATAGATGGGCCGCTGTTATATATAATGTATACGAGCCGCCCAACGGCAAATAAATTTCGATTTTGTTGATTTTTTGATTTTTATACAAATCGTTATCAAAAAAAGAAGGTCCCGGTGCCTTTCGGCGCCGGGACCTTTTGCGATATGTTTGCTTTCTTACTTGTCCAGCTCCACGAACCGGACCAGCATGGCGCAGATCTCAGCCCGGGTG
>JAMPEH010000181.1 GCA_023665245.1 Muribaculaceae bacterium
GACCGGGGAATATAAGCAGATAGAGCCGGATTGCCGGGAGGGAGTGCGGGCGAAGCTGGAGCGCATGAAAGAACTCTGCAAAGAGCGAAATAATCTGTATGAAAAGCAGAACGATTTGAAAGGGCAGAAACAGCAGATAGAGAGGGCGTTAGAGAGATAAAAAGTGCCGGGGATTGACAGCAGTAGAAAGTCATTCCCCGGCGTTTGCTTTGTCTTATTTCCAGTCCCCGAAATGATAATAAATGTAGGGGAACAGGCTGTATCATTTCAAACTGTATATCATTTGCTAAAGAAGCTATGATTTTTTGTCGGTCAATTTGTGGAATAGTTTCCGCAGTCCATAAAGGCAGGAACTTCCGATACCGATAAATACAACCGATGCTACCAAAGTGATAGCTATAATTCCGATAACTGAACCGCCAGAAATCCCGTTTTCTGCAACTTTTTCTACATCTTCTAAAATGTTCATAGAAAATTCCTCCCCAAAAATGATTTTACAAAGTGTTCGTCTGTAACGATTTTTCTATCAATTTTTCGGCTTCTTCTTCCGTTAAACCGAATTTTTCAGTCAGCATTTCTGTGATTTCTTTCTGCGTAGCACCATGTGTCTGCATAATATGAATGGACACAATCAGAATATCTTCTTTGCTGCTGTTTCTCCATGAAAGGATTGTTTCTGATGACGTCATGGGAATATCAATGTGCTTTGTAGGCAGTTCTTCTGCGATTTCATGGGCGTAGGCAGTATAAAGATTATGGTCTTTATGCACTCTGAAAAAGTGACAGCCGTATGCGATACCGCCAACCAATACGCCAATATGGATAAAACATAAAATAGACAATATAATTTTTCTTTTACGGTTTCTCGCTGGGCGGCATGGACATTCTGCATTATCAGAACATGGACTGAACAGGGAAACAATTACAAAAACAGTTCCGGATAATATACTAATCAATGCTGTTGCACAAAACAGGATTAAAAAAAATTTGTGAATACCTAATAACATATTCTGTTACGCCCCCTTTCCAGTTATATCCGTATAGCCATTTAATTTATCCAATACAATTTGGATTTGCTTTTCGTTTAGCATAAAATCTTTTTTCAGCATTTCCGCAATCTCCTTGTCAGATTTTCCATGCTTTTTGAAGATCAAGGCAGATTGGACGATAACGCCCTCTGCCGTTTGGAAAGTGCTGTCCTTGTTCCATGTATCATTAAAATTGTGATGTACTTTCGCTTGAATATCTTTAATACTCATTTCAACACTCCCTTTTGCTCAAAGTGATTGATCCATTTCTTTCTTTAAGAGTTGGTTAATTGTTTCCGTATCAAGAAAAAATTTATTTTCCAACATTATACGAATATCAGCGTCCGTCTGATTATGGTTTCGCATAATGCGGATTGAACGCAGGATTGTTTCTTCTTTCAAGCGTCCCTTTATATCTTCAATGCTTTTTAAGTTTTTATGGGAACTTGGAAATATGCTTTTGTCAAATAATTCAGCATGAATATGCTTCTTTATATCATTGACATTCACAGTTTACATTGTTTCCCTCTCCCGGACAGGAATTTTTGTTATAAGGGCAGGAATTATAATATCTGCGGCAGTTCCGACACCTGCGGTAATACCTGTTTCCAATCCATGCAGCCGTACCAACCGCATGTAATTTTGCAAGTCCTAACCCCATAAAAGGAAATAAAAACATTCTGATACCTCCGTTTCTTTTTGAAAGCTGGTTATTTGTTTTCCGAAGAAGCCGTATCCTCTGAAAAACCTTTCATGCGCCGAATATTCTTTGAAGCGGTTTTCCCTCCGATTTTTGAGATTAAAACAACAGAACCTCCGGCAACTGCAATGATTACAGGAACCATTAAAATTGATGTGATACTTAACATAATAAATACCGTCCTTTCTTAAAAAATAATGTATTAAATCCAACATGGTGTTGAATTGTGTTTACAAGGTCAGTATAATAAGAGAGAAAAAAACATTCAATCATCAATGTTTTTCAATCTGTCTTTAGCCGGACAGATTTGCGGTATTTGTTGGATTAGAGAAAAATTTTTAGGAGAGAAGCAGATTATGAAAGAAAACAGGCGGGTAAAATTTACGAAAATGTTTCTGAATGAAAGCCTTTTGAAATTTTTGGCAGAGAAGCCAATATCAAGAATTACAGTGAAAGAAATATGTGAGGAAGCGGACGTAAACCGTTCTACATATTATGTTCATTTTACCGATCCGTATGACCAATTAAAGAAACTTGAAATGGATATTATGATAGATATGGCTGTTTATGTAGATAGTATCACCACGGGAAATACACATGACACAAAAAGGCAGAAGCAGACTTTGAAAAATATTCTTGAATATATCCTGAAAAAGAAGCACATTTTTCAAGTCCTGCTTACAAAGGACGGCGGGTATGATTTGCAGAAAGATATTCTTTCTTTTTTTGGGGAACGGTTATTCCCGAAAACAGAGAAAGCAACAGATGGCAAAGAAACGGTATTGCAGTATAAATATATTTATGCAAGCACCGGGGCGTTTGGAATCATATATCATTGGATAGTTGACGACAGTAATTTGAGTACAGATACAGTTGCACAAATGATTGCGGATTTTACGGAAGAAATGCGGAAATAGAATTATTTCTTAATGATTATCCATACATGGTGCTAGCACCATGTAATAACAGCGAATAAGGAGAAAATCGGAATGGGGCTATTGGCAATTAGCAGATTGTGTGAAATTGGGTGCTGTTTTATTTTGAAATGGGTTGTTATTTAGTGGAGATTTGTTATAATAAATGCGTGGCAACATTTTGGCAACAGAAAATCAGCAAGCCATAATAAATGATGTAATTGAAGTAAAAAAGGGCGTGTATTTGCACGAAACTTAAACAAATATAGTTAATAACAACAAAGGACACGCCGAGTTCGAGTGATTCAATTTTTGTATAGATTATTATAATATAGCAGATAGTTCATATGTCATCTGCTGTTATTCATATTATTTGTATTTTGATGAAATATATGGGGTTTTGTACCCAACAAGAAAATGGTATTATTAATCATTTGTTGGAATTGAATAATAATATTGTATAGTATAAATTACTGATAACTTTGAAGTTGTGCAACAGAATAAAAGCAACCATAGATTGAGGACTAGGAGATGGAGAGCTATATGAATAGATCAGATAATGTTTTGAATATGCAGATAACAATAGTAAATTCCATGAAAGAAGTGTGGAATATCGACTATGACAAGATAAGTAACCTTTTGGAAAAGTATGACCTTCTTTGTTATATTGACACTTGTTATGAGATGTATAATTCTATGGGGATTAAGGGTATTTTGCAGGACTTGCAGGCATATATAGATTCGGTGGAGGAGGTTATCTAAATGAAAGACTTGTATCATGGATCTATATATGATATAGATGAAATTGATATAACAGAGGGAAACGGATATAAGGATTTTGGCAAAGGATTTTATGCGACACCTATCAAAAAGCATGCTGATAGCATAGCTATAAGGAATAAACATATTACAGAAATGAGGCAGGCTAAGATAAAACAGAGGAATCCGCAATATAAAACAAAAGTATATCAAGCTTATCGGTATAATCTGGAATTTGATGATAATTGCATTGATAATCCAGAAAAATTGAAGATAAAAATTTTTGAGAAAGCAGATCGTGAATGGGTTCGATTTGTTTTACGGAATCGTGAAGCGAATGAAAGTATGCATGATTATGATATTGTGATCGGACCGACTGCGGATGAAAATACAGTTACGATTATCAATTCTTATAAAGATGAATTGATTGCTTCCAATTATTCAGATGATTTGCTGGATGCATTGATTAAGGAATTGGAACCGGAAAATCTGCCCAAACAGTATTTTTTTGGAACACAGTCAGCGCTTGCAAAATTGCGGTTTAAAAGGCTTAGAAGGGAGATTATAGGATGAGTACTGTGAATATTAATAAATCCATACAGGCAATTTCGGTTTATTTGGTTAGAAGCATTAGTCATGAAAGGAATTGTACAGAGGAAGATGCTTTGAAATTATTATTGAAGACGTCGACATATGAGTTGTTGCAGGACAAGGATTCGAGATTGTATGCAGAAGCACCGGAATATGTGTATAGTATGTTAAAGGATGAGCAAAATGGCAATGTGGAGTCATGGATAAGAGACTGAAAGCGTGTTGGGTACATTTTGGGTACACCAGCTTTGAAACCATATAAACGACGAACGAAACCGCATCAAAATGATACGATTTCACGAGAAAAGCAATGTAAAACAGGACTTGCAACAAACAGGAAAAAGAATTCGAATGATTAAAATTTGACATAGATTATTTTGTGTGGCAGATAGTCTATATGATTATCTGCCATTATCTGTATTATTTATATTTTGCAAAAGCTAATAGAAATTCTGTATCCAATAGGAGGATTTCGGGTGTTGGTAAAGGATGATTGGCGAAATAACATATTTTTATAGAAATATGGGCGTTTATATGGTAATATATAGACACAAATATAATGCACAACATAAAAGGATATTGTAAAACTGACAGAATAGATGGCGTTACATTAAAATAGAAATATGTATTGCCAGAAAGCAGGTGAGTTATATGCCGGAGCATCAAACAATAGAATACAAAGAATCATGGCATGATGAGTTCTTAGAATGGATATGCGGTTATGCAAATGCTTATGGCGGTACACTCTATATTGGCAAAAATGATGACGGCAAGGTCGTTGGACTCAGCGATAAGGACAGAAAGAAATTGTTGGAGGCTATTCCAAATAAGATTACAGATACAATGGGCATTGTGGCGGATGTCAATCTGCGGTATGATGATAACTTACAATATATTGAGATTATTGTGGACAAGTATCCTTCACTTATCAGCTATCATGGCAAATATTTTTACCGTTCCGGCAGTACCATGAGAACGATAACCGGAAAGGAGCTGGATAAAGCAATTCTTAAATCACAGGGCAGAACATGGGATGGTATGCCGATACCTAAATTACAGGTAATGGATTTAAGGAGAGAGGCAATTGACTTATTTAAGGAAAAGGCTTTGCGAAGACATAGGCTGACGGATGAGGAAACAAGAGTTGATGATACTATACTAATGGAAAATCTGCACCTGTTTGATGAGGAAGGCTATCTGATCAGGGCGGCAATGCTGGCATTCTACAAAGATCCGGAGAAATGGGTGACAGGATCCTACATCAAGGTTGGTTATTTTGGAAAATCGGATGCTGACTTGATCTATCAAGACGAAGTGCATGG
>JAMPEH010000182.1 GCA_023665245.1 Muribaculaceae bacterium
CGTAACTCTTCCGACGGTCTTACCGTACAGGGCTAGCAAGATGTTGCCAACTTCATGCCTAAAGGTCAGGCCTACCGCTATAACCCCACATATGGTTTCGGTCTCAACGGTGAGAGAAAAGCATCGCAATACAACGTTTACAACAAACCCGTAGCGATGCTCAACCACGTATGGCAAATCAACCATAAATCATCACTCTCTTCTGTAATCTACGCTTCTATCGGTACCGGTTACGGTTCAAGCGGACAAGGAGCCCAGATTGGTGACACAAACAACACATATTATAATTATTGGTACGGTTCTCGTAACGGCAAACTCAACTGGTACACAATCGAGAACAACGGCGTCACTTACAGCCTGCGTCACGCCAACGGTATGTTTGCCTACGACCAGATTCAATTGATGAATGCCGCCAGTACCACCGGCTCACTCATGGTTATGTCCAACTCGGTCAACAACCACCGTTGGTTTGGAGGAATAAGCAACTACAAGAACGAAATCAACGAGAACCTTACTGTAACCGGCGGTATCGACATCCGTTACTACTACGGAATGCACACCAATGAAATCAGCGACCTCTATAGCGGTGAATACTTCATTGACTACTACCGCGCAGCCTCCAACAACAACCGCACATTTGCCACCGAAGCCGACAAGCTCGCCTATCAGCGTCAGAAACTCGGTGTTGGCGATGTTATCTATCGCGACTGGGACAGCCGGGTTTGGCAAGAGGGTCTCTACGCTCAAGGTGAATACACCATGCTCGACAAGAAACTGACACTCGTTCTCGCAGGTGCTGCCAACCTCAACACCTACACCCGTTACGAACACTTCTACTGCAACGAGGAGAACAGCAAGTCGCCCTCAAAGACATTCTTTGCAGGAAACATCAAGGCAGGTGCCAACTACAACATCGACCGCAACAACAACGTGTTCATCAACGGAGGTTACATTACCCGCGCCCCCTATCTCCAGTATGGCGTATTCGTATCGCCTGCCAACTCCAACGCCATCAACCCCAAGACTCTCAACGAGAAGACCGGTGCCGTTGAATTAGGCTATGAATACCATTCACCCACATTCACCGCTCAGGTCAACGCCTACTACACAATGTGGATGGACCGTACGCTCATTTCCTCAGGTACAAGCAAATACGACGGTGAACGTTACACTGCTACAATGAACGGTGTTGACTCCCGCTACATGGGTATTGAATTGAACTTCGTCTACAAGCCCACCCGCTGGTTTGAGCTGTCGGGTATGTTTTCCTATGCCGACAACACCTGGCAAAACGCCCCTGTAGGTTATTTCTACAACAGCCAGGGTCAAGCACTCTCTTACCTCGGCGAGCAAGGAAAACCCTGGACAGTAACAGAACCGCTTTCCCCGGACCACCTTTATGCAACCATCGACCAGAAAGGCATTAAGGTAGGAGGTTCAGCCCAGCTGACCGGTGCCCTCGGCGTACAGGTCAAGCCTTTCAGCGGAATGCGCGTAGGCGCCGACTGGACATGCAACGCCAACAACTACAGCGATTACTCGCTCAGCGGCAACAACGCAGGTTCTCTTTCAGGAGGTCAGCTCGTCAAGGTTAGCGAGCCCTGGAGAATTCCCTTTGGAAACCAGCTCGACCTGAATGCAAGCTACAACTTCCCCGTGACCAACGGCGTGCGCGCCACATTCTCAGCCAACGTCTATAATGTATTCAATAACTACTACATCATGGATGCCTACGCCGATTACAACAAGGTTGGGACATGGCAAAATGCCTACCGTATCTTCTACAGCTACGGTCGCACGTTCAACCTCCGTCTCAAACTTTATTTCTAATCAAGCACCAACATAAGTCATGAACAAGAATATTATAAAAACGCTCCTTGTCGGTGCTGTTGCATTTGGACTGACAAGTTGCGGAGAAAATACCTGGAACAAACATTTTCTCGACGGCTTCGAGGGCGGTGTTGACTACGCTTCGAGTACCCAAAGCGGCTCCTACACCCTTACGAGCGACGACTATGAACTTATCAGTTCATTACTGTCCGACATTGCCACCACCACCGAAGAGAAAAATGCAGCTGCGGCAATCAAAAACAATTGCCGCTTCGATCTCTCGAGTGTCTATCCCGCAGCAGTGGCAATTCCCCTTTTCTGCGAGACAAGCTATTTCCCCTACTATCTCGCCAATACGAATTCCAACATTGACATTTCATATACCGAATGTTCCGAAGTTCCCGCCGAGATAGCAGCTTTGTCTGGCGCCAAGAAGTACAAAGTAAGCGACAACGACTATAAAACCCTATGGGATAGCGACGAGAACTTCATCAACGGATTCGCTCCCATGAAACCGGTCGACAAGAACCTCCCCGACATTATTGCAACCGGTATCACCGACGCAGCTGAGGGCGACTATGCTATCGTTACTTACAACGTAGCCGCTTCCAATCCCGTGTTCACCACAGTCAACGGTGGCGACGATGCCGATGACAATACCCCCAAAGTTTATCTCGACGAGACATTTGCCGATGGACAAGGCAGCTTCACAACCGACAATGTCTCACTTTCCGAGGGTATTACATATGTATGGAAAGCCGGAAATTATGGCGATGACCATTACATGCAGGCAAGTGCATATAATAAGAAAAGCTTCGCATCAGAAGCTTGGTTGATTACCCCCGAAATCTCACTTCCCGCCGACGCCAATGCAGCAGTCGCTTTTGAACAGGTCTACAAAAACTTCACATCATTAGATGCTGCAAAATCTGAGACCGGTATTGCTGTCCGCGAAGTGGGTGGCGCATGGCAAACATTGACCCCGCTGACCTATCCGGCGATACAAGACTACAACACCTGGACCAACTCCGGAGAAATAAGCCTTGCAGCATATAACGGCAAGAAAATTCAGATTGGCTTCCGATACACAAGCACCGCAGCCAACGCCGGTACATGGCGCGTGAAAAACGTATTGGTCAAAACAGCTTCAGCAACCGCTGCAACTGCTTCACGCAGTCGCGCTCTTGCAGTCGAAGTACCCACCGTTACAGAAAATGCAGTATATCAATACGACGGAAGCAAATGGGTTGTAGCTACAGGCGTTGCGATTCTCAATCCTGCCGACTACACGGCCATGGGCTTCAGCAACAACAAGCTGAGCGATGCAGCAATCTACATTCCTATGTATCTCAAGAACAAACTTCCTTATGCCCAGAGCGACGACATGGAATTTGTTGTCTACAACAACTCCACTGTCAACCTCTTCGTTTACGACGGAGCAAACTGGACACTCAACGATAACGCTCTTGAAGACGTAACCGGTCGTTTCACCGTCAAAGGTGGCGAATGGTCGTTTGTCAAATATGTAGGAAAAGCCACATACACCCTTTTTGACCAGGATGAGATTATGCTTGACCGCAGCTACCTCCTTGAAACTTCCGGCGTATGTGCCATTCCGGTTAAAGCCGGTAATGACTATGACTATCTGTTGACAACGTCAGTAACCGTTAAGGATAACACCATCATAATGCCCACCGATGCCAACGCCTTCACCTTTGCTTCAAAATATATCGACGCCAATGGTAAGGTTTATCAGTGTCCCGAAGGTAAATTTGTCATACGCGACTCCAACAATCGCTATATCTACATGAAGGGAACTTATAGCAGCTTCAACATGGCTGATGCTCCCCAGTTGTCGGACGGCGAAATCGATGTAACTTCGCTGTTTAGCGCAAAACGCAACCCCGACGGCACTTGGGAAATCACCAACACCCGCGAAAACAACATCCGCTCCATCTACTATTCTGCAGGCTACAAGAACTTTGCAGCCTACACCTCCGGATCTGTACTACCCGTACTCTATCTCCTCAATGAATAAACAGTAGAATCCACCTATAAGAAACAGGGATATCGCTCGCCTTGCGATATCCCTGTTTTTTGATGTTAAAAATTACAATCGGGTTAAAAACAATTAATTAACATTGTGAATATTAAATATATTGTCGACAAATTAGTAAATTTGCGCAGTAATTACTCCATTATAACCCTCTGACTCCGTAACTAATTTTTACAAATACAACAGGATCGGAAAGGCTATTTGATAAATCTCACGTGTTGTGAAACACTACTGACGGTTTATTAAAGGAGTGATGTGAAAAATGTAAGTATGATAATAATCTCTACACATTAGTTGCTAAAAACAACTCAAATCACTATTCATGCCTTTTGGCGGTCCTGAAATTCTCTGGTCGAAGAGAGCGTCGGGACTTTTTTTTGCCGGTAGTTTTCCTCTTGAAAATCAATTTAAAATAAAATTGTAAATTTGCGACATGAAAATACTGTTTCTCGGTGATTACTCCAATCTTCATGCGTGCCTGTCAAAACAGCTGCGCACTATGGGTCATGAGGTCACCGTCGTGTCAGACGGAGGCGGCCACATGCTCACGCATGCCGATTTCTATATCGACCGCCAACCGGGCAAACGCGGTGCGTTGTCCTACGCCATGCGACTCCTGCAGTTGCTGCCTCGACTGAAAGGCTACGACGTGGTGCAGCTTATCAATCCTCATTTCCTAAAATTGCGCCCGGGGAAAATAAAGTGGTTTTTCGACTTTGTCCGACGCAACAACCGGTCAGTGTTCCTTACACTCTGCGGCAACGACTATTATTTTGTAAAGGCATGTGTAGATTCGCCGATATTCCGCTTTTCAGAGTTCCGCATCGGAGACAAGCCGGCTCCACTATCGGTATCAGAACCTGCAAGAGAAAGCGGATGGATCGAACCAGCCACTCACGACTTCAACACCTATCTCTACAAGCATATCGACGGAGCCATGTCGGTCCTGCCCGAATATGACATGGTCGCACGCCCGCTACTCGGCGACAAGGTGTTTTACACAGGACTGCCTATAGATCTGTCAACTCTTGACTACACCCCCATAAACATAGGTCGAAAGGTCAGAATCCTCGTGGGCATGCGCCCTCGCATGGAAATACAGAAGGGCACGGCACTGCTGCTCGACCTGTGTCGGTCAATCGAGCGAGACTACCCCGAAGAGGTAGAAGTTGTCAACGTAAAGGGATTGTCACTAAAAGATTACCTTCAATGTATCAGAGATTCTCACATAGTGATAGACCAGCTCTACGCCTACTCTCCCGCGACAAATGCACTGCAGACAATGGCTCTCGGCAGAGTTGCCGCGACGGGCGCACAACCCGAATACTACACAATTATAAACGAGCCGGTTCGACGTCCGCTGATACCGTTGTCGCCTCTTGACCCCGATATCAAAAAGACCATAAC
>JAMPEH010000183.1 GCA_023665245.1 Muribaculaceae bacterium
CGAAAAACAGTCGTGCGTCGCCCCGGACGAAATCGACAGCGTGAAGTCCGGGGCGGCAGGCCGCCTTTATGACGCATGGGGACGTATCGACAGCCTTGCGGAGGACAAGGGCCTCGGCATACAGGCGTCGCGGGTATTCGTGGACGGGCGTGAGAACATGGCCGTGTACCTTGACCTGGACGCCGGGGACTTCAACGCCGCGATGCGGAAGCTCACGGACGCGTGCCGCGGGCCGCGGGAGGAACATGGGGCTTACCGGTTCAGCATGCTGCCGTATGGTTTTGAGTCAGACAGGGCCCTGGCAGGCACGGATGCGTCCGGGAAGCAGCATGTGATCGTCCCGGTCATGTTTGCGTCCAGCGCGGTCATCAAGGCGCAGCCCATGCAGGTCGCATATGCCGCGGCTGCTGCGGCTGACGACGCGCATGAGCCCGGCAGGCGCTGGTGCGACCTGGCCTACAGCAAGCCTGTGAAGGACGCTGCGGCGCAGGCGGCGCCCAGCCGGCGCTTTTCCAGGTCCGAGCGCGATGTCAGGGATGCCGTCCATGAATCGGCGAAAGAGGATGTCGCGGAGAAATTCGGGCTGACAGGCGTCCGGTGGGCCGAGCCGCAGGAAGTGAGGCAGCATATGCCGCACAGCGAGCCGTCCCCGTCTGCGAAGCTCGTCATCCGTAAGGCCGGCCAGCTTTACGACACTCTGCGTGATTTCAAGGACACGCTGGGGCGCGGCGGCTCTGTTCCGGAAGGCGGCAGCTGGACGGACGTGAAGGGCGCCGGCGGGCGCGGCCTGGTTGGCTGACCGGGCGGCTCAGCCTGTGCATGATAAATATAAATAAAGTGCAACAAAGATATTGCATTTTGTTCCAGCTTGTGCTATGATGTATTTCGCCGGGCGCGCCCCGGCAGGCGATACATAAAATCTAAGAATGCAGGAGGATCATGTACGATGGCAGGAATTTTCAGCAGGATCAAGGACATCATGGAGAGCAACATCCATGCCGCGCTGGACAAGTGCGAGAACCCGGAGAAAATGCTGGACCAGATGCTGCGCAAAGCGAAAGAAGACCTGGCGGAGGTCCGCGAGGCGACGGCCCAGGTGATGGCCGATGAGAAGGCCGCCCAGCGGGCCTACGACGACGCCCTGAAGAAGGCCGACGGCGAGCACCAATATGCGGTCAATGCCCTGAAGTCCGGCGACGAGGCCGCAGCCCAGAAGTTCCTGGATTCCGAGGCCAGGATCCGTAACGGCATCCTGGCCCAGGCTGAGCAGACGCTGAACGCGGCCAAGGCCAATACCCAGCAGATGAAGGACGCGCATAATAAGCTGTGCGACGACATCGACTTCATGCAGGGCCAGCTGGGGACGATCAAGGGCACCATGAAAGTCGCCAAGGCAACGGATACCGTCAACCGGATCGCAGGCACCAAGCGCGATGCGGCTGCCAGTTTCCAGAGCTATGCCGACAAGGCCAACCGGATGCGCGATGAGGCCCAGGCGCGGGCTGACCTGAACGCAGGGCCCAAGGACTCCATGGACGGCCTGCGCGAGAAATACGCGTCGCCCAAGGTGCCTGGCGGCAGCGCCGCGCTGGACGCCCTGAAGGCTGAGCTGGGCATGGGATCCGGATCCCAGGAGAACCAGTAATGGGCCGCGGCGGAGGCGGGGGCGGAAGCTCCCGCAGCTCCGGAGGCGGCGGCAGCTCGCGCAGCTTTGGCGGAAGCAGCTCCCATTCCAGCAGCTCCCACCGGGGCGGGTTTTCCAGCTCCCCCAGCCGGTCCAGCTTCAGCTCAGGCCCGTCACGGGGGCCTGGGCCCGGCGGGCACCGCCCGCCCCCGCCGCCCCGCTATGGCGGCGTGCACGTGCATAATTACTACGGCGGAGGGTATTCCTCCGGGCGGTCTTACCGGCAGCCGGCGTATTTGCGCATCAGCAATCTCATCACCGTGATGATCGTGATCTTCATGCTGGCCGGGCTGTTCGGGATCGTGGCCATGAATTCCGTGTCGACGGGCAGCGTGAGCGTGGGCCGTTCGACTGTTGAGCGGGAGGCGCTGAAGCCCTATGCGGCGTTCCAGAAAAACTGCTGGGACGACCGGGCCGGCTGGCTGTCCAACGCGCCCACGCTGAACCGGGGCATGGAGTCGTTCTATAAATCCACGGGCGTGCAGCCGGCCCTGGCCATCTGCAATGACGTCAACGGCAGCACGAGCCCGTCCGACGCCGAGATCGAGGCTTTCGCGACGGATGAGTATGATAGCCTGATCGGACATGAGCGGGGCGTTTTGCTCCTGTTCTGCGAATGGTTCCCGTCGGACTATGACGTCTATTACATGTGCGGCGAGGACGCGCAGACGGTGATGGACTCCGAGGCGTGCGATATCTTGATGGACTACGTCCACGCCTATTACACCAGCGACATGACCGAGGACGAGTATTTCGGTGAGGCCTTTGCCGACACAGGCGAGCGGATCATGTCTGTCACGCCGACGCTGGCCAGCAGGCTGCCCATGATCCTGGGCGTGGCCTGCATCGGCATCGCGGCCATCGCCATTGTCAAGCTGGTGGCCATGAAATACCGGCGCGAGAAGGAACGTGCCGAGGAGACTGAGCGCATTTTAAACACGCCGAACGAGCGGCTGTAAAGATTTTTGATCAAAAGTGAGGGGAACTGCCATGATCCATATCTACAGGAAAAGCGGCTTTGAGATGCTGTTGAAGGCTTTGGAAACCGGCGCCCTGTGCGTCCTGGCTGGCAAGGCCCTGCTGGATGCCCTGTGCATGACTGGCGTCGTTGACTGTGACTGCTGCGGGTGCTGCGACGGGGACTGTGACGGCTGCGACGTCCAGGAGGCGCCTGTCACCGAGGCTGAGTAAAGCGCCGTAGCTTTACAGGAGGATAATCCCGTAAAGGGCTTTCCCTTTACGGGATTATTTTATGGCTGTTGTAATAAACATATTGCAACTTGTTGTTTTCTGTGCTATGATAGGGTTATGTTTCCGGAAAGGGGAGTGCATATCATGACGAACAGCGAAAAAGTTTTCCAATGCGAGCAGATGGTCTTATCTGAGATGGCCCTCGTGATCGAGGGCGGCAGGTCCGTGCCGGCGGCCAAGCTGCATGTGGTCTCCGAGGGGTTCCCGAAGGACATGGTGGACGAGGCGTGGCGCAGGCTTTCCGAGGAGATCGTGGCCATGGTCCGGGAGCAGAAAGGGGGCCCCGATGGGAAGATGCAGGATTGAGAGGCAGCCGTCGGAACCATCGAAGCGCGAGGCATATTTCGCCGTCGGCGCCTCGGCAGCATGCGTGCTGGCTTGCACGTTCTTAAAGGCCCCGATCCAGTTCGGCGTCCTGGCCGGCGCCGCGGCCGCGTCATTGTGCGCCATGAGGTTGGGCTGGACATGGCAGGAGCTGGAGAAAGGGATCTGTGGCCGGATCGGCAAGCTGGGCGACACGATGCTCATCATGTGGTGCATCGGGCTCCTGATGGGGACCATGCTATATTCCGGGCTGCTGCCCATGCTGGTCTATTACGGGTTTGAGCTGGTCAGCCCGAAATTTTTGTCTTTCGGGGCGCTGCTGGCGTGCATGCTGATGTCGACCTGCACAGGGTCCAGCTGGACGGCTGCCGGGACAGCCGGGGTCGCGTGCATGGCGCTGGCCCACGGGCACGGGGCAGACCCGGCCGTCATGGCTGGGATGTGCGTGGCCGGGTCCGTGTTCGGCGACAAGATCTCGCCCATGTCTGAGACGACGAACCTGGCGCCGGCCTGCTGCGGCACGGGCCTGTACCAGCATATCAAATCCCAGCTCTGGACGACCGTGCCCGCGATCCTGATCGCGGCCGGCCTCGGGCTGGTATTGGGAGCGGGCCTGGACCCCCGCGGGGCGGACCTGCCGGAGATGGCCGTCACGATCCAGTCCCAGCTGGGGGCGCTTTATACGTTCACGCCATGGCTGCTGCTGCCCATCGGGCTGCTGCTCGTGCTGTCGTTCCTGAAATGCCCGGCGGTCCCGGTCATGATTTTATGCTCAGCCGCGAATTTAATTCTGGGCCGGGCCGTCCAGGGGATGCCCATCCCATATGGCTTCCAGTCGGCCATCAACGGCTTTAAGTTCGAGTACCTGGGGACGTGCGATTTCGTCCCGCACGAGAAGGTCCTGTACGTCCTGGAGCGGGGCGGGATGGCGTCCATGGTGTCGATCATCATGATCTGCTTCTGCGGGTTCGCCCTGACCACGGTCCTGACCGAGGCCGGCTTCATGTCCGCCTGCGTGGCGCCGCTTGCCAAAAACCTGGACCGGCGCTGGAAGGCGATGCTCTCGGCTGAGGTTGCCATTTTATCTGTCGCAGCCATGGCAGGCATCTCATACATGAGCTCTGTGTTTGTCGGCGAGGCATGGCGGGAGCCGTTCGACAGGAACAATATGGGCCGGCAGGTCCTGTCCAGGACCCTGGAGGACGTCGGGACCTGCTGCACGGCCATCATCCCATGGTGTTCTTCGGCGGCGTTCTTCTCCGGGGCCCTTGGCGTCGGCGCCATGGCATACCTGCCGTACTGCGTGCTGCCGTTTGCCTGCCCTGCCGTGGCGCTCATCCTGAGCATTTTGGGCAAGGGCATGTACCCGGATGGCTGCGGCGGGGGAGGGGGCGGCGGGCATGCGTGATGTGAGGCGGCCCGTTGGCCTGTTCCTGGCTTATGGCCTGCTGGCCGCATACTGGCTCTACCTGGCTTTTCTGGCCGCGCGGTCGTTTTATGAGTCCGTTTTTATCTATGGTGGCCAAACCCTGTTTGGGCTGGAATGCCGCCCGCTTTTCGGCGTATGGGCGTGCCTGCACGGGCTCTGCGTGTCCGTGATCGGCTCGGGCTGCCTGCTGGCGCTGGCCGCGAAGGGCGCCTGCGCGCTGTGGTGCGCGGCCACGAAGTCAAGGCCAGCGGAGCCTGCCGGCATTTACATGCGGGGGAAGCATAATTACCTGGCCGCAAGGCTGTGCGGCGCCCTGGGCTGGGCAGGCACGGCCGGGCTGACGTTCGCGCTTGCCGACATCACGCAGGCCCTGATGCACGCCACGTTCGGGGACCCGAACGGAGCGGGCCCGCTGCTCGGCGTCATCGCCGTCCCTGTTGTAATATTATGCGCCGTGGCGCTGTGCATCCTGTCCGTGTTCTGGTCGTTTGCGGCGCCCTGGGCGGCGGCACGGTCCTACATGGCAGTGCGGGAATTACTTTCCGGGCTTGTCCCGGATACGGACAAAATAACACATGACGGGAGGATGTGGTGATTATGGGAA
>JAMPEH010000184.1 GCA_023665245.1 Muribaculaceae bacterium
CCGTAGTATCGAGGATCGGGAGGTAACCAAAACCACCGTTACGGTGAATACCGCAAACGGCGAGGAGCATGAAGTCACCACCACAACGATTGAGAAATTCGCCGTCTACACGATTTCATATAACGGCGAAGTTTATTTTGCCGAGAATGTCTTTCATTTAACGGCAGAACAGAAAACGCTGGCAAATGACTATGCGTATAATCTCAGCCTGTTTCTGGGCGACAGTATGTTTCAGGGCTTGCCCGAAGGGTACAAAACCATTACGCCGCTCGGGGACATTCGTTTTACCGATGGGCAAACTGCGGTTGTTTACTTCAATCAGACAGACGAGCGATATGCCGGTCAACCCTACGGTACGGACAATATCGGCGGATACGGCTGCGGGCCGACCTCTATGGCAATGGTTGTATCTTCGCTGACAGATAAAACCGTCGATCCGGTTGAAATGGCAAAATGGGCGTATGAAAATGGTTATTGGTGCGCCGGAAACGGCTCCTATCATTCGCTGATTCCCGGTGCGGCTAAAGCGTGGGGGCTTGCGGTTGAAGGCTGCGGCAAGGAGGACGGACAAAAAATCGTAGATGCACTGGCGGAGGGAAAATTGGTCGTTGCCATTATGACGAAAGGCCATTTTACAAGCAGCGGCCATTTTATCGTTCTCCGCGGCGTCAAGGACGGTCAAATTCTCATTGCCGACCCTTTCAGCTATGACCGCAGCCAAATGACATGGGAACTTTCCCTTATTCTAAACGAAGCCGGCTCGTATGCCGCAGCAGACGGTCCGTTCTGGATTATCGGTTAAACTATCAAATACAAAGGACACAAAAATGTATGTTTTAATTTTTATTTTAGGAACTCTTCTCGGCGGCTTGCTTGCCTTTTGCTTCTTCTGTATGTTTGCCATAAATGCACCGGAAGCAGGGGCGGAGCGCCGTTTTATTGAGAAACAAGAACGAACCAAGGAAGGAGGACACCGTGAATCGTCAAAATGAATACGAGACCTATTATATCCCGCCGAATTTCATTGAGGGCAGCACCCTGTTCGGTGGGATGTTCAAACTGCGGAATGTCATAGAAGCCGGTATTCTTGCCGCCGTAATCGGCGTGTCCATTATTTTTCTGGAGCTTTCGCTTACAGTCCGTATCATCCTGTTATGTCTCACCGCACTCCCTGCGGCGCTTATTGCGCTGATCGGGATTTCCGGCGAATGCCTTTCTTCCTTTGTCCTGTCCTTCTTCAAGTTTCTGTTCAGTCGGCGTGTGATCGGCAAGACGGAAGAAAAGAAAGAAAAATCGGCAAAGAAGCCCCAAAAACCAATAGAGAAAGAAACACCGCCTGCGGATACTGCGGAAGCCTCCATGCTTTCGGAAATTCTGGCGGTTATCCGTAAACGCTCGGCACATAAGGAAAAACCAAAAAAGGAGCTGGTAAAAGCCGCTGAAACGAAAAAAAGCAAGAACTCGCCGCGTAGAGGAAAAACGGAATCCAAGTATCTGAATCCCGCAGCAGAATATCTGCCGGTTGAGAAAATCGAGAACGGCATTATCTATACCAAGGATCACCGCTATATCAAGGTGATTGAGGTCGTACCCATTAACTTTCTGCTGCGCAGCGGCAGAGAACAGCGGAATATCATCTATTCCTTTATCTCGTATCTGAAAATCAGCCCTGTCAAAATCCAGTTTAAGGTGCTGACGAAACGTGCGGACATTAACCGCCATTTGGATATTGTGAAAAAGGAGATGGCACAGGAAACCGATCCGAACTGCCGTATGCTTCAGGAGGATTATTTGCATTTGATAGACCGCATCGGCTCCAAAGAAGCGACTACCCGCCGCTTTTTTATTTCCTTTGAATATGAATCCATGGGAAGACGCAGCGGCGGCGAAGAGGACGATGCTATCGCTTCCTTGCAGGTTGCGGCCCGCACAGCGATGAACTATTTAAAGCAATGCGGAAACGAAGTCGTTACGCCGGAGAACGAGGATGAATTCACGGTGGATGTACTGTATAACATTCTCTGCCGTCAAAGTAGCGCGGATATCCCTCTTGCACAGCGAGTGCAGAATGTGGTGTCCGATTATCTGGCGGCCGGCAAAGACACGGAGAATATTCCGAGCGCCGAATTTTTCGCTCCGAAGCAAATCGACTGCACGCACGGTAAATACATCTGCGTGGACGGGCTGTATCACAGTTATTTGATGATCCCGTCCTTCGGGTACAAATCACAGGTTACCGCCGGGTGGCTGAGCCTGATTGTCAACGCCGGGGATGGGATTGACATGGATTTGTTTCTGTCCAAACAGCCGAAAGAGCGCATGGTGCAGAAGCTCGGACAGCAGATACGCATCAACCGTTCTAAAATCAAGGAAACGAGCGATACAAATACGGATTTTGACGACCTGGACAGCGCTATCCGAAGCGGATATTTCCTAAAAAACGGTCTTGCCAACAACGAGGATTTTTACTATATGAATCTGCTGATTACGATTACGGCAGAAACGCCGGAGGATCTGGAATGGCGGGAACGGGAAATGCGCAAGCTGCTGCTTTCCCAGGACTTGAATATCGTGACCTGCTCTTTTCGTGAGGAGCAGGCTTTTTTATCGGCTCTGCCGCTGGTATCGATGGAAAAGCATTTGTATGAGCGTTCCAAGCGCAATGTGCTGACCTCTGGTGCGGCAAGTTGCTATCCCTTTACCGCCTATGAGCTTTGTGACGACAACGGAATCATGCTGGGGGTAAACAAATTCAATAATTCGCTGACTATCGTAGATATTTTCAATTCCCGCAATTACAAAAACGCCAATATCAGCATTATGGGGACTTCGGGAGCCGGAAAAACCTTCACGATGCAGCTAATGGGACTGCGTATGCGGCGAAAAGGGATACAGGTATTTGTAATCGCACCGCTGAAAGGACACGAATTTCACCGTGCCTGCACCAATATCGGCGGCGAATTTATTTCTATCTCTCCCGCTTCCAATACCTGCATCAATGTAATGGAGATACGCAAGGTGGACAAAAGCGTAGACGAACTGCTGGACGGCGGCGGAGTGGAGCGTTCCGAGCTGGCGTCAAAAATACAGCAGCTACATATCTTTTTCAGTCTGCTGATACCGGACATTACGCACGAGGAACGGCAGCTTTTAGACGAAGCGCTGATCCGTACATACGCCGCAAAAGGTATCACGCACGATAACGATTCGCTGACCGATCCCGATCACCCGGATAAATATAAGGAAATGCCGATTCTTGGAGACTTATACGATGTGCTGATTGCATCACAAGAAAGAAAGCGACTGGCAAATATTCTGAATCGCCTTGTTCACGGCTCGGCGCAGACCTTTTCCCGTCAGACCAATGTGGATTTGGACAACAAATATACGGTTTTGGATATTTCCGAGCTGACCGGTGATCTGTTGACAGTAGGAATGTTTGTGGCACTTGATTTCGTATGGGATAAGGCAAAGGAAAACAGAGCGGTCGAAAAGGCAATTTTTATCGACGAATGCTGGAAGCTGATCGGCGCCGGCAGTAATCGTCTTGCCGCCGAGTATGTGCTAGAGATCTTCAAAATCATCCGCGGTTACGGCGGCTCGGCTGTCTGCGCCACACAGGACATTAACGACTTTTTTGCCTTGGAGGACGGAAAGTACGGCAAAGGTATAATCAACAATTGCAAGACTAAAATCGTGCTGAACTTGGAGGACGACGAAGCCCAGCGGGTACAGTCGATTATGCGGCTGTCCGAAGCGGAGGTGATGGAGATCACGCACTTTGAGCGTGGCAACGGCTTGATTTCTACGAACAACAACAATGTCACGGTAGAGTTTAAATGCAGTGATTTGGAAAAGAGTCTGATTACGACCGACCGCCGTGAGCTTCAGGAATTGATCGAGCAGAAAAGGACGTGATGACCGTAATACGCAGTTATTACGAATTTAATGCGTATTAGCCGCATTACACGGTTTTAATACGGACTTTATGCGTATAAGGAAGGGAGATACCGATGAAAACCAGAGAACAGATATACCGAAAGGAAGCCGCCGAGCTTCTGCGGGACATTTCCACCTATCACTATATCCGGCACGATCAGCTTTTGCGGCTCTATCCGAACAAGACGGAAAAGATCGACAATCTTCTTTCCTACCTTGTCAGACAGGGACGCATTTTTTATGATTCCGACCGCGGTATGTATCACGATGGAACGGAAGCGCAGCCGGATATGCACAGCATTGCCGCCTTATGGGTGCTGATTGATTTTATTGAAAAGACTGAGTATCATTCAGCCGCAGAGTTTCCCGCCAGCCTGATTTTCCTTGCCGGTGAGGAAATTTACGAGGTAGTCTATGTTTCATCAGATAATACGGCGCTGCTTGAACACGCTTTGGCACAAAACCAGCCGGACGGAAAACGAATCGTCATTACGGAGGATGCGTCGGTTATTCAGGCGCTGCGAATAGATGAAGTAGCAGCGTACTGTACCGTATCGGAAAACGGACAGGTTCAGTATTACAAGCAAAGTTAGGAGGACACTTTTGGAAAGACAAGTCATATCACAAAGAATCGGGCGGATTATCGGTGACATCGGCAAGCTGCAAAACACGCTTTACGCCATGGAAAACACCGATATTCAGCAATACCCCGATAATTACGCTATGCTCTCTACCGACGCCGCATTGCGCAGCGAGCTGATCGCCTGCCGGATACGGCATTTACTTTACGGGAGTACCAATGTAAAAAAGCCTGAATATTTAGCTTCGGCGGGCGTGGTACAGGGCATCAAAATTCAAGACAATGATGGGATTCTTGAAATCACGCTACCGTGTCTCTTGCCCAAAAGAAAACAGCGGCAAAGTACGGAATTTCTGACCGATCCTGTTTATTTCACGCTCAGTCAGTATGCCGACTCCCATACGATGCCGCGATATGCGCACTGCGTTGTCTGCTTTTCGCATATTTACAGTCCGGAGCTGCCGAAACGGCGAATTCGGGATTATGACAATCTGGAACTGAAACAGCTTTTGGATGTGATCGCTGCCTTTATTATGGAGGACGACAGCGGGCTTTTATGCGACGCTTATAACACGACCGAAATCGGAGAAACCGACAGCACGCGGATTTCGGTTATGGATTGCAGCCGCTTTTCCGGATGGATCAAGGAGCGTGAAAATCGCCTGAAATCCATATCCGATTTTTAAGGTTTTTCACTCTTCCGTTTTGGGACACCGGGAAAGGCT
>JAMPEH010000185.1 GCA_023665245.1 Muribaculaceae bacterium
TTTGGAGCATTTTGTATGCATCAAACGTAACAGAGAAGCCGAAGGCTGAACTGTTACGAGGAATGCAGGGAGGTATTCAAGATGCTGAGACTGACAGTGAACACGGAAGAATATCTGATGATCGGCGACGATATCAAAATCGTCTTTCTGGGAGGCTCCAGAAACCACACGCGCATCATGCTGGACATTCCAAAGGAATTGAACGTGGTGCGCAGCAAGGTGCTCGAGGCAAACGCCGAGAGTCCCGCGGAGAAGGAGAAACTCGCGCACTACTACGCCGAGCCGGAACTGCCGGAGAGATACCGGAAGAAAAAAGTCCGCATCAACACCTCAGCCGCCAAGGCCAGGGAAAACAGATAGCTTTCCGAAAAAGGCGGCGCATAACAAGGCAATAACCCGGAACAATCCTGGGGGTTTCGGGATTATTCAATAGAGACGGGCAGGCTCGGCAGAGCAAAACCATTGCCGGGATGCGATTCCGTTTCAGGAAACCAAACAATCCAAAAAAGGCCGCAAAAGGATTTGCGGCTGGCAAACACAAGGAGGTAAGATTATGGTAGTACAACACAACATTACAGCGATGAATTCCAACAGAATGCTTGGTCTGACGACGTCATCTCAGGCGAAATCAACCGAAAAGCTGTCTTCTGGCTACAAGATCAACCGCGCGGCTGACGATGCGGCAGGGCTGGCGATTTCCGAGAAGATGAGACGTCAGGTGAGAGGCCTTACCCAGGCTTCCGCGAACGCTCAGGACGGTATCTCCTGCGTGCAGACGGCAGAGGGTGCTTTGACCGAAGTGCACGATATGCTGCAGAGAATGAATGAGCTGGCAGTAAAAGGTGAGAACGGCACGCTGACAACGACAGACCGCGCGTACATCCATCAGGAAATCAAGCAGCTGATGGACGAGGTGGATCGTGTTCGAAGCACGACGACCTTCAACGAGATGAGCCTGCTGGACGGCAACTTCACTGGGAAAGGGCTTCAGGTTGGCGCAGAGGCAGGCCAGCACATCGACATCGACATTCAGAATATGTCTATGGAGGGTCTGGCACAGGGAATCAGCAAGTTATACACAGACGTAAGCTATCGTCCATTAGACGACAAGGGCGTTCCTCAGGACGAAGTAAAGTTGACTGCTGATAAGGCAGAAGAAATTCGTGCGAGATTCCAGGATGCTGATTTGACAACCGGCGATAAAGATCTTGTCGCAACACAGAAGGATTTCAACTCCCTGAACGCATTCGTCAAGGGTGCGCTGGCGAGAGTATCCCAGCAGAGATCTGACCTCGGTGCTGTTCAGAACAGACTGGAGCACACGATCAACAACCTGGACAACGTTGTGGAGAACACCACGTCCGCGGAAGCGCAGATCCGCGACACCGATATCGCTACCGAGATGGTTCGCTACGCGAACAACAACATCTTGCAGCAGGCGGGCACATCCATGCTGTCTCAGGCAAACCAGTCCAACCAGCTGGCGCTGTCTCTGCTCGGTTAAGGCAGGAGTTCGTTGCATAGTTGCAATGATTACCATAAGCGGCCGCGCTTCCCCAGGAGGCGCGGCTGTTTTTTCGTAACAGTTCAGCCTTCGGCTGAACTGTTACGCCTGATGCACAATGCACATAACTCGCAGAATCGCATACAGAGCGATTTTACTCGCGGAATCGTGTAAGGATGACTGTTGCGTTTTTTCATATGAAAACAGTCTGTGCGGAAACTTTTGACATTTCCTCACCCGGCAAAGTGTTTGATCAGCGCAAGAACACTGTTGCTCAATACGCTCGTCAATGTACCGCTGCCGACGTCCTTCATAATGGCAGAAGCATTCTTCCGGGCAGCTTCCTCATTCCCCTTCTCGACGGCATCCGCCAGCCTCTCGAGCGCATCCGCAAGCTCCCGATTTCCCGCAGACTGGCTGCCGGCAGCCTCGCGCAGCTGTGCCGTTTCTGAGGCGTAATGGTTCTCAATATTGTTGACTGTAGCAGGTGCATGAAAAATCTGATTACCAATTTGCATATCCGTTATCTCCTCCGTCAAAAAAAGTGTTTCCCCGTTAAATTCTGCCTCATTTAAGACAAACTCCTCAGCATGTACCTCCAGCCCTTTCTGCTTCGCGTTCTTTTCAAACGCGTTCCTGACACTCTTCACGCTCTCGCAGTAGGACATCAGATCCGTGAAGGTAATCTCCATCGTAATGCCGCCGGACAACACCAGATTTATACAAGGTAAATCTTCGCCCCCGCAAAATTTCAGGGCAGCGTTCAGCGTCTCCGCCGTGTTCGCATCCTCGTCTGCTATTTCCGCAAAAGTGATAAACATCGAGGTTATCACGTCCAACGCCTTACCAAAGCCGCCTTTCTCCTTTGACTTTTTGACATACTGCGTACTGACCCCCGTAGAAAATACGGAAATGCTGTCAATGGCAATGGTATAACTTTCCCATTTGATAAAGTGGTCTGAGACGGTGAAGTTGATAAGGTTCGCTTTTCCATAGATAAAATTGCTCATATTCCGCTCCCTCCCTCCGACTCACGGCGCCGCACCGTATTTTCTGAAAATTCTTCCGTCGATAGCTCTTTTTCTCATAATAACATAAAATTTTCAACGATTCAACTATTTATATAATTTAGTTGTCGAAGTAGAAGAAACGTGATTGCTAGTGGCGGCTATTTCTTTTTCCCTTGTAAACCTGATAAGTCAAATTAGCAAGGGCAGCAATGTGTATTCTAAATCAATATCGGAATTTTCGGCTTGTCATAACATCCCTCCCGTGGCATACTAATATACTGTCAGGCGGCGGTAATCTTTCCGGCAGGCAGGCGAGTCCGCCCGCGGAGCCGATCTGCCGCCATAAGGTCATTGATGGAGGAGATTATGAAAAAGAATATTATCGGAAAAAGCGCATTCCGTGCCCTGCTGTTTGGCGCCGTGCTCTGCTGCACCGCGTGCGGGCAGGATGCGGGCACACAAGAACCAGCCGCCGAAAACGCGGCGGACAGTAATGTTTTCACAGAAAATGCAGCGGACATAGGAAAAGACGGCACGCAGGAACCCGCCGCCGGACAATCCGATCCTGACGGCTTTGCAGCGGCCGGCAGCGAAGAAAATGACACATCTGTCAGTGATGTAAAATCCAACATCACGATCACGATGCAGACGGAGACTCTCGACACGACCGGCGAGGACGGAACCGTCTATGTTTCCAGTACCTGTTCCTACCCTGTCGTCGCCATCGATGGAAACAGCGCTGCCGCCGCCAAGATTAACACGGATATCCGTGCCAGGATCGAGGCGTTCAAGGCGAATGACTCCGTCGAAAAAATGGCGGAAGAAGATTACGAATATCTCACCGCAGAATATCCCGATGAGGCATTCCCGGGCTATACGAACGACGTTGTTTTCAGCGTCAAGAGAGCTGACAGCAATGTCATTTCTTTTACCGTGCTCTCTTCCGCCTACACAGGCGGCGCCCACGGCAGCTACAGTACCAGCGGCTTAAACTACAACGCCAAGACGGGAGATCTGCTCGCCTTCGCCGAGCTGAGCGAGGACTCCAACGCCTTCCGGGAGGATACGCTCTCCTACAATCAGGCACTGGCGCAGACCGAGCCCTACAGCGAGCGGATGTTCTCGGCGGAGGACGCCGCCAACGGCACGCTGGAATCCGTGCTGTACGCCGACGGCGCCTGGTATCTGTCCACCTCCGGCCTGGTCTTCATCAGCGACCCCTACGCGCTCGGTCCCTATGCCGCAGGAACCATCGAGTTTATCATTCCCTACAGCGAGCTCGCCGATCTGGGATTCCAGCACGCCTATTCCTATCCGGGAAATTATGTCAGGAAACTGCAGGCAAAAGAAATCTGCCGCATTGATTTGAACGGAGACGGGCAGGAGGACTCCGTGCAATACTACACGGAGGATACGGAGGCCGCAGACGGCGCCTACGCCTCGCTCACGCATCTGCTGATCAACGAAATCGATTTTGCCGGGGAGGGCGACAGTGCGGACAGCGACGGCGTGCGGGCGCGTCTCGCCGAATATCTGTACGCGGACTTCGGCCTCTACGATCTCGTCCCAGACGACGGCTGTCTGGAAGTGATGTTTGTCGCCGGGGAGATGGAGGGCGACGACTACGTCTACTACAGCCATTTCTACCGCTACGGGCAGGACGGTTCCCTCACGTATCTGGGCCGGACGGCGGGCGACGCCAACGACCCCACGGTAGACACCTCAGAGCTGACGATCGCCATCGAAGACTGACACGAATGTCATATTCAAGCGCAGAAACCTCCCGCAGGCGGCCCTTTCCTAAAGATCTTCCGACAAATCTTCCGGCGCACGGAGACGCTTCATGGTCTCCGCCACCTCCGCCAGCTCTTCCGGCTCTGTGAGGAAGAGTCTGGCGGAGGCTTCGATCGCCACGTCCGGCACTTGCCGCTCCCGCAGGAAGGCGGCGTCTTCCCGGCTGACATTTTTCATCTTGCAGTCGTTCACGATCTCATTCAGCCTGCCGAAATAGCGCATCAGTTCGTCAAACTGCCGGATTCTGTCGATAACGCACGTGCCGTATTCCTGCCGCTCCAGCATACAGACGGCGATCACCTGCATGGACAACTTCAACTCGCCCGTGATGTCCGACGCCTCCATCAGCACATCCGGGCGTTTCTCCAGAACACTCAGAAAATACGCTTTCGCCCCCGCCAGGTCTCCCCTGGAAAAATAATCCGCCAGCCGCTCTTTCATCCGCCGCGTCTCGTATTTTTCCCCGGTCATGCCAACCTTGCATTCGTACGCCCGCAGACCCTTCACCTCCACCCAGACCATCAGCAAAAACTCCGACAAAAACCCAAACACCCGCTTGTGATAATCGTCGTATCCGCTGGGATCGATCTTTTTTTCCACCTCGAAAAAAATGGAGAAGAGCCATGCGGCATACTCGTCGTAGAGCTTCTTGGACGAGACCATCATGTTGCCAAAATAGGTGCCGTTTCCATGGACGAGACGCTCAAATGCATCGTAGTATTCCGGGTACATCCGCCGGATCACCTCCCCGGTGGCAACCAGGTCGAACACGTTGTAGTCGCTCGCGTAGCCGTCGAAGTAGGAAAAGTTCAGCTTTAATTTTTTGGAGACAATCATGTCGTACTCCCGCAGGATGGAGAGATAATCCTTCTCGCAAAGGATCCTGCCCTCCTCCGTGCAGAAATACCTTCTGTAATGGCAGACGCCCACATA
>JAMPEH010000186.1 GCA_023665245.1 Muribaculaceae bacterium
ACCCTGTGTGGCGGTCCGCTCGGTGACCGATATGGACGCAAACCCGTTATATGGGCGTCGATACTCGGCACTGCGCCATTTAGTATTTTAATGCCTCACGTTGGACTGCCACTCACCGTCATACTCAGTTTTTGCGTCGGATTTATGCTGTCATCGGCATTTCCGGCTATACTGCTTTACAGTCAGGAGCTACTGCCCAACAAGCTTGGATTGGTCTCAGGGCTCTTCGTCGGCTTTGCGTTTGGAATTGCAGGAGTGGCATCAGCCGTACTTGGGGATTTCGCCGATGAATATGGCGTGACCGCTATATATAATGTATGCGGGTATATGCCGCTGCTTGGCTTCGTGGCAGCATTCATTCCCAATCTGAAGAAATAGCCGACATTTGTCCCATTAGTCTAAAAAGTTGGTCAATTTGTTTCATTTATCATAAAAGTTACAATATTTTTATCTCTATTAGGAATATCTTGCTATATTCGTGCAATGAAATACGTATAACAGCAGGGTAGAATTTCAGTTTCGCACCTCTATTAACGACCCATTTTACATTACTTACTAACCAATTCATCATGATGATTATTCTTCACCCCATAAAAACAGTAATATCAAGATAGTATCTCGTTGACGCCAAAGTTACGGGCTGCTATTACCGCATATATACCGGACTCATCAACCATGACTCCGGTAGTGTCCCCTACATGTTTTTTTTTAAGTGTAATTAATAGTAATAATTGAAGACAAGTTAAAAACAATTGTAATTTAAGTGTATTCCTTACCTGATGTCTAATACCGCGTGGGTGCCGTGTTTTTCGTGATACAGTCGGCACCCACATTTTTTAACAACGTTCTTTAATACAGTTGAATCATCAGCAATCCGGCAACAATAGCTACTGTTGTGGCAACCAACCCGGGCATCATGAACGAATGATTCAGAACCCAGCGACCTATTCGCGTAGTGCCGGTACTGTCAAAATTGATTGCCGCCACTATAGTCGGATAATTAGGTATGAAGAAATAACCGTTGACCGCCGGAAACAGAGCTATCAACATTAGCGGACTGATACCGAGAGCCACTCCAAGCGGCATTATAGCCCTCACCGTAGCCGCTTGACTGTAAAGCAATATCGACATAACAAACAACGCCACTCCGAATAGCCATGGCATACTGTTGACTATACCCTCAATCGAGCCTGTCAATGTAGCTATATTACCATTTATAAACGTATCGCCCATCCAGGCTATACCGAAAATGGCAATAACAGCCTGCATACCGGCAATAAACACGCTGCCTTGAGTTGGAGTGATTCCATTGGTTCGAGACAGAAGCAAAATTGCAGCCGACGTAGTAAGCATCAATATCTCTATCAATGAGGGCATATCGACCGATACACCGTTGCAACTTGGTCGCAACGACGGAACAGAACCGAATAGAACTATCATAAATGTTGCAATGAGGAAAAGAATTACCGACAACCGAGCCTTGACCACATTGCGTATCTCATTAACTTTCAGATTATTTTCCCTTATCATCCCAGACTCGATACGTCTCAGATACTCGGAATCTTTCTCAAGCTCACAGCCCACCCGCTTAGAGAAAAAAGCCCAGACAAGCACACCTATCAACGTGGCAGGCACAGTAATCTTCAATATGTCGAAAAGAGTGATATCAGCCCCCGAGAGCATTCCTAACAGCGCGACCGTGGCCGCTGAAATGGGACTCGCTGTAATGGCTTGCTGCGAGGCTATCACAGCGATACCGAGCGGACGTTCTGGACGAATCTTTGTCTCACGCGCCACCTCAGCTATGACAGGAAGCACCGAATAAGCCACGTGACCTGTTCCTGCTACAAAAGTAAACAGATAAGTCACGAGCGGGCTGACAATTGTCACCTGAGACGGATTTTTACGCAACATCTTCTCTGCAATCCCGACCAAATAATCGAGACCGCCGGCTGCCTGCATGGCTGCAGCTGCAGAAATCACTGCCGCTATCATCAACATCACGTCAATTGGGGGAGACGTAGGTTCAAGTCCAAACACAAACACGAGAACCGTCATTCCAACGCCACCCATCACTCCGAGTCCTATCCCTCCGAGCCGCGCACCGACTATAATGGCGGCAAGTACAAATAATAATTGAATAATCATAGTCTTTAAACAACCTGTTAAAATGAAAATTGTGCCATAACTCCCACCCTGCGAGCCCATCGATCGTGCCCGTCGACATTTTCGCGTCTGCCGAGATTAAACTCAGCTGCCATCTGTATGCGTGGAGTCAAATTCCAATATATATTGGCAGCCGTGTAGAGTCCGCTGCGATATTCGTCACCCGGAACCTTGCCGTCGGGATGATAAGAAGCACCTCCCACTGTTGCCGATACAAACAGATTCGGGCGAATATTGAACTGCAACGCGCCATATCCTCCAAATGCCGCAGGCGCATAAAGGCGTCCTGCTTTTTCAAGGTCGGGCACCAGATCATAGTTACCCATAAGCCAATCGCCACCAAGTCCGGCATAGCCATATCCGCCATTGAAGCACCCATAAACGGTAAATCGGCTATCAGGGTGCCATACGCCGGAAATCTGCGCTCCCCACCCTACTCTACAGTGATTACGTTCGGCAACAAGGTCGCGATAAGACATGAAACGCATCACTCCCGAGAGCCTGACGTGGTTTCCTCCTCCCCAAGAATATTGGGCGAAAGCAGCCACGTCGGGGGCATATTGTTCTACCTTGGCTGTGTAGATGTCAGTAGCGATTCTATCCGACGGCGTCTCAGCCGACAATGCCACACTGAAACCTTTTGGCAAATTATGCATCCAGCGAATCAGGACCGACGTAGCACTCATTTTGCAATTCGGTCCCGAAGCATCGACCGTCGGAGGCAAAGCCGCCGGGTCGCTGAATGTGGAATTGGCATAACCTATCGTAAAATCATTTATTACGGCATAAGCCTTTTTCAAATGAAAGTCACGAGATTCGTAGCCATTAAAATTGGCCTCGATATAAATCTGATATTCACCAAGAGCCTTATTGTTACCTATAACACGAAAAAACAAACAGGTCCCGGCAGGAGTGGTTCCAAAATACTTCTCACGCAACGGATTTTTCTCCATAGGAATAAGATAGGGAGCAAATCCAGGAGCGGGGACGGCACCGCCCCAATCGAAATAACCACGCATTCTCACGCATCCGCCTATACCTGCCGCCAATTGTGAATCCTTGCTCATGAACAGAAAATAAGGTGCCAACGGATCAGAAAAATGACGGAACTGGTCGAAATAAAACATCTTTATCAAGTTCTCGACCGAATCGCGCGAGGGATTTGCTCCTTCTCCAATAAATACAATTTTATGGTCTCTGATAGTTGAATCCATTTGAATGTCACTCAAAGTCTTACCCTCAACCGACACTGCCGACAACAAAGATGCGGCGACCATAATATTCCAAAAAAATGTTCTCATGACACAAATAGTTGATACAAATATACAACAATACGTCATCTTAAAGAGTTTTACGTTTTTTTACGTATCTTTGTCAACAATTTTTGCCCTATGGACAACAACACATTCATAAATCATTTCGCCAAATTATCGGGACTCGACCCCAACACGGCAACCCGTCATGTTGAAACTATCGCTTCGACACTTCAGACTGCTCTCGTTGCCGGTGATTCAGTAGCGATACCCGGTTTTGGGCAATTCGAATCAGTAAAGGAGAACGAACGGGTTGTCAAAGACCTGTCTACCGGTCAACACATATTACTGCCTCCTG
The DNA here is from genome assembly GCA_023665245.1 of Muribaculaceae bacterium. The sequence continues at coordinate 3,778 of JAMPEH010000186.1, forward strand.
TCATAGAAATCCGCTTCACCCCCGCAGCAGCGTTGGTAAAAGCAGTAAGCCGTTGTTAGTATATGCAAAACACGATTACACTGTCGCAGTTCGTTGAACTGATGATTAAAAATTCCTCCGTCATAGACAACAAGGAAGAAATCGAGACCGTCACCAAGCAATTCTTCAATGCGATAACCGATGCGCTCAGAATTGAAAGCAGCGTGAAAATAAGCGATTTCGGCTCCTTTGTCATCAACGAACTTGACCCTTCGGAGATATCATTCATCCCCGAAAAGAGCATCGCTGAAGCGGTTAATGAACCGTTTGGCTTTTTCGAGCCCGTCGAACTCAACAACGGAGTGACTGAGGAAATGCTTCAAAATGCCGAGATAGAAGCTGACGGCAAAACCGAATCTCAACAGGAACCGGTAGCGGAACCACCGACTGAATCCGTTGACCGACCGGAACCAATTGTAATACCGGAACCTGAAACTGAAAAAGAGACAGAACATGCAACGGAACCCGTAAAAGAAACGGGATATGTCCCTGAACCCGTCAACATACCGGAAACTGAAGAAAAAATTGTATATGTCTACAAAAAAGTGTTCCCATGGTGGTATGCGTTGATTGCAGGTGTTGCTGCCGGCATTGTCATAGGATTATTCACTTTTATAACTGACAGACCTTCATCGGTCGACAACACAAAATTGGACGAGATTGCCAAAATTGAAAGTATCGACCCGGTTCCTGTTGACACGGAGATTGCAGCTCCTGTCGATTCTATTATCGAAGAAACCGAAGAAGAATATACCGACGAAACGGTTATAACCGACACGATAAGAACCAACCGATTTCTCACCACCATGGCGAGAAAACATTATGGCGAAATGCACTTTTGGGTGTATATCTACGAAGAAAACAGTCAAAATCTCGGCAACCCCGACCGCATTTCCCCCAACACTATCGTCGTAATCCCCCCTGCCGAAAAATATGGAATCGACAAAAATAATCCCGAAAGTGTAGCTGCCGCTAAACAAAAAGCAGCTGAAATCTATTCTAAGTATAAACAATAGTTTGTCATAGCTAACAGCCTGACCTTGTTTTTAACATGTTAAACTATTAATAGTTAAATTTAACATATATTGGCGGTCTATGTTACAATGCAAATATTAATTTTGTAACATAAATTATACGTTACATAGATAGAATAAACAAATAACTACACAATATAATAACACAATGAGTCAACCGGTAGATATCAGACAACTCAATGACATGGTTGCATCCAAGAGCAACTTTATCAACATCATCTCCAAGGGGATGGATCAGCGCATAGTAGGACAGAAGCATCTCGTGGAATCGCTGCTTATTGCGCTTCTTTCCAACGGACACGTACTGCTTGAAGGCGTTCCCGGATTGGCAAAAACCTTGGCAATAAAGACATTGGCCCAATTGATTGACGCCAAATACAGCCGCA
>JAMPEH010000187.1 GCA_023665245.1 Muribaculaceae bacterium
CGACCGGACCATGCCCACCCCCGAGTATGTGGAGGGCATTGAGTACAGCCAGCAGACCTCTGACGCCGCGGCGGGTATCGCCGACGTGAAGATGGAGGCCATGGATGTGCTGAACGTGGGCCGGAAGAACGACGCCCACCTGACCCCGTACACCGATCCCGCCTATGTGCGGTATGGCTCGGTGGACATCGGCGCCAGCGAGATGCTCAGCGTCGGGGCCACCGACGACAAGTACGCCGGGTCCTTCAACCTGACCATCAAGGACGCCAACAACTTCACCACCCCCACCGTCAAGGCCGGCGAGGGATTTGTGGTGGCCCTGAAGTCGGACGGCAGCGTCTGGGCTTGGGGCGACAACACCTACGGCCAGCTGGGTATCGGCTACACCGGCGCCCAGGTCCCCTACACCACCTATCCCGCCCCTGTAAAGGGTTTGAACAATACAGTCAAGCGGCTCAACCTCATTGAGGAGATCGCCGTGGGCTATCATCACGTGCTGGCCCGGACCAGCGACGGCAGTGTGTACGCCTGGGGCGACAACAGCCGGGGCCAGATCGGCCGGGGCGACGACGGCGCGGAGAGCTACTACTACCCGGTGCAGGTCATGGCCGGTAACAGCAAGCTGTTCAACGAGGGCGTGGAGTATCTGGTGGGCGCCACCAGCCTGGCTGCCGGCGCGCTCCACTCCATGGCCCTGCTGGGCAACAGCGACGGGTACATTTACAGCTGGGGCGACAACTCCAAGAGCCAGCTGGGTTCGGGCTACAACCGGGCGACCACCGGCATGATGCGCAATCAGCCCAGCCAGGTCATCAACCAGGTCAATGCCACCGATCCCAGCCTGCACTATCTGTCCGGGGCCCACTTCATCGCCGCGGGCGCGTATCACTCCCTGGCTGTGGGTCAGTTCCCCAGCACGGGCGGCACGGTGTCCGACGCCACCAGCATGATGGGCTGGGGCGACAACACGTATGGTCAGCTGGGCTTCTCCAAGCGGCCCATGGAGACCGACCCCAACACCAAGGAACAGTTCTATTATGTGTACGCCCCCGACCAGGCCGTGTATGGCGTGCCCCCCGCTCAGAGCGTGGTGTCCGGCATCGTGAAGGTGGCCGCCGGTGAGCGGCACACCATCCTTATCAGCGGTACCGGCGCGACCTGCCGTGTGCGTGTGATGGGCGACAACAGCTACTATCAGCTGGGCAACACCACGGCCTATGCCGCCAGCGAGATCGACTATACCGTGGACCTGTACCCCGAGATGTATCAGGCCGGTAAGGGCATGCAGCCCATTACCGACGCCATTGACGTGGCCGCCGGGCGGTTCTTCAGCATCGTGCTGCGGGGCACCCGGGACGCCAACGGCAATGTGGTGAGCAGTGAGATCTCCACCTTCGGCTACAACAGCGACGGCCAGCTGGGCAAGAAGCCCCAGTGGGAGGATCCCGACGTTCACAACGCCTTTGAGGCCAACATCGACCGGGCCCGGAACATCATCCCCACCCAGGGTGTGGATGGGGTCATCACCTCGGTGGCTGCCGGAAGCAACTTCGGCATGGCCCTGAGCGTGGAGACCGGCGATGTGTTCGGCTGGGGCGGCAACGCCACCGGCCAGCTGGGCGAGTTCTCCCTGGTGGATCGGTCAGCCGCGGCCGAGGTGGGCTTTGAGGACGCGTGGATCCCCAAGGTGGCCGGCGTGATCAACTACGGCGGCAGCATGGAGTACCCCGTGACCATCGCGGTGGAGCTGGACCACAAGCCCTATCCCAGCAGCCAGCCGGAGTACGATTATAAGCTGGTGCTGAACACCCCCACCAAGACCGAGTTTATCCTGTCGCCTATTGCCGACGAAAGCGGTGAAGGCAGAGTGCTTTACAGCAACGAGGCTGTGAAGGGCGGTAGCTACAGTGTGTGGGCCGCCAAGAAGGGCGGCGGGAGCCAGGTCTGGGAGGACACGGGCGCCGACGTGAAGGTGAGCAAGGGCATTGAGTATGCCGAACCCACCATTGTGGACTTCTTTACCCTGAAGTTCGAGATGAAGCAGACCAACCTCAACGGCACCGCCAGCACCCTGACCGCCATCTATGACGGCCAGAGCGTCAAGAGCGGCGACGTGGTGTGGGGCAATAAGAAGCTGGTCATCACCGCCGTGGGACAAAACGGCGTGGTGGATGATTACGATTATTACTGGATCGACGCGGTGGCGGGCAGCAAGAACCAGCCCGAGGTCCCCAAGCTGGTCCAGCGGGAGGGCGCGCCCGAGGGCGTGATGAATGGCGTGTACACCATCGAGACCCTCCACGATTATATCGAGCTGACCTGTACCATTGAGGGCCCCACCACCCACGACACCGGCCTGAGCCTGTATCGGGACGACAGTAAGTGGCGGAATAGCGGTAAAGTATTTTACCTTGTCAGCAAATATGCGGCGGTGAAGCTCACCGATGACGGCACGGGCTTCTTCGGCGCAGAGCAGGTGCCCAACGGGAGCTACGCCATCATTGACGGCGAGGTGGAGGTGGGCGCCGACGGCCGCGCCACCAAGATCGTGGGCTATGACACCGGCCGGACCATGCTGGTGGGCAACAATGCCCCGGCGGTGGACCTGGATTACTACACGGTGGACTATGACATCACGCCCACCGGCGGTGTGTCTTGGGCCAAGATCGACGCGTATTACGCGGTAAAGAGCATCAACGAGACCACCGGCCGGACCGTGGTGGAGGCGCTGACCGACTATCCCATCGGCAAGGGAGAGGCGGCGCTGAAGGACGCGCTGCTGCTGTTCCAGTCCCACGCTGTGCCGCGGTTCAACGCCACCTATAAGCCGGAGTTCGACTGGAGCACCGGCAGCGGGCTGGCCGAGGCGGGCTATGAGATGTCCGCCAACAACGATTACGACAAGGCGTACACCGTGGGCGTGACCGCCGCGGAGCTCCATGTGAGGGTCACCAGCACGGCCCCCACCAATACTGTAAACATGGTTCGCTTTACACTCAACGGTAAGTCCTGGGACGACCGGGACGACAGCGTTGAGGGCGAGGTGACCGCGGTGAGCACCTGGCAGAGCACCTCCATGGACGCCCAGGGCGCCACGTGGGCTACCTATCCCCTGGCCAAGACCGCCGACGGCAACTATGCCGGCAACGTGCCCCAGGACGATTACCAGATCTACGTCAATGGCCAGCCCCTGAAGGGCATTCTGGTCAACGCCACGGTGAGCAACGTGCAGGCGCCGGTGGCCAATTACAGCTCGCTGAGCTACTACTTCAACCTGGACAACGCGGTGAGCGCTTCGGGCGACGCGGTGTTCACGGTGGAGTCGGTGGATGTGGCCGACACCAGCAAGATCGTGGTGCTGGCCGAGGAGAAGCTGAATAGCACCTCGCCGGTGGACAGCGGCACCGCGACGGTGGCGGGGACTGTAAATGTTCCTGCCTTTACAGGCGTGGGCCTGATCGTTCGGGTCCAGGGCGGTGATCCCACCCACAGCTACGACTACTTCTGGAACCTGGGCGGGAGCAACATGGGCGACAACACGGGCGTGCCCGGCACCAGCGCCATTCTGGCCACCAGTGTGAATGTCAACGGGCTCCACAGCGCCGGCGCGCCCGACCGGGTGGCGCTGGGCGACGCCCTGGAGATCTACGTTTATATTGAGGATAAGGGCCTGCGCGCCGGTGGGTTCAGCCTGCGGGACGAGACGGCCGCGGTCATGGAGACCGAGCCTGAGGATGTGACCGAGGCCGACGAGGACGTTACGGTCATGGATACGCCCGCTCCCACAGCCGGGGAGGGCGAGATCGTTCACGTCCACACCGAAGTGACCGGCCGCGAGCCGGTGAGCCTGGCGGCGGGCGAGTACGACCAGAGCGACCTGCTGCTGGGCAGCGAGATCGAGCTGGTCTCCGGCGATACGGTGGACATCACGGGCACCATTGAGGAGTATATCTCCGACTTCCGCCTGCGGGCCAACAAGAAGGACAACAAGACCTACATCAATACCACTGCCAACGACGCCGGGGCCAAGCAGCCCTATCTGGATATGCCCAAGGCCGAGTACGGCCCCGAGGGCAACATCACCAACGCCGACGTACTGGCCAATACCGCCGAGGCTATGTTCATTATCACCAGCTCCAATCCCAAGGTGGTGTCTGTGAAGGGATATACCTTGACGGCTGGCGAGAGCGTGGGCAAGGCTATCGTGCGCATTTACAACCAGACCACCAAGCGCTCGGTGATGCTGAGCGTCCACGTGATCAACGTGGAGGACTCCAACAGCAGTAAGGATAAGTACATTTACCGCTCCACTCCCGCGATCTCTCTGGGTGACACCTTCTCCGTGGCCTTGAAGGCCGACGGCAGTGTGTGGACCTGGGGCGACAACGGTGTGGGGCAATTGGGCATTGGTCAGGGTGCCATGACCTACAGTGACTCCCCCGTGCGGGTGGTGGACGAGAACGGCGCGGCCCTGACCGACATTATCGCCATCGCCGCCGGCGCCGACCACGCGGTGGCGGTGGACCGGTTCGGCACGGTCTATTCCTGGGGCAACAACAACTGCGGCCAGCTGGGCATCGATCCCGCTGTGGCCACCCAGGCTGACGAGGGCGAGGAAGGCGGCGAGGTGACCACCGCTGTGGTCACCAAGGCCTCCGCTGTGATCCTGCCCACCGACGGCATCGTGGGCCAGGTGGTGGATGTGGCCGCCGGTAAGGGCTTTACCCTGATGCTCACCGACCGGAACACGGTGTGGGGCATCGGCCGGAACGACAAGGGCCAGCTGGGCGCGGGCTACACCAACGACGTGGTGGGCTATGACCCGGTGCGGGCCCAGATCCCGGCCAAGGACCTGCAAAACGAGATGCGCACCGAGCCCGAGCCCTTCTACATGGACAGCCTGTTCCTGTATGAGACCTATCTCTACGAGCTCATCAACAGTAGTGACAGCTTCATCAACCAGATGAATACCCCCGAGATCATGCAGGAGTATTACTGGAAGCCCGAGACCGGGGAGATCTCCCTGCTGGCGCCCGAGTACGCCGGTAACGAGATGCCCAGCTATGACGCCTATCTGGAGGCCCTCAAGATGTATGAGGCGGCTCTGGTCCAGGTGGGCGACTTCAAGCCCATTATCCGGGTGAAGAACGGCGACTGGCTGGACGAGAACATCATCCGGGACGAGACC
>JAMPEH010000188.1 GCA_023665245.1 Muribaculaceae bacterium
GACCCTGACCTCGTCGCCTCTGCGAGGCTCTGATTGCTTGGCTGGACTCGGCCCCACATTCCCGTTGGTCATGTGGGGTTTACTACGGTCACGCCTCTGCGAGGCTCTGATTGCTTAGGCGGGCGCGAGCCCCCCACATTCCCTGCGGTCATGTGGGGTTTACTACGGTCACGCCTCTGCGAGGCTCTGATTGCTTAGGCGGGCGCGAGCCCCCCACATTCCCTGCGGTCATGTGGGGTTTACTACGGTCACGCCCCTGCGGGGCTCCGCTCGCAACTGCCTGTCTGCGGGGACGCCCATACGCGCGAAAAAAACGGCTGAGCCTGCGCTCAGCCGTTTTTTGGAATTATGTTAAAGCGGGTTCTGCTGTCAGAACATCACTTTTTCGCTCTTGTTGCCGGTCACTTTGATGTAGATGCCACGCTCGGGGTTGGCTACACGCACACCTTGCAGGTTGTAGTAAACGGGAGCGCCGTAAACCTCCTCAACCTCCATAGTGTCATCCACAAGGATATCATCCACGCCGGTCTCAATGCCGGGAGTAACATAAATGTCATTGCCCTGGCCTTTCGTCCAGCTGTTGACTTCTTTTGCATTGGGGAAGTCTGCGGGATAAACCTTGAAGAATTTCTCCGGTATGATATATTCATATTTGCCGTCAGCTGCAGCCCGCTCGCGGCCAATTGCCTTTTCTCCTCCTACAGGCTGTTCAGTGGTGATGCGATACTGAATATATGCTGTGGAATGGTCAACCGGCACTTCGCGGATATTTCCGTTTCTGATGCTTACATTCCAGTTGCCGGACTTCTTAATCGAGGGGAAGTCACTTGAGTTCTTGCTCTGATCCAACTTTACCCAACCTATATCGCTGCGGAGATATTTGTTCACACCTGTGCCTTCGCCCGCATGCTCACTTGTGAAAGCCTTGAACTCTCCGTAAGTCTCGGAGTTGTCATCGGAATCTACATAGCTGAACTCATATTTGTCGTTGTAGCCATAGATGCGATATTCGATTGTAGCGTTTTCGCCAAAGATTTCTTCGTTGAGTTGGGCGTGGATGCGGAAGTTGTCGAAGATGAAGATATGGTCGTTGTTGATGTTGATTGTGTTGGTTTCTTTCACTTGGAGTTTGTGATCGGTCTCAACCCCGTTCTCGTTGAGGAGCTTGTTTACGGAGATGTTCATCGGAATCTTTCCGGCGGGACCTTCGAATCCGTTGGGGATCTTCGCCACATATACATTACGGTAATTGTGTCCTGTGGGGAACTTACCTTCTCTATTGTATAAATAGAAATTATCCGTGTCAATGCCGGAATTGTTAATGCCGTTTTCAGCAGCATCAATCTCTTCGACATCTGAGTCAATCTTTGTGAAAGGCAGAAGACCACCATTTCCGGTATAGAGATGTGCGTCAGCATCATTGTTGGTGTTGAACGCATAGTTGTATGTGTTCGGGTTGTCGGCGTTGATTTTCACGCGAAGCTTATGATTCTGCTTCACGTCATTCTCAATACCATAGAAAATGTAATAATCGCGGGGAGTGCCGGTGATTAACAGTCTCCCATGACGTTCATCTTGAAAGTCGGGGCAGAAATAGATTTTCGAATTTACGTATGCATTATGGGCGAGGTGCATGTTGTAATGATGCTTGTCATAGTTGTCTTTGTCGGTCTTGTAGACATTCACAACCTGATTCTCATTGATTTCCTGAGCCCAGTAGCTTTCGTCGTTTTTCAGATAGTTGACATCACCGGTGTTGATCGCAACATCATAGGTGTATTCGCGGTCGTATGTTTTGTCGTCATTTTCGTTGTTCCATTTGCCGTTGAAAATCTTGAACTGGCCCCAGATTTTCTTCTGCTCGTTGTCGGGAGTCACCACATACCATGTCTTATTCTTGCCATTGTATGTGCGGAGGTTTTCGGGAATCACGCTTGTGTCTTCCACTTCTTTAAACATCCATTTGAGCATGTGGGCTGTTTTGTCGGCTTCGGGGCATTCGGAGTCGAAACGTGTATAGTCGAACCAGTCGTTGACGTCGCCGGCGAGTATCCATGCGTTGGCCGGCAGGATTGACTGATTCACTGTCACAGTGGCCGGTACCTTCGAGAAGTCCACCATGATTGTGACTTTGCCTGCCTTGCCTGAATTGTATTTCCAGTGGTTACCGGGGTCGGAGCTTACAGTCTTCGCATTGGTGATCTCAGCGGCTGTGTTGGCCTCGATTTCGGTTGGGTTGCCATCGGGATAGTAGCTTGTGCCGATCTTTGTCCAGTTGGAGGCGTCATTGCCCTTCATCTTGTTGTCGCTCATCATGCGGAAGAGAAGATCGTTGCCGGAGTAGTTGTCGATTGTCACGGAGAACACGTTGCCGTTCTTTTCAAACTTGAGAGCCTTGTCGCCCTTGTTCCAGTTGTCAACGTAGTTGGTCTCTAGATAGAGGCTTTCAGGAGCGGTAAGTTTGAGGGGAGACCTCTTGATGGTAAACCATTTGAAATCACCGGAAACAACAATGTCATAGCCTCTCTCAAAATATGGGGCGCTCCATGATTTATCTTTATTATTGTACATGTTGTTGTGTGAGCCTCCTATGTTGGCGGCGATGCCACTGCCCTGACCGTAGATAGTGCCGTCAATCTTGAAGCGGAACCAGCCCTTGTCGCCTTTGCCCTCATTATAGATGGGAGCATTCTGTATAACATAAGTGCCATCCTCCTGAAGAGTCAGCCTGTATTTTGTCAGATCGTTATCGTATGAGTTTTTGCCGATTGTGCCAACGAGATATACAGTGTGTTCAGGTTCAATCACCTTATATGTTGCGGAAAGACTGGCGGGCTCTCCGTTTTCCTTCACAGTCAGGGTGAAAGTCACATCCCCACTTTTGTCGGAGAGGCCGGACACGATATAGTTGCCGTTGCCGCTGATGATGTTATCGCCTGTGACATTGTAATATCCGTTGTTGTCATCTTTTTTAAGAGAGGTGTGCACCTTGAATCCGCTTGAGGGATTGGTGAAGTTATTGAGAGTAAGCTTGTAAGTGCCGTCACCCTGCTTCTGGAACTTAATGTTGTCATTGTCGCTCCATACGCCAAGAGCCCCCTGCAGGTAATAATTGAGCTCAGTCGGCTCCTCCTTCAGCGTAGCCTTGATTGCAACACCGTCGTATTCGATGGTGTAGGTGCCTTCTGCATTGGTTTTCCAGTTTGATTCGGTCTTTTCATGGCTAATGCCGTAAACCTGGCCGGAAGGTAATGTATAATCAGAGTAAGCACCAATCTTTTTGCCGTCGACCTTCAAATAGAACTTGCAATCGCCATAAAGCTTGGCATCCACTGTCCACAGGTGTTTGTCGTTGTCCCATGCCAGTTTATATGTTGTGGAATTTTCGGTAAAGGTTTTGTCGCTGCTGACATTGCCTGCCACGTATATATTCGCATCAGAGGGAACAATGCCTACTCTGTCTTTATTGCCATTAATAGAAAATACCAATTCTCTGTTGCAGTCTACTTTCCAGCTGTTTCCGTTTCCTCCGGCAGTATTAATGTAATACCATTTTGCTTCTGTTTTTTGTCCTTCAGTAGCACCATAATGATTGCCCGTGGTTGTGTCTTTAAATCTGAACAGTGCCTTACTTCCGACATTTTCGCCGGTAAATTGAGGTAAACTTTTTTTGATTACGTAGTTGCCCAGTGAGTTTTCAGACATTTTGGGTCCGTTATCACTCCAAGAGCCATTATTAATTCCTCCGATGATTTGCACATCAGCATTCACATTTGGGGCAGTTGCGAGACACGCCACAAACATGGCTGCTGTGGCCATCTTTGTAATTAAGTGTTTCATGTTGTGTTGTTTTAAGTTTTGTTATTGAGTTTTATTTTGTGTTTTTTTAAGTATCGCGGCAGTCTTTTTGCATACCATCGCCATCGCCGGACAACTTGCCGGCCGGATGGCGCCGCAGCTGAGCTTTTCATTGTCGCCAATCCCGTTGGCGCAAAGGATTATATCTGAATTAGGTTCGAAATATTGTAGGGCCTACTATAATCCTCACAAAGTTACAAAATTATTTCAAAACAAACAAATAAAAATTAAAAAGAAAAATTGGGAGAATTGGGATGCGTTGGAGGCCTGTGTCAGCGAGCCGCCCCGTGCCTCGCCACCCCAGCGGTGCTCCGACTGCCTCTCAGTCGGAGCACCGCAGCTCATCCCTGACGGCTGTCACCTCGTTGCGGGTGCGGCGGGCGTAGGGGAGGGCGGCGAGCCAGAGCAGCGGCCCGACGGGGAGCCATTTCAGCACGGCGCGCATCCTCGGCCTCTTCGCCGGGCAGAGCAGCCACAGCGGCCTCGCCACCGGCAGCCTGTTGAGCCGGTCGATCACGCGCGGGTCGGGGGAGTCGCTCATGTAGTGCTCGTAGGCATCGACGGCCTCATCCAGTTCCCTCAGCGGGCCGGCGCAGTAGGCGCCGCGCCAGTATTCGCCATAGCCGGGGCGCTCCCTGTGGGCGGCCAGCCATTCCTCGGCGAGGACGAGCGCGCGTCCGCGCAGCCCGTCGGCCACGGCGGGGTCAATATCGTTGATGATCACATCTTTCAGCGCAACATGCCGCTTCTCGCGAAGCCCTAAAATGCGCCGTATAAATTCGCGGTAAATGTCGGGATTGAACACCGCCGAATCATTCATTGCCTTGTATGTCACAAATATGCCGAGCGGCAGAAGCACAAACGTGGAGAGCCACATGCCGCACCACACCACCCAGTGGCCGTCGCGCGCCATCTTGTAGCCCGTGTTGTCAATGATATAGTAAACAAGAAAGAGCAGCACCGAAATCACCAGCGGCGTGCCGAGGCCTCCTTTGCGGATAATGGCGCCGAGGGGCGCCCCGATGAAAAGGAATATTATGCAGGCCACTGAGAGGGTGAATTTCTTGATCAGCTCGATGCGGTTGCGCCGTTCGCGCCCTTTTTCGTCGCTGATTTGCATGGCGCGAAATTCCAGCTCTGTGGCGCGCATCCGCACCATGTTGGCGGCCGAGGCGAAGATGCCGTCGCGCTGCGAGGCCGGCAGCGCTTCAATCAGCGAGTCAAGGTTGAGCGGCTCGGCCACTGCCTGCGCCGCAGCCTCCTGACGCTCCGCCTCTGCGGCCCGCGCCAAATGTCTCATGCGGTCGCTGCTGCCGCCCGCCCC
>JAMPEH010000189.1 GCA_023665245.1 Muribaculaceae bacterium
GAGGTTGTAGTTGTTGGACTCCAGCAGCTCGATGACCGCGCGGGCGCCCAGGTAGCTGCCGCCGATACCAATGACCACCAGGGCCTTGCTGTCGGATTGGATTTTTTTCGCGGCGGCCTGGATGCGGGCGTATTCTTCCTTATCGTAGTCGCGGGGCAGGTTGACCCAGCCTACGAAGTCGTTGCCCCGGCCGGTGGCTTCCTGAAGCCAGGTATGGGCCTGGGCGAGGCCTTCGGCGAATTTCTCCGCCTGGGTGGAGCTGCTGGAGAGATTGACTTGAAGCATGATGTTTTATCCTCCTGTTATAATTTGGGAAACATTTCGATAGCAGGATTATACCACTCCTGGCTGTATTGGGCAAGAAATTTTTTCGTCGGGACATATGCGGGGGGATTTATTCCGTGCTGCCCGCGGCAGAACGCATGGTTTTCTGCCGGGAGATGGGTCCCGCTTTGCCGGCAGGCCGGTGCGCCGGAGTTGAACATCATATGCCGTGTCTGCATATGATGCCATATAAAATTCTGTTTTTAAGCGGGTTCCCTCACATGAAACAACCATCATCCTGCGGCGGTTCCAGGCTGCATCTCCTTTCCATCCTGCGGCGTCAGGCGCAGGCGTCGGTCAGTATTGCGGGCAGCGGGAGCTTTCCTGGTGTATCGGGTATCGTGCGGTTTTGCCAGACCAACCAGGGTGTGATCGTCTATGCTGAGATCTGCGGCCCTCCCAAAGAAGACCTCCCCTGCAGCAAACATATTTTTGGATTTCATATCCATAAAGGAACCGATTGCGGCGGTAATATGGACGACCCGTTCGCGGACACTATGTCCCACTACGATCAGAGCGGATGTGAGCACCCGTACCACGATGGAGACCTGCCCCCGCTGTTCGGAAACAATGGATCTGCGCTCTCTGTGTTTTTATAGTCGACGCGGTTGAGAAATGGCAAAAAGGAAGCGTGGGAAAATGCGGCACAGCAAGGCGGAGGATGCAGGCGAGCTTATCGCCCGCCAAAGACGACAACGCGGCTGTGCCGCATTTTATCCGCTGAACTTTGCCGGTTTTCAACTGTGTCGACTATAACCAATCGGTTTTCCGTAGGGGAGATCATCGGCAAAACAGTGATCATCCATGACCGCCTTGATGATTTTACGACGCAGACCTCCGGCAATTCCGGCACAAAAATCGCCTGCGGGGTGATTCGGGGAGCAAAGGGGACCTGCCCCGGGTGTTCTGTAACAAGCGGCTGAAGCTGTTCACGCCATAGAGCATACCTGGCCAATCGACAGAATATATTACTCCCGAACTGAAAGGGCGGAAGTAACATCTGCCATGTTTTGCGGCTGCCGCCGTTTACGGCGGCGAGCAAAACGGTTTAAATCAAAGATATTATTCCGAATTTACAATTCGGAATAATATCTTTTGTATCGGCTTGCAGGCAGCGTGTGCGAAGGCAGATTATACCAGTACAGGAAGTATATTGAATCCCATAAATCTCCGCAGAAAATCAGCGCTTTGCGGTCCTGTCGATTAATACTTAAAATTTATACCGCCCCTTGAAATCTGCATGTGGTCCGTGTTATAATAAAATGAATTTAAGCAGATATCTGGGTTACAGTAACGGAAGATATATTTTGCCGCAGGAAAGGCTGCGCGATGGATAACAGCGTACCATTCTGGAAAAAAACGGATCGGACACGATACGCTTCGGGAAACCGTCTGCGCTTCGCCCCGCAGAAGATCCACCGTCAGAACGTGCGCGGGGAGAGGCTGATCAAATCGGGGAGCGCGGTTCCCCGGGCCGCTGTGGGCGTTTTGAGGATGAGGGAACGGCCTGAATACTGGCAGAGGAAAACCTGCCCGACAGATCTTCAAACGAATTTGCCGCGGAACATGCCCAAAGCGAGCAGGCTGCAAACGGATAGATTAAACCGTCAGGAGATACCGAATGGAACATCATCACAATGAAGAGTACATAGAAATTGATCTCAGCCGCATCATACAGTCCCTGTGGCGGCGGGCCTGGGCCATTGTTCTGGCCGCGCTGCTCTGCGGCGGCGCGGGCTTCTCTCTGGCCTGCTTTGTGCTCCCGCCCGAATATCAGGCCAATGCGCTGCTGTATGTCAACAACAGCTCTATTTCCGTAGGGAGCACCTCCATCAGTTTGTCGGATCTCTCTGCCTCTCAGACGCTGGTAGACACTTATATCGCTATTCTGAAAACCCGGCTGACGCTTAACGAGGTCATCCGGCAGGCGGAGCTGGACTACACCTATGCACAGCTGGAGAGGATGATCGAGGCCAAGGCGGTCAACAGAACAGAGATTTTCAGCGTTACCGTTACCAGTGAAGACCCCAATGAGGCAGAGCGGATCGCCAATACCATTGTGGAGGTCCTGCCGGATAAAATCGCCGAAATCGTGGACGGGTCCTCCGTGCGTACGGTGGATCTGGCGGTGGCGCCTGAGAGGCGCAGCGGCCCCAGCATAACCAGGTTTACCCTGATGGGGCTGCTTTGCGGGCTCTTGGCCAGCTGCGGCGTTATCGTGGTGCTGGAACTTCTGGATGAGCAGATCCATGGGGAAGCCTATCTGCTCCAGACCTACAAGCTGCCGGTCCTGGCTGCAGTGCCGGATATGCTGGCCACTCAGCCCGGCGGGAGCTATGGTTCCTATTACGCAGCCAGGGAGGAGGCGGATGGACCATGAGAAAAAAGAACGCGGGAAAACATGCGATACGTCTGAGCGAAGAGAAGACCTTTGGCGCGGGGCTCAGTTTTGCGGCGGCGGAAGCCTACCGCCTGCTGCGGACCAACGTCCTTTTTGCCCTGCCGGATGAGGGGAGCTGCCGGGTGATCGGGATTACCAGCGCCCTCGGCGGCGAGGGCAAGAGCACGACTTCCATTAATCTGGCCTATGTATTGGCGGAGGCGGGGAAACGGACGCTGCTGGTAGAGGCGGACATGCGCCTGCCCACGATCGCCCGCAGCCTGGAGCTGGAAGAGGGCTGCGGACTCTCCCATCTGCTGGCGGGGTTATGCACCGGAGAGAAAGCTGTCCGGCCGTCCGGACTGAAAGAGCTTTTGCAGGTCCTGCCCTCGGGGGATATTCCGCCCAACCCCTCGGAACTGTTGGGCTCTGCGCAGATGAAAGCGTCTCTGGCCGCTTTTTCAAAGGACTTCGATTTCATTTTGCTGGACCTGCCGCCTATCGGTGAAGTATCGGACGCGCTGGTGGTATCCCAGCTGACCAGCGGAATGCTGCTGGTCGTCCGGCAGGACTATGCCACCCGTACCGCTGTGGCGGAGGCCATGCGGCAGCTGCAATACGCCCAGGCGAAGGTGCTGGGGTTTGTCCTCACCTGCGCCGGAGGCCGCGGCGGGAAGTATGGAACATACAAGAAGAGCGGCTATGGCTACGGATACGCACGGCGCGCGCAAGGCGTGGACCGGACATGATCGATATCCATTCGCACATACTTCCCAATATGGATGATGGAAGCCGGGGCGTAGAGGAGAGCCTGGCGCTTCTGCGCCTTTCCGCGGCTCAGGGGATTGCCTGCGTGGCTGCCACGCCCCATTTTTATGCGGAAGACAATAGCCCTGCGGAATTTCTGAAACGGCGTGCCGCTTCCGCGGCGAAGCTGAGGGCGCATTGGGAGCCGGGGCTGCCCCGGCTGCTGCTGGGCGCGGAGGTCTGCTGCTTTGAGGGGATGAGCCGGGTATCCGAGCTGGACGCGCTGCGGATCGAAGGGACGGAGCTGCTGCTGCTGGAAATGCCCTTCCGGCCCTGGACGGACCGGCTGGTCCGGGAGGTACTGGCAATTCAGGACCGCAGCGGCGTGACCGTGGTGCTGGCCCATGTGGAGCGGTACCTGCCCGGGCAGACGGACGCATGGGATATCCTGACGGATGCCGGCGTATTGACCCAGTGCAACGCAAATTTTTTCCTTCGCTGGCGGACCCGGCGGAAGGCAATGCGGCTGCTGAATCAGGGCAGGATCCATTTTCTGGGTTCGGACTGCCACAATATGGCCGCCCGTCCTCCCAGACTGGGGAATGCGCTGGAAGCGATCGGCGCCGGCGCCGGAGAAATGTTGGAGGAAAATATCCGGGAGTTTTTCCCTGCTTGGGAGGATACATAGTGTGAAAAAGCGATGGTATGCCGCTGCCGGCGCTTTGTTGGCGCTGGCCTGCGTGCTGGCATTTTTCCTGCTGCGGCCTGCTCCGGAGCCGCCGGCGGTGGAGGAGGCCGTACAGCAGTCAGTGATACAGGCGAGGTCTGAGAAGAAGGAGGAGCCTTTGCCGGAGACGCCGGAGGAGGCCGCCCCCTATGTCAGCCCGGTGGATTTCGAGTCCCTGTGGGCGATGAATGAGGATATCTACGCCTGGCTGGACATTCCGGGAACGGATATCAGTTTTCCCATCCTCCAGCGTGAGGGAGATGACAGCTACTACCTGCGGCGCAACAGCCAGGGCGAGGACGACATGAACGGTGTTATCTTCACCGAGAGCACCTACAACAGCAAGGATTTTACTGATCCGGCCACGGTGGTGTACGGCCACCACATGCGTTCGGGAGCCATGTTCGGGCAGTTGCAGGAGACATACTCCTCCCTGGAGGGGCTGCAGGAATACGGCGAGATCATCATCTATCTTCCGGAAGAGGAGATCCATTACCAGGTATTTGCCGGGATCCCATTCAGCAATATCCACGTCCTCTATTACTATGATTTCAGCAAACCATACATTTATGAGGCGTTTCTGGATCATATCCGATCCATACGCGGAATTGACGCCAATGTGAGTACGGAAATTGAGGTTTCTCCGGAGGATCAGATGCTGATCCTGTCTACCTGCCTGCAGGGCAATAATCAACGGCGCTATCTGGTCCTCGCCAAGAGGATTGATGATAGAACTTCCATGCCCAATATGGAAGATTAAATGTAGAAAGGAAGATTCCCATGAAGAAATTAGCGCTATTTCTTGCTGCCTTCATGCTGGTGACGGTGCTGGTCAGCCCTGTGGCCGCCGCGGCGGGAGGTGGGGGCCGTGCGGTCGATCCGATTATTTCACCCACTGAGCCTGACAATCCGCCGCCGAGTGAAGATCCCGACCCCGATCCTGATCCTGATCCCGATCCCGATCCCGATCCCGATCCCGAT
>JAMPEH010000018.1 GCA_023665245.1 Muribaculaceae bacterium
AATTGTCGATTAACAACGCATTTATACCATATCTTTCAATATCTTTAAGCCATACCTCTTGTTCTTTCGCCTTACTTCCTCTCTTTCTTTTTGTAATCATAAAATGATTCCCAGACTTACCATTCTTTGCTGTCAAAGTCGAAATAATGTTATTAATATTCGGATCATTAAACGAATAACCTAAAAAAAGTATTGAAGAAGATGCCAGTTCTTTATTAAGAGCGGAAACAAAGTTGTTCGAGCATTCCGGATAATCTTCATAATCTTTCTTCGTTATTATTATACTTTCAGGTATTCGCCTATCGCCATGAAATTTATATACTATATGATCTCTTTTGTCATCTAACGTACCAAATGAATGATTGTCATAAATCATATCAAAATGTTTATTAGATTTAGCTAGAGCATTTTCAATTAATGAATCATAATTGGTAGTCCAATAATTTTGTATAGGCAATCGAGCAATTACTTTATGTAGCTCACATACTTCATCACTATTAAATTTTTCTCCAATACGTCTCTTAAATTCTAATATATCATTCCCACCATCGACATATGCTTGCGCAATAAGTGGATAATTATTCCCATCCTTTTTCAACGGAAGTTTAATGATACGCGCATAAGGTTTCATTAAATCATGCCAATTTGTATTAAAAACTGACATGGACATACCTGCTCCAAGAAAAATTGAAGCGCTTTTCTGTCGTAAGGCCGTAACGTATTCTCTTACCAATCCTGATCTTTCTAACACGGCGAATTTACCTTTTTCAATAATGCAGAATGATCATATGTAAAATCAAAACGACGTTTAAATGCATTATCTATCAACTGTTTTAGTCTCTGCGGATTATTTTCTATTCTATCCCAATTTACAACGGTAATTGGCACGTCTTTAACAAAATTATCTATAATTCTACTAGGCATATAAGGATAATTTTTTTCAAACTCACTTCTATCTGTGCAATTATACCATCTTACATTATCTGCTAAAAGTGGTTTTTCATCATTAGAACTTGCTCTTACAGGTTGACTAATCGTAGGTAGATTGATTACAATTATGCCCATTTGTCGATTTTTTTCACTGTCATACATAGCAGCATGAATTTCCCAATCCACATGTTTTCTATGTCTCGTATTTTTACCACAGAGTAAAATCAATACCGTCGCATCTTTAATGTATTCGTCACGTATTATACATCTAATTTGTTCAGAGTTTAATCCTGCGTCATTAATATCATTTTGACGAACAGAACAGTCTTCGAAAATGCTTTGCAATTGCCAATCAAGTTGATACTCTTTCATATTAATAAGCTTGTCCTTATAAATCTGGTCCTCCTTATGATAATAACTAATAAAAACTTTATGTCTAGGTATATTCATTATAATAACTCCTCCTTTGTATTTATTTTTTTTAGTTTTTATATAAATTTATTTATCCAAAATACTATCCACGGGCTTGCGTTTAGCGATACTGAATATGGACACAAGGCTTGCAATCAAGGATATGCCCAAGCTCACCGCCAAAATCAACGCACCTTGACGGATACCGAAAATCATAAAGGTTATCGGCAATCCAAAGCCGCTTGCGATTTGAGAATTTATTGCAAGACTTGCTATCAACGCCGATATAGTCGCGAGAGCAAAATTGACAAGCGCGATTATCAGACTTTCGCTATAGAATATTGCAAAGACATCTGAGCTTCTTGCTCCCAGCGCTCGCAGAATACCTATTTGTCTCTTTTGCGACGATATAGACACTGCGATATAATTGCTCATGAGCACCGTTGAGAAGATTGCCAAGCCCAAGCCAACGTAAAGGAATACGTTGCCTAGCATCGCAAAGGTATCGCTCTTTTGCGCCATAGCGAGCGTAACGGGATTTATAATATTATACCGCTCGTCCCCATTGCCGTAATGCAAATCCACCAAAGTTTCGACAGCGCGCTTATCGTCCGTCATTTGCGCAATCAAAAAAGCGTACTCGGGAGTCAAAGCGTCTTGAGCGCAATCATAAGCATAGTTGTTGATTACATAACTATCCACTTTGCTTGCGTTGGAATCTCGATAAACGCCCACTATTCTTACCGAATTTTCAAGTTCCGTCTTTTCTCCGTACTCAAATTCTATCTCAACTCCCGTAAAAGCACTCTCGCACACCAACTTTATAAGAAGGTCGCCATACAACTGTTCGCTCAATATATTTTCGATTTGACTACCGCTTTGTCCGTCTTGAATGACGTTTGCGACGTATCCGCCGTCTATATCGTCGATAAACCCGTGGAAGTTGAATTTCGTCGTCATCAAATAGCCTGCATATAACATCCTCCACTGCAATGGGCTGTAATCTTGAGCGTAATAGTCGATTTCAAAGTCTCTCGGCAAGTTGGGTATATTGTCCAAACACGTCATTAAAGCAAGTGCGCGAAGCATCGACTTGGTGTCGTCGTCTTGACCTACGCCGATATTATTGATAAAACTTTTAAATTCGTCAATGCTCTTTTCCTCAGCGTTTTGGGCGTACTCGCAAGCGCCAATATATAGACACACCGAGCCTTTATATTTTATACGGCTCAGCGCAACGTTGTAAGATAAATTCACAAGACCGTCAAAGAATGTATAATTCAAATCAATACTCTTGCTTACGTCTGCGACCTTGCTCAACGCCGACAGCATATTGGGACCAATGACAAATTCGTCGTCATCAAGTTGCGTGCGCGCTGTACCGTCAGCCCAAACAATATCAAGACTGTCAAGACTTGAATCGTCAAGAATGTTGTTAAACGCATTCGCATATCCGCTCTCTCCGTTCTTAAAAGTAGTGCTTCCGCTTGCGTAAACGCCCAAAAGATTTTTGTTGTTACATTCGACAAACATATCTCTATACGTCTCCTGCGCAACGTAGCCCACCGAATGGTATGAATAATTGAAGTATTGGACACACTCTGCGCAAAGCATTTGATACTCCTCTTCCGACTTTATCTTACGCTTAGCGCCCGGTTTGAGTTGGTCGTATCTTCCCTCGGGATCGGCAAGCGTATCGACAACTCCGACGACTTTCCACTCCTTGACGCCGCTAGGGGTCTCGACTTGAAAACGCGCGTTATCTACAAAATCTTGCGCCGTCGCAATATCTTCAGGCTCGATATAACTAATTTCATTGCCGTCCGTCAAACGTATCCCGCCCAACGCAAACTGCTCATAGGTATACTTGCTCAACACTATCTCCGAAGAAGTCTTTGGCATAACGCCGGCAATAAGTTTGTACTTCTTGCCGTCAATAATCTTGTCGGCAGGCAAATACCCCGTCAACGACGCATTGTAATACACATCATCGCCGTTTGTTCCTTTGACTTTGCGATTATAGATAAACGATAGATTTTGCGAACTGACGCCATAAGACACAACTCCGTCAAAATCTATACCTGTCTTATACTTGAGATACGTGATATCGCTGTTCATTGCTCCGACGTCCGATACAATCGGCAATGCGTCGTAATTGTTCTTCAATATAGATTTGACGGTTGCGCTGCGAGTATTATAAGACGCAACGGTATCGGCAAGCCCGAAAAATGCAAAACTTATGATGCACAAAATTATAGTTATAGCAAGCCTTATAGGTTTGGTTCTCATACTCTTGCCGCCCATTGCCAATGCTCGTCTGTACGGCAAACGAGACTTCTTGAGTTGTTTGCTATCTTGAGTATCAGTTAAATTATTTGCCGCCGCCTGCGTGCCGTTTTGATTTTGAGTACTCTTAACTTCGTCGCTTATTACCTTGCCGTCGGCAAGTTCTATTATCCTGTCGCCGTACGTCTCGGCAAATTCTCTGTCGTGCGATACCACTATGACAAGTCTGTCTTTTGACAGTCTCTTTAGTGTATCGAATATAGCCTTGCCCGTCTCGCTGTCTAACGCGCCCGTAGGTTCATCCGCCATTATTATCTTAGGATTCTTGACTATCGCTCTCGCTATGGCTACTCTTTGCTTCTGTCCGCCCGATAACTCGTTTGGCTTTCTATCTGCATAGCCCTCCAATTCTACTTCTTTGAGTATGTCTTCTACTCTTTGTTTGTTATCTTTTTGGCTTTGCAACTCAAGTGCAAGAGATACGTTCTCGCCAACTGTAAACTCATTGATTACGTTGTACTCTTGAAATACGAATCCTATGTAAGTATTACGATAAGCGTCATAATCCGACGGCTTAAAATCCCTTGTCGATTTGCCGTCAATAACTATCTCTCCGCTGTCGGCAAAATCGAGTCCGCCTATGAGATTGAGAAGCGTTGACTTACCGCTGCCCGACTTTCCGAGTACAAATACCATACCCTTATCGTCAAAAGACAACGATATATCCTTGAGCGCCTGCACAGGCACGCCTTTCTTAGGTTTGTATGTCTTTGAGATACTATTGAGTTGCAACACTTATTCTCCTTATCTGTCCTGTATGCTGTCCGCAGGCTTTTTCTTTGACAGTTTATACAAAGGTATTGCGCTTGCGATTGCCGTAGTGCCGAAACCGACTGCAATCAACTCGGCAATTTGTCTGATACCAAAATTCAACAAACTCAAACTCGGCGTCAATCCGTTCCAACTCAACAGCAGCGCATTTAGTCCCAACGTCAATAAGTCTGCGCCGATACAAGCCAATACCAAAATAATAGCGGTTATAATCACACCTTCGTTGATAAATATTGCAAATATATCGCTCTTTTTTGCGCCTACTGCCCGCAATATTCCGATTTCTTTTTTCTTTGACGAGATAGACTGTTCTATATAATTGCCGAGCAACAATATTGTAAACAGTCCCAAAACACCGCTGACAACGTATGCAATCACGCTGAACGCCGAAAATGACCCTGATACATTGTCTACTTCAAAGAATATGTAACTGTTGCAATAAAAGTTTCTTACTTCGCTAGTATCATAATGTAAGTCCGTAATCATATTGACGGCGTCCTTTGTTTTCAACTCGCCGTTAAGCGGCGCAATCATATACGAAAATAGCGTCTCCTCATAATTGAGCGAGTTATCGTATATCTTGTCGTTGATTACATAATCGGTAGGGAATCCTTCTTTTGGAAGATAGATGCCCACAATTTTAGGCGCCGTCAAAAATGTCGGAGTTACATCGGCGCTTCCTGAACCGCTATACCGTATACTGTAGTGTTGCGGATCTATTTGTTCCATAGCTTCAATTGCGTTTTTTATGCGATTATTTATAAATATCAATGTAGTATTTTCCTCTTTCGCAACGTCTTTTCCGCAAGGCTCGCCCGTTATATTGCTCTCATAACCGCCCAAAGCTTCTTCACCAATCGCCCTGTGCGACAAATAGCAAGCGTAAGAGTATCTCCACTTGCTTTCGCTCAGTTCTTCGGGATTGACATCGTAAGGAAGTCGCTCGTTTGGATCAACGAAAACGATTGCCTTATCTGTATTATAGCTAAGGTCTGAAAATACACGACCTACGTCTTTGCAATACTGCTTATATATTTCGAGTTTTTCGACGGGCAACCTTTCGGCTTCTTGACAATACGCCATTAACTTTGCTCCGCCGCCCCTGAGTTCTAGCAAACTCATATATTCGCACGTGATAAGGTTGTTGAAATATGTCTCGTCAGCTCCGGCGCTCCCCATCTTCTCTTCTACCCGATAGTCGTCGTCGGGCGGCCACAGACTCTTCGCCCTGTCTATGCCTATCAGAATTTCATTTTCCGCAAGCTCTTTTCTGTCGCCTTTCCCATCCAACCATACGATGCTATCAACATATTTGAGGCTGTCTTGTTTTGCAACGCCGCGGATACCTGCTACTATGCCATAAACTTCAACGCTTCTACCAAAACCTGAAGTGTCCTCGCGGTAATACTTGTTGATATAATTATCGTATACCGATTGATGCGTATAAATAAGCGAATGATATCCATACCCAAAGTATTTGCGAAGCATCCAATTGAGCGTATATTCATCTTTTGGATTACAATTTTTGAGAGCGCCGTCAGTGTCTGCAAAGGTGTCAACCACGCCAACTATCGTATACAACTCTGAGCGTTCTCCTATTCTAAACTTTCTATTCAAAAAGCCCTCAATATCTCCGACTTTTCCTGGCTTGATAGTCTCGTCTAAGCCTATTATACCCGCTATTTCTATTTGTTCAAAACAATGCTTAGTAATGACGATTTCATCTTTATTATTGGGCAATGAGCCGTATAATCTAAATCCCATAGCATCAAACAACTCTTGCGATGCAGGTAGTATAGTAGATGATTTGCCATGATCTTTGTAATACTCTATCCCGCTCTCATCTTCCAACAAGTTGTCATCATAAAAAAGAATATGCAACTGCGTCGTATGTAACACGCCTTGGAAGTCTAGTCCCGTTAGTTGCTTAATTCTTTGCAAATCATTTGATGAGCAACTTATTCCTTGAATATCTTGAACTTTTCCTCTGCTATACTCATCCATACCGTCGCCTATATAAGTATTGAATGAAACGTAGTTCTCTCCCCCTTTATAAAACGATGACGACATCGCTTTCTTTGCGTCAAATGCAACCATTGTATCTGCAAAGCCAAACGCCGCAAAACTCAGAAAACACAATATTATCGTAATTACTATTCTCACTTTCTTGCGTCTCAAAGTCTTTGCGCCCATTGCCAATGCGCGTCTGTACGGCAAGCGAGACTTCTTGAGTTGTTGAGCATTTGCGGTATTACTTAAATCATTTGTTGCACTCGTCGTATTATCCTGACTTTGCGTATTCTTAACTTCATCGCTTATTACCTGCCCGTCGGCAAGTTCTATTATTCTGTCGCCGTACGTCTCTGCAAATTCTCTGTCGTGCGATACCACTATGACAAGCCTATCTTGCGACAGCCTTTTGAGCGTGTCAAATATCGCCTTGCCAGTCTCACTGTCTAGCGCGCCTGTAGGTTCATCCGCCATTATTATCTTAGGATTCTTGACTATCGCTCTCGCTATGGCTACTCTTTGCTTCTGTCCGCCCGATAACTCGTTTGGCTTTCTATCTGCATAGCCCTCCAATTCTACTTCTTTGAGTATGTCTTCTACTCTTTGTTTGTTATCTTTTTGGCTTTGCAACTCAAGTGCAAGAGATACGTTCTCGCCAACTGTAAACTCATTGATTACGTTGTACTCTTGAAATACGAATCCTATATACGTATTGCGATAAGCGTCATAATCCGACGGCTTAAAATCTTTGGAGGACTTGCCGTCGATAACAATCTCTCCGCTGTCTGCAAAATCGAGTCCGCCTATAAGATTGAGTAGCGTAGATTTACCGCTGCCCGACTTGCCTAGTACGAATACCATACCTTTATCCTCAAAGGACAACGATATATCCTTAAGAGCCTGCACGGGTACTCCTTTCTTAGGTTTATATGTCTTTGAAATATTCTTGAGTTGCAACATATAATTTACTCCTATTTTAGATATGTTTCTAGTATTATCTCTCTTTTGCATTTCTATATTATACTATACGCTTTTTACAATAGCAATAAATTTCATACACAAATACCTTGTCCTGCTTTACCTTCA
This sequence comes from Muribaculaceae bacterium, assembly GCA_023665245.1. The sequence continues at coordinate 7,555 of JAMPEH010000018.1, forward strand.
GCTTGTCGCGCACCATCAGTATCTCGCGCACCTGTGCTACCTACTCTTTCATTACCCCAAATAGTTTTACTAGATTTCCCTGCAGGAGCGCCATATCCATTATATCCGCCTTTTCCCGCTACGCCGTTAACCTGATTACATACACCATTGTTATTGAGACTACCGCATATCATAGGTTTACCGCCGTTGCCACCGTTACCGCCTTTACCACCCGTACCGCCATTTCCGGGGTTTACAGTTTCTTTGCCAAGCGCACCGTTTACACCATCGCCGCCTTTTTCTCCGTTACTTCCGTTTGTGCCATTACCGCCTGCACCACCAGTACAATTAAGTGTACAACCCGAATTAACGACTACCTCACCTAGATAAAAAATCGCAACAGCCCCATGCGTACCATCTTTACCATCTGCTCCATTTGCCCCGTTTTTCCCTTGACTATCTGCTTGAGCAAATTCATCATCATTTGGTCTAGCAGACCTGCTAGCTTCGGAAGACGAACAACCCGCACCGCCGCTTACGTCTACCATACTAGCGCTTACCGTCAATCTACAATCTGTATCTGAGCAATAAATACCTGCTCGCCCGTTATATGAAAACGACAAAGATTTTCCACCGTAAATATAAAAATTATTTCCAAGTAAAATTAGATTTTTACAAACAATGGCATTACCGCCGCTTTTTATCGACGCTTCGCCGCCCTCTAGCGTTACCCAACTAAATGAATATAATTCCAGATTGCTACATGCAGATGCATCCAAAGCGTTTTCACCATTTTTTGCACCTATATGTACAGCGTCAAAGTTAATAACCAATTTGCTGCTGCGGCTGTCAACGATTATACTCGTATCACTGCACGTGCCATTGACAAAAGTTACTTCTTTTGCGCTAGACGCAATAGTAAACGTCATACCCACCATCAATGAAAACCTCGATAAGTCAACGTACGTAGCCGCAGCGGATATCGTATAATTTACAAGAGAAGTCGGCTTCATGCTTTCTCTTGACAAGTTGGCTGTCAAAGTCTTTGACAACGTAACGCCGCCTAAAACGCTGTAGTATTGATTGATACCCAAATTAGCGTAATTGAGAACGTCTATACGATTGCCGTCTACCGTCCAATAGTTGAACTCGTACGTCCTGACGTATGCGGATTTAAGGGCGATATTACCTTGATTGCCGTTATAATTCGTCTGATTGCCGCTACCCGAATAATTATAACTCAACGCTACATCGATAAATTGGTCTGCAAGCGACAAATTCACTGATACAGCCCTGCTTCCCTCTCTCCAATAAGACGTCAAGTCATTAATGGCAACGAGTCCGTTAAAACTAAACAACTTGTCTTGTAAAGGCGTAGTAAGCAATACGTTGTGTCCGTAATAATTTGATTCAGTGTATCCATAGCTTCCCAACGTTCCGATATTGTATCCATCCCGTCCAACGCCGTAACTCTTAGAATTGATGATGACGGTATAATCAACGTACTCCAATTCTGCGTTCAAACGTATTAAAGTACTGTCATAGTTACCGTATCCTTTAGAAGCGTGATTATATTCGCTTCCGTATCCTGGCGTAAGATCAATCAATTGATTATTCAAAGTAAACTTGATTATAGATGAATTCGCGCTTGATCTCCATCCTGTAAGCCAATATAATTCTTTGTCCTTATCAAATTCAAATGCCTCTGCCGGGAATAAATCTTTCGTTATCTTTTCTCCATAACATACAGCTCTTGAGGTAAAACTTATTCCTCCGTAAGGTAAAATAAATTCGATATAATATTTCTCGATCTCCCACACAGGTGTAAATTTATAATAGTCAACGTTCCCCTCCGACGAAATCATTACATAGTCAAACGTCGAAAGGAAGTAACCTTGCTTTTTACCTTCTTCCAATTGTATAAAATTATCTTTCATATTGACAAGTACGTCTATCATTTCGCCTTCTATTTGCAAACTGCCGGGGTTCTGCGAAACAATGCCACTGCCCGTCCACCACTTAGACGTACCGTCTTCAAAGTTGATTTCCATTACTGAGCTTCTTAAAGTCCATGCGGCAACAAGCGTGATTTCGTCAACTAGAAGTTCCTCACTCGTCATGCCATTGTCATCTGTAATCAACGTGTCTGTATTACTTATTCTCCAACCGTTGAAATCATACCTATCTTTTACAGGAACAGGAAGCGTTGCTTTTTTACCATAATAATACTTATTACCTGTTTTATCATTGTATACTTTTCCATCAACATAGAAAGTAATATTGACCTCTTGAAGATACTCTTTTATCGTAATAGTACTCTTGCTCGGTACAGATAATATTATGTAATATCTTCCTGCTTCAAGCAAGTATCCGTGATCTAACTCAATTTTATTAAGCGCTTCGTCATAAACGTCAATAGTGCCGTAACCGGTTGAAGTTATATCAAGTCTGGTCTTTTCTTCTAAATTGAATATGTAAACGCTTAAATAACTTGGTATAACGTCATTGTCCCCGTATTGCAACGGTTCTCCGTCAATATAAACTCGTATATTCCCGCCTAATTGTCTCTTAACAATTAGATAAGTCGAATCTTTATACAAATCACACTGACTCACGTTTTCCGCAATAAGCGCATTATCTTTATATACATCATACGTACCGTCGGCAAAACTATAGATTGCCGTTACTATAGCAGTAAACCTAAACATCTCATTAAAAATGTTTTCAGTCAAAACTGTCTCACCAAACTTAACATATGCAAAAGCAGTCTGTTCCGACAAATTGATTGACATATTCTCTTCCACTAACGAATGTAAGTAATAGGTTTGATTTGCTTGCAAAAATGCGCCTTCACTCGGATATGAGTTCATATCTTCATCATATAGAGTCACGCCCGTCGTATTGTAGAATTGATTATATTTGGGCGTAAATGAATAATACAGTCCCTCTATATTTGAATATGGATATATTTCCGCAGTCATATCGCTTTGTCTATAAACTGTAAGATCAAGCATTGCTCCGCTCTTATTAACACACATCACACAATAAATCTCATTCGCCTTCATAGGATAATTCACGTACAACGAATTGTCTTTTTTGCCGGCTTTTGCCAATACGTTTAGATTGCTATCTGTAATATATAAATCTATAAAGTCGATATATTCTCCCGCATTTAGAATATAAATATCATTATGCGTTGTATTGCTTGATTCAACTTTGCATGCTATACTGTCTGCTTGCGTTGCTTCATTTATATTTAATGTTTGATCTCTTTGAATTGATATGTTTGCAAATGCTATCTCGCCGTTATAAAAGTCTTGTACCAAGAGTCTGGAATATAACTTATCTCCTATATTAACTCCGTAACTAGAGGATATGCCTATTTCCCGACCATTTTCGTCAACATTTATCATATTGTCGGTTTGCGTAACGCCATCAACCGCCAAATAATATCCTTGCGGCGTCATAATCCAATAGTTGCCTTGTTGATTAGGAACAAAATTAAACAGGTTTGATTTCGCCATTGGCGCAATTCTATAATAACTTTCATAGTCAAAATGTTCATCTTGATTTATAATCTGACCATATTTGTCACAGTCCGTACCGGTTACACTATACACGCTTTCTATAGAAGATTCGTCAACTTTATGATGTCCTGCCCCATTATAACGATCAATATCAAATGAAATTCTATTTAAAACGTAGTAATCTTTATTGTTATCATTCATTACTCTGAATGAGGCTTTTGTATAATCGCCATTTTTACCTATATACTCTTCGCTATCGTCTTTTACTTCTATTTCCAAATTTTTTCTCAGACCGCCGCATTGTTCTATTTGCGCTTGTCTTGTTAATGGAAAATCTATCGGCTGATTTACGGTGGTGGTATCAACCCACATATTATCGGTTTTGGATACATCGTTTAATAATGGAATCATGCCTATCACACTTAATCCTGCTTCGATTCCGCTAACTGCCACCGCTCCTGTTCCGCCGGCAATTGCAAGAGCCGGCGCTGCCGGTGGGCAAAACAGAGAAATGCCGATCGATACAACGCACGTCGTTACTGTAATAGCATAACTTGCCGTTGTTCCTTTGTCGTAAAATGAAACCTTATTCTCCGGTAGCGCTTGAACAAAATATGCCCCGCTATCTTTATTGCAGTTATATTGGCTGCTTGTTATATTGTTGTTCATATCGGAATCGAAAATCGTATCATTAATCCTTATGTTCGACAATGATATGCTGTACGGGCTACTTGCATTTAAAATAGTGTTGCCGCTTCTAAAAAACGAATTCTCATATACCACCCTTAAAATAACGTCGTATCCTTCGCCGTCGTCATGCGTAATATATTCTTCTTTAAATAATAATACATGATTTGTTTTTGTCTTACTATAAATCACAAAGCCATAATTTCGACCGTTATAAACCGTAGTCCCATCTATATTAAACTTATCTATCGGAACATATTGTTTGATATTGTTTCTATCGATTTTATCGGGCAATTCTTGGTCTGTATATGAAGAAAAATCCTCATAAGTGTCTGCAGCTGTTGCAATTCCCGCATCTTCGATGACTTGAGTTTCACTGCATTCTGCTGTGCGCGTTACGCCTAAAATCAAGCATAATACTATCGCAAGAATTGAAATGATTGCCAATAAATTGGTTGTAATACTTCTTCTCGTATTGTGCATAAAAAGTTTCCTCCGCTGCTAAAATTTTTTGCATTCTAATTTTATAACAACGTATGTTTACAAGTAAATGTTTTTTATGTATACTTTGGTTTACATATTGCAAACTTGACTTAACATATTGGTTATTTTCGCTTTAATTTTATATATTTTTAGAATATTGTTTTCTAGTAGCATAATAAAAGAGAGCAATTTCCGTTGCTCTCTTTTTATTTGGTTTTTGCGTTACCGTCTAAGCGCGTTTTATCTTATAACATTGCCGTTTACATCTACTAAAAAAGTTCCCGTTTCTTTAGATACCCAATCCTTTTTATCTAATTTATAATTAACTCTTGCTCTCCAATATCTTTGAACACCATCAATAGGCGCGGTTGTTTCCAACGTTTTATTGATATTCAAATCGCCAATATAATTTCTGCTCTCAAGCGTCATATCCTTATAACTTTCTTGATAAGTAAGAGATGAATACAATTCTACGTACACTTGAACAGTTGATATACCGAGCGTAAAGTCATTATGCGCCCTTGCCCATACAGTAGTTCCTGAAGTACCTATTGATATTGATATGGTGGTCACTAAACCTAGAGGGGCTGCGTCAGGCTCAGGATTTATCGTAGCCGCGCTTGCTGTTGTGCCAATACCTGACAATGCAATGCATCCAAACAATACAAATATCAATGTAAGACAAAGCATTGCTTTAGTAAAATAATTCTTTTTCGTTTTCATAATCTTCTCCTTTTATATAGTTCATATCAATATATGTTTTTTATTTTCTCTTAACTAACCTGCAAATCAATATTGTCCCCAAAATTACGCCAATCATCATTGACACTCCAAACACAGTCCAACCTATATTTTCAATACTGAAATTCCAAGTCGTGCTTTTTGCTATATCCATTGCCCCGTCGTAATTAGGCGTTGACATAATTTTATCAAAGACTATCAAAAATACACCCATCAGTAATGTTAACAACAGCACTATTGCTACGATAATGATTTTTGCCTTCGAGGACATTTTGTGTTTCTTATCATTACTTTTTCTCGTAATTTCGTTTTCCCCAGCAACCTTGTCTGCGACAACCTCTTCCAGCGATTGTGCGTTTGTCGAAATTGATATCAATTCATTCAATTCAACTCCAATAATTTCACCAATCTTTTGCAACTTATCGGTTTTAGGTATGGCTAATCCCGATTCCCACTTTTGAACAGTTTGTCGTGTTACTCCAACCAAATTTGCAAAATTTTCTTGAGAGATTTCTTTTTGTTTTCTCCAATCGTAAATTTTATCGCCAAGATAATTCGCCTTTTTCATAACTTGTCCTCTATAAATCCACTAGCATTATATCAACAAAAAACTTAACTTGCAATAAATTTTTAGAAAATTTCTTTGCTTTATTGGTTTTATATATTGAAAAATTCTTATTTAGCAAAATATATGTCTATTTTGACCGAATATTTGAGAAAATAATTGGAACGTTAAACATTCTCTCTAAATTTACGCACTTATTATCTCGACAAACTGGTTGTATTTGTCTTAAATTCCCTATTATTCTAGCCGTTCTTGATATTTCATTCTTTTTTCCCTTTTTTATTTATTTTAACTCAATAATAGTACACGAAATCGTTTTGCAATTAAGTATTTAGGTCAATCTACTATTCCAGCAACCAACAACCAGCAATAAAATGAGTAAATGAGATAATTGCGTGTGCTTGTCTTGATACGAGAGGTGTCGCTTCGCTCCACCTCGACAAGCACACGCAACCGACACGACTCGACCAACTCCTATCTGGTCTTCTCGACTAATCTCAACGGCTAAAAGCGGGGGTCGTGCGCAGGCTTTCCACGATCCCCCGCTTTCTTAACGCCGTCTCGGTTTTTAGTTGCTTTTTCGCATTTAAGATATTGTTTCTTCGCTTACCTTCCCTATTAGGCAGCCTTCGTCCCAACACTCAAAATCGTCGAATAGCAATAACTTCTTATCTTCCTGACCTATCGTTGACACTATATCGTCGTCCATGATATCGGATATAAAGTATTGATACATTCCCTTGCTATAAACTATCTTTTCTCTGCTCTTTTCTATGTACTTCATCAAATAAGCAAGCGATTCTCCTAATAACCTCTTATCCAATTCTTTGAAATCGTTTCGACCAAAGCGTTCTTGGAAAAACGTGTTTTGCAATATCGTCTGCTTGCTGTGTGTCTTTATGCTGAAATCCGTCTTTTCTTCAAGTTCTCCTACCATTCCGCCTTCGGGTATTTTGAATAGCCCGTGAAAGTGTAATCTTTGTTTTTCCGGCGAACGTTCCCATACGCCCATATACTTCCACCCTTTGCGATTACATAAATTCCGAAAGCATATCTTAAGACTTTTCTTAAAACTCTCGTCGGTATGCAAAGCGTCATTGTAGGTGAACGTGCAAAAGTAATTGAAGTTGGCGAGACGTGCTTTCCTTGCCATTCTCACTCGCCTGCATATTAGGTTTCGTTGCTTACGCTCTAAATTGCATTTGACGTATTCTTTCGCCTTTTCTTCGCTATCGAAATACGGCAACATCTCTTTCAATATCTTACTTTGCCTTGCCTGCTTCTTTAACCATATATACTCTTTATACAACTGCTCGAACAATTCTTTACGCGTCATCTTCCTCCCAATAGGCTTTTCGCCTACGTTGGATTGCTTTTCTTCCTTCTCCGTACTTTGCTGTTCTTCGCTGTCGGATAAATAAGTCAAAGGCTCTTCCGCCTTGACGGTTTCAGAGCCTTCTTCCTTTTTCTCAACAACGGTTGTCTCTTCTTCTACGACCACTCGCCGACTTTTATTCTTCCGCTTCGTATGCGGAATTGCTATATAGTGACTTCCGTCGTAGTAAACTTTGGCTTCGGCGTATGCCATAATCTTTGTTCACGCAAAGATTTAACCGCTATTGTTTTACCTACTTACTTTTCTTGTTGTATTTAGGCGTATTCTTGTAAAGTATTGCGCGCTCGTAATTGCTATGTACTTTCATTGTCCTCCTGAGAGCCTTAACGTCGCCTTCGTACGATGCCATACGCATATCGTGGTCGGTGTCAAGATAGCCGCTTTCTAATTGTCTTACGGAATACTTACGAGCCATACGCTTTTGTTTTGCAGTAAAAAATCCCACGCTTATTTACCCCCTTTCTTAGATTTTTTGTTTTTCTTCTTTTCCGCTTTCTTAAAGCGCCTTTGGTATTTCCTATCTTCTCTGTCTATACGCTTGAAAGTTTTCTTCATATTCCTGTAGATATAATCGAGTATCTTCATATTGAACTTGTTCGGAACGTAGTCCGCAGTATCCAGCGTATGAGAGAACGTTTCGTAATACCTTGTCAAACACTCGTTTATGAGTTTGTTTTTGTTGTAGTTCATTATGCCGCTTTCCCCCTTTTTTGAAAGTAATTCTCCGGCAACTCGTCGTCGTTTTCTTCAAGGTAACGCAAGTAGCCTTCAAGCGTTTGCACGGTTGGCTTAGATAGTTTGTAATCGAAATCTTCGTTAAGATGACCTTCATAGAATTTCGGTTTACAGCATTGGCTGTCGTAACAACTAAACACGTTGTAATCTGCCGTTACTATTTCAGTCGTAAAGCAAGATTTGTCTTGCTTGCCGCTCGACATATACTTATCGAACAACGAACTGTTGTCTATTCTCCGTGTAAACCATTTAATCCTACACGGATTGCCAAAATAATCGTACTCCTTATCCAATCTAACTATCTCCACAAATTGAGCAAGTTCCCGTATGTTTACGTCTATGAGCATCGGTCTTTGCGTATCCAAATAGATGTCCAAATTATTATGTCCGTGCTGCTCGTACCATCTGCTCTGCCAGTCCGGAAAGTACATGCTTAATCTGCTGTTGAGATACTTTTGAGCTTCGGTTATGCAGATAACTTCATACGGTAAATTAAAATGCGTTTCCACGAATGGATTGGCAAAGCCAAGTCTATACGGGTTGATTCTTCGGTTGAAACGGGGACTGTACCTATGACGCCTAAACGTCATATCGTAATTAGCCGATACGCAGTGCTTGGGTACAGTCTTTATCCCGTCAAAACCGCTGTTCTTCTTCCCGATAATTTCTCTCGCCATTGCTCTGTTTCTATCTCTGTCGAACGCAAAGCCGTTTGCTATATGCGTCATAAAACAAGTCTTGCCTGTGCGCGGCGGCGCGAAAATTATCGTTATCATTCGCCGCCTCCCGACTTGTCCTTTATCTTTTGAAAGAGCAAATACATTCCCTTAAATGGCAAGCATATAATTCTACCTATTGCTTTTATTATCGTCCACAAAATCTTGCCTACTATCGGGAATAGAATTGAGAGTATCGGCAGTAAAATAACAAAAATTATAACAACGGCAATTAGTATCAACGCCCATTTAGGCATTTTGGTAATTCGGCTCAACCACTCCCAAAAACTCGCAAACTCATTGGTATTGTTGTTGCCCGGTATATTGTCTGCCGTTACCTTGTCAGACACTGCTCCCAAGTCATACACTTTGCCCTCAGTTTCAAACTTCAAACGCAATACCGTTACTTGGGATATGTCTGTCCAAAATGTAACTGTTGAGAAATCCCCTACAACCATTGATATATCCGTCTCGATAAATCTCAATACCCATTGCTTGCTTTCAAGGTTTGCCTTGGTTTCGTCTTTCAAATCTTCTTTGGATATAAACTCTGCTACACTCTGTATTCTCTCCCATTCATACTTCTTGGCAAACCAACCGTCTGCGGCATTCCCGCCCTTTTGTGTCCCGTCTAATTTTGCCATCTTTTGGCTTGCATTCTCGTATGTCGTATCGCCTTTTAGTCCTATTCCGGTCGCGCGAGATGCCGAGCGACGAACATAAGACACATCCGCTTCCATAAGCGTATCTATCTGCTTATCCGTAGAAAATGCCACATAATGAGAATGACACCAATTTGGATACAACTTGAATCCGTTGCTATACTCCAAGTAATCTGCATAAGGATTTATAATTTGTATCGTCTCTGTTTGCTTACACTTGTAACTTACTTCTCCGTTTTGAGTAGTTGCCAAATACAGTTTACCTACGGCAAATGCTACTTCGTTTTTGGTGTTGTCATTGCCTGTTCCGCTGTCTATGCTCGAATCCCATTCTCTGTAAATGCTTGTTATGTTGTAGTATCTTTTGACTTTCTCGCTGACTATTATTCCATTTACTTTGTACTTGCAGAATACTCCGCTGCAACTCAATAACGAAAGTCCATACAATTTCGTTCCGTCCACATTTTCAGTAAGCGACATATTTATCTGCGTAGCCACAACATACTTTGTGTTTTGGCTTGGCTGGTATATATAAACAAATAATTCTTTATCTACGCTTTCTGCCACTTGAATTACTTGAATTGAGTAATCGCTTGAATTGCCGGGATAATCGTCAACGTTAAATTGCTTATCTACTTGTAAATCTGCAAGTGCTTCCGTATATCCTGACACTGTGGCATAAGCGTGCGGCAACTGCCACCCACCCAAGACCACTGTAACAAGCAAACATAATACCAATACTGTTGCAGATTTTTTCTTTATACTTTGCTTATATCTCATATTTCACCGCCTTACAAAATAAGTGTCGGCTGATCCATTTCAATGGACGCTACTTTTGCTTGATTTATGCAACCTGTGCATACGAACTTTGAAGTGATCGTATAGTTCGTATATTGCCCGGATATATTCACATTTAGATTGAACATTCTTCCTTCCGTTATGTCTGAAAAATATCCCGCTATCTCCGTTGTCGAAAGGCTCTTAAACTTTATATCCGACGTTCTTCCTGTGATAATAAAATTAGATACAGCGTGCGGATAATCGAAATACATCTCCGTTTCTGGATTTCTATTGTATGTACCTGTGGTAATTGTACTGCCCTTTAACTTCATAAACACAGACTGCCCCGTATCCGACGTGTCGTAACTCAAACTAATCGTCGCATTAAAGTTGTCCGCCAAAGTATATACAGAACTCTTATCATACTTCAAATTCGTTGCTCCGCCGGGACCTGTGCCATTCGGATTTATGTTAAACTTTACTTCCGTTGTCCCGCCTAAGTTGACTGTCATATCCCCAAACTTCAAGCTTATATTTTGCGCTTTTTGCGAATAGTCCAAAATACATTGCGCTTTTGCATCTGCATTGTCTTTGCTTACTACATTTATCTTTATTTGTGAGCCGAATGCTTGCTTACATTCGACATTTGCCGTCAAGCCTTCGCTTGATATAGGTGTGAGTGTAACATAATCCGTTACTGACTTCCCGCTTGCAAAACTGCTTGTTGCGTCTACCCAATTTATAGACCACTCCATCTGCTTGTTTGTCGCAGTGTCCGGATTTACTTTTACTGTCAATACGCACGCGCTTTCCGCTTGCGGACTTATACCGTTTGCCTCATACGCTGCTTGAGGCAATGCTGTGCTTACTACACTTATTCCGCTATGCGTATCTTCTGTAATTACCATTCCGCCGTTATTATACTTATTGCTTGGCGTATCGTCTGTTGGGTCATCCGGGCTTATATTATTCTGTCCGCCATTGTACTTAAACCAAGTATCGACTTCCCAATTGGTAAATCCCAATGAGCCTATCGAAAGAACTATTACAAGCGCCATAACTACTATGACTGTTGTTATACTTATTATCGTTGCTGTCTTTTTCATATTTATATCCTCCTATTTTTCTAGGTAAAAACTGCGGCAAGCGTTTCACCTGCCGCAGCCTTACTTCGCTTACTTATCTCATAAGCATTGCAAGTAATGTCTTATCTGAATTTCTTGCCGGCTTGATTGAGCTTTCAAACGTTTCTCCCGTTTCCTTGTCCACCGTGCGAACGAGAAATTTATTGCCAGTTATAGTGTTACCGCTTGCGTCCTTAAATTCGTACGGCTCTACTACAAAGTCCGCTTTATCTTCGTTGCCGAATACAATATCCAAGACTGTGTACCCGCCTCTGTCATTGATATTTGGCGGAGCAAGTTTTATCTTGACTTCTTTGCCCCTTACCTTGCCGCTGATAAAATACTCAAAAAACGATTTGCCCTTGTATTCAAACGTCTCTCTTTCGACCTTAATTACCTTTTCTTTCTTTTCCATTTTCTTTTACTCTCCTTTTTTATTTTGCTTTCTTGTCGTCGGTTTTCTCACCTTTCAACTTCGTGCCCTTTTCTCTCGAAAACTTGATTGCGTACTTCTTATCCCCAAACTTGTCCATCGCAAGTTTATAACGATAAAGTCCCGCATGATCAGATTGGCACATCAAATACCCCGACCTCAAACCGCTTTCGTAATCCGAAAGAGGCTTACCTTCCTTGCTCCCGTGTTGGTGAACTTTCGCTTTACGCTCTTCTGCGTAACTTGCTGCACGTTTGTTGGGTGAAAACCAACGTCTTTCCTTGTTATAATCTGCCATTGTTTTAATCTCCTAAATGTTCTTTGCCCGTTAAACCGATAGCCCAGCGTATATATGTCACGGCAACTCCTATTCTTTTTTGATTTATTTAGCGTAGGCGGCCACCATTTTGTTTTACGCTAGATTAAATCACTCTTCTTTATTGCGCCGTATACATTTGCATTAATGCCCTTACACTTATAGCCACGAAAAAGGGCAAATGTTGGCGGTCTCAAAGAAAATTCTGCAATTTTTTATAAATCCTTGCTAATTTCTTGCTCACGCTACATACTGCAATTCCGTCATTCTTGGCTATCTCGGTTACGCTTTGCCTTTCATAAAAAACTCTGCGCAGCAGATCCCGTTGCGTCGGTAACAACTGCGATATTGCTTGCTGTAACTTCTCGTTTTCCATATTCCCGAAAATATCTTCCTTAAAATATTCGTCGGTCACGGTAGGCTCTACGCTCTTTTCGACAAGACTTTCCATAGATACGTGCCTGCGTGTTTCTTTTCTGTTAGAGCGTTTCTCCGCTTCTTCCATTTCTTGATAAATCTCATATAGTTCATCGCTTACTTCGACGGCTCTTATTTGTCCGTCGGCAAATTCGTACGTTATTGTTTTCATATTCTTGCTCCTTAAATTTTCTTCGTCCGCAAATAAAAAGACGGCAAAAAAGCGTTTGAGTTTCGCTTCCTTGCCGTCTTGCGGTCTGTGGATATTATTGCTAGCGGACTATACCGCCTTATTTTTATTTATTACATTGATATTGCCATCTTCACAAAACTTTACAAGAGTTACATATCCTTTGACTGCTATCTCTACTGTCTTGCTGTTTCTTTCTACCTTGCAAACAAGTTTGCCTTGATTATTCCTTATCTCCATATACTCTCTCATTAAGCAGACTCCTTTGGAAGTGCAGTTTGCAAATACTTCAAAAGCCTTTTATTGAGTTTTTGTATATACTCTGGCGTATATCCCAATTCCTCCGACAATGACTCTTGCGTATGATTTCTTATATACAATGAATAATATAGGTCATACATTCTAGGTTGTGCTTTTAGCATTATCTCATTGTACATATCTACCTTTCCTTTTATCTCATTCATTCTTCCTGTGAACTTCAATGCCTCTTCAAACATTGGCTTGCGTAAATAATAATATCTTATATCTTTTAAATCTTCTCTTATTTCGTTTAATGTTATCATATTATCCTCTTATATTTATTGTCTTTTCTTCTAGGATTTCGCCGTTAAAAAAGCCCTGCGACAGAAACCCATTTCTCTTTATGAGTTACTGTTCGTAGGGGCTTTCACTTTCTTTGCCTGTGGCACGAACCTTATCTATATCGTAGTGAGTAGGATTTACGGATCTTGTCTACCTATCTGTGCCATATAGACGATTTATATTTACTTTACTTTTCTTTTTTTCACTATGACCTATATATTCGTATAAGCCGTTCTTTCTCCGATGGTTGTCTTGCTATTACTACCGCATTACACTTTCCGCAACAGCCTTTTGCTTCGCTGTTCGCTCCTATTGTAACCGTCATATAGTTTAGACAGTCGGGGCATTTTATTCGTTTAACTTGTCTATCCATACGAGTGCCTCCTTTTCCCTAAATATGCAGTCCATATTTAATTTACCGTCATATGCCGGGTTGGGAACTCCCTTGCGATAGTAAATTATCTTTCATATTCTTATCCGTGTTCTACTCTACCTTTTCTTGTTGAGTTTTCACGGTAGTTACGATTATAGAACAAATGTTCGCAAATGTCAATACTATTTTTGCAACTTTTTTATTAAATTTTACGGTGGCTTAATATCTTCCACTACCTCTTCTTTATCCTTGTAATAATTGCGTATCTCTAATTCAAGTATTGATATAAAGGCGTCATAATCTTGCTTGGACATTGCCCTTATGTCTGGTGTTCCGTTAATATACAATGTATTCCGTCCATTAGTTGAATCTATTTTGATTTTTCGCATTCCCTTTCACTCCTTTCCTTTCGCTATGTCAACTATATAACTTTTCCAAATTTTAGTTTAGAAACTCCTCCTAAATTCTTACTAGATATGTTGCGAACAAAACAATTCTCTATCCAAACTTCGAAGACAATAATTTTACCGCAACTATGATAGTTCTTAAGAAGTAAACTACAAAAACAAACATAAAAAATGTCAACTGCTTTATTACAGTTGACATTTCAAATAAACTAAAGATGTCTATTTAATAATATTTTCTTCACTCACACTATGCTTGCTATAATTAATTAATTTATCTTCAATATATATCTTTATAGCTAATTGCTTTGCCTTAGGAATCTTAGGAATTTTACTAAGCAATAACCTACCTATATTTTGATAATCGATATTCGTCTTTGCATCATCCACATATAAAGTTACATCAAATGAATCTAACCACTCCAAATCGATTTTTAATTCTAATTGCTCTAATTTTCCTATTCCTTTCTCAGTTATTCGCTTTTCTTCATATTTATGTTTTGCTATAGAATCTGCAAATGATATAGCAAGGCTCTCTTTATTAAGTAAAACATCATCTATAAAAAGCCCATTTTTCTCAAACATATTTTCTTTTCCTATACGAATTTTATCTCGATAGTTGTAGTATGCCTTTCTATTTTTATCCCATAACAAATTTAATAATGTTGCACGCTCTGCATCATTTCTACAATATATTGCTTCCAAAGAATTATTTATGGAATATTCGTTAGGATACAAAAGTTCAGCGTGTCTAAATTTTTTCTCATCGGGATCAAATGTCCATCCAATTGAATAAATCTTCTCAAAATTAAGCTTAGAAAACTTTTCCACTCCATTATACCACTTATATGATCCATAGCCCGCTTGTCCAATAGGGGCAAATTGGGTATTTGGATCAGCTAGCAATTTCTTCAAATTAAATACAAAAAATATAGGGACTGGTACATTTGCATTTGCATTATGATTTTCGTCATACCTAATTTGCGGATGCTTGTACCCTTCGTTATGATATTGAGTTGGTGTCATAGGGCGAAAATAAAAACGCACATATGATGTTGCTCCACTCTTTGTCATTTCAATTACTTGAGTACTCGCATTATCATTAATCATAATATGCTCTTTTTCTGCTCTATTACGGCTAAAAAGTTTACCCGTATTTATTATACCTAATGCATTTGTAACATCTGTAAAATGATATGCATATTTAGGCCACCATTTTACAGAAGCCCTTTCAGTATTCTTTTGTATTATTTCTTCATATGTCATTATTACGCTCCACTGTAAGCATGCACTCTGCCCAACCCTTCATTAAGCTGGTACCCTTCTTGCATCTCGCCAGAAACTTTATTAAGTTTTTTAATTTTTACAAGATAATTTAATGATGCTAGTAATTCACATGTTAGAAAATATTTCTTCTTTTCTTTGTCTACAATAATAACTAGACTATTTCTTATTTCATCCCAATAAGTGTAAAGTTCCTCTTCACTTATACTTATTTCGCAAGAATCACCCTTAATCTTCAATTCTTCCTTGAAAGTTACTTCATATCTTTGTTGATCAATATACATTTCATATGGTAACATATATGTTGTTTGTTTAATATCTTCTACTAATCCATTAAACGACATATTTTTTGCATTTGCTCTCAACCATTCTTGCATCTCTTTGGTATGTTTATGCTCAGGCTCGGTATTTTCGTCATTACCTAGATATATATAAACATCTATTGGAAGATCTTTTAGATACTTTTCCATCAGTGGCTTGACAATATCCCAACTTAGTTCACCATTCCCACAACCTAACTTTGGAAATGCTATTGATGTAATATTATTTTGCGTATACTTATCGACAAATGTTTTCAATCCCTTTTCAATATATTCTATTTTAGATGGCAATCTCCAACTCTCTTTTGTTGGGAAAAGTAATATAAGGTGATCTTGTTCATTCACCAACATTAATTTCCCAATTTGCAGTCTTTTCTTTTCACATGCCGTTTTATATAATTCAAACATACGGGGATAACGCTTCTTATATTCTAATGCTATACCCTTTCCCATAACCCCGACAGTATTAACAGTATTGACTATCACTTGTGCAGGGCTTGTGAAAATATCTCCAATAATATACTCAATCATAATATGCTCCTCTCTTTTTACAATTTGATTTTCTCGCCATTTTGCAAGATAATGTTGCACTCCACATGGCAATTAGTAACCGCTGCTATTTCTTCCAAATCATCTATTGTAAATTTCCCCCTGTTTATCTTTTGTGAAAGTGCTTGCGGGGTTTTATTTAATCTTCTCGCCAGTTCAGCGAGTGAAATATTCATCTTTAGACAAAGCATTTTTAATTGTTCCGAAATCTGCATCTTAATACTCCTTACAATATTAATATAAACAATTTTATTGATAATGTCAATACAATTATTGATACATATTACATTTGTCTTGCATTTTTCTATATATTAATATTTAAATGCTCTTATATATTTCATAACTAGAATTCAACTGATAATTTCAGTTAATTCTTAGTAAATCAATTATATTAATTTTTAATACAAAAATTTAGTAACATTTATATACATTTCCCATATGCTCCACATATTAGGCCAATACTTCACCAAAACTTTCGTGAACTTTTTTTCGCCTATGGTTGTGGCAGATAATTGCTTTGCCGTCAAGTCTTGAAAAATATCGCTTAAACATTTTAGTGGAATTACTCAAAAGTCAATATTTTTCAATCTGTATGCTTTGAAAGAATTTAGGACTTGACGGCTTTGCTATTATCTGCTTTTTCGTTGTTGTCGAAAAAAAGTTCGACAAAGTAATTTATAAAAATGTGTTTAGGTAATGTATCTGTTTGGCTTGATATGTTTCCAAAGTTTCGAAGAAATGTTTAGACAAATGCTCTAACACTCTTCGACTTTTTTATCTATGCTTGACTACATTACTTACTTTGGAGGTTAATTTGAAAACAGCAGTTGCTGTTTCATTTTATGGACACTATGAAAATAGAGTAATTAGGGCATAAAAAGAGCGTATGAGCGGTTAAAACTCATACGCTTTTACTGTTTATTCGGTTTTGCGCTTCATAGTTCGGTATTTCAAGACAGAAGACATATCTGCCTTATAAACAATATCGACAGACCGTTCCTTGCCCGTAACTTTCGGTAAGCCGCCCACAACGATACGGTCAATCAGTTCGTAGCACATTTCACGGGTAAGTTTGGGAACTTCCAAATACTTCTTTATGTTCCGTATAAAATCGTCCACGTTCTGTGTTGCAACGTCAACTTTCGCAATCTTTTCTTCGAGCGCGGTTATTTCGTCCGTAACGGTTTTCTTTTCGGCAGAATATTTTTCTATGAACTCTACGCATATATCTTCGGGCATTTTACCTTTCATTCTATCTTCATAGGCAATTTGCATAAGCCGTGAAAGTTCTTCCAGCCGCCGTTGTTTTGCTTTAAGTTCCTTTCTCGCAGATTTAACCGTGTTATCCGTCATTTCGGCATTGTGCTTTACAAACTCGTCTTTTACGGCTTGTTCGTCGAGCGTAATATATTTTGCCGTAGCCCGTATATCTTCAAGGACTATTTCTTCCAAAACATTCGCCTGTATATAGTGTGAAAAGCAGTAGGATTTCCCGTAGCGTTTAAGCCTGCCGCAATCGAAATTGTATTTATAGTCGTTTGTCTTTTTGTTCCAAACATAGCCCATTTTAAGTTTGCCGCCGCAATCGGCACAATATACAAAGCCCGAAAGCGGATGAGTAACGCCTGTGTGCATTTTTCTGCCGTTAGCCTGCGATTTCATTCTTTCGTGCACTCTGTCCCAAAGTTCCTGACTAATAATAGGTTCGTGGGTGTTATAAATAATAACCCAGTCGCTCATATCTTTTTGGATTACTTTATGGTTCTTATACGAAACGCACGAAAATTTTTGCTGTGCCAAATGTCCGAGATAGGCAATGTTTTTCAAGATAGGTCTTATAGTAGCCTGTTCCCAGTACGGGTGTTCGTTGTTGTTATACTTTCTGCCCGTTCTCAAAAAAGCAATTCTTCCTGCACTCGGTATATCTTCTGCATTGAATATTTCCGCTATCCTTTGCGGACTAATACCCGAAGCGTACATCTCGAATATCCTAACGACATTCGGCGCAGTTTCTTCGTCCACAATAAACGTCCTTTTCTCGTCCGTTCCTTTCAAATAACCGTAAGGCGTTCTCGATCCGCTGAATTTTCCTTCGAGAGCGTGCGAACGCTTAACCGCTCTAATCTTCTTACTTGTATTCGCGGCGTGCCACTCGTTAAACACGTTCATAATCGGCATCATTTCCATAGCGCCGCTATCTCTGTTCGCCGTATCTACGTTATCCTGTA
>JAMPEH010000190.1 GCA_023665245.1 Muribaculaceae bacterium
TTAATTAAAAGTTTAGATTTTTTATTATGAAAAAATACTACCGAATATCCTTTGTTATCAGTAATGTTTTTTATTCCCCAAGCGTCACCAATTGTAAAGTCTCCAACTCTATTTTTATTTGTATATTTGCAATTGTAACAAGATTTTCTAAGATCTATGTTGCAAGAAAATGCTTTACAAAAAGTATTTTCAGTAAATTTTTTAGAATATTTTTTATTTATTGTTTTAATTGTTGTGTATGGAGACATCCATCCAAATTTCTTGTCTCTAAAATTTATATCAATAACCTTATCGTTAGGATATTCTTCCTCTATATATTTTTTCAAAACTAGAGGAGAAGGTACTCCATGACATATTAAATCTATTGTGAATAAGTTGTCGTAATCTTTTTTTAGATATTGTTTTAATCCTGCAACTTGACATGGGCAACCTGAAAAAAGCACCATATAATTATTTTTTAATTTTTCTTTTATTTCATAATAACAGTTTTTTATGTTACTCTGCACATATTTAGAACCACTCATCCGCAGTATGTCATTAATATTATTTGAAAGTATATGTTCCACCTCCATGTTTTCGTTATAGACGGCTCCACATACAAAACCATTTGATTTTATAACATAATTAGCAATAATTCTGAAAATACCACCAGATGAACTTGTTTCTCTTATTTTATCATTTGCTGCAGCAATAAATTCTATTGGTTTATCTAAATTAATATTGTCATTATTTATAGGGCATCTTTTTTTACATAAACCACAATTTGTACACAAGTCATTATTTATTTCGGGATATAAAAAACCTTCTTCATTTTTTTTCATTACAATAGCATTATTAGGGCATAAGGTAGAACATGCAGAACATCCGGTACATAAATCTTTATTACAAATATCAATCATTATTTCTCCTATCCGCATTAATCTGGAAGCATAAATTTATAAACATTTTCTTTTGTGCTCGGTATTTTTTTTCTAAAGGTATCATAATCTTTAGCAAGATGCCCTAAATCTAACGCTCTATAGTTATCTAATGTTAAATCTGATGCTAAAACTTTAGCTGTTGGTCCAGCTATTAAAATAATTAATGTTTCTTTATTAAATTTTTTAATTTTAGAATAAATTTCATTGTATTTTTCATAAGCATGTTTATTTGGGATATAAAGATAATCAATATTTGCAGCATTATCAAATATGTTATATTTGATATTGTCAAATACATTTTTGCATGTAACTATCAAAATATTTTTATTTTTCCATATTTTTCTTAAATTGTTATAATGTTCTTCAAAATCATATTTTGTATATATTTGATATAACTGTGTAAAACCTGCGGAAAAGTATTCCTTATCCCAATTAATAAGATTTGATAAATATGTTCTTAAATTAGGTACATCAAATCTGTAAAATTTTTGGGCAAGTGGTGTATACTTGTAAATATTTGTATAGTAATATTCATAATTAATACCAACTTTTAAATTTTTTTGTTCGGAGATTAATATTTTTTGCAATCTTTTAGCTAAATTTAAGTTATACTTTTGAAAAGGAATACTGTTTCCTTGGATTATGCTTATTTCACCGTCACCAAACCTTGCAATGCTGTAATTTGAATTTATTAATTCCTGCACGCTTTCTTTATGAAATTTTATTTTTGGACGTTTTATATTGCTTTGCGGTATTTCATAGAGAATCTGCTCAATAAGCATTGTATCGTGTGATTCTAAAATCCATTCATCCAGTTTAATTTTATATAAAATTTTTAAATTTTTTAATAATCTTAAAAAACTCAACAGAGACCTCTTTCTTGAAGATATTATATTATATTTTATTTTATAAATTTTATATCTTGTTTTATATCCTTAGTTACAACACTTCCTGCTGCTATAAGCGCATTTTCTCCGATTGTAACACCGGGTAAAATTGTTGCATTTGCGCCGATTGAAGCTCCCCTTTTAATAATCACCGGTTCAAGTTTGAAATTTTTATTTTTGGATTTCGGATACTTATCATTACAGAACGTTACGTTTGGGCCGATAAAAACATCATCTTCCACCCTCATTCCATCCCAAAGTTGCACCCCGCATTTTACGGTAACGTTATTTCCAATTATAACATCATTTTCTATAAAACAGTGTGAGCAAATGTTGCAATTTTTGCCGATTTCGGCATTGGGAAGTACAACACAGAATTGCCATATATTTGTGTTTTCACCTATATTTTTACTTTGAACATCAGAAAGCGGGTGAATCATCCTTTCACCTCTTTTAAAAATTCATTATAATCCCTGATATATTCTTTCTCATCATAATGTGTGCTTGCAAGTACCATTAATTTGCACCCGTAAGAAAAATGCCTCATCTCTCTCCACATGCCTGGGCCAATATAAAGCCCTTTATCGGGACGATTCAGCCAAACTGATTCTTGAGTCTTGCCGTCATCAAGAACAAACTGGCAAGCGCCGTCTATTGCTATAATGATTTGTTCAAGATTTTTATGTGCGTGTTGACCGCGTTCTTGTTCGGGGAGGGTATCAAAAATATAATAAACACGTTTGATTTCAAAAGGTATATTAATTCCTCCTTCAAGAGAAACAAGTTTACCCCTCTCATCTCCAAAAACTTTCATATCCAATACTTTATAGTTCATAAAAAATATTTCTTTATTTAAACTTATGACTATATTAACACAAAAATCCTGACTTTATGATTTTTTTTCATATATTATTTTACCGCAAATAGCAATTTTAGCTTTTTTACCTGTTCTTATATTAATAAATTTTTGTTTTAAACGTTTTATTTTCCTAATTTGTGCAAAAAATAAAGCAATGTTTATTTTCTTATAAAAAGATTCTATTCCTTTTTGGAAAAGTTCCGTATCGCCCTTATAATTGTTAATAAAACTTTGGTTGTGAACCCGCCACATTGTTAACGGTTTATTTAAATAATAAAATTTTGTTTTTTGAGCAATTTGTGCCCAAAGCCATAAATCTAAAAGGGCATTTACGGGTGTATTAAAATTACATTCTTCAATCAGATTTTTTTTCACCATTACAATCGAAAATGTGCAGATAAGGTTTTGTTTAAGCAATTCTAATGATAAATCCATTAATGGTTTTTTGGATATTAATTTTTTCTTAATTGATGAATAGACTGAACTTTTATCAAAACTTGTTTTCTCGCTCCCGAAAGTTTCTAAATCAGAAAAAATAAACTTTACATTAGGATTTCTATTTACAATTTTAACTTTTTCTTCCAGACAATCAGGCATGAATTTGTCATCAGATTCCAAAAATGCAATCCATTCTCCTTGAGCTTTGGAAATCCCGAGCTTAACTGTTTCCGCAAGTCCTTTATTGATTTCGTCTTCGTGCTGAAATAGTTTAATTCTTCTATCTTTTTTGCAATAAGATTTAATAACCTCAACGGAATTATCTGTTGAACCGTCATCAACAATTATCAATTCCCAGTTTGTATAAGTTTGATTAATTACGCTTTCAATAGTTTCTTTAATATAATTTTCATAATTATAACTTGCTGTTATTATTGAAACAGGAATATTCAATTAGGATTCCTCCAAGTTATATTTCAGGGTGTGCACTTTATGTGTTATAAATTTGTTTTAAACATTAATAATACGGTATGTTTCAATTGAGCAAATATCTTGTAAAAAATGCACAAGAATTATCATAAAGATATTTTTCTCAATCTATATTTTTACATTACAGTTGATTGACACATTTATCCTGAATATTTTCAAACTAAATACTAAACTTATATTCCCAAAAAACTTTTTAACATGTTTATGGGCTGCAAACCAGACTCTAAAATATTTGCCTCATTATTCTAGCATAAAAATAAATTTTATTTACCTAAGATTCTTCCAGCATTTGTTTTGTGGCTTCAAGAAATGCATATCCGTATTTTCTGTCAGGTTCCAAATGTGCACCTTCCGCCCATTCATTCCACGCATTTATGAAAAAGAATTGTTCATTCTTATTATGATTTTTTCTTGTCCAATCAATAATATCTTTGAGCCATGTTTTATATAAATCCGGCGTCATTTGGAAAACCCAGCCGCCCTTATAAGCTTTTCTCGAGGAATTATCCCAGTATGGAAAAACCGTTTTATACACAGGATAAGATACTTCCTGCATAAATTTTTTATTTTTAACGGCATCTTCCATATCAAAGACTTTTGACATAAATAATTTATTTGTAATTTTTCCTGATAAATCGACCTCTTTTAAATTTTCATGTGAATTCGGATAAAATTCTACCGTTGCATCCATTCCAAATATGGTTGAATCTTCATTGCCGAATACTTTTGCACCCATAATATATAATTCGCCAAGCCCGTTTTCTTTGGCAAGTTCACGCATTCTTTTTACAAAGTATGTTGTTTCTTCTTTTTTAAACAGACATGGATTGTAAATAATGAATAATGGTTTTTCATCAATTTTTATATATCGCTCATCTTTTAAAAACGGCAAAATATCATAGAAAAATTTATCGCAATCTTCATAAGAAAATTTTTGCTCCATCATAACTTCTTTATTTCCGCCGTCCCACTGTTTTGCCCATGTTTCATTTGCCCAGCAGAGAGCAAACGGAAAATCCAATTCTTTATTATTTAAATAATTGAAAAGAGGTGTTTCTAAAAGCCTTTTTCCTCCGGAAAACCAGTAATAATGAAAGCAAAAACCGTAAATTCCATACATTTTGGCAAGTTCAATCTGCCTGTACATAACTTTGTCTGTTGTTAAATCATAAAAACCCACATCAATAGGTAAATGCGGCTGATAATGGCCTAAAAATTGAGGCTGCATTTTAGTAACATTTGTCCATTCCGTAAAACCGCGTTCTATACATTTGTCATTTAACGGAATAGTGTGAAATTGAGGCAGATAAAATGCAATAGGCTTTATATTGTTATTTTTATTGTATGGTGTTTTTGTTATATTTACAAAACAGCTGTTATCGGATGGATAAAGTAAATTCAAGAGCTCTTTTTGATTTATATTTGTGTTGCGTTTTTTATTAATTTTCGTCTTAAAAGATATTCCGAAAAATCTGCAGTTTAATTCTTTATATGTGTTGAATTCATTTATGTTGAAACAGAAAAGCTTATTAAATTTTAACATTATGCCAAACCTTCT
>JAMPEH010000191.1 GCA_023665245.1 Muribaculaceae bacterium
CGACCCCGACCTTGGCAAGGTCGTGCTCTACCAACTGAGCTATTTTCGCAGTTTTTGCATCTCTCAGGAGTTATCCCCGATTTGCGAGTGCAAAGTTAATGCTTTTTTTTCAACTGTGCAAATTTTCTTCACAGTTTTTTTGAATTTATTTCCAAAGAGTCGGTTTCTACCACTATTTCATCGATGTCGGAATAAGTATCGAGCGTCGTTTCATCGTTGTCCGGCACATAGATGAATTCTGGAATGGAAACCACAGAGGCTTTCTGTTCGTTGTCGTGGTTGATGGGAATCAGCATCGAGAGTCCGATGGTGAGTACCAGTATAAGCATCGCTGCTGCATGAGCCACTTGCTTGTGGATTCGGAACACGTAGTAGTTTTGGTTGTCGATGTTCGGCTGTCTGTTGTCACTTGCCGGTTGTTGGTCGCCTGGTTTGGCAGTCGAGATCGATTCCGGAGCTGAAGCTGTAGTGGACGCGATGCTGAGATTCGGGAGAATGTCGGCGCTGACGCGTGATTTCCTTGGCTGGAACGAAATATAACCATCGGCATCCATGATGAGCTTGCCAACCATGCCAAGAGAAACTTCTCCCTCCTCTGCAAGGTCGCAACGTATTTTGTCGGAAATGGACGAGAGATGTCGGTGGGCTTCTTCATAGCTCATGCGTTGCCTGCGGGCTATGGAGTGGCAGAGTAGTTTGTCGTCGTTGACAATGCTGCCGTTGAAGGAAATATCCCGGTGTCGGGGTGTGATCACACCGCTTTCAAAATCAATGCGAGCCTCCTTCTCAGTGGCTATGAAGGCACCGATACCAGGCAAAATCACGCACTCATGGCGTGTCAGCAAGTATTCTATGTGGAGGCAGATTGATTCCATTGTTTCTTAATTATCGCTAAGCCCGATTCAGACTTTGCGGCGTTCTCGTTTCGTTTTGCGACTGCAAAATTAGTAAAAATTTTCCGACCTGAAAAGGGGGTGTAAATATCTTTTTTCAACGTTGAGAGGGCAGAAATTGTTCAATAAGTTGTGGATCAACGCCGTAGTCAATTGCAAGTTTTTTGTCGGCCTCGGCCTCCCTGTAGATAAGTAATTTTTGCTTGATCCAACCCCTCAAGAGGTAAAGGCGTCCCTCGTGAGGATGAAGTGCGATCGCATCTTTCGCTACTTCAAGTGCTTCCGAAAGTTGACCAGAGTGACCGAGGTTTTCTATGAGCCCGAGTTGAAATTCCACTCTGTCTTCATCTTCTGCCGAAGAGCATTGTATGGCATCGCGGTAGTAGCCCGCAGCCTCGGTCGGACGTCCCTGTGCCTCCATACACTTTGCCATTCCTGCCGCGCCCCATGGATTCTCCGGAAATTTCTTCGAAAGAAAGGAGAAGTCATCATAGGCTTCCCTGAAATCCTTTTGGCGAAGGCGCAGCAGCCCGCGCGTCTGACGTGGCCATTGCGCCATACTGTCGAGCGAAAGGATGTAGTCGATGGTGGTCAATGCCCCGTCGGTGTCTGACGAGAGCAATTGAATCTTTGCTTTAGATGTCAACACCGGTATGCTTTCTGGAGCTCGCGAAAGCGCGATGTCGAAGCATTGGATTGCCTCTCCGTATTTACCCTCCATCCCCGTGGCGAGTCCTAAGTTGGAAAAAAGCATCACATTGCCCACATTGGCAGGCTCGAGGCGCAGGGCCTCCCTGATGCAACGCGATGCTTCGCTCCATTGCTCTCTGCCTATGAAGTATTGGGCTGAGTCGGCGAGAAGGTAGTAGGTTGTCAGTTGTCGGTTTTCAGTTTTCAGTTGTCGGTTTTCGGTTGTCAGTTGTCGGTTGTCGGTTGTCGGCATAGGAGAGGAAGCGGTCTGCGCGAGTGCGCAGGCCGCTTCAAATGATAGGGTAAGGAGTATTAAAAGTCTTTTCATTTTCCTTTGCTATAGTTGTCGAGGCCCTGGCGGAGGAAAGCCTTGTAGCCGGGGATGTCTTCCTTATATACAAATGCAGGGGCAAGGGGTTGGCCGTCGTTGTCTACGAGCACATGAAATGGCTGTGCGTTGGCTCCAAACTTCGAGCGCTGCAGATAGCTCCACTTGTCACCGTAGGTGCGGAGTGTGCGCTGAGTGCCGTCTTTCTCCGTTACCTTTATGGGGGAGGGGAGTTCCTTCTTCTCATCCACCATCAGGGTCACGAGCACATAGTCTTCATCGATTGTGGCCTTGATTTCAGGGTCAGTCCAGACTGCGGCCTCCATCTTACGGCAATTCACGCAGCCATAGCCGGAGAAGTCAAGCATGACGGGTTTGCCAAGTTTGCGGCCAAGTTCCATACCCTCTTCGTAGTCGTCGACCACCGCGTGCACGTCGCCCTCATAGAGCGAGAAGTCCTGGGTGTAGGTGGGAGGTGCAAAGGCGCTGATTGCCTTAAGCGGTGCACCCCAGAGTCCCGGCACCATGTAGATGGCAAACGAAAGAGAGATGCAAGCGAGCATGAAGCGGGTGACCCCGATTTTCTCCACCTTGTCGTCGTGAGGGAAGGTGATCTTGCCAAGCAGATACACTCCGAGAAGGGCAAAAATCACAATCCAGAGGCTTACGAACACCTCGCGGTCGAGAATACGCCAGCCATAGGCGAGGTCGGCCACGGAGAGGAACTTTAGGGCAAGGGCGAGTTCGAGGAATCCGAGCACTACCTTCACTGTATTCATCCATTCGCCAGACTTGGGCATGCTGTTGAGCATGGTCGGGAACATGGCAAAGAGGGTGAAGGGAAGAGCAAGGGCAAGTGCAAAACCAAACATGCCGATGGCCGGGGTCACGAAATTGCTTGTCGAGGCTGCCTCCACAAGCAGGGTGCCGATGATGGGCCCCGTGCAGCTGAAGGAGACAAGCACCAGCGTGAAGGCCATGAAGAAAATGGAGAGCATGCCGGTGGTGGTGTCCACCTTGGAGTCCATCTTGTTGGTCCAGCTCGAGGGTAGGGTCAGTTCGAAACCTCCCATGAAGGAGATGGCAAAGACCACGAGGAGCAGGAAGAATATGATGTTGAAGATGGCGTTGGTGGCAAGATTGTTGAGGGCTGAAGCTCCGAATATTGCAGAGATCGCCAGACCCAGCACCACATATATCACTATGATGCTTGCGCCATAGGTGGCTGCCGCGCCGATTGCCTTGCGGCGGCTCTTCTTGTTGGTCTTGAGGAAGAATGAAACTGTCATCGGAATCATGGGCCACACGCATGGGGTGACGAGTGCGATAAGTCCGCCCAGAAAACCGGCTATGAAGATATAAAGCAGACTGCTGTCGGCTCCTTCTTTGGTGTCTTGCTCAAATTCCTTGAGTTCGGCCTCCACATTGGTCCACCATCCTTCCTTGCTCACGTCGCCTCCTGCGAGGACAGCGGGCTCGAGAGGAGCATTGGCGTTGCGGAGAGAATCCACTTCCTCGGCCACTATGTCG
Source organism: Muribaculaceae bacterium (assembly GCA_023665245.1). Next base: position 3,442 of record JAMPEH010000191.1, read on the forward strand.
GCCTTGGTTTCAGCGTCGGCTGGTTCTTCATTGGCCTTGGCGGCGGATTCGGCCACTGGAGCCTTGCCGGAGAGGGATTTTGCTCCAAACACCTGGGTACACCCGGTGTCGTTGCAGGCCTGGCCCTTTATCTCTATATCTACGCTGAAGTTAGGGGCGGAGGGTTTCAGTTTCTGGGTGAAGGTGACCTTGTTGCTGTAGAAATGCTGGTCCACTTCAAAGATATCATCGAATTCCTTGGTGTAGGGATGGTCAGCTACGGGAGAACCCACCGTCTGGCAACCCTTCGTGTCGAAATAAAAGACGAGGGGATTGGAACCTCCTGCCGGGTTATCGATGGCATATAGGTGATAACCGGGGGCTATGGTGGCCGTGGCCACTATTTTCGGGGCATCTGTGTTGTCGTCGACCAGACGTATATCCCATTGCACTGCGTCCGCTGCCAAAGAAGGGAGAAAGCAGACGACGAAGCATGCAAAACTCAATAATTTGGTGAGTAAACTTTTCATGACGTGAGTCTATATCATTATGGAGTAGTTCTTATTCTTCGGCAGCGGGCACGGCCGGAATTTGTATTGCCTGGAGCACTTCCTTGGTGCTGTCGTCATAGACGAAAATCACCAGTTGGCAATTTGTTGCCACCCAGTCTTCCTGAAGTGTGATAGAAGTGGTTTTGCCCACTGGCTGTGAGTCTGAATCAAATCCGGCACCTATCTCCTCGCCCCAGTTCCCATTAAGGGAAGTGCGGAGCACGTGGTTGTGCACGTAGTTGAGGTCCTTGCTTCCGGAGGGCATTGTCTGGGTGCCGAGAATATCGTTTTCCACGAGCCAAACAGTGGCGTTGATTTTGGAAGTCACCGTATTGATGAATTCTACGGAGTAGTCCACTGTCAGTTGACGTGTAACCTCTTCATATTGTGAGGTTGCGGATATGTTGACGGGTGCCGACAGTTTGAGGGCATCGGTGGCTTTGGTGGTCCATGCCGAGATTGAGGCCGACATTTCGGTTCCGTTGAAGATGGCGCAAGGGAATGCGTCGGGTTTTCCGTAATAATCAAATATCGCGGTTGCTGCTTCGGAGCGGAAGTCCTGACGTCGGGTTGCAGTGTGTAGGCTCACCACGGGGGTCGTGAAGGTGGATCCATCCGGATGGAGCCCTACTGAGATGACTCTTCCAGGCTCGTCTTCCTTGATTAGTTCTATGGTGGCGGCACCTGTGGGGCAATTGCTGCAGTTGTTGCCGGTGAATTCCATTATAAGCAGATTGCGGGGATTTTGCACCTCCGGTTTTTCCACCTTAATATACCGGTCGTCTTCGGCAATGTTGTCGCAACTCGTGGCAATCGCTGCAAGAAGGAATAAGGGAGTAAAAATATGAGTAGCTTTCATCAGAAAGTGTAGTTATAGGTTAGGTTGAAGCCCTTCGTTTCAGGCACCCAGCGGCAGACGCCGCCTGAGCAGTTGTAGCCTTCCTTGACGCGTCCGTAGCCAAAGGTGAAGCGGTTGGCTTTCAGATTGTAGGTGACGAGGGCTGAGTAATAATTGTCGTTGCGCGTGCTGTTCCAGGTGTCGGTGAGTGTCACCATCCAGTGCGGTGCGAAAGAAACCTCCACAAGTCCGGCTATCCAGTCGCCTTTGTCCTGCTTGGTGTGGAGATACTGGGCCTCAAAAC
>JAMPEH010000192.1 GCA_023665245.1 Muribaculaceae bacterium
GCGGACGGCGACACTGTGAGCAATATGCCCAGTGATGTGGTGTACACCAATGTTGCGGCGACCAGCAGCACCGTCGAGACGATCCCCAGCACCCCGCCCAGCCGCAGCGGCTATACGTTCACGGGATGGCTGGCCAGCTCCGACGGACGCACCCATCAGCCAGGTGACGGTGTTAAGCTGGACGGCGGCACGACCACTTGGCTGACCGCCCAGTGGACCAAGAATGAGGACAAGAAGTCGGTCACTTTGACCATCAAGAAAACGTTCGATGGGATAAAGGCAGGCGATGAAGTTCTCGGAAATTTCTTTTTACTCTATGAAGTGCCCAAGAATGAGAGCTTGAGCGATTATTGGACGACGGGTATACTGAGCGCGACGGAGGGCAATCCGACGGTCACTACGGATACGAACAGCGTCACCTATACCTGGCAGGTCAGCTATCAATCCGATAAGGTCGCAACTACGATCAAAGTTACAGAATTCGGCTATGAAAAGACAGGCTATAGCTGTATACTGACTTCCGGTGCTGTCACATTGGTGAACGATGACACAGCCACTTTCACGTTAGCCAAAGTCAGTACAAGCAAGACTTTGGATCTGACCAACGCTTATACGCCTACCGGCTATACCTACACCCTGAACTACGACGCCAACGGCGGTGTGGACGGAAGTATCACCCGGAATACGGCCGAAAACCAAACTGACGAAACGTATACGTTCCGCAACTTTAACGGCAATCCCACCAAGACGGGCTATCACCTGGTTGGCTGGTCGGTGGGCCGTGACAATGCCGATTCCATTGTCCAGGATGTTCAGGTGAATAAGGATACTCCCACCGCGACGGTCTATGCCGTTTGGGAGAAAGACACCATTACCTACAAAACCATCCCCGTTATGCCGGTGGTGTCTTTCCAGATCGAGGATGCGGGCGCGGCCCAGCTTACCAGCGGCCAGATCCCCGGAAACTATGTTCTGACCCTCACCTATACCGACGGGGACGGCGCGCAGACCAGGCGTTTCCCGATCTCCGATGCCACCTGGACCACCGACAATACCGGCGGCTTCCCTGTTGCCACCTGGCCCGCTTTCAACGTCAAGGTCCCCGATGTGTCCGACGGGAATGTGATGCTGTCCGTCTCGCAGGGTGCTTATCGCATTGGCGGCGATGATGAGATCATCTATAAAAATACCTCTACACCTGATGGCGGCGGCAGGAAAACCGACGCTACCGGCACGATCAAGGTCGGCCGTACCGCTCTGCAAGCGAATGTACGCAACTACTATACGCTGCCCAGGATCACCGGCATCACCAAGTCCCAGGCCGATGTTTCCAAAACCAGCATCAAGGTGGGCGAGTCGGTGAAAGTGACCTATACCATCACCGTCACCGGCGACCAGGGCGCCAAATTCACGGTCAGCGATCCGGGCGCCGAGCTGGTGCCGGGCTACAGCTGGAGCGGCGTCATCGATGAGCGCGGCCAGGCGGTGATCCAGGTCACCAGGACTGTGGCCGCCACCCAGGTCGGCAGTCTGACCGTCACAAACACAGCCTCGGTCACCCCCGGCGACAACACCGTCGGCCCCGATGCTCCCGATTCCAACACAGTCACCACCACCGTCACCGTCACCGAGCCTTATCAGGACATCACATTCAGTGTACGTCCCGCGTTCAAGGGCCTGGGTGATTCCCACGAGGACCTGCCCGCCGGCTATGAGCTGCACTACACCATCACAAATTCCGCGCATGCGGACTTTGAGCTGAAAGGCGTTCTGAAAACTACCGACAGCAACTGCACCCGGACAACAAACGGCAGTCCCGCGTACATGTGGACAGACGTGACTGCCAGCGTCCCCGGTGACGGGGATTGCTCCATCACCTTTACCGAGGTGAACGCGGCGGTTCCCGGCTATGTCAGCGGCTTTACCGGCAACAGTATGGGTGGGGCCATGATTGCGGCGCGTTTGGTCAGCAAGACCGGAAACGATCCCGCTGCCTATACGGAAGAATTTGCACGGGAGGTCGAGAAGACCTATAATCTGTTTACTGCCTATGCCATCCCCCAGACGGCTGTCCACACCTACTATGATGAGGTGACCAGGACTACCAGGAACGGCGAGCAGACTGTGACTGAGAAAGCCGTATATTCCGGTGAGAATGCGTGGAAGGCTGTCAAGGCGGAGAAGACCACCTACGCCGGAAAGAACTATGTCTGCGTGGAAAAGCCCGATGATTATACGGTGACCCTGGATACCGTTCCTTTCCGCTATGTCTATGTCCGCACCGTCACTGTCACCTGGCTGGACGAAAACGGGGACCTGATCCTGCGGGAGACCATCCTCAAGGGCGAGGATTACAGCGATAAGTACCCCGCCGCGCCCGGCGAGATCGGCAGCTGGTCGGCTCCTGAGACCGACAAGGACGGCAATGTCACCATCCGGTGGACCGTACCTCCCAAGCCGACCATAAGCGTCTACGCGAACATCTGGTGCGATCCTACCGGCCAGGGACATAATCAGGGGTGGCGCACCACGGATTATACCGCCGGGGAGATCACGGTCAGCACAAAGGAGGGCTATGCCTATCAGTGTGTTCTGACCGACAATCAGAATGCCGATTACTGGGTCAAAAAGGCTAGCGACTATTTGAAAGACCCGCCGGCTGCCGGCTTTGAAAAGTGCGACTTTGACCATATCAAGGATACCAGCAAGCAGACCGTCAATACCATCACCGTCTACTACGACGCTGAAAAATCAGAGTGGGTGACGCTGGACTATGCCTTTAACTACTATATGAAAGAGCCCGGCCCGGTCATCACCCCCGACGATCCCCAGCGGGACCCCGAGGGGCTGACGCTGGACAAGGCGGTGGGCAGCGAGAAGGTGGAGAAAGGCAAGAACGCCGATTACACCATCACCGCCGTCAACAGCACCGGTTCGGCCCTGCAGGATTTCCTGATCGTGGATAAGATGCCTGAGGCTCTGACCCTTGTGGCCGCCAGCGGCGCCGTCACGGTCAACGGTCAGACCTGGACCTCGGTCCGGCTGACCCAGGACGGCAAGACCTGCTGCTGGTATGTGGACGGGATCATCCCCGTAGACGCTGTGGTGGAGCTGACCTACACCGCCGCCGTCTCCGCCGACGCCACCGCCAACACCCAGCTGCGCAACACCGCCGACGCCTATGCCAACTGGGCGGAGACCCCGGCGGCCCAGCAGGTCAGCCTCTTTGCCCGGACCATGCGCCGGCTGAGCGCCCTGGACGGCTACGATGTGACCAGCGGCACCGACGACAGCGCCGCCACCGTTGTGGACGGCGAGACCGGCGCGCAGGTCACCATCGGCGGGAACGACTATACCTATCACGTCCACAGCAACGCCGATACGGCGGTGGTGGTCGTGGAGGATCCCAAGCCCGAGCCCACCCCCACGCCCACGGCGACGGTGAGTCCCTCCCCGGAGCCCACTCCCACGCCTACGGCGACGGTAAGCCCCTCCCCGGAGCCCACTCCCACGCCCACGGCGACGCCGACTCCCACACCGACGCCCACACCCTCGGAGACGGTAAGCCCCTCTCCCAGTCCCAGCACTGAGCCCACCCCCGGCCCCACGCCGACGCCCACTCCCACACCCTCGGAGCCTGTGACGCCGCCGCCCGCCGAGCCTACGCCTGCTCCCACGCCCACGCCTGTACCCTCTGTCCAGCCCACACCCGGGCCTACGCCTCCCGCGGAGCCCACGCCGGGACCTGCGGCGGCGGGCGAGTACACCCTGACCGTCCGGTATGAGTACGAGGACGGCACCCCGGCCGCCGAGAGCTACAGCTACCAGGGCGAAGCCGGAGCCGGTTTCCGGGTGGTCTCCCCGGCCATCGAGGGCTACACCCCCGACCGGCAGCTGGTGGAGGGCACCCTGAACGGTGACCTGACCCTGGTCGTGACCTACGCCCCGGATGAGGACGAGGATCTGGAGGACCAGGATACCCCGCTGAGCGAGCTGCCCTCTCTGCCTCCCGAGGAGGAGGAAGAGCTGGGCGAGGAGGACCTTGGAGACGGCGACGTGCCTCTGGCCGACGTGCCCCAGACCGGGGACGCCATGGGACTGTGGCTGTCCGCCATGGCCGCCTCCGGACTTGGCCTTGCTTTCCTGAAAGGGAAGAAGAAGGACGAGGACGAGGCCTGAGCCTGACACACGAGCCTGATAAACAAACAGGAGGACCGGCATAGCCGGTCCTCCTGTCATTTCCAGTTTTCTTCCATTTTTGTCACATAACGGTGTTATGTGACCTCCTCGTACATCCCGGCGGCGTCGGCCTTGCCCACGGTCTCCTGGACCGACAGGACCCGGATGCGGGTCAGCCGCTCGCCAAAGCGCAGCTCCAGCACGTCGCCGGCCCTGACCTCGTAGGAGGCCTTGACGATCCTGCCGTTGGCCGAGATCCTGCCGGCGTCGCAGGCCTCGTTGGCCACGGTGCGCCGCTTGATGAGCCGGGAATTTTTCAGCCACTTATCCAATCTCAATGTGAACGCCTCCTGATAAAAAGCGGCCCCGGAAGACTTTCCGGGGCCGCTTTTGGATGTGAAAAGTAACTTATTTCACAGCGTCCTTCAGAGCCTTGCCGGCCTTGAAGGCGGGGACCTTGGAGGCGGGGATCTTGATGGTCTCCTTGGTCTTGGGGTTGCGGCCCACGCGGGCGGCGCGCTTGCGGGTCTCGAAGGAGCCGAAACCGACGAGCTGCACCTTGTCGCCCTTCTTCAGGGCTCCGGTGATGACGTCGATGATAGCGTTGACGGCGGCTTCGGTGTCCTTCTTGGACAGTTCGGCCTTTTCGGCGGCGGCGGCGATGAGTTCAGCTTTATTCATTGGTGATTCCTCCTGTTTTTTCTCGGCGGTTTCCCGCCATTTTTTATATACTTAAGGCCAAATTGGCCGTTAAGTCTGTTTTGCGGCCTCCCAGAGCTGCTCCAGCTCCGCAAGGGGCATTTGGGTCATGTCCCGGCCCTGTGTCCGGGCCAGGGCCTCCACCTTGGAAAAGCGGGAGATGAATTTCCCGGTGGCGGCGTTCAGGGTCTCCTCCGGGTCACAGCCCACAAAGC
>JAMPEH010000193.1 GCA_023665245.1 Muribaculaceae bacterium
CTCCAAGTACGTGCCGCTGCGTACCGGCGTGCGCGAGGACAGCATTGTGGTCACCTATAAGGGTACACCCAACGACGCCGGGGCGGTGAACGCCACCACCGACACCAGCCGCATCGTGCTGGACCGCAACACCAGCTACGAGCTGAACATCAGCGACCTGAAGCTGAAGGAGTACACCGGCTTCAATCTGTTCGTGCCTCAGACCAAGGTGAGCTACCTGGATACTGACGAGCACCCCGTGAAGCCCAACGAGACCCTGACCGTGGACGTGATCGACGACTCGCTGGTGGTCTACGAGTGGACCGGAAACGGCACCAGCCTGCGGTTCAAGGCCAAGTACCCCGATAAGTTCGGCACCACCACGGTGGTTTTGACCTACGACTACGACAACAAGGCCAACGGCGTCTACTATCACTACGTTTACCAGTTCGTGGTCAACGTGAAGGACACCAACAACAGCACCAAGGGCTCCATGACGGTGGCGAAGGTCATCGCCGGGGACTATAACTCCGCCGTGCTCCGTCCCGACGGCACTGTTTGGACTTGGGGCGAGGGCGTTTACGGCCAGCTGGGCAACGGCGAGACCCCGCCGCGCAACGCCTACCCCGTCCAGGTGCTCCAGGGCGCCCAGGGCAGCAAGGGCTACATCTGCGGCCAGTGCGAGCGCATCGTGGACGAGTCCTTCTTCACGGGCGACACGTATACCTGCCTCACCTGCGGCGCAATCATCGACAAGACCACCGCCCAGACCACCACCGCCCTCCACGACATCGTCTCCATCTACTCCGGCGGCGACTATATCCTGGCTCTTGACCGCTTCGGCTATGTCTGGGGCTGGGGCCGCAACACCCGGGGCCAGCTGGGCGCCGTGAACAAGGAGGCCAACGCCCTGCCTGTGGCCATTCCGTTCACCTATCCCAACGGCAAGCGGGCCGTGATCGTGGATCTGGCCACCAGCGCCAACTTCGCGCTGGCTCTGGACAGCAACGGCTACGTCTGGGCCTGGGGCGACCGCACCTATAACCAGCTGGGCGAGCAGCTCTACAGCCCGTCTGGCTATACCACCGCGCCTCAGCGCGTCCTGGCCGGCATGGCCGCCAGCGGCATCGACACCCAGCGCAAGGCTGGCGACACCAACGTGCCCGCCGAGTATCTGGGCCACGTGGTGGCCATCGCCGCGGGCAGCTATTCCTCCATGGCCATCCGCTCCAACGGTACGGTGTTCACCTGGGGCCGCAACACCAGCGGCCAGAACGGCATCGGCATCACCAAGAACAACACCCCCGCGGCCACTCCCGTCCGGGCCATCAAGACGGAAAACACGGATTACGCCAAGAGCAACACCACCCGCAGCGCCGACCCGAGAAGCTATAACGACGTCAACGGCGTGGATATGCTGGAGAGCTACTACCGCACCAACGAGTTTATGTACCAGGTCGCGTCTGCCGCCCTGGGTGACCATCATGCCCTGCTGCTGACCCACGACAACTCGGTCTACGGCCTGGGCCACAACGATTACGGCGAAATGGGCCTGCAGGTGAGCACTGCCAGCGGCGCCACCAACAATTATCTGCTGCCCACCCTGGTGTTCGCCGACCGCAGCCACTCCAACGCGGCCAAGGACAGCTCGCCCACGGTCACCGTGCTGCAAATGAGCGGCGATGTGGCCGCCCGGGACGCCAACGGCAACTATATCGAGACCACCTCCACCCTCTACAAGGAGCAGGAGACCATCGTGGCCGTCTACGCCACCTATACCTACTCCGGCTTCCGCACCATCAAGGCCCTTCAGACCGTGGCGGACGCCAATTCCAGCCGCCGGGAGCTGACCCGGAGCTACACCTTCGGCTACAACAACTTCTATCAGCTGGGCAACGGCTCCACGGTCATGAGTTATCTGCCCATCCGCACCCGCAAGGGCGCCTACGAGGAGTACAATGACGACTTCCAGTACCTGGAGGGCGTGTACGACATGTCCCTGGGCCGCTATCACGTGCTCACCATCAGCCTCTACTACAAGCAGCTCACCGACTACAACGACGGCGTGCTGGACGGTATGCTGGGCTATGTCTGGGGCTGGGGCAACAACGCCACCCGCTCCAACAGCAACGTGATCCTGGGCCAGTTGTCCAGCCTGGTCAGCACCCGCATCAACCTGCCCAGCCAGATCGGCGCCCGGGAGAAGCTGGAGCTGGTCGTGGACTACATGGAGGCCCGGGAGTATAACGGCAACGGCGTGCGCGCCTGGCGCAGCGACTACACCGGCCACAAGAGCCGCGGCAACGTCTCCACCGCCGACAAGTACAGCGACAACGACCTGACCCTGGGCTACTACGACGTGAAGCTGCCCGTGGACGACCCCAACGCCAGCTATACCCTGCTGGACACCGTGCCGCCGTTCATCATTCTGGGCGCCAACGAGGAGCTGGTCATCTACAAGGAGAACACCCACCTGCACTACTCCTCCGGCTTCTCGCTCTATCCCATGGAGCACGACCTGAACTCCGTCCTGCGCGACGGCAGCCGCAAGGGCGAAAACGGCGAATATGTGCCGCTGGGCGAGATCTGGTCGGGCGTTACCTCCAACCCGGATATCGCCAGCGTGAAGGTGAACAACAACGCGCCGGACAACGCCACCATCTACAACGACGATTACCGCAAGGATCCCGATGATTACTTCACCGGGCGCACCACTTTGACCCTGAGCGCCGACTACAACAACGGCCCGGGCAAGTCCTGGAACAACTACGAGGCCGACGACTGGCAGGTCTTTGGCGACTATGACCTGGTGGGCTCCCATATCCCCGACATGGTCTTTACGGGCAACTACGTGTTCACCCTGGATATCGACCTGCAGCCCTCCTCCACCACCATCATCCCCAAGGCGGTGGCGGGCCAGAACTACAGCGCCATGAACACCTCGGAGGGTAACGTCTGGGTCTGGGGCGACAACGTCTACGGCATCCTGGGCCAGGGCAACACGGCGGGTATGCAGTCGGTGTCCCTCCAGGTGGAGAACACCTACGGCATCCACAACGACGGCGGTGCCAAGTCCGTGGCCTCCGTTTCGACGGCGGTCTCCAACCCGCAGAAGGTGAAGAAGTCCGACGGCACCTATCTGGACACCATTATGGCCATCGCCGCGGGCTATCACCACATGGTGGCGCTGGACCGGGACGGCCAGGTGTGGTCCTGGGGCCTGAATAACTACGGCCAGCTGGGTCTGGGCGACACCACCAACCGTTCTCTGGCCCATAAGGTCACCATCAAGGAGGACGGCAAGGACGTCAACATCGTGGCGCTGGCCGCGGGCCAGTATCACACCCTGGCGCTGAGCGACAAGGGCGAGGTTTGGTCCTGGGGTCTGAACAGCGACGGCCAGCTGGGCCTGGAAAGCCTCTCCAACTACTGGGTCAACGTCAATTCCACGCCTAAGAAGGTCAAGGGACCCCTGGGCGAGGGCTATTTGAACAACGTGACCATGATCTCCGCCGGCGGAAACGCCTCTGCGGCTCTGAAGGGCGACGGTACCGTGTGGACTTGGGGCGACAACTCCTCCGGCCAGCTGGGTATCGGCACCAACGAGCAGCATCTGGGCGTGCCCGTTCAGACTTTGCGCGGCGACTCCGACTCCAGCGGCAACTATCTGGAGAATATCTCCCACATTTCCATGGGCCACAACCATATGCTGGCCATTCAGTCCATCGTGGTGCCCGGCGCCACCCAGGACGACCCGCGCCAGCAGAAGATCTGGGGCTGGGGCTCCAACTCCAACTATCAGCTCACCAAGGGCCCGGCGCAGGAGACCGCGCAGGGCGTGAAGCCGTATACCACCGAGAACTACCGCACGCCCAAGCTGCAGTACGTCTCCGCCGGGTACTATGACTTCGAGAAGGACCTCTACGGTGACGAGACGCTCTACGGCAACAACGACTGGCTCCACCACATCAAGACCGTGGAGGCGGGCTATCTCAACTCCGCCGCCATCCAGCGTATCAAGAAGGTGGAGAGCGCCGAGGATCTGGCCAAGTATCCCACCGGTTATATCCGCAACGCCGAGGTGTTCACCTGGGGCTACGGCAACCTGGGCGTGCTGGGCGACAACAGCACCGGCAGCCACAACCTCCAGTACCCGACGATGGTGCTGGACGGCGAGACCAAGCAGGACTCCAACCCCAAGCCGACCGACATCGTGGACTCCAGCGTGGACACCCAGGGCTATAAGGTCACCGAGACCACCGGCCACCTGACCTCCGTGAAGTACATCGGCATGGGCGTGACCCATATGTCCGCGTTGCGGTACGACGGGTACGTCTGGGGTTGGGGCGACAACCGCCGCCTCCAGCTGGGCAACATCACCCGCGGCTCCACCGACAACGGCCAGCCCATCATCAGCGGTTACCGCTATGACGGGTCGGTGGTGGTCACCATGGCGGCCTACCAGAAGTCCGGCGACACCACCGCTCTGGACGACACTACCTCCGCGGGCGAAGTGGTGAACGCCATCAACGGCGTGACCTACACCACCAGCACCGGCAACGAGATCGCCGCCATGACCAACGTGCCCAACAGCAGCCGCACCCAGACCAATGCGCCCAACAACACCATGCACTACCGCATGAACGAGAGCCAGCAGCTGCGGCTGGAGATGGGCAAGTATATGGCCTACACTGGCACCAAGGCCACCACCGGGCGCACCCTGGTGGCGGTGGGCCAGCATGAGACGGTCTCCACCACCACGGGCGAGGGCGCGGATGCCGTCACCACCGTGACCAACGACCCGCGGGTGACCAACTATGTGGACGCGCTGGTGGTGGACGACAGCATTTTGAAGCTCTACCACGACACGGCCAGCGGCCAGTGGGTCATCCGCTCCACCGGACGGGAGGAATACGGCGAGACCGAGGTGGTGTTCCGCGCCTACGAGGCCCTGCGGGACATCCATAACGACCCCATCGAGGATCCCGACGCCGAGCCCGTCACCTACAACGGCGTGAAATACCAGCCCTACAAGTACCAGTGTGTGGCCCAGAGCACATTGGTGGTGGAGGTTTACCCCGCCTCCGGCATCGCCACCCCC
>JAMPEH010000194.1 GCA_023665245.1 Muribaculaceae bacterium
ATCCCTCCCCGAAAACCGCCCCAGTGGCCCTCAAAATTTATGAAATGGCCTCTTATAGTCCATTCAAAAAGTCGTGGGCAGCTGCCCACGACTTTTTGAATGGACTAATTTTCATAAATCTTATGCTTTTGCGGTGAAAAATAACACATCATTATTGACATTCAAGTTATATTTGCTATTTTTGCAGAAAAATTTCTTACTATCGGTCAATACTTATGCGAACTTTCATTCTTCTGATTCTGATAATACTGTCAATCCATTCTCCTCTGTGTGGCAAAGAGAAGAGGGAGATAAAGTCATTTATTGAGGAAGCGAATGCCTGCATAGGCACAGACCCCAAGAAAGCGTCATCTCTGGCCCACAGGGCATTAAAATTGTGTGACACCGCACATCCCGACTCTTTGACAGTGGCGGCGTCAATGCTCTATGGCTCAGCGGAACAGCTGCTCGGGAATTTTGACCTCAGCATCCACATCCTGTATGACACGGAGATGATGATTGAAGACAACGACACTGCCGAAAAAGCCAATCTCTATAAACTTCAGGGGCGCGTGTTCAGCAAATTGGGTGACTATCCGAAATCGGTGGAGCTCAACGACAAAGCCACCTCCATGTTCAAGATTCTGGGCGACTCCGCCTCTGTGGCCGACTGCTATAACGAGCGTGGAGTGATGCTCCTCAACCGACTGGAATACACGCTCGCCGACCATTTCTTCCGCCGCGCCCTCGACATCAACCGGCGTCTGCACAATCTTCCCGGCATTGCCAAGAACCTCAACAGCATGTGTCTATACGAAGGTGACGCTGAGGAGAAACTGCAATTGATAGAAGAGGCCATCACCATCAACAAGCATCTCGAAAACATTTGGGGATTGGGCGAAAACTATAATAACAAGGCAAAGCAGCTATATTTCGCGGGGAGATATGCGGAAGCTGACAACGCGCTCGCCTCGGCCAAGGAATATATCGACCGCATAGAAGCCAAGGAGCTACTTTGCGACTATTATGAATACCGGTCGATGATTGCGGCTGCCTCAGGCAACTTCCGGCGGGCATATGAAGACCAAGGGAAAATGATCGAGATGGTGACCCAGCTCAACCGCTCCAACAGGATGCGGAACACGGAGTTTGACCTTACCCGCAAGCAATTTGAAGACAGACGCGCCGAGGCAGAACGCCAGGAACACGAGCATCAGCTTGAGGTGTTGCGGCTCAACATATTCCTCCTGATTGCATTCATCGTGATATCTGTGGTGGTGATAATGTTCATAATGAGGAGAATCCGGCATAAGAAAGACCTTCAGATAATTGAGGCGCAGCATGAACTTGAGATGTCGGAAAAAGAGGTGGACGCGCTGAAACTGAAGCAGCGTGAACTCGAGCTGGAGAATGCACGTGCCACCCTCGACGCCAACAGAAGGGAACTGACCGGCTTCGCAGCCTTCCTCAAGAGCAATCTGGAAATGACAGATAAGATTCAGGAGATGCTCCGAGAGGGATATAAGATGGATTCAACGTCAATCGTGCCACACCTGAAAAAAATAAACGCATTCATAACCTCCAACGTCAGCAACAACAAGACTGCCAAAAATCTTCTCCTGAGCGTGGAGGAGAAAAACAAAGACTTCCTTGCGCGGCTCACTGCCGCCCACCCCCAGCTGACAAAGGGGGAGAGAAACCTCGCGCTGCTGATACGCGGACTCCTCAGCTCAAAAGAAATCTCAATACTGCTCGGACTTGAGCCGCGCACTGTCAACATGAACCGCTACAGGCTCCGCAAGGCTCTCGGCCTTGATGCTGACAGCGTTTTGGAGCAATATCTGCGCAATATATGACAATGTAGACATAGCTAAATCCATATCTATTTGATTTGCAGTTGTAGCCATCATCATTTTGTAGACATATAGACAAGAGGAAACCGGGCGTTGCAGACATTTTATAGGCTTGTAACATTTGGCGCTGCACCTTCCCTACCAGTAATTTTGCGGCATAAAACGACACGCGGGGCTTCGGAAATCCGCAGTCAAAAATGAATTATCTAACCTTAATATTTATGGCAAACGAAACTCGACACAAAGGAAAGATTTTGCAGCTTCTCCTTCTCTTTTGCCTGACACTCCCCTTGCAGGCATGGGCGCAGAAACAGGCGCTCACAGGCACAATCACCGAACCCAACGGCGAGCCAATCATAGGGGCCACCGTGATTGAAGACGGCACCAACAACGGCACCGCCACCGACATTGATGGCAAATTCACAATCAACGTGAATCCAAAGGCTACTATCAGAGTGTCGTATGTGGGATTCATTCCGCAAGAAATAAAAGTCAACGGCCGCAGCCACATCGACATCGTGATGCAAGAAGACAATCAAGTGCTCGATGAGCTCGTCGTGGTGGGTTACGGCATGATGAAAAAGAGCGACATGACCGGAGCGATCTCAAGCGTTAAGGGCGATGAGCTCGCCAAACGCACCACCACCAATCCCGCTGAGGCTCTTCAGGGCAAGATAGCCGGTGTCAATGTGCAGAAAGCCGGCGGCAACGCGGGGGCGGGCATTCAGGTGAAGATACGTGGCGTCAAGACATTCGGCGACAATGAGCCACTCTACATCATCGATGGATTCCCCGGAGACATCAACGCTGTCAACCCCCAGGACATAGAGTCGATGGAGGTGCTCAAAGACGGCGCGGCAGCAGCCATCTACGGCTCCGTGGCAGCCAACGGCGTTATTCTCATCACCACCAAAAGCGGAAAGAAAGGTGATGTGAAAGTGGATTTCTCCACTTATCTCAGTTTCACACACATCGCCAAAAAGCTCGAGATGCTCGACGCCGACGAGTATAAGCAGGTACACGGACAGATGTATGACAACTGGAATTCCCATGTGGCCGCCCATGCTGCCCAATATGACCCCTCCGGAAGCGGCCAATGGCAGAACTCACTCCTAAATCTTCCGGCATACGTGACTGAAAACACCGGTGTCAACACCGACTGGCAGGATGCAATGACACGCAACGGCTTTTCGCAGAATTATATGGTAAGCGTCAGAGGAGGCAGCGATTTCGGACGATACTCCATGAGCTATAACCACGCCGATGACAAGGGCATTTTTCTTGGCAACAACTACCGCATGGACAATGCACGCCTCAAAGTCAATGCCACAAAATATATCTTTGATTTCGAGGGTAACCTGGCGTTTAAATACACCAAAAGCGAACAGCCACAGTATCAGCTCAAGGAGATGTATATGATCTCTCCTCTCGTGCCCATCTACGATGAGGCCCGGGAATCGGGCTACGGACTCACCAATTTCAACGGTCTGCCCAACAACCGCAACGTCATGGCCGACAATGACTACCGCAAGGCCGACTCACGCTACTACCACACATCTGCCAATGCTGCCGTCACAGTGCGCTTCGCTCCTTGGCTCAATTTCAAGACCAGCTATTCCTACCGGGGTGAGCATGAGCGCGACAAGTATCACACCGCCCCATACGTGGCAGACATTCGCTCAAAGCAGGAATATGCCGAGAGCAGCGAGACCACCGCCTACTGGGAGGAACAACAGTGGGAAAACGTGCTCAGTTTCAACAAAGAATTCGGCAAACACTCGGTAAATGCAGTTGCCGGCACATCAACGATGGCCCGCAGCTACACCTGGAATTCTGTCGGAGTGATCGGCAAGACCACAACATATAAAGTGGAAGACGGACAGCTCGTCACGGGAGAATCCGCCGCCGGATTCCTTGACCCGAATTTCGAGACAATCGGAGCCGGAACAGGCGGCACATTCGATGGCGACGGAAGCCGCTGGAAATATCGCCGCGTGTCTTTCTTCGGACGCGTCAACTATAATTTCGACGGTCGCTACCTGATTCAGGCCACTGTGCGCCGCGACGGGTCAAGCAAATTCGGCAGTGACAAGCGCTGGGGCACATTCCCTTCGGTGGCTTTGGGATGGAGAATCTCTGAAGAGCCATTCTTCCCGAAAACAGTAGCAATCAACAATCTCAAACTCCGCGCAAGCTGGGGACGCCTCGGAAATGAGAACTCACTCGGTTATTACGACTTCCTTGCCCTCATCAGCACCTACAACACCAAATACCAGGGCTATGTGCAGGGCAACGGCGACAATGCCTGGGCAGGAAGCATAGCGCGTGGACTTGAAAACCGCAACCTCCAATGGGAGACCACCGACACCAAGAACATCGGCATCGACTACGGCTTCTTCAACAACAGGCTCAACGGCTCCGTCAACTACTATTACAACAAGACTGAAGATCTCCTGATCACCAAGGTGCTACCCGCCTCGGCAGGTCTCTCCAATCCGATACTTAACGTGGGTAAAATCCGCAACACAGGTGTTGAATTCGAGATTAACTACCAGGACAACAAGGCCGGGTGGGAATATAACATCGGGCTCAACCTGGCCACTACAAGCAACAAGGTGCTCGAGCTCTCTGACGCTGACCAAATAATCTACGGCGAGGGCCTGAAATACGGCACCGAACATTTCCCGACACAGACAATGGTGGGTCGCCCAATCGGAGCCTTCTATCTCTATCGCACCGACGGACTCTTCCAAAGTGAGGCAGAGGCACGCAACTACAAGAATGCAGCCGGCGAACAGCTCCAGCCTTATGCCGACGCCGGCGACGTGAAATTTGTGGATGCCAACGGAGACGGTGTCATCGATGAGAATGACAAGGAATATTGCGGTTCAGGCATCCCTAAACTGGAGGTGAATCTCAATCTCAACCTTGCATGGAAAGGATTTGATTTCATGGCAGTGGTTGGCAGCGCATGGGGATTCAAACTCTACAACGGCAACCGCTATTTCTACGAGGGGATGAACTCCGGATCCAATTTCTTGAAATCCACGCTCAACGCCTGGACTCCGCAGAACACCTCCACCGACATGCCCCGCGCCATCTACAATGACCCCAACGGCAACCTCAAGGAGAGCGACCGCTTCCTCGAGAACGGCAACTTCGTGCGTCTTCGTCAGATCCAGCTTGGCTACACTCTCCCCGCAAGCCTCACCCGGAAAGTGTTTATCGAGAGCCTACGTTTCTAT
>JAMPEH010000195.1 GCA_023665245.1 Muribaculaceae bacterium
CCTCAGCTCCAGCCGCCATTCCGGAGGCTCCTTCCCGCTGTAATAGGCGCGCATCCCCTCGATGATCCGCTCGTAGCCGTGGTGTCTCTGCATAAACGCTACAGCGATCATATTAATCTGTTTTTCCAAATATTCTCCGCCAATCTCAGCGACGCTCTCCACGTTGATTCCGTTCGCGGAACGGATCGTGGGAATCCCGAAGATCTCCTGATCGTCCGTGTAAGTCACGAAACGGTCCACATACCGTCTCAGCCTCGGGCGGTAGATCAGCTCTTTCAGGTAAAAGGGCCAGGCGTTCCACTTGCCAAAGTCATCCTTGTCGTAAGGGTAGGTAAACAGTTCGACGACGATCCTGCAGTCCGGATACCGTTCTTTTACTTTTTTCCAGAAACGAAGATAAGCCCTGTCCGCGACCGTCCTCCTGACATAGAGAAAGTCGGGCTCTTCCAGCCGCGCGAAGGCCTCCTCGTAGTCCCGCTCGATGGATGCCGTGGGAAACAGCCCCAGCACTCTCTTAACCAGCGGTCTCGCAGGGGTTATGACTTCGATCTCCCGCATGGAAAAAAACTTGCCGAATTCTTCCAGCTGCATGTCGATTTTCTTGCTGACTCCGATGGATTGGCGCCCCTGAAAATGGATATAATAGCCTTTTTTCATCATAGCATACTCCCTTATCCAATGCAAATACAGCCTCCTCAATATTTCAGGACGTACTTGTAATAGACGCATTTCAGCGCATAGACCGCCGCGTTCACCGCCTGGCGCAGCGCCTGGGCGAAGCGCTCTGGCAGCGCCATTTTCAGCCCGTGTTCTCTCATCCACGCCCTCATGGGAGCCGTGACGCCGACCCAGAACGGTCCCGCGTCGTGGCTGAGCGGAAATCCCCGAAAGGGCTCGTAATAGATATCGATGTACTGCGGCTCGATCTTTCGCAGCCGGTCAAACAAGACCTGCCTGGTGTTCCGGTAACTCTGCTTGCGCAGAATGATGTGCTCTGTCCCCTCCCGCGCAAACACGATGTTGTGCGACGCCGTCCCCTCGATCGAGGCGAACGCCTTGCAGCGGGAAAGCAGCGCGATCTGCTCCGCGGCCGGCAGCTGCTCCGGCGCGATCACCGTGTAGCCGAGCCGCCGGAACACCTTTTCCACTTCCCTCTCGCCCAGCTCCTTGCAGTTGGGCATCTGTGTCCGGGTAAAATATATTTTTTCGTGCGATACGCCCTTCCATGCCCGCTCCGCCGCCGCTGCCGCCCTCTCGAAGACCGCCAGGCATTCTCTCGTGCAGAACGTGCCGGGAAAGATCGACAGCTGCGGGATGATCACCCGGCGAAACCGCGTGGTCTTCCTGATATCGATCAGCCGCTCTGGCCGGATTCCGAGCAGCTCCAGAAACTCCCGGTACCGGCCGCGCCCCAGGATCCCCTCCTCCTCCTGCATACTGCAGTAGGCGAGGCGGTGCGGCGTCTCCTCCTCCAGCGCATACCACAGCCTTGCCAGACAGTCAAAGAGGAAATTGCCCCAATGCCCGAAAATCTGCCCGATGAAGATCACGGTCTCCGGGACGGTTTCCACCGCGCTCTCCTCAACTTCATAGCTTCCGCCCCACAGATGAACGTCCTCATGCCGGTAGGCGGAGGCGGCGACAAACTGCCCCTCGCCATCGACGACGCCGCCCTGGCGGCCTCTTGCAGGCAGGATCACGGCATGGTCAACCGCAGCGGCCCGCAAAGGCGATTGCAGCAGGAACTCTCTCGCATACAGCTCTTTTAATGGCGTCTCTGCCGTCTTGTCACTCGTGTAGATACCGATCATTCCCATTCCCGTCTCTCTATGCCTGATAGTCCGCCGATTTTCCAAACCGCCGTCTCCTGTAGTCCCTGATTCCCCGCAGCGTCGCGCGCACGAGCGCACCCTTCCCCCGCGCCAGCCACAGAAGGCAGCACGCCGTGCGGTTGAGTGCGTAGTAGGCGAGAAACAGCGGATAGCGGCGCCCCAGATGCAGCCTGCTGCACAACAGCCAGTTGCGGGCGATGTAGTAGGCGCACAGCGGGCTGTCCGCCCCCTTCGTGCTCGCCCCCACCTTGTGGTACATCACCGCCTGCGGGCAGTAGTAGATGGCGACGCCCAGTTTCCCCAGCCGGAAACTGTACTCCGTATCCTCGTAGTAGAGGAAGAAGCGCTCGTCCAGCACGCCCGCCCGGCGGATCACATCCATCGGGATAAAAAGGCAGCAGCCCGTGGCGAAGCCGATCTCCATCTCCCGCCCATACTGCCCCTCGTCCGTCTCGTTCAGACCGATGTGGCGCGCCTTGCGGATGACGGGCGAGACGCTTCCGCCTGCGGACCAGATGCGCCTCCTGTCATCGCTGTAACAGATTTTGGGCGCGATCATGCATCCGGCGTGCCGCCCGGCACACTGCGCCAGCTGTTCCATCATATCGGGCGCGATCTCCGTGTCGTTGTTGAGCAGCATCACATACTCCGCGCCCCACTCTGCGGCGCGGCGGATGCCCACATTGTTGGCATAGGAAAATCCGTAATTCTCCGCAAGGACAATCAATTCCACCCGCTCATCCATGCCGTAGCGCTCCTCCAGAATCCTGACGGAATCATCCCGCGAGGCGTTGTCCACCACGATAATCTTCTTCTCATTCTCATCGCGGTTTGCGAAGATCGATTCGATGCACGCGGCGTTATATTTTTTTCCGTTATAATTCACTAAGACGACTGCCAGCTTCATAGGCTCTGTCTTCCTGTCCCTTCCCTGCTCCGCCCGCATTCCCTAACCCAGTATGCTCGACAGCAGCCGGTAATACTTTTCCGTCAGCTTCATCTGGTCGTAGGCGCCAAAGTCCATCTCCGCGATCCGGTTGACCGGGTTTTGCATAACCCGGATCCACTCCTGTGCGTCGTACGGGTCTTGCACGTAATTTGCCTTGCCCTGAGTGACCTCGGGGATGCAGGCTCTGTCCGTCGCCACCACCACGGCGCCGAACAGCATCGCCTCGATGGGCGGCATACCGAAGCCCTCGAACACGCTGGGAAATAAGAACGCCCGGCAGTACCGGTACAGGGCGTTGCGCTCGCCGTTCTCCACAAACCCCGTGAGCGTCACCTCCCGCTCCAGGCCTCTCTCCCGAATCTGTTCTTCCAGTTTCCCCCGGCTCTCCCCGTTCACCCCGGAGACGAGCAGCCTGCAGGGCAGGCCGGTCTCTCCCTCCTTGATCTGTTCCATGACCGCGATCAGCGTTTCCAGATTCTTGTGGGGAATCAGCTGCGCCACCGTGTAGAAAAACTCCCCCTCCCGGACGCCGTACTTCTCCGCCAGATGCGAAAAGGGCGCCATCTCCCTCTCGTCCACCGTGATCGGGTTGTAGATCGTCGTGATCCGGTCGCGCCTCACATGATATCTCGCCATGACGTCGTCCCGCACCCAGTCCGATATCGCCACGATATGCCTGGAAAAGAGCGCGTCCAGCCGCCAGCACAGCCTGGAATAGGCGATCTCGTGGAGGGGATGGTACTCCGGGTAGTGCGCCGCCTGCAGGTCGTGGATCGTGTTGACGTAGGCGATGCCCCCGTTGAACAGCGGGCGGCAGTAGACGGGGATGAAACATTTCCGGATTCCTCTCTTTCGCAGGAAACGGTTCTGGCAGAAAAACTGCCACAGAATCCGCCCCGCAATGTTTCCGGACACGACGTTTGTCTCCAAAAGCTCGATCCGCTCATCGAGCGCGTAGTGTGCGAGGGAATCCCGGTTGTCCCGCGACACGAGCAGAAAAAGGCGAAAAGGCTCCTGAAACCGCAAGAAGCCATCCAACAGGTTCCTGATATAAAATTCCGTGCCGCCCACCTTCTTCGGGCGAAGCCACAGCAAGTCAACCGCAATCTCCAACATAGGCTATTCCTTCTCCCGCTCCTCCATCTCCCGCACCCGCTTGTCCAAAATACTCAGCTCCTGGATCAGCGTCCTGATCTTGCGGTTCTGCCTGGACACGATCGAGGTCAGGGACAGAAGAATCATCAGGATAAATCCGATGGCAAAGATAAACAGGCCGTTCATATTGTCCTGGATGCCGAATAAGTGAATCAGAAACTGCAGAATCTCCGGCACGATCACCAGAACGCCCATAACTAAGCCAGCCGCCAGCCACAGCAGCGTATATTTCAGATTCAGCGCTTTCTGCTTGAGAAAATACAAGATGATGATAAAATAGCACACCACCGCGACAATCAGCGTGACTCTCAGTGTAGCAGGTATCATTGCCGTCTGCTCCTTCCAATCCGTAGTGTTTTTTGGATATTACTTTCATCCGCCAGCTCTTCCCTGCACAGCACGCAGCTGGCATAGGGGCTCATCCTCATACATCCTCACGCTTCGCCCGCCTCACGCCGTAGCTGATGCGGCACAACAGGATCGCCAGCGTCACCTTGATCATGTAATAGATCGATTTCTTGAAGGTGATGGAGCTGGTTCCTCCTTCCCTGGCGCGCATCCGCACCGGGACCTCCTTCACCCTGCCGAGGTGCATGATGGCGGCCACGATCGCCTCCGGCTCGGGATAATCCATCGGATAATCCCTGCTATAGATCTCTATGAACATCCGGTTGACCGCCCGGTAGCCGCTGGTCACATCCGCGATCCGCCTGCCCGTCGTCAGCCGGATGAGGGCGCTCAGGATATTGATCCCCAGCCTGCGCCCCGCCGAGGACTGGAAGCCCTCCTTCTCCAGGAAGCGGGAGCCGATCACCACATCCGCCTCGCCGCGGACAATCGGTTCCAGCAGCTTGTCCAGGTAGGCGATATCGTGCTGTCCGTCCCCGTCCATCTGCACTGCGATATCGTAATCGTTCTTGCGGGCGTAGATGTATCCCGCCTGAACGGCTCCGCCAATCCCCATATTGATGGACAAGTCGAGATAGCAAAAATTCTCCTCCTGGCACAGCTTGAGCGTGCCGTCCGCCGAGCCGTCGTTGACCACCAGATAATCATACTGGGGCGCCTGCTCCATCATATGCGTCACCACACGCACGATATTTTCGGCTTCATTGTACGCCGG
>JAMPEH010000196.1 GCA_023665245.1 Muribaculaceae bacterium
CAATTCCATATATGTCCCTGACTCCGTCAGGGGTGTGCAACAATTTATCGTTCATATCAATCTCCTTGTTTACTTTAATGATTTAAAGTGCTAATTCGCTAACTAAGTAGCACAATAAAAACATTGCTATTATATCCATTAAAATTCCGACTGTCAATATAAAAATACGAAGTACTTTCCTATAAGGTAAAAGTGGCTGTTCGCAGTAAGGGTTTAAGGCACACAGTTGTTTACCCGTATGCCTTAAACCCTTACTGCGACAGCCTTTATATTATAATTAAAAGTCTACATACTCCACGGTACCATCTGAATAGGTTATCTCATAGTAGCCGTGTCCCGAACCGTCGCAATCATAAAATGCTTTTCTGGATACTTCCTCTCTGCCACCACCAGAGCCTCCTGAGCCTGATGCCACCTTTGTGCCAACCTTAATTACTTCATTGACCGCTTCCTTTGTAACCGTTTCCTCCACGGCCTCCCTTGCATCCTCAACACCATCCACATAGGTAACCTTGTAAGTCACTTCCTTTTCGCCGTTTTCCCCACTTACACTAATCTGTTCCTGTCCCTGTGTAATGGAGGAATCCTCCTCACGTATAGTTTCATATTCAATGGTCTCTTTTTCCACAACTGTATCATAGGTGATACGGTTTACAATAATCTGCATATTATCGGTTACTGCTGCTGTCACATCAGGCGTCACACGGTCATCCGCACCTAACGTAATGTTTAATTCCTTCAATACAGCATCTACCGTCTCTGCCTCTGTTTCCTGCTTTTGGGTTTTACCGTCACATACTACCTCTACATTGAAGGAATACAGAATTTTAACCTCCATTCCATCTGTAAGGTATTCATTTAAGTCATAATTTACATGCTGCTTTTCTCCAAGGGTAATCCCCTCCTGTGCTAAAAGGTCGCTGATTGTACCGCCAACCATAACAATGTCCCTTGTTTCTCCGTCAACCGTCAGCTTAACCGTAACCTTTCTGGATATTACGATTTCCTGTGCATCCTTAATCTTTGTGTCAAGTGATGGGCTTACCTCATCCCCATCATTTAAGACAATATCCGCATCCTTTAATATTTTTTCTACCGTGCTTGGTACGGAAACCTCAAGCTCCGTCATAACACCGCCGTCCTGAATTTGAACTGTTGCCTTTCCACATGCACACAGTCCAAGTAAAAAAAGCATTGCCGTGCCAAGTATCAGTATCTTTTTCATCGTTCCTTTTGCCATCATTGTAATCGTTCTCCTTCATCTATGTTTTTTATCTGAACCGATCTGCAGTTTTCACTATCCCGAAGCAAAACCTCTAGCTCCAACGGCTGACTTACAATCGTATCCTTTTTTATATACAGCTCATATGTATTTTCACCTGTATGATATGCTTCGTAACAGGTATCATTCAGCCGCACGATAATATCCGTCTCATTTTCCAAAAGCTTTTCATCCACATTTCCGCTGATTTTATAATAATTACTGTCATACTCCAATGGGCTTATGTCTATTTTTGTGTCTGTCTCCATGCGTTCCCCAATTACAGGTGTCTCTGTTTTGATTGCTGAAATAATCGGCGGCATATTGATAAACCGAACGATATTCCGCTCCACACACTCAAACATAACTGTATCAGGCATGTACTGCTCCATCAGACTTTCCAGCCCATACGGATTTTCCTTGGTGAACCATGCCTGTTCAAACTGATCCGCAATAAACGGTATCAGTGTATTGCCAAAAGAATCACGGAACATCAGCAGTGAACCGTTTCCTGTTCCGCCTTTGGTTTCAATCCATCCGTCCTCAACGCTTTCAAACTTTTCGGAATATGTAAAACCGTGTTCTATATGGTAGTTGTAATTTAACTCCTTCTCTCCATAAAAAGTATAAAGCATTTTATTTAAATCGCCGTCCGTATCCTTCGTACGGGTAACGTCACAATCCGCATAATTTTCATGCTGATATCCAAGTGTATCCATCATACAGTTGTATGCCATGACGGCACCCTTATTGTTCCAGTGGGAATCCCGTCTCAAATACAAGGTTTCCTTTTCGTTCCGAAACATTTGAAGCAAATCGGCATAAGGAACATGAAGCTTTTCAAGCTTCGGTGTCAGCAAATCAATATTGTGGGTTTCATCCACAATGTAAGAATTATAATATGGCATATGCTCCCCATACAGGGTGTTTTTGTTTGGCGGAATTGCCAGCATGAAGTCACAGCCTTTTTCCTCCACATACCGCTTGGCAATGGACAGGTTATGGGCAAGATTATATATCTGCCGCCCGGACATGACCTGATTTCCCAAATAGTCGTCCAAGGTCGAGGAATAATACAACCAGCCGTCCGTTCCATAGGTTACCGTGTCCACATTGGAAACCTGAAAGATGGAGGTCTGAAGCTTTGCATCTGCATAAACAAGCTCATTCCGAAATGCAAAATGTTCATTGAAATATTCCTCAAGCTCTTCAAAATATTTTAAATTTAATTTTCCGTCGTCTGCTTTTAGACTTGGAAATTCAGCCATCGCTTTATTTTCCGTGCTAACCGTCGTCGGACGCACTGCCATTCCAACAAATGGCAGCAGACAGACCAAAAGGCAGGCGATTATGAATATCAAATATTTTTTCATATAGTATCTCCTTTTTTGAACGTTGTCACATTCAAAAATTGTTTTTTACATTCCTAAAACCTAAAATAGATAAAAGGATTATACGAGCCGCCTGACAGTCTGATGATGCACCACGAAAGCAATAAAAACGCAGCCGTAAATAAAATAACCTGTACAATGTTTTCTTTTTTGGTCAGCTCCTCCTGTTCCGACACGGCTCTTAATTTCATTGTCAGGTTCCGAAGCATTCCACAGCCAATCACTGCCGCAATCAGCATTGCAATGAAAAACGGTGTGAGCTGCTGACATGCAAAGGACATGGAAACAGCAGAAAATTCAAAGCCTGCAAACATTTTACCGATAAAAGTAAACGCCTGTTTAAGCGTATCCGCCCTGAAAATCACAAAGCCCACCGTTACGGCAAGCATGGTGTAAATATGGAATATGAAATTGGGCAGCTTTTTAAGCTTTGGCACAAATTCTTCCAAAAAGCTGAATGCACCGTGAAACAATCCCCACACAACAAACGTCCAGTTGGCACCATGCCAAAGACCTGTCAGAAAAAATACAATAACCTTATTGATCCCTGTCCGGAGCCGTCCCTTTCGGTTTCCTCCAAGTGGAATATATACATACTCCTTAAACCATGAGGAAAGGGAAATATGCCAGCGTCGCCAAAATTCCTTAATTGTAAGCGAGCCATACGGATGTTCAAAATTCTCCTTAAAATGGAAGCCAAACATACGTCCAAGCCCGATTGCCATATCACTATATCCGCTAAAATCATAATAAATCTGCATTGTGTAGGCAATAGCACCAATCCATGCCCCAACAATATTTACATTGGCAGGTGCCTGCATAAAGACTGCATCCGCAACAACTGCCATGGCATTGGCAATTAACACCTTTTTTGCCAGTCCGCAAATAAAACGTCTCATGCCAAGGGCAGCTTCCTTCAAATTGGTGCTGCGGTTGTCAATCTCATATGCAATATCCCTGTATTTTACAATCGGTCCTGCAATCAACTGTGGGAAAAATGATATATAAAGCAGTACCTTTCCAAAGTTTTTTTGCACCTCAACCTGTCCACGGTACACATCAATCACGTAGGATAATGCCTGAAATGTAAAAAATGAAATACCGATCGGCAGGGTAATCTCCGGAACATTTATATTCAAATGAAATACGCTGTTTATTGTTGTTACCAAAAATCCACTATATTTAAATACACCCAAAATCCCGATATTGACCACGACTGCCAGAGCTAACACAGCCTTACGGTTTGCTTTTCCCATAAAGCGGGCACACAGGTAATTTAAAAATGCACTTAAAACCATTAAAACTACATAAACAGGTTCCCCAAAAGCATAAAATACCAGACTTGCCATGATTAACAGCACATTTTTTGCTTTTATGGATGGTATTACACTGTGCAGACAAAATATAACTGGAAAAAATATACATAAAAACACCAATGAGCTAAAAACCATTTTTTTCTCCTTAACTAATCTCTAATTCCATACTGCATGTCCATTTTGAAATGTTAATGTGTATCTGACATTACAATTGTGCCTGTATGGATACGTTGCCTCTGTACGCATATAGGTACTGACATTTGGGTGGTTCCGTTTCATATTTACATCACATATATACCACTGTCCATTTATTTTTACTTCTGTCCATCCGTGAGGGGTCATGCCACCCAACAAGGAAGAAACCTCTCCAATTGCCGCACGTGCATCATATCCCAAAACCTTGGCAACATAGGCAAAGCTTGCCGCATACCGGAAACAATTTCCACGCATGGTAGAAAATACATAATTGGCATACCCCGACATTTCACTTGCCGTTGACGGCGTGCCGTAAAACCGTTGATAGGTAGAATTTTTCCACATATAATCAAAGCACTTTTGTAATTTCACTTCATTTGACCATGAATCCTCGGTGTGTGCCTTTACAAATGCCACCGCCTGCATGACCTCGGTATCCGTTACCTTGCATCCTTTTTCATCTACATAAAAATAACCGCTTTTTTGGGTTCCTACAATACAGTTGGTCTGCAAAATTCCTTTACTGTTAAAATAATAGGTATCATTCTTTATCTTTTTACTTCCCGTCACCATCTTTGGTGAGAAATAGTATTTTTTATTCTTTATTGTTACCCAGCCTGTTTTTCTTGTTCCATTGCTGTTAAAATAATAGGTCGCATTTCCAATCTTCTTTTTTCCCGTCACCATCTTTGGTGAGAAATAATATTTTTTATTCTTTATTGTTACCCAGCCTGTTTTTCTGGCTCCATTACTGCCAAAATAATAGGTCGCATTTCCGATCTTTTTCTTTCCTGTCACCATCTTGCCGTTGCTTGGTGAGAAATAATACTTTTGATTCTTTATCGTTACCCAGCCTGTTTTCCTTACTCCACTGC
>JAMPEH010000197.1 GCA_023665245.1 Muribaculaceae bacterium
TACAATCTGCCATGAAATACGAACAGCAAGTTTTTGACCGACTGAGCAAAGGGGGATTCATCTCCTCCGACAGTGTGGACGAGGCCACCCGCCGCATCTTCCTCGACTTAGATGACTGCCGCAATGAATATGCCGATTATTTCTCACGCATAGGGTTTATCCTTGAGGAAGGCAACCAATACTACTATTTCTCCAGAAAGGAATCCAAAAGCGCGATGGCGGAGAAGCTGAAGAAATTCGGCCACTGGGTGGATGTGCTTGATTTCCTCAAGGCATGGGAGCCATCTTTCGGACCCGGGTTCACCTTCATGACAGCCGACCTGATTGTGAAGATCGATTCCGACATTGAGTTGCGCGACAAGGCAGCCACGCTCTACGACAACAAGGCACGCCATGATGAAATAGCAGAGCGACTTGTGGAGGAACTGCAGAAACAAGGCTTCATCGAGATCATCGATGACGTGGCAAGACGTTATAAAGCCTCGGCTGCCTACAGATATCTCGAAGACATGGTAAACCTCATAGCATTTGACGACAACGATGAGATCACTGACTAAAATAGCATTTATCAACAGTGCCCATATCCGCTATGGGGAAGTGTCACTGGACGGGAATGTACATTTCACGGGCACCCAGGGAGTGGGGAAGACCACCCTGCTGCGTGCTCTCCTTTTCTTCTACAACGCAAGGAAGGACAAACTGGGAATTCGCAACCAAGGTCAGCGATCATTCGACGACTACTATGTGCCGACACCATCCTCTTACATTGTCTATGAGGTGTCGCGGGGAGAGGAGCAACCTCCATTCAGCGTGATTCTTTTCCGGCATCACAACAAGGCCGCATTCCGCTTTGTGGATGCTGCCTATGACAGGAGCTGGCTGATTGATGAGCATGGAGTCGTGGCCACCGACCCTGTGACCGTCAGGCAGCGCATCCAAGTCCAGGGCATAGACCTCAGCGGAATAATCGACCGCTACAACCAATACCTTGATATCCTTTACGGCAACCGCAGCGCGAGGACGCAGAAAGACCTGCTGAAATATTACCTGCTCAAGAGCCAGCAGTATCAGAATATTCCGCGCATAATCCAGAACGTTTTTCTCAACGAACGAGTGGATGCCGGATTTATCAAAAACACCATCATCAGCAGCATCACAGGCGATGAAGAAGAGACCGCAGTTGACCTTAACTTCTTTCGTAGCAAACTTATAAACTTCAGTGATGAACTGAAGGATATCTCGCTGTGGACGCATAAAAACAAACAGGGGATTTCGGAGACACGCCGCGACGCTGACAAAATAATCGAAATCGCCCACAGGATTTCAGCCGGGGAATTCTCGATGCGGGAAATGTCTGGCATGCTCATCTACTCAAGAAACAAAGCAGAACGCGACATTCCGGTTCTGACAAGCAAGATACAGAAGAAGGAATTGGCGATAGATGATCTTACGCAAAAATTAAAATCCATAGAGTCGGATTTTGCTGAAGCTCACGAGAAACTTAGCAATGAAATCGCAATACTTGAGAGCAAACTCAAAGAGGCTGCCAAACGCAAGAAACATTATCAAGAAATTGGCATTTCCGAAATGATGGCCCGGGTGGAGTCGCTGCCATCGATGCATCTTGCACTGCAGCAAAAGCAATATCTTCTCACGCAATTGACTGCCGAATATCAATCAATTGCACATAGGTTTAAATCTCTGCGAGACCGGCTGGAACTTGACTTTCAGCAATACAGGCAAACGAAGACAGAAGAAATCATCAAGACAAAACAAGAAATATCTGACCGGAAACTGGCAAGAAGCGAGCATCAAAACAAACTTGAGAGTGAAATCAATGCCAAGTTCAGAACACTGAAGGAAGAGATCGAGTCAAAGTCGGAAGACTGCCGCGAGCAACGGCATGAGCAAGAATTATTGCGTCTTGAGGCTTCAAAATCTTCTCCTCTGGGCGCTGAATTGGAGACCTGCAGAAACAACATAGCCAAATTAGAAAAAGAGGAGAATTCTCTGACAGAGGAAAAACTGCGGAAAGAATACAAGCTGGAATCAACAAGGAACCAGCTGGAGATGGAGTGTCAGCGCATAGAAAATGAATATGCCACCCAAATCTTAGCTTTGGAAAACCGAATCAGCGGATTGACAGAGAAATTAAAGGCAGAACGGTTTCTGCTTGAAAAATCTCAGGGCTCCTTCTGCGAATGGCTCGACCGCAATGTAGAGGGTTGGGCATCTTTCATTGGCAAGATTGCAGATGAAAAGCATGTACTCTACAACCAGAATCTAAATCCAGAACTTGTGGCCGACAACAGGGATACCTTGTTTGGAGTCAGAATAGACCTTGATGAGATAGAAAAGGAAGTCAGAACCCCCGCTATGATAGAGGATGACATCAAAGCAATTGATGACGAAATCAATACACTTGCCAATGAAATCAACCGGCTGAGGGATGAAAGGGATGAACGTATCTCGGAAGCCGGAAAGAAAAAATCAGCAACTTGCAAGTCGATTCAAGCTGACATTGATGCCACTGCACAAAAGATACAAATCTGCCGCCAACAGTGCAGGAAAGAGAGTCTGCGCCAGGAGGAAATCGCAAATGACGAAAAGGCAAAGCTGAAAGAAATAGATGCCGTGTATGAGACAAGGATTCAGCAGATTACTCTGGCAATAGAGACCCATACCGAGGAACTCAGAAAAATCGACGAACGCTGCAAACGTGAACTGAACGTCATCTCAAAAGCAACCAAAACCGAAGCAAAAAAGGATCGGGACCTACTTGACCTTCAAGTGAAATCGGCGGAAAACGATATCAGGAATTTCAAAAACGAAACCGACATAAAAATCCGGCAACTTGATGAAGATGAACGGGCCGAGCTCTCAAATGCCGGCGCCGACACCAGAATGATGGAGCAGATCCGCAAGGAAATCGCCGAAACTGGGAACCAGATACGCACTGTAGAAGAGGAAAGGGAACAAGTGGCTGTCTATAAAAATGACTGCAAGGCATTGCTCGACCTCGTGCCGCAATATCATACCGAGAAAAAGAAACTGGAAGACAAGGATGCCTCACTCCGGCAGACATACGAAAGGCGGAAAGAAAAATACGATTCGAAACGCAAGGATGAATCCGCCGCATTGTCTATGCTTAAGGCTGCACTGGAGAAATCATCCGAATCCATAAGGAGAGCCGATGACTTCATGGCATCTGACTCTTGCCCTCCCGAATTGAAGGATTGCCAGCAGATTCCGACAGACCTCGACTGCATCAATCTTGTGGATTCCATAAAGGAACTGACCGGGGAAATATACCGCAACATCGACACGCTCAAATCTTCGGTCAATGATTTCCGACGACGGTTTTCGCAATGCAACACATTCAAATTCCCAACAGAATTCGAGACCACCGCCCACTACCGGAATTATGCCGACAAGCTTGAGGAATTTGTGGCGAACAACATGATAAAGGAGTTCCAGCAGGTCACAAGCAATATCTACCGGGACATACTGTCGCGTGCGGCATCGGATTTCAACATATTGCTTGGCAGGGAATCGGAGATACAACGCATAGTCAGGGATATAAACTATGATTTCTCACGCAAGACATTCGCCGGGGTGATCCGCAGCATAGAGCTTCGTCTCGAACGGAGCAATATGCCCATCATCGTGCAGCTGCAGAATATCACTGATTTCTGGAATGAACATCAGTATGACATCGGCGAGCTCAATCTTTTCTCGGGAGAAGAACACGAAGACACCGCCCGCGAATCGATAAAATACCTGAAGTCGCTGACCGAAGCACTGACGCGAACACCTGAAATCAGCAAACTGCCTCTCGAACAGACTTTCTCCTTAAAATTCAAGATTGACGAAAACGACAACTCGACAGGCTGGACCGAAAACATAAAGGCTGTCGGGTCGGAAGGCACCGACACTCTTGTGAAGGCCATCATGAACATACTTCTGATCAGCGTCTTCAAAAAGCGTGCCGGACAGGCCGGAGACTTCCGTCTGCACTGCATGATGGATGAGATAGGGCGTCTGGCAGATGAAAACATCCAGGGGATTCTGAACTTCGCCAACGAACGCGACATCTACATCGTCAATTCCTCGCCTAAATCACACCGGCCTCTTTCATACCGGCGGCTTTATCTGCTTTCCAAAGATAAGGAAGCCAACACGATAGTGCAACCAATCCTTTCCACCCGCGAAGCCCGACTGCAATGATACTCACCCTCCGGCTGATAGATAATCTTGAGAAGCTTCTCAGGGGCGAGCCACTCCCCTATTCGGCCATTCCCAGGTCTATATCGGATTCTCTGGTGAGGGAAGGTCTGCTCACCATAGAATTCCACGGCACAAGACGCCTGCTGCGCGTGCCCAACAAGACTGCCCTTATGTCGGCACTGCCAAGATTCAACGAAGCATTGACCGATATTGACACAGCCAAAAGAATTTTGACAGGCGATGACAGCCGCGCCGCGCAGGCCGGATTGTCGGGAAACTCCAAGATACGCTCAAAACGCAGTTGCCCGGGATTCCTTGTCAATTCGTTCTCTTCCCTGCAATGCACGCTTGACGGAATCCCATTTTCAGTCAATCCTCCGGAAGGAAGCGCCGTCTATATTGCCAACTGGGAGTCGTTTGTCCCCCCTACGACAGCACTGATTGTCGGAGTTGAGAACATGGAGAATTTCCTGATGATACGAAAGCAGCGGGCGCTAATTGAATCATTTATGAAATCGGAAGAGACTGGCATATTATTCGTTGCAAGATACGCACTTTCTTCCGACCTTACTGAATGGCTGCGCATAATCCCCAACAGATATCTGCATTTCGGGGATTTTGACCTTGCCGGAATAGATATCTTCCTCACTCAGTTTCTTCCTGCAGTCGGCGACAGGGGTTCATTTCTGATTCCATCAGACATTGAGTCCCGCATCAGCCTTGGCTCACGGCATCGCTACGACGAGCAATATTCCCGCTATGCCAACCTGACCACCACGGATCCTGACCTGACACGCCTCTTAGG
>JAMPEH010000198.1 GCA_023665245.1 Muribaculaceae bacterium
GCCGGGTTTTCGCCTTGTGTGGCCTTCCCTGCGCCATCTGTGGTGGGTTTTTGGCTGCCCTGCCCGGCTGCGTATCGGTTATAAATCGTTTCGCCATATCCGGCGCGCCTGTTCTTTGCCGCTTCGCTCTGGTCCGCAGGCTTTTCATATCCTGTCAGAACCGCGTCGGAAGCCGCCTTTATGCTTTCCGCTCCCTTTAATGCCTGCATTACTTTCTTATACTCTGTTAATTCATGCCATAAATATTCAAGCTGCATATTGAGATTGCCGACCGAATACCCGCCAGCCTTCGCATAGTCAAAAAGTGCCTGCTTGCGCGTGCAGTACGTCCACTGTGCCAGCCCGTAGCCTGCGCCGTCCTTTACAAAGTTTGTATATGCGCCGCTGTCCACGCGCGCCGTATACTCCATATCAGACAAGCCCAGTTTTTTGTTAAAGGAATTTTGCAGGTTGCAGGAATTGAAACCGCTTTCCGCGTAAAGGTTACCCATAAGTCCTGCCGCTGCGTATGCGTTCAAACCTTTTCCGGTCAAAAAGTCCCACACGGCTTTTTCCTGCGCCGTATCCGTCGCGCCCTTATATTCTGCCGCGCCGCCCTCATCCGGCGCGACGATCGCTTCCTTGAAAGCCTGCCATGTACTTTCAGACAGATTATAATAATACGGGTTTGGACAGATTTTCCCCGTAACATCATAATGCCGGATCACATTTTCGGCGGGCACGTTATATATTTTCATAAGCTGTCTTGTCAGTTCCACCGCTGCGGTTACGGTTTCCGGCGTGAAATACCAGTCTTTATCCGTGGCATTTAACGTCCCCGTATCTTTCTTTTTCACCGCCATTTCTATGCCGATCGAATTAGAGTTTCTGCAGGCAGAGTGTTTATATGTTCCCGATGTACCGCAGTGCCACGCCACGTCGTCGTCCTCCACGATCTGGAATATTTCCCCCTCATGCCCTACGACGTAATGTGCCGACGCTCCGGCGTACTCCCGCGCCCAGTACGCCGCTAAATTCTTAGCCGTGGAAAGCCCGCCGAAGTAGTGAATCACGATATACTGGATCCGCGCCGTGCTGTTTTTGTCCGTGAAATTGATCTTTGTTATGTACTGCCTGTTTATGTTCATTCTGCTGCCCCTTCCTCGCCGTCGAAGCCCATATTATCGGGTTCGAAACTGTTTCTAAATTCTGCCAGCGCGTCGTCGTCCATTGCCGCCACGTCCACTTTCAGTTCGGTCAGTTCTTCCGGCTGTAAATTCTTTGTATGCTCGCTTCTCATGCTGCACCGTCCTTTCCAAAAATGCAGGAAACCCCCGCAAGGCGTTTCTTTCGTCCGTGCGGTGGCTTTTGTGTGTTTATGCCCGTTTATCTGTCTGTGGCGTTCTCTGCACCATCTGGCGGCTCTTTTCCGTCGTCTGTGTCCAAAATGTCGATGCCCGCTTCGATCAGCTTTTCCGTGACCGCCAGCCCCTTTATCAGTATTTCAGGGACTTTGTAACCTAATTCCACAAGGTTTTCCAAAATGCTGCGGGCTTCGTTCACGATCAGCATGGCAAGCACCCACCAGCCGATCAGATGCAGGAAGGAAAGGTCCACCCCCAGCATATCACGCCCGAAATTGACAAATACGGACGCGATCAGAAACGCGACAAGCACCACCGCCCAGTAGCCCAGCTTTTTGACTGCGCCGACCGCGCCCACCTTGCTGCTTTCCTCTTTCTTTCTGTTCGCCTTTACCCAGCCTGTGATCCAGTCGATCACATTCAACGCAAGAAATGCCGCGAATACATACCAATATGTACCGAAAACAGCGGTCAATACCGCCACGATCCCGCCTACAATGGCATTGTATTTGTTTGCAAAAACATTCGTATACATCATGCTTCTTCCTCCTCCGTGTTTTTCCCTTCATTTAGCTTTGCCTTCGTCTTTTCATACCACAACGGCGGCACTTCATCGAGTGTCATAACGCCGCTGCTGATTCTTTTCAGATAAAAATTTACCATGCTGCCTCACCTCCTATTCTCCCATCATCCCATCTGCCACGATTTCCGCCAGTTCCGCGATCGCTTCATCGTGGGTGCTCACGATCTCCGCAATGTCTACCACGCCGCCGTCTGTCGTGGAAATGGCCTCCCGGTTTTCCTCGTGTTTTGCAAGCAGAAATTCTTCCAGTTTCCGCTCCACGTCATTTAAGCGTTTCGATAAATTGTTGATTGCTTTTGCTGTTTCACGGTCCATCTCTCCACTCCTTTCCAGTTCCGGGAAAAGTCTTTTGTCTTCCCGCTGTGTGCTCTTATTTCATGCCGTTTTCCCTCCCGGCTTCTGTTTTATTTCCGCTGCCCGCGGGACACAGCCTGCGGGATTGATGAATGTTCGATTATAATGAGAAGCCGGGCGCGATGCCTGCTAAGACGTCAGGGGATGTTTGGTAAAAGCCTCCTCCGGGGTTTACATAGTCCCATTGGCTAGGGCTGCTATATGCTGCCGAACGCAGCATCCAACTATTATTAGGATTATTCTTCCTCTTGACCCGGTTACTGTCTGTCTTGTAATATTCATATCTTGTACCTTCTCCTATGTAAACGCTGCTATTGGTTCCAAGTCCAGCCTCTACACAGGAAAGCAGATAACAGTCATCATACGTCGACTGTCTTATATAGTATTGAGACCAATCGCCGTCGGAATAAGTGCTCTTTGTTACATATGTAAGTTTGTTTACGGTCTTGATCTCTCTCCGTATCGTTTCCGGCAGCGCATTCTTAAATATGCTGTTGATCCAGTTTACGCGCCTGTGACACTCCGGCCAGCTTCTCGTGTAAGTTTTGTTATTTGTGACATAATAGGCTCTATAATCATAGTCAATTATTCCCAGCGTTTTCAACGTGTCCTTCATCTGCACCGAAACCGCCGCCTTTTTATGCCCGTTTATGGGCGTGGCAAGATCGTCGTGGTCAAAACCAAGGATCACAAAAGTGGCGTCCTGTGCTGCATGCGTTTCCCCGTTGTGGCTTATCTTTGTCCCGGATTTCCACGCCCCCATCGCGGAAAGATGTATCACGCGCTCGTCTCCCACTGCCCAGTAGTCAGAAATGTTGAT
Organism: Muribaculaceae bacterium; assembly: GCA_023665245.1. The sequence goes on from JAMPEH010000198.1 coordinate 3,101, forward strand.
CTTGTCCGCGTAATGGGCTTCCAGCATCTCCGCGATCTCCGCGTCTGTGCCGTCCGCGAATGTGACGATCTTTGTCGTGTAAGGCGTCGCGCTGTAGGCTGCGCCTGCGGTTTCCCTGCGCTTTGCATTGTAGGCGTAAAGCCTGATATAGTACGTCGTGTCATTTACCAGCCCTGTGATGCTTGCGCCGCTCGTAAAGTCCGTTATCACCGTGCCGTCTTCCGCGCTCTCCGGCGCGCTCCCTGTCTTATAGACGCACTTTACTTCCGTGACTGTGCTGTCTTTTGCAAATGTTACGGTCAGCTTTGCGTTTTCCTCGGTGATCTGTACCTCCGACACGGCAGACGGGAAAATCACTTCCGGCGTGATCTCTTTTACACAGTCGCAGGTATAGCTTTTCAGCGTCGTATAAGGGAAAATCCCATAATAATACGTTTCACCATTTGTCAGTCCGTTGTCTACGAAGCCAGCCGTCTTGTATGCGTCGCGGGTTTTGGAATCTAACAGAATCACGCCATCCGTTTTCCCCGTCGGCGGTGATCCAGCTTTCCTTATGAGGATTGTCCCTTCCCAGGCTGCCGCCGTTTCCACGCCGTTTACAATATCCTGTGGGTCTGTCCACCGTACTTCTACTGCCTCATCTTTATTCGTGACGCTCACGCCCGTGGGCACAGCGAGCGGTATGCCGATGCCGTCCAGATATTCCTTGAACGCGAGCGCGCCCACCGTTTTGCTGGGATCTGTGTTGTCCCGGATCTCCTCGATAGTGTTCAGGTTGCGGTCATATAACTCGTTTACCGCTTCCACAAGATTTTCCTTCGTCTGTGTTTTTAAGTGCGGAAGCTGCCCGATCTGGTTTTGAAGCCTGCCCGCTGCATCTTCGGAAAGTTTTTCTCTTACGTTGTCGAACCATTCATCAAATATCGCCTGCATCCGCGTTTCATAAACTGTCAGTACCTCGATCACTTTTTCGAGCCTGTCGTCCCCGGTTTCCTGCAGACCGTTTATGTATGTTTCAATATCCAGCAGGAAGCCATGATATTTTTCGTTTGTCAGCGCGGCAAAATCATCATAGTATGTTCCCGCCTCCGTTTTCATCACGCCCATATCGTGCAGGTATGTATTATACTGCGCGATGATGTTTTCCTTGTAATTTGCAAAAAATTTGTCAAACTGCGCCTTGATCTGTGAAAAATCGATTTCCTCCACCGTCCCGCATACCCAGCCGCAAAGATCCTTATCCATGCGGGTATCCGCGATCATGTCCTGGGTGATCTCCGTCACGCCTGCCGCCACGAAAATATGCGCCAGGACTATTTCGTGAAGCGTTTCCGTGATATCCGGTGCAGGCGGCGTTGGCGTCCCCGCGCAATAGCTGCCCGTCTTACAAAACGCCTTGATGTAACGGTTTGTCAAGTCCAGCCGTATAACAACGCTGTCCATGCGGTTCATGTTGCCGCTTGCTGTCTCTAAATCCAAAACAAGCCCGTCCGTCAAATGATAGCCATAGCCGTCGATCCACGCATAGCCTGCCTCTATTTTTACGGTCATTCCCCCGTTTTCCACAACTTGCAGATCGCCGCTAAATACACCGGGCTTAAAAAGCGGGAGGAAGTAGTCTGCCCAGTGTCTCGTGTTATATTTCCTGTCGTGGTCTTTCGAATTAAAAAAGCTGTAATTTTCTGCCATGTTTTTCCCTTCCTAGTTGTTTGACAAGTCCACTGCATCCGGCAGGGGATCCCCGAAAGTCGGCACAATCTGCAAGCCGCCGTTTTCGTATACTTCCTGTATCTCCGTGATCCGCTTGTCCATTTTTATGCCCCAGGCTTTTTTGTTGACCGTCACAATATCCCCTAAATCATAATCAGTCTTATAGGTAAAATTTACGTTTGGCAGCGTGGCTGTTTCCAAGCACTCCACGATCCC
>JAMPEH010000199.1 GCA_023665245.1 Muribaculaceae bacterium
CAACGGACTCTGACTCCGTCATTCGTTGGTTCAAATCCAGCTACCCCAGCCAAAATGCCCTACTTTTCGTTATTTCTACCACGAAATGAATGAGAAGCGGGGCTATTTTTATGCCGTTTTGGGTGTGAATTTGGGTGTAAACGCTGACGATTATATATTATAGTCAACCTTTTGCGCTTGCGCTTTCATAAATTCCGCTGAAAAATGCGTGTATACGTTCGACGTCTGCGTGTTATCCGCGGCGTGACCAGCCCACACGGAAACAACCTCGCGCGGAACGCCGCATTCCTGGCAGCGCGTAATAAACGTATGCCGCAACTCGTGCAAGTGGTGCGCAGGCATTAAACGCTTCATTGCCTGGGTGAGCGCGTCAGGTCGCACCGTGTGCAGCTCTTCCAGGTTAATGCCGGGCAACCACCGCGCCAACATAGGCGTTATCGGAATAAGCCGCCGACGTTCTTTAAAACCTTTGCGCACCTTTGAGCAGACAACGGAAACGAAATCGCCTTCGATACTCGCTTCGGCAAGCTCTGAACGCCGTATTCCCGTATAGAGCAGGAACAGCAACGCCGCTTTAATTTCGGGCAAACACTTGCAGCCGTTTACCATGGCGACGAGCTCCCGTTCCTCTTCGAGCGTGAGCGCGATTCCGTTTTGCTCCTCGTATTTGGGCGGTTTAAGCTTACGCATTGGTGAGCGTTCGAGCAGTTCCTCGCCGACCGCGTATTCGAATACGGCGTTCAACGTCTGAAAAATTTTCGTTGCCGTTCTGTATTTGCCTTGCTCCACGTAGTCGTTAATGAGCTTCTGCACGTCCGACTGCTTGACGTCGTCGACGTGGCGACCGTAGAAAGGCGGCAAAATGTTCGCTTCGAATACCTGCACGTAATAATTGTACGTACGTTGCTTAATTGAAGGGCGCTTTAATTCGAGCCAGTCCTCGCACACCTGCGAGAACGTCGGCGCAGTTTTCGGCAGCTCCTGCGGCGGCGCCTGCACTGCGTCACGTTTCTTGCGTAGCTGTTCGGGCGGCGTTCGAAGCAGTTCGATAAACTTGCGCACGGCTTCGTTGCGGTTTTTGGACGAAGCGAAATAGTCTATGCCGTCAATACGCTTGCGTATTTCGTATATACCCGTTTTTTCGCGGTACCTGATATTCTTTTGGTTTTCAAATTTCTTTTTAATATCCTTTGGCAATGCCTTAATCTCCTTTTCTGTAAAATAAAGGCTTGCACGCTCTTTTTTACTCTCTTCGTCCTCCTTGCCGTTCGGAAACGGTATAATATTCGAGGCATTTTTTTTACCTCTGATTTCGCGGACGCGTCACCCGCGCCCACGAACTGCAACTGCGGCAGCTCGTCCGACATTTCGCCGTACAGCCCCGCAAGCTCGGAAATAATTTTCCCGAACCTTATCAGTTTTTCATAAAAACTCATATAAAAATACTCCTTTCGGCAAATGCGCCTACGGAGTAAATTTTATCATTTTTAACATTTTACGGCTTAATTACATTTTCATAGCAAAATGTAATTATTAAGAAAAGTAAGAAACCGTTCCCCCGGATACCGTATATTGATATTTTGCAATTTTAAACAAATCGGTTAATGTATGACTAACTGAAACAGTATATGAATGATTTTTAGTAGCATCGCCAACCTCGCTTGTATGCGTACATACAAGGTTATTGGAAGAATCATAATATTTTAGCGTAAGCTTCAAATTTTTAATATCCGACTTTGGTATTAAAATATAACTATCTTTTAAATTTGTTAAAGTTGCTTCAAAACTTTGCTCGAATTCAAAGTCATTAACTGTTGCCGCTCTATTTAAAAGTATAGGGTTGCCGTCCGAATTAGCGTCGCTATCGAAATACTTTTTATTAGTACATTTAACTATAAATACAGTGCCGCCAATAATAATTGCCAAGAGTAGGATAACGCCTAAGAATGTTAAAAAGCCGCTACCTGATTTCTTTTCTTGATTTTTACGCATTACTTTCTCTCGTTTAAGCTTAAATTTTTTTCTTTTGCATGCTCTCTGCTTCGGCGGGGAGCATTGCTTTAATATTATTTTTTATAAGTTCTTGCTTGTAACGGTTCAGTTGCCGAAAATCTTCTACAAGCTTTTGCTCTTCAACTGAATATTCATTGCTAATACTTTTCGGATAAAACAAGTCAGAAAAACCGAGCAAATATTCAATAGATACATCAAAATATTGAGCTATTTTATAAGTTGTTTTATAATCCGCCTCGTGCTGTCCCAATTCATAACGCGAAATAACTTGCGGCGATATTTGCAATTCTTGTGATAGTTCCTTTAATGTAAGTCCTTTTGATAGTCGTAATTCTTTTAAGTGTTCCACACTGCAAATTTAATTCATTAAAAAATAGTTATCAACAAAATGGTGACAAATGGTTGCTTTTTCGCCAAATCGGTGATATACTTAAATAAAAAATCGCCGTATTGGTGATTTAAATGAATTGAGGGCGCAAAAAACGCCCTCACACTGCTTGAAATGCGGGGCGAAAACTTAAATACGGGCTGTCTGTCTATTGTCTGTCTTAACGGGTTGTTTGAATATTTAACCCCGCCCCGCTTTTCATATACGCGCCCACACGGGCAAAGGCGGGGTTATGTCAGTACTTATATTTATCGGGAATTGCGGTGAGGGTAAAACGTCGCTTGCAATGGCAACCGTGGACGACTATATAAACAACCGCGGCGCCGAGCGTTGGGAGTTATCGGATAAGACTATCCGGGAACTGAACGTCGAACGCACGCAGCCGTTAGATTTTCCGGCAACGTTGCCGGTTTATTCAAATACTGATTTCGGAATTGAGAACGCCTTCGGAAACAATATCAAGCCCATTCACATTACAGGCGCACAAATTGGAGTGAACGACCCGTCGGATAAAAAGCCTAAATACGCATATCTTTACCCGGCAAGCTTGGTTCTGTTTGACGAAGCGCAAAACGAATTTCCGATGAAAAACGAAAATTTGCCGAGTGAGCAACGAACCTTTTTCACTCAACGCCGCCACAACGATATAGAAATGATACTTATCGCGCCGCGCGGCGTGTTTATCCATAAAGACGTACGGGAAAGCGGGGCAATAATAATCGAGGTTATCAAAAAAACGCACGTTAGAAACATTTTCGGCACCGTCTGTCAAACATTGTGGCTATGCCGCAAATTTGAAAATAACAAGGATTTTGAAGAATATCAGAGCACGAACGGTAAAAGCGGAAATTTTAAACAAGTAATTTATTCGCACGCGGGCGACGTGTACGACTATTACGACGACCACGAATACCGTAAAAGCTTTACACCACCCGAGGGGCAACAATATTATGCGGGAAATTAGCGTTGACGGAATCAGCAAAGACGAGTTTGAAAAGATAAGCAAGATATTTAACGCTTTAAACGCGGTCGGAACGTTGCAGACCGAAAATTATACGCTTACGTTCGACGACGTTGAAATGCTCTACAACAAATATTTGCAGCTTGCAACCAATATCAAAGGTAAAGATAAGCAGGCGGGCGCACCGTTCGTGAACGTAATCGAAGGGTGTTTAATCTCGGCGTTAAAGTGCGAAGCGCTGGATATCTCGAAAATTCGTAGCGCTGACGATGAGAAAAAAGACGCAGAGTTAGAGGCTAAAAAGCGCGAGGAAACGCCGAAAACATGGCGTAATTGGTGGTGGCTATTCAAATTACAGCGCAACCGTGCACAAGAGCTTGTAGACGAAGAAGCCGCACTTAACGCTGACTATCTGCATAATGTCAAAGAAGCCGACCTTAACCGGGTAGAAAAAGAGCTTGAACAGATTGAAACTGGGTACGTGTTGGACGAGAATTTGAGCTTGCGTAAAAGAATTAAGTTGTGCAGAAAGATTGCAAAACATAAACGTGCTTTAAAGCGGCTTGAAAAGCTATGGCGCGCCGCCGAACCGGGAGAGCTTGCGCCCACAGAGAACAAGCCCGCCGCCGTTCAGAGCGCCGACACGGGCAACGTTGCCGCCGCTCCGAGGACTACCACTGCGGCGACGATGGGGGACATCACGCCCGCCAAAAAGCCGAAAAAGAAAGCTGTTACGCCGGTTGTTGTCGTTGAGCAGCTCCCCGGGCAAATGGGAATCGAGGGCGCCGGCAGGAAATAATATGCGCGTAAGCTCACGCGCGGATATGTCGCGGCGCGGGGAAATCCGCAAAGCGGCTTCACCTAAACGCCCCGCCTTTGCGGGAGCTTTGGCGGGGTCGGGTTTAGGTGTTTCAATCAGATTGCAGCTCTTTGGAGTTACAAAATAAATTTTAAAGGTTTAGGTGAACAAAATGACAATCAAGGACTATTTGGACGATTTGCAAAAACTGGACGACAAATTCAAGTGTTCCGACGGCAAAAATTATTCCGAAACAATGGCGGAATGTACGAGCGTTTGGGACAATGACGCATGCCGCGGTTACTTAATGACGGCGGCTAAACGCTTGAAAATGTCACGAGAAAAAATCGTTGCGTTGCTGAGCGCTATTGACTTAGCGTTCAGCGACTTAACGCAAGACGAAGCCGCCAAAATTTACTATGATTATAAATTTTGAGGTGCGCGGCAATGTTTAACTGTGATTTATATCAAGCGTATTTAGACGACGAAACGGACGAAATTCCCTATCCGTGCGAAAATTGCGCCGCTTGGGTAGAAAAAACCGACACTTGTTTATACGAAGAGGAAAACATAATTAACGAAGCCAAAGCAGTGTACGAAGCGGTAAAAGCCGTAAATCCTATTAAAACAACGGCAAAGCCCGGTTGCGATATACAAGCAATGGTTCAGAAGGAATTTCCCGACTTATACAAACGGATATATGCTCTTCCGCTCCTCGATTGGAACGACTTGGACGGCGTTCTCGATTACCTATACGGTAGCTGTAAACTTTTTCCGAATCAGAGCGCGGAGCTTAAATCGCTTATAACCTTCATCGAAGCGCATTGTGAGGTGAGGAAATGATAAAGGTCAGATTACACGGA
>JAMPEH010000019.1 GCA_023665245.1 Muribaculaceae bacterium
CCGTACCAATGACAGCGGTAAAAATGGGCAGGCGTGGATATGGCATTGAATTAAATACGGACTACTTCCGTGATGGGGTTGGATATCTTAAGGAAGTTGAAAGTGAAATGGAAATGCCGACATTGTTTGATTTTATAGAGATGTAAATCAGAAAGGGGAAGACGAAATGAGCGAAAAGAAAAATATTGTACAAACACAAGTAAGGCTTCCTGAAAGTATTTACACAGTGGTTAAACAGGAAGCCGAAGAAATAGGGGTATCAATTAATGCACATATTATTGAATTGCTGTGGCTAGGAATAAAGGCAAGGAATTGTTTTCCTATTCTTTCACCTGTGGAACATCAACAGATCCATGGGTAGATTCATAATCTCTAATGCCTTGTAAAATAAAATATTCCAATTGGGCATTCAGAGAGCGTAGCTCATTATCGGCAATAGCTTTCAATTTTAGGTGCGTAGTTTCCTCTAATCGTATTTGTGAAGCGACTTTAGCCATAATTATACTCCTTTTTTGAATTAGTTGTATTTTAGTATCACAATAATACTAAAATAGATTGACAAAATAATCTAGTTGCTATATAGTATCATAATGATACTAAAATACATCTGAAAGGGGTGCACTATTATGGCAACGGTATATGACAAAAATGAAACTATGAGAATGTTGGGCTATCAGTATGCAATGGAAATAATGTGTAGGGAAAAAGTATGGGAGGATATGGACAATATTGCCAAAGCAAGACCATACGAAGCTACCAAAACTATTGCAATTGATTATTTTATGTTGGGGTACATATATGGTAAACGGGCGGAGAGACGCAGAAGAAAGTAATATTTGAGAAAAGGAGGTTTTATATGAGTGAATTGAAAATATTAAATGTAAATGGAGTTGAGTGTTATGAGAAGGACGGAACAGCTTATCTGAAATTAGAAACAGTGGCTAGAGGGTTAGGATTTTCGAGAATTGCCACAAGTGGCAACGAGGTTGTAAGGTGGGAAACAGTGCGTAAATATCTTGAAGAATTGGGTGTGCCAACAAGTTGGCATGAAAATTCTTCGCAAGTGGGGAAAGATGGATTACCAGAATTTATCCCTGAAAACATTTTCTATCGCCTTGCCATGAAAGCAAAAAATGAGACAGCAGAGAAATTTCAAGCATTGATTGCTGATGAAATCATACCGTCAATTCGTAAGAATGGTGGCTACATAGCAGGACAAGAAACTATGACGGATGATGAACTGTTAGAAAGGGCTATCTTTGTGGCACAAAGGAAGATTGCAGAAAGGGACAAAATAATAGCACAGCAAAAAGAAAAAATTGAACAGGACAAACCTAAAGCAATCTTTGCTGATGCAGTATCAGCATCACATACTTCAATTCTAATTGGTGAATTGGCAAAGATATTAAAACAGAATGGTATAGACGTAGGACAAAACAGGCTGTTTGCATGGATGCGTAACCAAGGTTATCTGATTTCACGAAAAGGAACCGACTACAATATGCCAACGCAAAGAAGCATGGAACAGGGATTGTTTGAAATTAAAGAATCAACCTCTGTTAATCCAGATGGTTCCATTCGTACCAACAAGACACCCAAAGTCACTGGCAAAGGACAGCAATATTTTGTAAATAAGTTCTTGTGTCATTAGGCAAATGGTAATTTTTAATTAAGGGAAATTAAAAAAACCAAAAAAATCTTCTAAAAGATTTTGCTTACCTTTGGACAAATGTGCAATTTTGCCAATAATGAGAGCCAGCAGAAAAGGTACAACAATGCCAGGCTGCCATTTAATAATTTCCCAAATTACAATACATAAATTTTTAAGTGCATTAATCATAATTTCTCTATCCATATAAAATACCCCCTTTGGATTATTATACATGGATTTGAAATGATTTCAAAGAGAAAAAAACTACGATAGGAATTTTTTTATGATAAACGGAGAATTAATCGTTGACAACTTTGCAGGTGGCGGAGGTGCCAGCACGGGGCGGAAGGAACAGGGCAACTTAGATTTGCGTAAGGAGTGTGGGAAATATGGAATTTTATAGACAAATCCAGCCAAAAGCAAGGAAAGAGTATATATGCGAATACTGTGGACAGAAGATACATAAAGGTGAAGTTTATTCATATGAAACAGGTAAATTTGAAGGGGAAATGTTTGTCAGAAAACTCTGCCTTACCTGTAAAAATATTTTGGATGAATTTAGTAGACAACATTCATGGGCACAAGACGGATTTAACTGGACCGACGTAGGCTATTGGCTTCAGGAAGAATACTGCAACAATTGCAAACATTACATGGAAGATGATTGTGAGCATGTAATTGAAAGTTGCCCATTAATAAGGGCAGTGTTTGAAAAGGAAGGTGATAATTGAGAATGAGCAGAAGATTAGATGATTTACAAGAAATACCGCAAGACTGGTTTTATGAACTTACGAAAAACGAAGAGCCGAATGAATCAGATTTAGAATCCGTAGATATTGATTTATACCAGTCAGAATGTCCAGGGTTAATAGGAAATATGATACTCGAATTGTTTTATGGAAAAGATATGTTTTATTACATGCTCATGCAGAAAAGAGAACCAATCGGAGATTATGGTATGCATTGGATTAATAGGTGGTATAGGTGCGAGGAACAATATATTCACCAAATAAAGGAAATTTTAAATAAGGAGGACAACGACTCCGCTGTGACAATTGAAGGTGGGCAAGCAATGTGTTCGGTTTCAGAAGTTGAAGCGTGGTTGAAAAAAGAAGTTAAGGAATAGTGGGAAATAGGCTCAAAAAAAGCAGTAATGGAGGTTGCTTATGAACAAAACAAAGATTGATTGGTGCGACAGTACATGGAATCCAGTAACGGGGTGCCTGCATGTGTGTGAATACTGCTATGCAAGGAATATAGCACACAGATTTGGCGGCTATACAGAATTGAGAGATACGGATTTGGATTATCAGAAACTTTGCGAAAGTGAAATTATGGAGTTGCAAAAACCGCTAAAATTTCTAAATGACAAAGGCAAGGAGTTAAAAGCACCATATCCATTTTATTTTATGCCAACATTTCACCGTTACAGATTAGACGAACCACAAAAATGGAAGAAAGGCAGAAATGTTTTTGTGTGTTCAATGGCTGATTTGTTTGGGGATTGGGTGCCTGATTCGTGGATAGAGGAAGTATTTAAGGCTTGTGAGAAAGCACCACAGCACAATTATCTGTTTTTGACGAAGAATCCGAAACGGTATGTTGAATTGATAAACAACTCTGTTTTGGGAAAAACAGGAAATAATATGTGGTTTGGATATTCTTTTACAAACAAAGAAAATACGAGATGGTGGAATCCTGATTACAACATTTTTGTCAGCATAGAACCAATATTAGAACGTGTAGAGATACCAATGTGCAAATGGATTATTGTGGGTGCGGAAACAGGCAGAAGAAAAGAAAAGGTTATTCCCCAAAGAGAATGGATTGAACATATTGTATATTGTTGCAAACAACATAATATCCCTATATTCATGAAATCAAGCCTTGCGGATATATGGGGAGAACCGCTGATACAGGAATTTCCGAAAGAGTTAAGAAAGTGAGGTTGAGAGAATGGAAGAATTGAAATCTTGTCCATTTTGCGGACATAAACCGAAATTAACGCATTACACAGAAAAGGCAAATGCAAGAGCAGGAATATCGGAATTAAGTATTTACTGGGAAGTGCGTTGTAATTATTGTAGTTGTGTGCGTGACGGCGGATATTCAGAATATTTCATCAACGATGACGGACAACTTGTATTAAATACAAAAGAATATGAGAAAGAGCCCGTAGACGCAAGGAAAAAGGCGATAGATGAATGGAATAGGAGGTGTCAAAATGACGGAGAATGAAGCAATTAAGGAATTTAACAAAATGGTTGGCGGGTTCTGTCCAATTGCTGCAGAGGAACATGAGGAAAGGAACATGGATGTGATACTTTTAAAGCGAATTTATGTTATTTTAAAATTTTTGTTGTAAAAATTCGAATTATGTAGTATTTTATATGCATAGTGTAATACAATAAAGGGGGGGAGGAAATGTCAAAATTATCAATTATTAAGTTGTATAAGGAAAACTATGATTGCATTGGCTCTTGTTTACGAACACCATCAAGAGATATAACAGAAGATGAGTTTGGAAGTAAATGGTTAGAAACTTTTATTTTTGATATGTTTGAGACATTATACAATAGCTCAAGTGGTGTTGGCATAGCTGCAAATCAAGTAGGGTTATTGAAACGAATATGTGTGGTAGATATAAAGCGAGATGGTAAATCTCCAATTGTATTATTAAATCCTGCGTACAGTGCTGTTAATGATGAATTGATTAATTCTCGAGAAGTATGTTTGAGTTTCCCTAATGTATATTCAAATGTCAAGAGGCATAAAAAAGTATCTGTTGTGTATCAGAATTTTTATGGAGAAAAATGTTCTCTGATAGCGGAAGGTTTTAAGGCTAGTGTTTTTCAACATGAGATAGACCATTTGTATGGCATAGTTCATGTTGACTTAAACCAAGATGATGAAATAAATGAGAATTTAGATTATTCTGCACAAGTTGCTAAAAAAGCAGTAGAAACAATAGTTAGGAGGGGAGAATGTGGAAACAAAAGATAATAAGGTTTTTCTATATCTTGGATTAATAGATGCAATAATAGGTATTTCTGATTTCGTTATAAAAGCGATTAAAAATTCCCAAATTGTAATATCTCCACTTACAAAAATTTGTATATTGGTATTATTAATTTGTATTATGCTATATTTTGTTATAAATAATGTAACATTGGGGTATACTGTTCGAAAGTATTTAAGTTATTGGTTAAGACGACAGGACTCATACACGGTATTGAATAAAGAATGTATTTATACATATTTATCTAAAGATAAAATCGAGTATACAAAAAAACATGAAATAATATCTAACGTTAATAATTTACAACATTTTAGTGATAAGTTTAAATGGTCAAAAAACCAATCTGTAAGTGAGATTAATATTGTAGATGACAATCCTAATCATGAAATTTCTGTTAAGCGTATTGAGAATTGGCATCAATATTCAGTGGAGTTTGAACAATTGGGGAAAAGACAAGAAGAAACAATTAAAGTTACAATAAAAGATTTAAACGATCCTTATGGAGAGGCTATGCCATTTTTGTCATCTAATGTTGTATATAAGACAAAAAAGTTAAGATTAGTTATACATTTTAATGATCCAAGTTTAAAACCTATTAATATTAAATATAAAATATTTGATAATTATGCTAGCGATTATCCTCTAATTCAGAAAAATTTGGAATATGATGATGCTGCCCGTAAAATTGAAAAAAGTGAGAATAAACCTATCTATGGTTTTAGATATGTAATAACTTGGGACTTTAAAAATGATTGACTTTTGTGATGGTTGGTGTTACACTGTTCAAAAGTGAGAATCAGCATACGAGATTGAGTCGTATTAGGAGGGATTTTATGGATTAAGTAATTGTTAAGTTATTTGTAGCTAACTGTTGTTATATTAAAAAATGAATGCGAAGGGCTGAGTAGACAGGAATATTCCTGTCTACTCGCTTTTTTGTCTTTATTGCAGAAATGAGTATGAAAGTGCATAGCGTTATACTAAGGATATTTTATGTCAGAAAAAATGGTTGAAAAGAATTTATTATCACGAAAGCGATATTTGAAAAAAATTTTCGCACAATAGAATTGCTAGGTTGTAAATATTGTTATGCTGTGAAATTATGGCTGTTCTTATAAAAAAGGAGTGATAATCATAAGCGTATATAAATTCATATCTTCAATAATAGCATTCAAAGATTTCTTTTGGAATTATTAACATATGGTTCAAACAAATAAATAACTAAGTACAATAGGGTTTGATAAAAAGAAGACACCCTAGTTTTGCAACATTATGTATTTTATCTCTTGCAATTCCCAAATTCCATGATAACATAATATTAGAGCCAAAGAGCCAAGTAGATAGGAATATCCTATCTGCCTGGCTCTTTTTGTATTTATCGGTAAGGAAGGTGGCATACATGGCAAATAATGAAAAAGTAAATAAAGCGTTTGCCTTGTATCAGGAGGGCAGGAAGCTAAAGGATATAGCAGCAGAATTGGATGTTCCTGAAGGTACGATAAGGAGCTGGAAGAATCGCTACAAGTGGGATAATGGGGAAAGGGAAAGCGTTGCAACGAAACACAAAAACGTTGCAACGCAAAAACGCAACGTTGCAAATGAGCGTTGCAACGGTACAGCCATTATGGAGGATGCCATAAAGGAAACTTTTGATAATAACGAGCTGACACCACAACAGCAAGTATTCTGTGCACATTATATTAAGACATACAATGCAACCCAAAGTTACATAAAAGCATTCGGATGCAGTTATAACGTAGCAAATGCTGAGGGGTATAAACTACTTGTAAATCCTTGTATTGCAAAAGAATTAGACCGCCTGAAAGAGATTAAACGCAGGCAGATAGAGTTTGAGGAGACTGATTTAGTTGAATATCATATGAGGATTGCATTTGCAGATATTGGAGATTATCTCACATTTGGCAGCAAGGATGTGGGCAATGGGATAAAAGAGAATGTGGTAACGCTGAATGCATCAGATACGGTTGATACCCAACTCATTCAGGAAGTAAAGCAGGGAAAAAGCGGTGTGACAATCAAATTGGCGGACAAGCATAAGTCACTGGAATGGCTTGATAAGCATTTCTTATACAATCCGATGGATAAGCATAAGCAGGAATATGACAGACAGAAATATGAGCTGGAGCTTCTCAGGCTTGAGATGCAGGTAAAAGATAGTGATATGGCTGCATCTGATGTTGAAGATAATTTCATGGAAGCCTTAAATGCAGTTGCAGGAGAGGTGTGGTCAGATGGATAATGCGTGGCAGGTTCTTCAAAAAAGGAGGGAAAAGATCAAGGCTAGGGTTATCTCAGTCCATGCACAGAGGAAAAATAAAGCCAAAAGCGGAGGGTTTAACTTCAAGCCTTTTTCCCGTAAGCAAAAACAGGTTCTGACATGGTGGTGTCCTAACAGCCCGGTTAAAGAATGTGACGGAATTATAGCGGATGGGTCCATCCGAAGTGGAAAAACATTAAGTATGTCGCTTTCGTATGTATTCTGGGCAATGGAAACCTTTGACCAAAATAACTTTGGCATGGCAGGCAAAACAATAGGTTCTTTTCGGAGAAATGTCATATTTTGGCTTAAGCTGATGCTTAAATCAAGAGGCTATAAAGTAACAGACCACAGAAGTGATAATATGCTCAAAATCTCCAAAGGCGAGGTTGTAAACTATTTTTATATTTTCGGTGGAAAAGATGAGCGGTCACAGGATCTGATACAGGGTATAACCCTTGCTGGTATGTTATTTGATGAGGTTGCCCTTATGCCTGAAAGCTTTGTAAACCAGGCAACAGGACGATGCTCCGTGTCAGGAAGTAAGTTTTGGTTTAACTGTAATCCTGATAACCCAAGGCATTGGTTTAAAACAAATTGGATAGACAAGTGCCGATGCAACCTGAGCAAAGAGCAGATTGCGGAATATGAGAAAAAGGGCGTGGAACTTAAAAACCTTGTATATTTGCATTTTACAATGGATGATAACCTTTCACTTAGTGAGGACATCAAAAAACGATACCGTTCCATGTATATGGGAGTATTTTTTAAGCGGTTTATTCTTGGCTTATGGTGTGTTGCGGATGGGCTTGTGTATTCGATGTTTGACGAAAGCAGGCATGTCATACATGGTAAATGTCCTGAAAGCGGCATGCACGTTGTTTCAGTTGATTATGGTACCGTAAATCCCTTTTCGGCTGGCTTGTGGGGCTTTGACGGGAAAAGGGCCATAAGGGAAAAGGAGATATACTATAACGGACGGGAAAGAGGAGAACGGATTGACGATGAGGCATATTACAAAAAGCTCAAGGAGCTGATAGGCGATACAAAGATAGAGTATATCATAGTTGACCCTTCTGCAGCATCCTTTATTGAAACAATTAAAAAGTATGGTGAGTACATTGTCAAAAAAGCAAATAATGATGTGCTTGACGGAATACGTGTGGTAACAACATTTTTGAATAAAGGGAGGCTGCTGATACATGAGAGTTGTACAAACAGCATAGAGGAATTTGGATTATATTGTTGGAATGAGGAGAGCGGTGAAGACAAGGTCATAAAGGAAAATGACCATGCGATGGATGATATCAGGTATTTCTGTTACACATTCATGCGTACATGGCTCAGATGGGAATTTTAGGAGTGGTTTCTATGGGATTGATAAACTGGTTTAAGGGAGTGATTGATAAGATGTTCAGAAAGGACGCAGAGAAGATATTTGGTATTGACACTGTTTACTCTGCCAAGATGGAAAATGCAATTATGCTATGGAGTAAAATTGTAGACGGAAAACCTCCGTGGGAAAGTGAGGATGATGATATTGCAAGTATAAATTTTGCAAAATTCATAACATCCGATACGGCAAAAAAAATATGCCTTGATATTGACATCAATGTTACAGGGTCAGCAAGGGCGGATTATATCGCAATGGTTATACAGGATTTAAAGAAAGTGCTTAGGGATAAAGTGGAGGATGCATGTTGTACAGGCGGGATTATGTTTAAGCCGAATGGTTCAAGTGGGACAAGCTGTATTGATTATGTTATGCCAAATGAGTTTATTGTAACTGAAAAAAATGCAAATGGAGATATCCGTGGATGTATATTTCTTGATTTTGTCCAAAAAGGTGATAAGTTTTACAAGCGGTTGGAATATCACAGATTTGTCGGGGATATTTATATGATATCCAATAAGGCGTTTGTAAGCAGGGGAGAAAGCACGCTTGGCAGGGAAGTGTCATTATCGGCAATTGATGAATGGGTAGATATTGCACCTGAGGTTTTCATTGAAAATTTGGATAAGCCTTTGTTTGCATACTATAAGATGCCATACAACAATACAATTGATTTAAACTCACCGCTTGGGGTATCAGTTTTTTCCAATGCTTTGAAAGAATTAAAAGACCTTGATGTTGCATGGAGCCGAAAAAGCGGGGAGATAGAGGACAGTAAGCATATGACAATCATGTCACCATCGGTTATTCAATATGCAAATCACCATAAGCAGAAGCTTCCACGATTTGTAAAGGGTATGGATATGGATGTCAATGGTGAGACGATACACGAGCATGTTGCAACGCTGCTTACGGAGCAGAGAATTAATGACATCAACAGTATTCTTGCAATGATATCGACAAAATGCGGATTTAGTCAGGGCGAGTTTTGCCTGGACCCACGTACAGGAATGGTTACTGCAACGCAGGTAGAGGCTGACGACCGTGAAACAATTGAGACAATTAAGGATATGAGGGACGCCCTAAAAGATACCCTTGAGCATTTAATATATATCATAAATGCATACTGTTCCCTGTATGGATATGCACCAGTGGGAGTTTATGAAACGAGCTATTCATTTGGTGACCTTACATACAATTGGGAGGAGGATAGGGCGAGGCACTGGCAGTATGTACAGCAGGGCAAATTCCCATTGTGGCGGTATTATGTAATGTTTGAAGGTATGTCTGAGGATGAAGCAAAAGAACTGGTTGCGGAAGCACAGGAAGAAAATAATCAGAAGGGATTGTTTGAATAAATGTTAGACCCTCAATACTTATGGTATGTAGCGGATCAGGTTATTGATATTTGGGATGAACTGAACGAATGGGCAATAAAAGACATAGCGGAACGTATTATGATGGCAGAACTGTATGATTATGATAAGCTCCCTGGTACAGCAAGGTGGAGGGCATGGCTGTTAAGGCAGTCAGGCATGTATTATGATGAAATGGTATCAAAGGTAGCAAAGCTTTCCCATAGGTCAGAGGTTGCCGTACAGAATTTGTTTGTTGAAGCTGGTCTTATGTCCGTGGAAAATGATGCCTCAATATATAAACGGCATAATATTGAGGTGCCTGATATCCGCAAGGATAAGCGGTTAACCCAAATCTTGGAAGGTACATATAACCAAACAAACGGTGAATTAAAGAACTTTACAAGAACGACAATTGACGCTGGAAACAAATTAATGATTGATACCTTAGACAGGGCATACTTCGGTGTTAAAACAGGGCATAAATCATATTCCGAAGCCATAAAGGAAGCCATCGATACCACATCAAAAGCAGGACTTACCGTAACATATCCATCAGGGCACAAAGATACAATTGAAGTTGCAGTCAGGCGGGCTGTTATGACTGGTTTAAATCAGGGGACCGCAAAAATATCAATTGCAAATTGTGAGAAGCTTGGTGCAGAGTATGTTGTTATATCTGCCCACGAAGGAGCGAGAACCTCTGACAATCCCATTGCCAACCATTTAGGCTGGCAGGGGAAGATATATAAGCTGCAGGGGAGCACCGAGCAATATCCAAACTTGGAAGACGCTACGGGATTTCCCAATAATCCCCTCGGACTATGCGGCTATAACTGCAGGCATAATTTATATCCTCATTTTCTTGGCGACCCAAACCCGTGGGAAGATATAGCAAAAAAAGCTGAAGAAAATAAGGAAAGTTATGAAATAGCCCAAAAGCAGCATCAGATGGAAAGAGTAATCAGAAAGAGTAAGCAACAGTTACTTGGATATCAGACTGGAATAGATAACTGTGTGGATGAAAAAACAAAGTATGAGCTCCAAATGGAACATGACCGTTTGGCAAATCGTCTGCAAAGGCAAAATAAAGCATATAATATGTTTTGTAAGGAACATGACCTTGTAAAAGAAAGCGACAGGCTGAGAGTAGCAGGATGGAATAGAGACACGGCTAATAAGGCAAGGAGCGGTGCAAGTAGATATAACAAGGACGATAAAGCAGTAGCGGTATCTGAGAACAATACAAGAAAAGAGGTTCTATACAATAGTCAGTATGATTATAGCATTAAGTTAAATGGATATAGTGATGAGGTAAATAAAGGATTATCCAAGGCAGCAGAGAACGTTGCCAAATATGGCAGCAGGGATAATTACGAGTATATGCAGCTTGTAGATTTAAATAGTGGTAAGTTAGAAAAACTCATTACCGACAAAGACCGTTCCAGTGTTGGTGGAGAGAATTTTTGGCAGTTTATCAAAGAACATAAAGATACGGATTATGCATTTGTACATAATCATAATACTGACAGTGCCTTTTCGGAAACGGACATGCGGACGCTTTTGACAACGGAGAATGTAAAAATAATGATTGCGGTAAGAAATGATGCCATAATATATATTGCAGAACGTGAAGGCGAAATACTTAAAGATGCTATCTTCGATAGGCGGTATAAAGAAGATATAAATGAGTTGAATGTTAAATGTAGAAACGGTATAATTACAGTAGCTGAAAGAACACGTTTGAGAGAAGAAATTATAGTGGAAAATTTATTACGGGATTATACCAAACAGAAAGGATTATATGAGATAAATGGAAAGAAATAGTTGGGCGACACCTACATTGCAAGAAGTTCCTTTTTGGAGGGATGATATGACTGCTGATGAATATGAGGATGAACGGACATATTATCTTGAACATTATGACGATGTTAAAAACGGAACATATATACCATTATGGAAACAGGAAGATAGGAATATAATTTAGGGTATGCAATAAGTATTTTGAAATAATTTAAAATTTTACTTGACGGCTGAAAATCCCATGATAATATCATAATTATAAAATGATTTTTGGGGATGATAAAATTGAATAATACCCATTTCAGATGGTTTTCCTGCCCACGCTGTGGCAATCCGAAAATGTTAAAGCTTAGGAACGACACTAAGCTGATTAACTTTCCCGGTTATTGCAAGAAGTGTAAGGTAACCAGCATTATTACAGAGCCTAGAGCCAATTAGCAGAAACGTAAGTTATTTGCTGATTGGCTCTTTTTTACTTTATATCCTCCTATTAGTGTATGGCGTGCATATCGGTTTGCTGTTTCCTCTCAGACAGTGTGGGGTTCGAGTCCCCACATGCATATTACCGGCACGGGTATAAGTGCAAACCCATATTCCTGACGTGGAATTAAAAATAACGGTAGAAGGGAGTAACAAAATGAAGAATATTGAGGAGATACTGGAGCAGTTCGGTCTTAAGGTACCTGAGGGCAAGGAAACAGAGTTTAAAAAGGTACTGCATGAAAATTATAAAACAATAGCCGAGTATGACAAAAAGGTATCAAGATTAGAAACGGAACGTGATGGCTATAAGGAAAAGCTTGAGACGGCAGAGACAACCCTGAAAGGTTTTGAGGGTGTTGACATGGATGCAATAAAAACGGAGCTTGACACCTACAAAGCAAAGGTAAAAGAGCAGGAAGATACTTATAATAAGGCACTTTATGACAGGGATTTCAAGGATGCCCTGAATGCTGCCATTTCAGATATTAAGTTCAGTTCCGAAGCGGCAAAGAAGTCTGTGGTTTCTGATATCAAGGCGGCAGGGTTAAAGCTTATTGATGGGAAAATCATGGGGCTAAATGATTTTATTGCAGCATGTAAGGAGAAGGATGCCTCTGCTTTTATTGATGAGGCGGAGGAAAGCTTAAAAAACAGCCAGGCAAAGTTTTCCAGTCCCATGAAAACAAGCAGCAGAAAGCCGACTATGTCCGAATTGATGAAGATGAAGAATGAAAATCCGAACTTGGATATATCCGAGTTTGTGACGAACAAAAAGGAGTGATAACAAATGGCATTATTTGATGCAAAGAATTTTAATGGTGAGGTATTTGGGGCTTATGTCGAACAGACAGAGAACTTAAATAGAAATGAGCTACTCAAAAGCGGAGCAATTGTGGAAAAGCCGCAGTATGCTGCCATGCTGCCTGATCAGGTTGGAGGCAATTACATTACCGTACCGATTAAGGCAAAAATCAATGGTGATACGGTAAATTATGACGGTGGTACAGATATTAAGGCAGTAAGCCGTGCTACATATACACATGGACGAATTGTGGTAGGACGTGCCCAGGGATGGACGGAAAAGGATTTTACGTCTGATATTACGGGCGAGGACTTTCTTCCTGCGGCAAACGAAATTGCCGAGTTTTGGGATGATGTTGACCAAAAGACCATACTTGCTGTTTTGAAGGGTGTGTTCTCAATGACAGATAAGAAGAGCTTGGAGTTTGTCAATGGACATACTTATGACATATCAAACGAGGCAACAGGAAATACATTCGATGAGACAACGCTGAATACAGCAATGCAGCAGGCACTCGGTGACAACAAGGCGAAGTTTTCATGTACGATAATGCATTCGGCAGTGGCGACACATTTGGAGAACCTTAAGCTGCTTGCATACATGAAGTATACGGATAAGGACGGCATTGAAAGAGACCTTGCACTTGCAACACTCAATGGACGTACTGTACTTGTCGATGACAATATGCCTACGGAGGTTGTTGAGGCAGTGGAGGGAAACGAGTCGGAAGGTATTGCCGCACAGGAGGGCTATACAAAATATACAACCTATGTACTTGGAAATGGTGCAATTGAGTATACAAACTGCGGAGCCAAGAAGCCGTATTCCATGAGTGAAAATGAGTCGAAGAATGGTGGCGAGACTACACTGTGGAGCCGGCAGAGGAAGATTTTTTCACCATACGGCATTTCATTCAAGAATACAAATATTATGTCTCCGACAGATGCCCAGCTTGAGGACGGAAAAAACTGGACCTTGGCTAACAGCAATGAGGGGGATGCGAAAGCATCATATTTCCCTCACAAGGCAATTCCGATTGCGAGAATTATTACAAGGGGCTAGGTGAGGAGTATGGGATATGCCACATACGATTTTTATACAAAAAAATATTTTGGCAATTCCATAGCAGAAGCTGAGTTTGATAAGTGGAATGAGCGGGCAAGCAGAAAAGTGGATGCCCTTACATCAAGACGCCTGCTCACTGCTTATCCAAATGATGCTTATTCCAGTGAACAGATTAAGTTATGTGTCTGTGCATTGGCGGAAAAAATGATGGAAATTGACAAATACATGGCGGCATCTGCCATCCAGTCGGATGGGAAAAGTAAGATTGTTCAGTCCGTATCGGCAGGCAGTGAGAGTATCTCATATGCAGCCGTTGATACAATGTATGCGAGTGCCGTTAAGGACCAGCAAAGCATGAACCGCATGTATTATAACACGGTTGCAGAATATCTTGAGGATATCACGGATGCAAATGGCGAATGTCTGCTTTTCAGAGGGATGTAATGTTTAACGATATTGTAACAGTTTTTAATCATGTTGAGGATGTTTGGTATCCTACTGTTTTGACAAATGTGGAGCTGCAGGAGACAAACGGTCAGAACAGGTCTAAGGATGGCAATTCCTCTACGGACACGGCTTTATTATTGATTAATATTGATGATGAGCTGGAAAAGAAGTATCTGAAGCCAAAGGAATATGAAAAGGCGGAAGATAAGATTGGCAGGTTTACCCTGAGGGAAGATGATTTCTTTGTTGATGGTGAGTATATTGCGGATATAGTGGACGATACGGCATATGAAAGAGGATTTTTTGAGTACATGAAAGCAAATTATGACAGCGTATATTCTATTTCCAGTGTTGCAAGATTTTCTGTTGTTCCGCATTTTGAGGTGGGTGGAAAGTAATGTATGTGAACATCAAAACAAATTTCCCTAAATTGCTAAAGGAAGTAATGCCAAAGCGAATAAAAAAGGCACAGAAATACTTAGACGAGAGGGTTGTGAAGGATTCTGAAAGCTTCGTACCACGCAGGGACGGAAAGTTAATAGAAAGCGGTACTGATAGTACAGTTTTGGGTACTGGAAAAGTTATATGGGCTACCCCATATGCACATTATCAGTATGAAGGAAGGGCTATGGTAGGCAAAGAAAGCAGGAGTGCTTATGCTTACGAAAAAGAGACTAAGGAATATAACGGTAAAAGCCTTAATTACCATACAGCGGGTACAGGTGACCACTGGATTGAACCGGCAAAAGAAAAATATATGGAAACATGGAAAAAAGGAATTGCCAATATTCTGACGACAGGGGAGGAGTAGTGTATGGCTGATAAGAAACCTGAAGCATTAAGTGCTGACGAACAAAAAAGCGTATTGGAAGCAGTCTGTACTGCCATGAAAGCACATGCTACGGAAGTCAAGGTTAATTTTGAAAGCTTTGAAAAGACTGCGGCATGTATTTCCGTTTTTTCAGAAACGGGAGCCATGTACATATCCAAGGACATTCTTGGAGGCTTTCGTGGGCTTGTGCCTTTTTATATCGTGTACCGGGGATATCCGAAAAATGACAAACAGAGATTTGCCATAATCAAATATCTTGAAGAATTGTCAAATTGGATCTGTAAAAAAGAAAATTATCCTATGTTAGGTGATGGCAGGGAAATCGAGGACATCAAAGCAATGTCGGTACCATCGCTAAATCAGATAAGCGATTCAGGATCCTATGACTATGTTGTACCATATCAGATTATTTACAGAAAGGGTGATGATTAGTGGAAAAAATTGAAAGAAAATACCTGGGACATTTTATAGATGCCTCATTTGGTAAATCCACGACAAATTATATCCGTTTGGGTAAGGACTTAGAGGACTATCGTATTGATCTAAATCCTGACGGAGAGGCAACAAAAAATATTATTGGTGAGACGTCCTACAATCATAAGGGATATGAGCCAAGTGGAAGTGTTGAGACATATTATGCTTACAGCGGGGATCCTTTGTTTGAGCATCTTGCGGATATTGTTAATGAGCGTAAGACGGGAAGTGCCTGTATGACAACTGTTGTTGATGTGCTGCTTAAGCCTGACGGCACAGTTGAATGGGCATATCGTGAGGATGTGGTTGTAATTCCGCAATCCATAGGCGGTGATACGGGTGGAGTACAGATACCGTTTGAAATTCATTATAACGGTAACAGGACAAAAGGTTCGTTTGATGTGCAGACGAAAGAATTTAAACTTAATGGCGATGCCTGAATAGGAGGATGTAAGGTATGGAACAGTTAAAAATTAATTCAGGGCTGTATCAGCTTCAGGTTGTTGATGAAACAGGAAAAGAGCTGGGAATACTCTCATTTAACCCAATGGATTTTAACCTTCCTGCGAGATTGGACAAAGGATGGAAGAAAATCCAAAAATGCCTTGAGGAAGCAAAAAAGGCTTTTTCAAAGTATGCAGATACAGAGGACACGGATGTACAGATGGATGATACCTTTGCCGAGGTGGCAGAAATAATATCTGACATGGATGCGGAGATAAAGCAGCAGTTAAATTATATTTTTGATACTGATATATCTTCCGTGTTTGGCAATACCCATCTTGCGACTCCGACCAAAGAGGGCTTCCTGATTGAAAATTTCATTTATGCATTTATGCCTGTACTGGAAAGGGAAATGCAAAAGGCACAGGCAGCTTCTGCCAAGCGTAAGGAAAAATATACGGCAAGGTATCATAAATGATAGGGGTATTGCCAATGACCTTAAATGTCGGCGGCATTGAAAGAAAAATCAGGACAGATTTCAGGGACTGCATGACAATACTGGATGCATGTGCCGACCCTGACCTTACATATTATGATAAGCTTGATGTCATTTTGACAATTCTATATGAGGATGACATTGAGGATGAGTATGTGGAAGAAGCATTACAGAAGGCTATTTGGTTTATGAATTGCGGAAATACGATAGAGGAACGCTCAGGCAAAAGGTTATATGACTGGGAACAGGATGAGCAGATGATTTTTTCAGCTGTTAATAAGGTTGCAGGCAAAGAGCTTAGAATGGAGCCTTATGTACACTTCTGGACATTTATATCATATTTCCACGAAATAGGAGAAGGGCTGTTCAGTACGGTTACCCATATCCGGTCAAAAATGAACAAGAACAAAGAGCTGGAGAAGCATGAACAAGAGTTTTATAGGGAGAATAAAGCTCTCGTTGATTTGAAAAAGAGATATTCGGCAGAACAACAGGCGGAGATTGACTTTATCAACAGTCTCCTTGGATAGCGGGGTGATGATGTGGAAGCCGACGGATCGGTTATAATCGATACTAGGCTGGATATAAAGGGATTTGATGAGGGGATAAAAAAGGCAAATGCGAGGATGCTCACGCTTGATAGCAGTATCAGGCGGACGAAGCAGGAGATTTCAAGGATAACATCAGAAATGAAGGGACTTGAAAACAGTCAGGTTCCTACGGAGGAGTATGACAAGTTATCTGCGAAGGTAAAAGCAGCAGAACAAAGTTTTAATTCCCTGATTGCAAGAAGGGGTGTGCTCGAAAATGATGGGGTGTCCGTTGGAGATAAGGCATGGATATCACTCAATAATCAGATAGAGCGGGCACTACTGAAGCTTCAGGGGTATGAAGCAGAATTGGATGCGGTTGAGGTAAAATCCAAGTCGGGTACCGAGACGGCAAAATACGCCAAGCTAGCGGGACAGCTTGACAAGATGACGGCAAAGCTCAGTGAGCAGTGTATGAAATACGATGAGCTGAGTGCCAAAGAAAATAAAGTAGGAAAAGGTGTAAAAAACCTTGCCGCCTCTGCGAAAAAAGGATTTGCAGGTTTTCT
This sequence comes from Muribaculaceae bacterium, assembly GCA_023665245.1. The sequence goes on from JAMPEH010000019.1 coordinate 17,642, forward strand.
GTCAGGGACGAAAAACGCAAATTCAGGAATGGGTGGTCTGACAAAGGGCGTAAAGTCCTTTACAAGCAGGCTGCTTGGCATAGCGAAGTCGGTGTTTGTGTTTGCGGTTATCAGCAAGGCATTATCGGCACTCAAAGAGAGAATGAGCACCCTGATAGCTGGAAATACACAGTTATCAAGCAGTCTTGCACAAATGAAGGGCAACATGAATACGGCGTTCCAGTCCATATTTTCTGCTGCGTTACCTGCACTTACGGCATTGTTTAATATGCTTGTCCGTGTTACGGCCGTCATAGCACAATTTACAAGTGCACTGTTTGGCAAGTCTATTAAGGCAAGTCAGGCAGCGGCTAAGGCAGCGGACAAACAGGCTTCCAGCATCGGTGGTGTGGGAAGTGCCGCAAAAAAAGCATCAAAACAGCTTGCATCATTCGATGACGCACAAATATTAAGAAGTAATGATGACAGCAGTGGCGGAGGTGGTGGCGGAAGCACAGGAATAGGTGCAGAGTATGCAGATATAGATGGAAGCTCAGCGATTGATAATTTCGTCAAGAAGTTGAAGGACTCTTGGGCAAAAGCTGATTTTACGGATTTAGGTAAATCACTCGGTGAGAAAATAAATGCTGCATTGTCATCTATTAACTGGACAAAAATCAAAAGCACATGCTCCCGTATAGCAAAGAGCCTTGCAACGTTTTTAAATGGCTTTTTGTATGGCACAGACTGGACGCTTGTAGGTGAAACGCTGGCAGAGGGCATAAATACGGCTATACTAACGCTTTATACGTTTGTGACCACATTTGATTTTTCGGCTTTGGGAAAGTCAATAGTAAATTCAATCAATGGATTTATCCGTAAAACGGACTGGAAGCAGACTGCAGTTACTATAAGCGGATGCTTAAAAGGTGCATTGTCAACGGTTATATCGCTGATAACAGGCATTGATTGGGCAAGTATAGGACGAAGCATAGTCCAGTTTGTAGTCAACATAGATTGGCTTGCATTAGCAGGACAATTGGCAGTAGCTCTTTTGGGGTTTGTAACATCTGCATTTGAATTATTGTTTGGCATGGTCGGAGAGCTGTGCACAAGCATTGGCGATTTCTTTGAGCAAATAGGATTAAACAGTATTGCAGGATTTTTCAAGGGAATAGGTGACAGTCTTGCTACGGCGGCGGAATGGATAAAAAATGTATTTAACACATACATTGTGCAGCCGATTAAGAATTTCTTTGGCATACATAGTCCGTCAACGTTGTTTGCGGAAATTGGTACATGGCTGATTGCAGGTCTTAAAAATGGTATTACTTCTACCATATCTGCAATACCGGGTATTTTTAAGTCAATCTTTACAAATGCATGGTCAGCCATAAAAAATATTTTCAGCAATGGTAATATCACTTCATTTTTTGGCAATATTGTCACTTCGATAAAAAATTTATTTAGTAATGTGGGTTCTGCAATAGCATCCGCAGTAAGTAAAACATTTGCATCAGGTGTAAACGGAGTATTTGGCACTATTGAAAACATTGTTAATGGATTTATCAATTCAATCAATAATTGCATAGGTCTTATTAACAAGATACCAGGTGTGAATATAGGCAGACTGTCAACGATTTCACTTCCTCGTTTGGCATCAGGTACGGTCGTTCCTGCAAATTACGGAGAATTTCTTGCGGTACTTGGTGATAACAAGAGGGAGACGGAGGTTGTGTCCCCGCTTAGTACAATAAGGCAGGCTGTCATGGAAGCATTAATTGAGGCTGGCGGCTTAGGTGGTGGTGATATAAACCTGACAATCAATCTTGATGGACAGGCAATTTATAAATCGGTAGTTAAGTACAATAACCGAAATACGGCAATAACACGCAGAAATGCACTGGCACAATAAGGAAGGTGGTAAATTGGCAAAATGGAGACCTGATTTTCAAATTAACGGTGTATCCTTGCCCATGCCTGATGGATTTACACAAACAGTCAGTGACTTGTGTACAGAAGAAACAGGGAGAACCTTGGATGGCGTATTTCATAAAGAGGTCATAGCGGTAAAAAGCTCTATGCCGCTTAAATGGTCCCATTTGGAATGGAAAACGGCATCACAGCTTGCAAAAGCGACAGATGGCAAAAATATATTGTCGTGTAAGTATATGGATGTAAGGAAACCGTATGCCATGACACAGATTAATATGTATGTTGGTGAGAGAAGTTTTGAACCCACACAGTTTGATGATGACGGAAAAGTGTACTGGTCAGTTCAATTTTCTGAGATAGAGATATAGGAGTGCATGATGAGGCAGGTATCAGATGAATGGAAAGAGAGTAATGCCAGGCTGCAATTTAATATTATTGCCGAGCTTTCGAGTGAACGTGTCGTAACATGGGGAAACAGCGATATTTTAAGCATAACGCTTAATGATGCTACAAGCTCAGAAAGCTCTTTTGACATAGGATTGTGTGAATGTAAGGAATTGACCATAAAGCTGGATAACCTGCATGGCAAATGGAATGTTTACGATTACTTCAATGCAAAAATCATACTTTCCGTGAGCAAAGAGCTGTCGGAAGATGTTGAAACAGTGCCGCTTGGGGTTTTTATGGTTGATGAACCTGAATGTTGTGACGGGTATATATCGCTGAATTGTGTTGATTACATGATGACGCTTGACAAGGAAATTGTAGGAATATTATCAGGCACAACCGTAGGTGATCTTGTCAACATCATATGTGATAAGAATAATCTGACACTTGCGACAAAAGAGTTTGGTGGCAGGGAAACGGTGATTGTAAATCTTGACACAACATCAATGACATATAGGGACCTGCTTAAATATCTAATGGAGGTCACCTGCAATTTTGCACGTCTGAATGGTAATGGAGAGTTGGAAATAAAATGGTATGACACAACAAAACGGGCATACGAGGAAAATGATGGGATTAAGAATATAGAGCATAATACGAACGAGAAGTTTAATACGGATGATGTTGTTATTACCGGGGTCAGAGTTAAAACATCATCAAAGACCGCATTATATGGGAAAGATGATTATGTGATTGAAATTTCTGACAATCCCCTGACTGTAGGGAGTGAGGCGGCTTTTGCAAAATCAATTGGGTTAAGATGTATCGGAATGACCTTCAGGGGTTTTTCGGCAAGTACAATATCTGACATTACGGTTGAGGCAGGGGATGCCTGCTGGGTAAAAGACAAAAGAAATAATATATATTTTTCATATATTAACAGTGTTACGTTTACAACGGGTGCTGCCATGTCGGTGGCGTGTAATGCGGTTTCACCGTTACAGAACAGGATAGATAAATACAGTATTGCAGGGCAAAGCAACAAAAAAATAAATGAGGTAAGAACTGAACTGGAAAAAAAGAATGTTGCGGTGGTCAGCTATATAAATCCTAAAAGCTATGAAGTAAGAGAGGCACCAATCAAGATAGCGGAGCTTGCCTACACTGTTAATGATGATTGTAAGCCTATATGTATTGTGACGGTGCAATTTGAACTGGATATGGATGGAAATGTTGAATTTTCACTATATGACAGCAATGGACCGATAGACTACGCCGTTTATACGGGATACTATGGTGCCGGTAAAAACATGGCAACATTTATGTTTTTTCAAAATGCACAAACCACGAAAATGTATACCTTACGCATTTTTGCAAAGGCATATGCAAATAGTGGGAGCGATATCAGGGTTTTATCGGAAGCATTAAAGAATGCACTGAATGCCATTATTTCCAATCCTTCCGCTCCAAACTTTAAAAATATATATGATACCGTAAATAACGCTAAGCTTAAGGCGGTCATACCTGAATTGGGTGCCAAGGCTGTGGTATTTGCACAGGGACTTGATGCACATAAGGTTGAATGGGACGGAACCCTTACCATTGATGAAAATATGCACCGTATACCTATTACTGTGCAGGATGCATTAAAAGTAAAGCATATATCAGGTGATATGGAACTCACCGTACAAAACCCAGCTAAGAGGGGATTCGAAGATACAATGGGCAGGGTATTGTTTACACCAGCCGAAGTACAATTGCGACCTCTTGATTATAACATGCTGATAACCCGTGTTTCGGTATCAAAAACAATTACTAATTCAGATATGGAACCGAATGAGTATATAACAGGAGACTGGACAATCAAAACAACGTATGAACTTGAGGGCATTTGTGAGGAGATAGATGTGGGCTACAGGTATGATGTTGAGATAGATAAAAATAAATACGATATTGAGGAAATCGGGGTGATTGTGGATGAAGTATTTGTTAAAGAACAATGATGACATATACACAGTGACAGATGGAGGGCTTACGGCCGTAGAGCATACAGATATTGATGCGGCACTCTTTAAGGCATATGGAATGGATGATGTACCAAATGCAGAAAAGATATTGGCACTTGAAGCACCAGTGCTGTTGTGCTGGGGAGAAACTGATTTTACAGTCAGGGCAACTGTAACCGCATCCCCGCCCGTACCTCAGATTATGGCATCAAAGTATATTGACTTTGACAGCACAATATCAAATATCAAAAAGGTAACGGTAACGGGAAGTGATGATATCCTGTGCAGATTTGCCTTTAAAAGAGCGAAAGATAAAGAAAACATATGGATGGTGTGGGATACAGCGTCTAAAGTATGGAGAATGGCAGAGGATGATGAGTGGAACACCAAAGGCGGGGTTGAAGATGCCAGGGGCTTTCCTGAAATGGCAGGATACAACATACAGATAAGATACCCCACTCTCGAATCATTCCTGACAGGCTTAAAGGTAGATTATATTAATACAGCTATGAGTAATATGGAGGGGATAAAAAATGCTTAAAGGTAATACAAAGATAGAATTGACAGATGTACATACAGGCAATACGGAAGTATTCGAGGATACCAACATGTTCACCAACGGACTGAAATATGTGGTGAATGGTTTAAACCAGTTTTATTCAACACTTCAATATGCACAAAGTACCAACAATAGGTACAACTTATTTCCCATTATTGAAAATTTGCTAGGTGGAATAATGCTGTTTAGCAATACTTTAGAAGAAAATGTTGAAAACATTTATCCACCGACAAAAAATAATAAAATGATTGGGTGTGCTAACATGTCCATGAATGATGTCCCTGAATTAACGGACAGGGGAAGCTTCAATGAAAATGAGTCGGGTATGAATGCCGATGGAAGCTATACATTTGTATGGGACTTTACGACCACGCAGGCAAATGGAAGTATAGCAAGCCTTGCACTTGTACCAAACTGTGCAGGCATAAATGGTATTAATTTAAAAAACATAACTAAGTCACACGGATTACAATTGGAAAGACTTGAAAAAAACATTGTAACAGGACCATATTCACAACAAATGGTGGTTCACAATCCTGATTACCAGGTAACAACATATGAAAAATGGATAGAATGTCTGGAAAAACAAAAAAAAGAAAACGAGGAGACAATAGGCATATCCCTTGGAAATTCCTCCTGGAATACAAGATTTTGGGCAAATCAAATTATAAAAGAGATTGATTTTGATGCAGGAAAAATTTATTGTGCACACATTGAAGACATAAATGGAAACTATGTGTTATTTACTTATGATATAGATTTCTCCACTATGTCTATTGGATTATATGAACACCGTTATGAGATGACAGGAATTTCAAATGTAAGAAGCATGATTCTTACATCCGCAAATCAGGGATTTTTCGGAACTTGTGTTCCGTTTTCAGGATACTATCAGATTAAAATATTAAAAATCAGTAATGACGAGTATGTTGTGACAGCTGTTACATCATCAGTTGAACCACGTTCGGCTGAAACCGAGCAGACAGGGGCATCAACACATTCAGTTATGTTTGTAAACATGTCAAGTAAAACAATTACGCAGCAGTTTACAAAAACATACCCGTGTTGGCTTGTCAATAACGGGAATAATGTATCATATTTGCCGGATGAACGGAAAATTGTATTTGGTTGTAGAAAATATGATGATGAAGGGAATGCAGAATATTATCTGGCATTTGTTAATATTGATGATTTTAATGAAATATCTTATGCATATGGTCTTGAAAGAACACCAGATATATCAAGTGTCAATAAAAGGGCTGTTTTTGATGGGTATTATGTTGGAATTGATTATGGTAATAATATGGTGCTGAACATGAATGATGAAATCAAAATAGATTTGATTGCGTGCAATGGACCGTTAGCAGAATATTATTATAACACCTATTATGAGACAGCGTATATAAGGGATAAAGTTATAGTCGGGGAATTTGACATTTACAGTGGTTATAGTTATCCCTATGTTGCATTTAAAGAGGTGATGCTTGGGACTGTACTCATGACTATTAACAACCTTGAATCACAGGTTGAAAAAACAGCTGATAAAACAATGAAGATAACTTACACGGTAAGGGAAGTGGAGGAATGAGACATGAAAGTTAAATTGTGTACTATTTTTGGAACCTTGGGGGCATGCGTGGCATCGCTGTTTGGCGGTTGGGATGCAGGATTAAAAACATTGCTGCTGTTTATGGCACTTGATTTCGTGTCGGGGCTGGCAGTTGCGGGAGTATTCAAACGCAGTCCAAAGACAAACACGGGAGCACTTGAGAGCCGTGCGGGTTGGAAGGGGCTGTTCAGGAAAGCCATGACGCTTGTACTTGTGCTTGTGGCATACAGGCTTGACCTGATTGCAGGAACAAATTACATAAGGGATGCTGTTGTAATCGCATTTATAACAAATGAAACAATATCCATCGTGGAAAATGCGGGGCTTATGGGTTTGCCTGTTCCTGCTGCAATAAAAAATGCAATTGAAGTACTGAAAACAAAAAATGACAGTGAAAATGAGTAAATACGGAGGAATGTTATTATGAAGAAATTTGGAATTGATGTATCAGAATTTCAGGGAGTTATTGATTGGGAAAAGGCGAAGAAGGGAGGCGTGGAATTTGCAATACTCAGGTGTGGATTTGGACAAAATACCACAAAGCAGGATGATAAACAGTTTGCAAGGAATGCTTCAGAATGTGAAAGATTAGGTATTCCGTATGGTGTTTATTTGTATTCCTATGCAACTGATGTTATAAAAGCCAAGAGTGAAGCAGATCATGTCCTGAGGCTGATTAAAGGTAAAAAGCTGGTTTATCCTGTCTTTTATGATTTGGAAGACGCTGCTACGGCTAAATGTTCTAAAATAGTAATCGGGGATATGGCAGAAGTATTTTGCAATGCGGTATCAGACGCAGGGTATAAGGTGGGTATATATGCCAATACAAGCTGGTTTAACAATATACTCACTGACAGCAGATTTGACAAGTGGGACAAATGGGTTGCACAGTATTATAAGGAATGCCAGTATGGAAAACCGTACATAGGATGGCAGTATTCATCAACGACAAAGGTTGACGGTATAAGTACAAATTGCGATGCAAACTATTTTTACAAAGACTATGCGGAAGAAAAACAAACAGAGGCGGTTGGCGTATTAGAAGATGCTGGCATACATGAATTAGAAGTAAGGAAAGATACTGCCGCTATCGCAAAAGAGGTACTGTCAGGCAAATGGGGCAATGGAGCGGATAGAAAAGCACGTCTGACAAGGGCAGGATATGATTATGATGCAGTGCAGACGGAGGTTAACAGATTACTGGCAAAAAACAATGTCAAGACCATTGATGAGCTTGCGAGGGAAGTCATTCAGGGCAAGTGGGGCAATGGAAAAGACAGAGTTGACCGCCTGACCAAAGCTGGCTATAATTACGATGAAGTACAAAAAAGAGTTAATACACTCTGTGGGTAAAGATTGGTATTTAAAACCAGTTTAAAATGATGTGATTAAATTACGGTTGGTAACGGGTTGGTAACAAAAAACTTAAGAAATGCCAGTAAATAAGCCATTTTTGATTTTCATTATTTAATACTTATTTAAGAATTGTGTTAAGGGTTTCTTAACACTCTTTTTTTATCATAAGGTTTAAAAGGAGAGGAGGATACCATGAAAGAAATAGTTTTAAAAACAAAAGGTCTGACGAAGCGGTA
>JAMPEH010000001.1 GCA_023665245.1 Muribaculaceae bacterium
CACTGACCAGGGTTTCATAGGCACTTTTATCAATAACGTCGTCAACGAACTTGGCGACGGCGCGTTGTTTCTGGACCGCCAGCGCATCGCGTTCCTGGGTTAACTTTGCCTTTTTGGTGGATATGCATTCCGCATCCAGGCTAAGTTCCTGTTTAACGCAGGCACATAGTTCCTTGGCCATTGGCCGAAGGGCACCCAATAAGCGGAAAATCTCTTTGTTCAACTGTTCAAACAGGATGTTTTCGTTTACCGGTTTTTCGTGACAGCCCCCTTTGTAGTGTGAACAGCTTAGGTATGTATAGGATTTGCCGCTTTTCTTGATATGCTCTTCACTGGTAATCAGGCAACCGCAGGTCGCACACCGCAGCAACCCCCGAAACGCGAACTCGCGTTGTCCGTATTTGCGTTTAGACGCACTTATCCCGCGTCCGCGCATGACATCCTGACACTTTTGAAATATAGCTGGTGTGGTTAGACGGTCATAATCGTGTGGATATAGATCGCCATTAAAGTACATTTTGCCCGAATAAAACGGATTTGTCAGGATATGCTGTATCGTTGCCTTGGACACAGGCAGACCCTTGACCGTTTTTAGGCCCAGTCCCGCCGCCAAATCGCGCATATCATTCAAACTGTTTGTACCCTTGGCATATTCAGAAAACAGGCGCGTAATAATATCGGCCCGGTCGGGGTCTGGAACGGCGGTTGCCTGACCGTTGGGGTCGCGTTTGTTCAAATACCCCAGTGGGGCACGCCATTGCAGTTTCCCAGATTTCGCGTTATAGTCCATACTGCGTTTTACGTTGTCCGACAGGCTGGCCACATACGCCCGTGCCATCGTCACCTGCATATTCCAGTAGATTTCTATGGATGCATTAGAATTTTTAGAAAATACGATATTTTCCTTTTGACAGTGCACCTCTATCTTCCCGGCTTTACGCAGTTTGTCCAGTGTGACCGCATCTTCAAAACTTCTTAATATACGGTCGACGCAGTTTGCGACAATCGCCACCGGACACGACTGCCTTTTGACGAACGCCAGCATTTCTTTGAACAGTTTTCGGTCGCCGCGGGTCGAACTTTCGGTTATTGTAAATTCGCTCAGGATTTGCAGGCCATTTCGCCGACAATAGGCACGGTTTCCCGCCAACTGGGCGTCTATGGATGCGCCTTGTTCCTGTTCTTTGGTTGAAACGCGGCTAAAAATAACCGCCTGGGTACACGGTTGGTATTTGTTTGTTTTTCTGGGCATATTCTGGTCCTTTTGGTTAATAATGATTTTTTTACTACAGTGACTTTGCCGTTAAATTGGTCTGAATGCGAGTTAATAAGGTACATATATCGACGCACCGGTTCGCTAGGTCCATCAAATCGTCTGGGGTCATATTTTGGGTAAAGGGCCATTCGTTTTTCATCTTGTCTATCAGCTTTCTTTTCGGTCTATCGTTCATAATTATTCATTTGCGTTACAAAGGACATCATCGCCCTAGTTGCAGTTTTAGAACTAACCGTTCGTACCAGTTATGACCGTTTTTGAAACTTTTTTATACACCCGTAATAAGGGGTAAACGAAAACACAAAAAACGCATGGTTTTTCTTGCACCGAATCGGGGTTGGGTGGTAAAAAAACACAACAAAAGGAAATGTTTGTCGGTTCTAGTAAACGAAAGAAACGACTATTTTGAAAACGTAAAGCCGTATAGGAGGCAGAATGAACGAATTTTTAAGTGTGGCAGAGGTTGCGGCGATGATTGGTGTGACACCGCATACGTTAGCGGTATGGCGGATGAAGGGGGTATATGGATTGCCCTATACCCGTATCGGTGGACGCATCCGTTATACATCCGCGGCCGTAAAACGCTGGCTAGAGCAACGAACCAATATTACTGGCAATAAATAGCCATAAAATGTCCCGAATCCCGGTGTGGGGCGCCAAAACACTCTTTGACTGTGAGCCGGGGACAGTCGGCATCTGATATGGGGAAGGTTTGCTGTATATGGCGACTGGAACCATACAGGTGGGGCGGATTGGGGGGCACTGTTGGTGATGAAGCCGCAGTTAACCCTCCTATACCCAAAACCAAGGGAAATTACGATGACAGGATGTAAAACAAAGGGATTGGAAGATATACAGAACTTGGTCAGTCAGGGATACAACCCAACGCATATGGTCAGCCTGCAGTTACCATTTGAGGCAAAGACGACGGGACTTGAACGGTTTTTGGATGACCTGTGGCGGATTGTAAGGGGGGCAGAACGAAAACTGCTTGGGCGGCACTGGATAAATAAGCCTTATCCCTTTATAGGTTTTTGTGAACGGGGACGCGACAAACACTGGCACGCGCATATCCTGATTTCCTGTGGCACCCGTCCAACCGAGGAGGTTTGCCAAGCCTTTACCAAGTCTGGTCTGTTTTATCAAAAATCCCACCGAACTGACAACGCACCCGACATAGACGTACGACAGGTTTATGACACCAACGGGGCGACAGAATATTGCAGCAAGCAACTGCGACTGGACGATACGAAACATATTCGGTCGTGGCGTATATTTACTTCGGAAACACTCTTCAGGTAAGGCGTGCATTTTTTTATTGTTTTAGGCAAAAAAGGATATAGAATAAAGCCTGAACCCATAAAGGATATGGGATCCGGTCGTCAGAAAACCGTCATCCGCCGTGCACATCTGTGCCGAATATTTATACAACGCCATATATGGCGCGGATGTCCATCTTTGGACAGGCTTTTGACTTCATCGGTTTTCGTTTCCTTTAGGACTACACAGGGGCAGGATATGCAGGAAGGAAACGCTTATACAATACCGGACACGTCGTTATTGGACAGCGCAAAACAATGCGAAACAATCGCGACAAGGGAAGCGCGGGTTCAGGCCGCCGTTCTTGAATCGTATTTGGCAGACAAGGGTATTCCGGGGCAGATAGTAGAAATAAGCCCGTATGTGTCCGCCACGCGCTATACCTTTAAACCTGATAACGGTATGTCCCCGGGTTTGGACACAACCATAAAGAATTTCGCCTGTGAAGTGGCACCTGGCGTAGGTTGCGCCAGTGTATCTGACACAGCACCCGACAGAGTTTCTATATACGTTCACAATAAAACACGCTACACCGCACGTATGGGCGATATCGTTTCCTGGGACGATTTTCAAAATACCGGGGTGCGTATACCTTGGGGAACGGGTTATGTCGCCGATCGACCACAGATTCATGACCTGGCGGATATTGGGGCGACACTGGTCCTGGGGGAAGCCGGGGCGGATATCCAAACCTTTCTGCAAACGCTGATTATTTCTATTCTATACCGTTTTACACCGCATCAGTGCCGTTTAACGCTGATAAATGCCGCACATGCTGATTTGGGGTTATGGGCGGATATTCCACACTTGGCAACTCCCCTCGTACGGGGCGCAAAATATGCCGCGACAGCGCTAGATACTATACTGAACGAGCTGGACCAGCGCCAGGCAAGCTTAAACGCCACGTCGTGCCAAAATATGCCCTATATCGTTGTAATAATAGACGAACTGGAACCCCTTATGACTGGTGTATGTCGTACCCAGGTTGAAAATAGCCTCTGTCGTATCGCACAACAGGGACCCGCGGTTGGAATATATCCGGTTGTTGCAACGCGTCGGGTGGATATACCGATGCGAAACGTTTTACGGCAACCAACTGGCGATATATTGACCGCCAAGATATTGGACCCGTTCAAGTCGCGATTTTTCATCCAGGCGCAAACAGAGGTACGTTTTTCCGAACGCTGGGTAGATACCATATTCCCGTGGGGAAACAAGTTGTCGCCGTTGTTCACGCAAATGCCGCATATAGAGCCGTCAGAAGTAGCGCGTGTAGCGGATTTTGTTCGTAATCACCCCCAGAAAGAAAGGAGTAAAAATGACTGAATACACGAAGCCAGATATCGGTCTGTTGCGGAAATCACCTGCGCGCAAAAAAATGACACCAGAGGAATTCGATCGTCATATCGCGACTTTACAAAAGATTCTGGAATCATACGGTATTCGTGGCAAGGTAACATATACGTGGCGTAATCCCACGGTTACTAATTATACGTTTTTACCCGCTGTTGGCGTTCGTATAGAGGATATAAGGGCAAGAACCGAAGATATTGCCCGTGCGCTAGAGACAGATAACCGTATTATGATTACCCAAGTATTTAGGGGTGCTTCCGAAGTAAATATTGCCATCCCGAATAACAAACACAATTGGGTACATTTGGGCGATTATATGCGTGACGATAAAGAACTAAAAATCAATAGCCTTGCATGGTACTTTGGTATAGACCTAAATCATGACTGTCATATATCAGAGTTAGGTTTTTTGTGTGATATGGAACACGTACTGATTTCTGGGTGTCCGGAAACAGGCAAGTCAAGCTTGTTGCGATCGCTGGTTTTATCCGCGCTGTATACATGTGGTCCAGATATGTGCCAACTGGTGTTAATCGACACCAAAGACGATACTTTTTTGCGATGTGACGGCGTGCCGCACCTGGTGATGCCGGTTGCAAAAACTGTGACGGATGGGGATGTCGCCCTAAAATTTGCACAAAACGAAATCAAAAAACGGTTGATCCAAAGGCACCCTATCGAATATGAAATCCAGCCCCGTATACTGGTTGTTATTGATGAAGTGGCGGATTTGATGGATGTGTCACACGATAAACTGAAATATATTGCCCAGTTTGGCGCACGTGTGAATGTGAACCTGGTCGTTGCAACGCGTTATATTGACGCAGTCCAAACTATCGCGCCATATATCCCGACCCGTATGGTGTTTCGTACATGTACGCGGGAGGATAGCATTCAATGCCTGCGCGCACCAGGGGCGGAAAATTTGTTGGATTATGATGATATGCTGATGTCGGACAAACAGAACGATCTGAAGCGCATCCATACGTTTGGCACAGGTGTCATAGAATTGTCACGCGTTGTTTATTCCATGACACACAGACAAAAAACGGCGGAAGACAAAGCCCTGTTTGAACGTGCCAAAGAATGCGTATTACGCGAAGATAACCCGACAATTTCGTACCTGCAACGTTCTCTAACAATAGACCATGACAAAGCCAGTGAACTGATGGAATGGTTAGAGGTCGAAGGTGTGGTTTCAGAACCGGACGAAAATGGTGAACGCTATGTCTGGGGTCCGGAATATCCAATAGAAGTCAATCCCACTGGCGACGATGAGTAAATAATCTAAAACAAGGAGTAAAAAATGACCAAACAATCATATCACGAATATATAGCGCCCGACCTGGAACTGTTGTCGCACCCAGTCGTGCATCAGGAAATGTCACCCGCCGAATGCGATGAAAAGGTCAAAGTTATGCAGGATATCTTGGAATCCTATGGCATTGGTGGCAGGGACTTTCGTATGATTCCGGGACCATTGGTTTCAAATTATAGATTCCAACCAAACCGGGGCGTTCGTATGGCGGATATCCGGGCGACAACCGAGGACATTGCGCGTGCCTTGGCAACAAACGATCGGATTATAGTTAACCAAGTACCATTCACTTCAGAAGTAAATATCGCCGTTCCAAACTTTGTGTGTTATCCATTACACATGGGTGATTTGATGTGTGATAAGGCACTTCTGTTGGAATTATATTCTATCCCGTGGGTCGTTGGCTTAAAATCAGCCGACAATATTCCGAAAGCGTATGACCTGACCGAAATGGAGAATGTAGTGGTGCTGGGGCGTTGGTGTTCGGGCAAATCAGCACTGCTGCAATCATTGGTTTTGTCGGTGGTATATAACTGCCATCCAAGTTTGTGCCAACTGGTACTGATTGACCCAAAGGGTGATAGTTTTATAGAATGGGATGGCATTCCGCACTTGGCAATGCCAGTTGCCACTGGGGTAGATGACGGGGCGTTTGACCTGCAATACGTGGCGCACGAAATTCGCAGACGGCTTGAAATAAGGCGCATCCGCGATGATACAGACTGGCCACGACTGGTTATTGTTGTTGACGACGCAATGGATTTGATGCGGACGTCAGACAAGGATATCGAATATATCGTCCAATTCGGTGCTCGTGCTAATGTACACCTTGTCGTTGCAATGCGGGAACTGATGAATTCGGCTAGCTTCATTTTCTCCAGGGCGAATGTTCCAGTCCGTGTGTCTTTCTGGACGGACACTTCTTTGCAAAGTATTGGAAACCTGGGGACTGGTGGTGCTGAAAAACTGCAACTTTGCGGTGATATACTGGTGTCTTATAAAGACGACCGTCCTGTGCGTGTTAACACCCCCGTCATAGATGCGGACGAAATCAAGCGTGTTGCGGACTTTTTACGCACTGGGGGCGATTATGCAACAGAAGGCGCTGTTGTGGACGACCAAGACCTGTACCAACGTGCCAAAGCGGTGGTAATACGCGGCAACAAACCGACGATTTCATATATTCAACGTAATTTTAATATTGGATATAACAAGGTCGCCAATATTCTGGACCGGATGGAGCAAGATGGCATCGTCAGTGCCCCGAATGAAAACGGCAAACGCTATTTGATATCCAAAACGCCGATAACGGCAAAATAAAAACCCAAAAAAGGAGTGAAAAATGGGCACAAAAACCAAAACACCAAAGGCAGTATATGTCGTAACGAACGATGAATTTCTGGTAAAGCCGGATAGCAAAACGCAATTGTATAAAATTGGCATCGCCCAAAATATCAAAAAGCGGTGGAATCTGGATGAAATGGGGTGTGGACGTGTGACGGATTGCCCCGGCGAATTCCGGTTGGTCGCAGCGGTCATTATGGACGACCGTGAAACAGCCGAGAATATAGAAAAAATGGGATTGCACAAAATATTTGACCCAATCCGTATCGTTTGTGCCAGCGGAAAACACTTTGAATGGTTCGCTATGACAGAAAAACAACTGGAGGGTTTACAGACTTTGCTTAGCCATATGGGACAACCATTCACGGATAAAGACATGAATAAATTTACCGAAGACCTGGGCATACAAATGCCGGATGACGGGGAAACAACACAGCTTGGTAAACGTGCAAAATGGACCTTGGCAAAACTGGGGATAAAGAAGGGAACAAAGTTATTTCCGCGTTCTGCCAAGTTTACAAAAAAGTACGTTGTGGTTACCGATAACAATAAGGTTTTGTTAAACGGCACCGGTCAGCCCATGAGCATCAGTTCCGCCGCGCGTGCAATCGGTGGATACATCGTATCTGGCTTTGTATTTTTCTGTGGCCCGGACGGGGAACGCACGTTGTCGGAAATGGTCGATGAAAAAATCAAAAAAGCGCAGGAATTAGCAGAAAACGCTGAATAAAAAAACCGCCGGGAACGGCGGTTTTTTGTTCCCAGTAAAAAATATTGTTTTTTGAAATAACTGGGGTATACTGTGCATGAACCCAAAGGGATTTGAGTTCGGGGCGGTCAGATGCCTCATTCGCAGAGTGCCAAGCGCGGTACCCATATCCACTGTAAACCCTTTTGGCAGTTTTTGTCGATAGGGTTGTAATCCCCACCTCCTGGTCGGGGAGCCGCCAGTCATATAAACAGGGGTTTCCCCGAAAGCTGGTGGGTAGTGCGAATGCTATTTCTGAACTCCCCGGCCACCAAGTTCCCCTTGGTGGTTCGTTTTTATAACAAAACACAAAAGGGATGAAAATGAAAAAAATTGCAATTTTAAGTAGCCTGTTGGCATTAACAGCGTGCGGAACGTATCATAATGGCAAGATGGGAATGACGCTATCAAATCCAGATGTCGAATTTGTTCCCATGCAGGTCAAGGTAAACGTCGATGCAAGTAAAAAAATTACTGGAACAGCAGAATGTGGCAGTTTCCTGTGGGTGTTTAACAATGTTCCACAGCGTCAGACTTATGGACCAACACTTCAAACCGAAACTGGCAATCTGGCCACCGAATCTTGCACGGCGGCGGCTGTCTATGATGCGATGAATCAATCACAATCCGATGTTATTATAGCACCGCAATACACCAGTATGCGTAACGGCGCTTTCTGCTTTGGGCATCGTTGCTTGTTTGGAACGACCAAAGTTATAGTGAACGGCTATTCTGGGAAAATTACCGCAATAACAGACAAGGATACGCCGATCGTTCGTGAAAAACAGAAAAATTCAAAATAAAAACGCATCGTTTATTGATACGCAGGGGATAAGAATTGCATGTTGTGTTTTCATATTCCCTGCATAGATAAAATACACAAAGGGATTAAGACATGAAAAGAATATATTTTCTGGTGGGGATATTGGGATTTGTCCCAAGCGTGGTAAATGCGGAAACTTGTGTTGATTTTGATGATAACGGTCAGTTCATAGAATACGATTGTGGCGTAACATTAACAGAAGAAAGACGCCAAATAGTAAGTGAAAAAAATAATATAAAACGGTGTGGTTTAGAAAATTGCGAGCAGCAGTCCATTTTTTTAGGCATGGGGCTAACTACTAATGTTATTGACGATACGACTGGTTTTACCGGCGAGATTGGTATTCGGTTTCGTTCATTGCCATCTAGGTGGTATTATACATTGTCTGTAATGGCGGAAAGTATAAAAGCTGATGACACCCTGTATTACACCACCAGTTTCTACGGCGGTCCAAATTCTTTCAGCCTTAAAACAGAAAAAAAATCTTTAAATCTGTCTGCTGGCATAGGATATTATTTAACAAAATCGTTTGACATTTATACAAAATTAACCGCTGGCATGTACAAGGCCGAGGTAAGTGGGTATCAGATTATTGAAGACATAGTCACCATAAACCCGGAAAACGACTTTCCGTTTTCTTTTGAATATGTTCCCTTTGCAGCAGACCCTGCCAAACAAATGAACTTTGACTTTGGGGTAATAATGGGGGCTAATTACAATATTTATAAATGTTTTAACGTTTTTGCCGAAGCACAAATATTGCCATTTGGCGTCAAGGGCACGGTAAAAAATGAAACAAACGCTATTAGCCGAGAAGTAAACGCGTTAATCCGTATTGGGGTTAAAGTTGCTTTTTGATAAAAGTTTGTCATTGGGGATGTTATGTCGAACAGACTAAAAAACTGGTGGCTGGACCGTGGGCAGATGTTTGAAATAACCGCCAATATTAGCGTGTCGTCCTTTGCCTTTGGTATAACTGTGCTGGATTGCCGTCTAAACATTGAACTGGATTTGGCAAAGGTCCTTTGTTGGATGCATGTTTTTTACCTGTTTCGCCGGCACTTTATATGGTTCAAAAAACTGGGCGGTCATAAGACGATAGAGGCGGAACTGTTTTGCGACGGTGCGTTGACGACGGGCTTTACCTTCTATAAGCATGTGCACTGCGACCATACACCGTGTCGGCTGGAATTGGCGTTTTTGGGTATAATCCTTGGTGTGCAATACTATGACGGTCGGCACTGGGATTATGACAACGACACGTATGAAATTCCGGTTGATGAATAAACGGGTGGCGGTTTCACACAACAGACACCCGCAGACCGCGGGTGGGAGTGATAGGGATACGAATGCGGGCTTCTGACTGCCCTGAATCAACTTTCGTCCCTGTTGATTCTGTTCCTATTGTAGCGTGGGAAACGCCAAAATCAACTGAATTAACCGGCGCGGGCATATGAATAGACACTGACGCGGCTGATTCCGAATTTTCGGGCAATCTGGGCGATGGGCATGGTGCGTGATTCCACCAGCGCACGCAGTTCGGCGACCGCGTCGGGGGCGAGTTTGCGTTTCCCACCTTTAAACCTACCTTTGGCCTTGGCAATGGCGATGCCCTGTAATTGGCGTTCCCGGATTAGTGACCGTTCAAATTCCGCAATCGCCCCCAATATATGCAGCATCAGGTGCCCAATCGCATTGTCATCCCGCGGGGCAAAGGTCAGGTGTTCTTTGCGGAATTCTATCGTTGCGCCACGATCGGTAATATCACGGACAATGTTCAACAGGTCGCGGGTATTACGTGCCAGCCGGTCAAGCGAGTGACAATAGACCACGTCGCCCGCCCGCAAAATCCCCATCAGGGCGGTTAAACCCGGTCGGTCGGTGTTTTTACCGCTGGCCTTATCTTCAAATATGCGGTTAATGTCACCCGGCAGGTCGGTTAACTGCCGATCCAGGTTTTGCGAGAGCGATGACACGCGTGCGTATAGAAACTTCATACTGTCCCCCTTTGGTGTAAAAACGTTGTCTTAGACATTTGATTACATGTGTTCAAAAGTCAACCAAAAAGACCCACCTTTTACACTTTTTTGACCGTTCAACCAGCCTATGGTCTGATTTTACACGGCTGTTCACGCAGAAACGCCAACAGGGACGGTTGCCGTTCGGTAATAAAGTCAACGCAATCGTTCATACGTTGCAAAAAGTTGATAAACGCAGGCCGATGGTTGGTTAGGAAATCGGACAACAAGGGCAACCAATAATTCAACCCCACGCAG
This sequence comes from Muribaculaceae bacterium, assembly GCA_023665245.1. The sequence goes on from JAMPEH010000001.1 coordinate 10,459, forward strand.
TGTGGGTTTAATTATTGGTCAATGGCCAAGGTTTGTAATCGCAACGCAAGTTGCTGGTTCGAAAACAAGTAGGCAAGACAAGCGGAGCACAGTCGTGCCGTCACGGTTTTCCCGCAGGCATTTATGCCGAGGGAATTGAGTGCGCCCCAACCAATAATTCAACCACATGCAGTGCAATTGTCTGTAATATTAACAACTTTTTCCTATTTTATTACTTGCAATAAAATTATTAAAATATATAATTATTCAGATTTTTTAATGATTGGGTTATCCCATAAAAATCGCAAAGGAATAACATGGCACGTAAAGAATTTGTTCGTTTACTGGAATCAAATATATTGATTCTGGATAAACTGGCTGGACGCCTGCATCGTGAAACGCATTCGGGAATTAATATCCCGCGTCAGCAATTGACGGTGTTGGTTCGTCTGTTCGTTGGTGGACGGGCCAGGTTAAAGGATATTGCACGCCGTGAAGAAATCACAACACCAAACCTGTGTGCGGTATTTCGCAAACTGGAAGGCGAAGGCTTGGTTTTGCGTACAATTGATGAAAATGATCGTCGCAATACCTGGTATTCTGTGACAGAGCGGGGGGGGGCAATGGCTAATCAGGCGATGGAAATTTTTCGTGCTGATATTGCTGCGATGTTTGCCGGGCTCAGTCATGAGGACGAAGCGGTATTAATTTCCGCACTGAAACAAATAAACACTATTTTTGCAAAGATGGAGAATAAAGATGCGTAATGCAAGATTGACGCCTGTGTTGGGTGCATTGTGTTGCGGTTTTGTATGCAATGCGTCCATAGCAATGGATTTGTCATTGGACAAGGCTGTCGATATGATTTTAACAGAATCACAAGACATAAAAAAGGCTGATGCAATGTTAAAGCAGGCCGAAGCACAACTGGATGTCGCAAATTCTAGCCGTTGGTTCACATTGGATGGAACGGTTTCGTATATGAATCTGGTCAATGTCAAGAAGCCTTTTGACCGCAATTATGGTATTGATTTGCCGCCGGCATTGGGTGGTGTTATCGCCGATGCATTGGAAGGGGCCGGCGATATCTCGCGTCTGGAAATCCCAGATAATATTTTCAGTGCAGGCCTATCATTTACGCAACCAATATACACATTTGGCAAAATCGGAAATGCGGTTCGCAGTGTTCGCAACGCAATTAAAATGAGTGAGGCATCGCGCGAGATGACCCGTCGCGAGGTTAAATATAGCGCAGTTGACCTGTACTGGACAGCCAAGATGACCGACGATATTGTAAAGTTGTCAGAGGCAGACCTGAGGGATGCGAAAAATGCCCGTGCCAGTCTGACCGCCGCCGGTCGTGCCAACCGCAGTAATCTGGTTAAAATTGAATCAGATATCGCAACCAAGGAAATCAATCTGTCTGATGCGAAATTCAACCGTGATACCGCACATCGCATGCTGAAAATTCTGGCTGGAATTGATATGAACGAAGAGTTGACACTAACTGATAATTTTCCAACTTCGTTTGACAGTATGGATGCCAAAGAATTAAAAGACACGCCACAATGGCAAATCTTGAACAGCCAAATAAAAATGTACGAAGACAAGGCGCGTTCATCGCGTGCAAACGGATATCCGACATTGGCGGCAACCGCATCATACAGTTATAATGCCATGAATTCGGACTTTGACCGCATGTTTGGTCATGATAATTCGCAATCTGCCAATTGGGGCGTTGCATTACAGGTGCCGATTTTCAGTGGCGGTCTGAACCGTGCCAATGCGACAGTTGATGCCATGAACGCGGAATCTGCACGTCAAGATTTGGACAAGGCCAAGAAATTAACCACCGAAGAATACGACCGTGCAATTGCACAATATGACCATCTGCGTGGTAATTTAAAGACATTGGAAAATGCACGTAATTTGGCCGCCAAGGCGTATAAATTCAGCAGTGAACGTTTCGCATCTGGTCAGACATCCGCAATTGAATTGTCCGAAGTATCGGCTGGTTTATATCAATTGGATATGGCGTTGTTAAATGCGAAATACAAAATTTTAATGTCAGCGGAATCTGTAAAGAAATTGGGTGAATAATATGAATACGTTAAAGAAAAAATTTATCGATTTAAAGGTTTGGGCACATCGCCCACGTAATAAAAAACGTATCTATCTGGCGATGCTGGCATTGCTGGTGTTGTGGTTTGTGTATCGGTTCGTTATGGTTGGAATTGAAAATCGTCGCTATGTTTTCAATCCGTCACGCGTGGCATCTGAATCTGGCCTGGTGATTGAAACACTGGATGCGAAAAAGACAACTGGCATATTGCGTGAACCGTTGAGCGTAAAAAACAATCGTGCATTGGTATCTGGTGGCCGTGTTAGTTTGTTAAAGCCTGGCCAAAAAATCGGCAATGGTACAATTGTGTCTGTATCATCCAACATTGACCTGGATACCGGTATGCATCGCGTCACAACGCGGGGTGTATCTGATGGCTTAAATTATGCCGAATATCAGATTACCGGATACTTTGTCCCGTCATATGCTATCAAGCAAGACACCGTATATGTCATGGAAAATGGCGTGGCGGTGGCGCGTAATGTGCATGTTGCCAATTCAGATGCCGAACAATCTGTTATCACATCTGGGCTGCAAGATGGCGACGTTATAATTTTATCAAACGTCGCTGATGGCATCAAAGTCAAAGTTAAATAATAGTTAAGGATAGGAGAAACACAACATGTTAAAATTTTTCGTCACGCGTCCCGTCACTACATTGATGTTTGTTTTGTTTTGGGTCGTGTTGGGAATTACATCGTTTCCAAAGATGAATATTGAACGCACACCATCAATTGACTTCCCGATGGTGACGGCGACATTTATTTATCCGGGCGCCGAACCATCTGAAATTGAATCCCAGGTTATTAAAAAGGCCGAAGACGCAATATCAGAGGTTGCATCATTAAAGAAATTAACATCCCAGGTTTATGAAAACGGTGGATACGTTATGGCGGAATTTAACCTGGGCGTAAACGTAAACGATAAAGCAGCCGAGGTTAAAACAAAAATCGATGCATTGGCATCCGAATTTCCCGATGCATTAAAGCAGCCTGTTGTTGAAAAATTAAACCCATTACAGGAATCTGTGGCGGATATTGTTTTGCGTGGCGCAGATGCCCGTGACCTGGAAGAATATGTCGATAACACATTATCAAATCGTATCACTGCAATAAACGGTGTGGCCAGTGTATCTGTATTTGGTGGTCGTGAACGTGCCGTACGTATCCAAATGGATCCAGACCAGATGGCGGCACGCGGTGTGACGATTGTTGATATTGTGTCCGCACTGGGGAATAAAAATTTGAACGTGCCTGGTGGTAAAATTGAACGTGTTTCAAATTCGTCAAACGTGCGCTTTATCGGTGAATTCAAAACAGTTGATGAAATCGAAAACTTGCAGGTCACCACGATGGAAGGACAAAAGTTCCGTCTGTCTGATATTGCAACAGTTATCGATTCTGCACGTGATATTGAAACCGGTGCACGTTATAACGGTGATGACGTTGTGATTGCATCGGTTGTAAAATCATCTGACGGTAACGCGATTAAGATTGCAAGCGCATTGCGTCAACGCCTGCCGGCATTGTTATCAGAAATGCAGACAAAATTCCCAAATGCCGAAATGCAGATTGTATCTGATTCATCCACATCTGTTTTGGATGAAACCAACAGTACAATTTGGGGTATTGTTTTGGGTATTATCTTTACCGTGTTGGTATTGTTGGTATTTACGCATAACTGGCGTTCAACAATTATTGCCGGTGTTGTGATTCCGGCGTCCCTGGTTGCAGGTTTCTTCTTTATGGATGGGTTTGGATTTACAATAAATGCAATGACATTGTTGGCGTATTCATCTGCGCTGGGTACATTGGTGTCAAACGCAATTATTTTGATTGAATCCGCATTACAAGAAATGCACAAGGGTAAAAATCCAGAACGCGCATCTATTGACGGTACGAAAAAAGTTGCCGTTTCAATTCTGGCAGGTGTCGGAACAAACGTCGTGGTGTTCTTGCCACTGGCATTTATGGGTGGAATTGCCGGCCAATTCATGTCCCAGTTTGGTATGACGGTTGTGTTCTTGACATTGTTGTCGTTGATGTTCTCGTTCACGTTGGCACCAATGATGATTGCAAAGTTCCTGCGTCTGACCGCCCCTGTTGATAAAAAATCCCCGGTCGCAAATGATGCCCCTGTGGCGGATGAAAAGACCCCATTGCGTCAATGGTTTGATTTCCAGTTCCGTCATCCGGGTCGCGTTGTATTGGGGGCATTGGTAATATTGATTGCGTCTGCAATGCTGATGAAATTTGTTGGAAATGAATTTTCACCATCGTCTGATATTGATGAAATCAACATCACAGCGCGTGCGCCAATGGGTGCGACATTTGAAAAATCCCAAGAAATCGCAATGCAAATTGAAAATGCATTATCCGAATTCCCAGACGTCGTTGCGTCAACGGTGAAAATCGGTGAACGTGGTTTGCATAACATCGCGGTCAAGGTTCAGTTGACCCCATTGGACGACCGCAGTATTTCTGACAAAGAACTGGCGCGCCAGATATTGCCAAAATTGGCCGAAATTCCAGATTTGGAAGTATCGATTAAGGCTGGCAGTACAATGTCATCAGGAAACAATGCGGACTTGGTATTGAACATCTATGGTGATGATGACAATATCCGTGCCGAATACGCACGCCAGGTTATGGCAATGATTAACCAGATACCAGAGGTTCAAACGGCTATCCTTGCGGTACCAGAACCAAATATAGAGGTTCAGTTTATCCCAGACCAGGATAAAATGAATTTCTGGGGCGTGTCAAATGCATATGCCGGTACGGCACTGCGTGCGGCATTGTACGGAAATGATGATTATAAGTACAAAGAATCTGGCGAAGAATATCCAATCATCGTCGAATATGCAAAGCCATTTAAAACAGATGACTTGTTTGATAATGTATACGTTAATTCACAAAAGGGCATGGTTGCATTGTCCCAATTGGGTGAAATCAAGCGTATGCCTGCAACAGCGAACATTAATCGTCTGGATAAAATCCGTGTGACGGAAATTGATATCAATATTGGTAAATCAACCATGGGGCCGGTACAACAAAAAATCCAGGCTGGTATTGATGCAATGGAATGGAAAAACGGATACTATGTAAAATTCGGCGGTATGTCCGAAACCCAAGATGAAACCAACGGTGAAATCGGTCAGGCATTTATGCTGGCAGTTATCCTGACATTTATGTTGCTGGCGGCAATTTTGAATTCGTTCGTGCATCCGTTTACAATTGCAACATCAATTTTGACCAGTTTTGCCGGCGTGTTCATTATGCTGTTCTTGTCTGGTGCGACAATGAATATTGGTGCGATGTTGGCATTCGTTATGTTGGTTGGATTGGTGGTTAACAACAATATTTTGGTGTTGGAACCAACCGTCAAACGCATATCCGAAGGTGCCGTCCCACGTGTTGCACTGTGGACAGAATTGAACGATAAAAAGAATATGGTTATGATGACGTCAATCGCGGTTATAACAGGTATGATACCCCAGATGTGGTCGACAGACGGTATGAAAACTGCTATGGCGGCGGTTATGATTGGTGGTATGGCGGCGTCCTTGGTGTTTACGTTTATTTTGACACCAGCATTGTTCTTCCTGATGGAAGGTTTGCGTACCAAATTCAAAACAGGTATGAAAACGCGTAAAATAAATAAACGCACAAAACAACAAACCAAAAAATAAAAAACGGGGCAACGCCCCGTTTTTTCAAATAACAATTGCTGCTATCGGGGTACAATACCGCACACACCGTCATACCGGCACTGAATTTGAAAAACAATTGATAATTGTTTTTCAAAGAACCGGTATCCATTGTGTTTTGTAATGTCCCGGCACAAGGATAACAGAGGAACACAGTAGACCCCGTTCTTCAACGGGGTGACGACAACAGAAAAAAGTCCGTCGTCCCACCGCAATCCAGAAAAAATTCCGTGCTATACCATTTATGGGTTAATTGGAAATACCGGCAAATCTGGAAATTCTGGCGATATTACTGCGTTATCACTTGTGTAATAACAGTCATCGGTGTATTTGTATGTGCCTGTTGTATCACTGCCGACTGTGCCGGCCGGAATATAACAATCGGTGATCGCATTGGAACTGCCACCCACTGCGGTTGTTCCGCCACCTGGGCAAGGTTCGCATGTACCATTATTGTTATAATATCCTTTCTCGCACATTGTTATAGTAATACCACCAATTTTATTTTCAACACATTTGCCAACGCTTACATCAAACAAGTCCCCGTTCGTGCCGCATGGTTGATATGAACCGTTCATTTCAAGTGTTGTGTTAGCGGTGATGCACGTGTCACAATTTGTATATTCGGTTGTTGTTCCCCTGTATGTACAGGTAAAATGTGTGCAAGCACCAACAGCATCGCCTATGCAACAGTCGGGCATTTGTACGACATCTGGAATCAGACTTAATGCATATACAGAATACGGCGCACCAGCTATCAGTGCAATAATTAAAATTTTTTTCATTTCCTAACCTCCTTTTCATTTTGTGAAATGAAAAACCGTCAGAAATTCAGACGGTTGGAGGTTAGCGACTATCTTGTAAATAGTGGTGGTATTCGGTATATTTCCACACCCTCCAACCACTTGGTTGGAGATAAAAAAATCACATCACATAACGCTGTGACGCATGCGTACAAGAATGGGTCGCTAAACCCCGTTATCAGAAACCCTGATAACATTTTGATAATAACAATATAAAATTTGCAGTGCAATAAAAACATTGTTATAATGCCGCCGAATAAATTAAGGATTATATACATGTTACAGAAAGTAGATGTTGTTGTATTTGACTTTGACGGTACATTGTCGGCATTGGATTCAAATGTGGAATTTGCAAAATATTGTTTCCGACACAGCCTGCGTCCGTGGCTGTATCTGCCACTGATGGGTGTAGCTGGGATTGTTGCGTCTATAAATCCCGATGGCATATGGTGGCGTGAAAACATCCGTCGCTTTTTAACGCCGCGTATGGTAAAAAAATTTGCGCCTGGATTTATTAAACAGCATAAACGTGAACGCTTTGGCTGGGCGCGCGAACAGGTCGCCGCCGAACGTGCGGCCGGCCGCATGGTTGTATTGGCGTCTGCCAGTCCGAATTACCTGTTGCGTCCATTGGTGCGCGATATTAAATTTGATGCGGTTCTGTGTTCTGAAATGGATGACGCACATCCATGGAAATATAAATACCTGTGCTGGGGTAAAAACAAAGTCTATGCACTGGATGCATGGGCACGTGACAATAAAATGATACCGCGTGTTGTTCGCGTTTATTCAGACAGTAAATCAGACATGCCATTGATGGATATTTCTGCCGAACAGGTATGGGTTGACCGTAAAACAGGATTAAGAAAAAGTGCCTAGTGCATATTTGCGCCACCCATGATATTGTATGTGCATGGCAGATTTAACCGCATTATATGATATCATCAGTGGCGCAATTGGCGCGGCGTCGGGCGCATTGGTGACGGCCCTGGCCAACCGCCAAAAAAATCAATCGTTGCGGGATAAAGTTGTGGTCAGTACCCGCGAACTTGATAAAATCCGACTGGAAAACGATAAACTGTTGCGTTTAATTGAAGACCGCGAAACACAAATATTGGAAATGGAACGCACAATCGCAGATATGCGCCCGACAAAAACGCGCACCCGACGACAGAAAAATTAATATATAACTATGCGGCTTGCAATGCCGCATTTTTCTTTTATAATTGTGGCATTGAATAATGGGGCATTTATTATGGATTTGGTATCTGTATTTGTTGGCATATTAATTGGCACGGCAATCGGCGTTGTTGTCGGGCGAATGATGCACACGTCAAACGCAGATGCCGACGCATCTGTCCGATTGTTAAAAGAACAAATCGCATCCGCACGCCGTGAAAATGCCACACTTATTGCACGCGCCAGTGCCGCCGACGCACGCGTCAAAATGTTGGAAGATATGCGCGGCAAAATGATGGCAGAATTTAAAAACATTTCAATTGATGTTTTGACCCAGACGCGCAAAATGGCAACTGATGAACAGACACAAACGCTGAATACAACCATTACGCCGTTCCGCACCCAAATTGAAAAATTAACAACAGATTTTAACAAGCAGATAAAAGATATTCTGAAAAATTCGACCGAAAATCGTGCGTCACTTGAAGGTCAAATCAAATCCATGATGGACGCCAGTCTGGGGTTAAAGAAAGAGGCCGAAGACCTGACGGATGCCCTGCGTGGTAAAAAGAAATTACAGGGCAACTGGGGTGAAATCCAGGTTGAACGTTTGTTTGAATTACTGGGCTGGACACCGGGTGTCCAGTACGAGGCACAGAAACATTTATCCGGTGGTCGTGATATTCCGGACTATATCGTGCATATGCCCGGTGACAAGCATTTTGTTGTCGACGCAAAAATGTCACTGAACAGTTATATGGATTATCTGGCGACCGATGACGCGGTTGAAAAACAGCGCCTGTGGCGTGCATTTGTTGACGCGACGAAAAAGCATATTGCCGAACTGGGCGATAAAAACTATAACCAGGTTGTTGATTGCAAGTTTGACTATGTGTGTATGTTTATGCCGTTGGAACACGCATATATTGAACTGATGAACCGGGACAAAGATGATATATATAAATACGCATTTGAACATGGTGTGACGATTGCAACGCCATCTTTGTTATTGCCAATGTTGCGCACGATTGATACATTGATGCGTGTTGAAAAACAGTCTAAAAATGTCGTTAAAATTGTGGAATACGCGCAAAAGTTATACGAAAAATATGCCGGCTTTACCGAAGATTATAAAAAAATGGGCGCGGCATTGGATACGGCACGTGCGGCATATGACGGCGGATTAAATAAATTAACCGATGGCCGCGGCAGTATATCCGGCTGGTTCGACAAGATTAAAAAGCAAGGTGGCCTGACCGTTTCCAAGAACTTGGCATTGGCGGCACAAAACACGGATGATGACGATGATGAACAATAATTTGCAAATGCGCCTGTGTGGGGATATGGTCTTGCGTCAAAAGTGCGCACCGGTATCTGATATCACCACGGATATTTTGAATACATTAGATACAATGGTTGCGATGATGCATGAACAAAACGGTGTGGGCTTGGCAGCGCCCCAGGTTGGGATTCTGTCACGCTTTTTGGTAATGATGGATCCTGATACAAACGTCGTGTATAAAATGCTGAACCCGCAAATTATGTCTTTCAGTGATGACAAATGCGATATGGAAGAAGGTTGTCTGTCAGTACTGGGACCAGATAATCTGCCGGTGTTTTCGCATGTCGTGCGCCCAAAGTCGGTTGTTGTAAAATGGACGGATGAAATGGGCAATGAAAAATGCGCCGAAATGTCGGGGGTGCCTGCGCGTATCGTGCAACATGAAACAGACCATCTGGACGGTGTGCTGTTTATTGACCATCTGTCACCGGTGCGTCGTGAAATGGTAATGCGCAAAGTGCGGAGGCATAAAAAATGAATCTGATTCTGATGGGAACAAATGATTTTGTTGTCCCGATGTTCGATGCGGTCGCCCAAGACCATAATATTTTGGCGGTATTTACGCGTGGTCCAAAGCCTGCGGGTCGCAAACATATTTTAACAAAATCACCAGTACATATTTGGGCTGAATCACGTGGCGTGCCCGTGTATCACAAAACATCTGAATATAATTTTACACCGGATATGGTTGTGGTTGTATCCTATGGCGCAATATTGCGTGATAATGTTTTGAATTCCGCACCGTGTATAAATATACATCCGTCTGATTTGCCAAAATATCGTGGCCCGTCACCAATTCGCAGTGCGATTTATAATGGTGACAAAACGTCGGCGGTATGCCTGATGGCTGTGACACCGGAATTAGATGCGGGCGCGGTATATATGCGTCGTGCGTTTGATATTGGTGAAAATGATACGAATACAGATGTTGAAAAACGTGTATCTGAAATCGGGGCGCAAATGTTGATTGAATATTTATCCGCACCGGAAAAATATACCGCCGTGCCACAGTCTGGCACACCAACATTTACGCGTAAGTTTACGGGTGACGATGAAATTATTGATTGGTCGCGTTCCGCACACCAAATTCATAATCAGGTGCGCAGCCTGGGGGCGGGGCGTACCAAGATAAATGGTATTGATGTCAAAATTTTAGAAACCCGCATTGTAAACGATGAATTAAAAATAACCCACCTGCAACCTGCCGGCAAGAATCCAATGGATTGGAAAAGTTTTACAAACGGTCTGCATGGCGCGGAAATAAAGATAGGAGAATAAAATAAATGCCAGGTAAAAAATTATGTGGCCTGCATGGCGCACATGTTAATGTATCAAAGTTTAATGACAATGGATTGTGCGAGTGTCTAAGTTGCAAAGGAACGCATTGTCAACAGTGTCAGATATTTGAACAGTATGCAGAACAATCTGTACAACATGGCGAACGAACAAAATGCTTTTTATGCCAAACATTTATAACAAAAAACAGATAAGGTATTAATAATGTCTGAAAATATATTTGGGGCCGCTTGCCCACACATTTGTCAAACTTGTGAATATTCATTGTCCGGTCGCAAATCCGATGAACGTACGTGTTATATGGTGTTTGGGATTCGCATGATTTTATTTGGACCACGTTTTGTTAAATGTAATCATACTTGTTCTAAGTGGTCGTTGGATACAAAACGGTTTGGACATCAACGATAATGACACGATATCGCGTAATTCTTGAATATGATGGCACGGGGCTTATCGGCTGGCAGGAAAACCGCCAGGGCCCATCGGTACAGTCTATTATAAAAGACGCTGTTGAAAAATTTTGTGGCACGCGTCCCGATGTTGTTGCCGCTGGCCGCACTGATGCGGGTGTTCATGCCGTTGCAATGCCGGCGCATTTGGACATTGATGGTGATTATGACGCCCAGACTGTTATGCGTGCGGTGAACTTTTATCTGACAGATATGCCTGTCGTAATAACAGATTGCGTGGTTGTGCCTGATGATTTTAATGCGCGTTTTTCTTGTGTGGGGCGCCGGTATAAATATTTGGTATTTAATCGTCGTGCGGCACCAGTATTGCAGCATAATCGGGTTTGGTGGGTACCGCGTCCACTGGATGTGGATGCAATGCGTGCGGCTGCCGCAAAATTGATTGGCAATCATGATTTTACCAGTTTCCGCGCATCCCAGTGCCAGGCCAAAAGTCCGATAAAAACATTAGATACGGCCGATATAAATGTTATGGGTGATATGATTGTTTTTGAATTTGCCGCGCGTTCGTTCTTGCATCATCAGGTACGAAATATGGTTGGCACACTGGTTGAAATAGGTCAGGGCAAAACTTTTGATATTGATAAAATTTTTGCTGCGAAAAATCGTTCTGCGGCCGGTGTCACGGCGCCTGCATCGGGGTTATATTTTATAAGCGCCGATTATGCCACGGACGATTAGATGGCGTATAAATAATTTTACCAGATTCATTTATTACAAAACCACCACGCAGGATTTTATTGTCACAATGCGCTGCATGAATATCAAAATAAGACACAATATAATCAACACTATCGTCCCGACATAAATTCACAATATTGTGTTGCAGTGGTACAAATTTCTGGATGTATACCAGATTGAACGTTGCGGTATCAAACCGCCATATGCCGTCGTCATGCCTGCATCGCTGGTTTTGTGTCGCCGTTGGCAATCCGCGTAATTGGCGCCATGTGTCAAATGCAAAGAAATGATTTGATGCCCGGGATTTAGAAAAACAAATATTATCATCTGTCGCATATCCAACCAGTTCATGATCAACGGTTGTCATAAATATCGGCCGCGGATTGAATGCAACAATCCCAATCGCCAATATCGAACATACGCTAAATACAATATAACTAATTTTTATACGTATATCGCGAATAAATACCAATCCAATAAAGCCAAGAATAAATAAACATATCGCGGAATTTGGCACGTGCGGTATTGCCGGGGTTGCGCCCGGCAGACTTGCAATAAATTCTGCGACATATAAACATTTGTCATAAATTATATGTGCCAGATTTATTGGCGTCATAATACCAACCGTGCTGCATAATACGCCAATCATAACCAGTGGCATAATCATAACAGAAAATATCGGCAACAGTATCAGATTGCCAATCAGACTATATAACGGCAAATTATAAAAGTGCGCGGCGACGAACGGCGCGGTAAATATTGTTGCAACAGTTGATGTTAATGTTGCCACATATATGACTTTCAGTATTTTGTTTGTAGGCATCTTGGGATTTATAACATTGAATAACCATACCAATCCGAACACGGCTGCAAACGATAACTGAAATCCGGCCTGCATTACATAATGTGGATTTATCAGAAACACGATAATAAACACAATACAGACATTACGCAGTGATATCGCATTGCGCCCCAGACACAGTGCCAGTATTACCAGTGTCGTCATCAAGAACGCACGAATGGTTGCAACCGCCGCGCCTGATATCATCAGATAAAGCGTTATTCCAAACCATACCGCACCCATGGCAATTATCCGCGCAGGTATACGTCGTGTAATTGGCCCGACCAGCCGGAATATTGAATAAAATATTGCAAACAGCCATCCTGTCACCAATGCAATATGAAATCCACTGATTGCCCAAACGTGACCGATGCCGATGGATGTCCATATTGTGCGTGCATCATCAGGCAAAGAATTTTTATAACCCAACACCAATCCGTCGGCCAAAAATGATTTTGCACCCTTGTGCAACCGTGCTCTTAACGCATTGACAGAATATGTAGTCTCGCGTTCAACCACAGAATAATCCGTCATAATACCTGTTGCTGTTATCCCGTTGAAATATGCCCAACGTGCATAGTCAAATGTTTCAGGTGCATCCGCACCACTTGGTGCAAATAACGTCAATGTTGCCATAATTTTATCGCCAACATTTGGGGTGACTGTGTCGGGCTTTATTGATACACGCACGGTCGCATTATTGCGTCCCGCGGCCCCAATGTCACCGGATGCGATACGTAGGAATACGCGTACCTTGTCTGGTGTATAATCTATATTTGAAACAGTCGCGGGAATCGTCCTGTCTGAAATGGTGCGTGATATTTGTGGCGGCGCGACCAGATATGTGAACGCAGACGCATACGTAAAACCAAATATAAATATTAACATCACCCGCAGAATATGCAGCCGGCGCAAACATGTCATACCGATGCCACTCAGCGCCGCAATAATTATCGATATGATATTGAAATACGGAATATGTGGTTCCCGCGTTAAACCGAAATACAACGCTGCGCCAAATGCCATAACAAACGGCACATATAAAAATATATTTTCACGTTGATATTCCAGAAATTTGCGCATGTGAAATTATAGGAATATATCCATGTATCCCGCAATTAAAAAATTATTTTCCAAAAATAAAAGAATTATCTGCCGACAGTTCTATTATCGCATCAATACTGTCTGCATCACATGTACGTTGACGCTTGGTCTTTCCACATACGTCACAAACATGCGTTATTATGAATTTGTCACCATCCGGCACCACGGATGTGGGGCGCATCATACCGTGACAACTTGCCGCCCGGTCGCCCGGATTATTATCCACATGTCGCGACCATAGGCAGTGCGGACAATGGTTTGTGTATCCGTTGCCAAAAACGGCTGCGCCACAATGGGCGCAGGTAAAATTTTCAATCGTTTTTGTAAAACTTTTCATTATAATCCCAACGCCGTGCGATACATCTGGGTTAATTCGTCCGCTTCGTCCAGTTCATCTGGGTCTAATTTCCGCAGACGTATCATCTGACGGATATATTTCGGATCGAATCCGGCGGATTTCGCCTCGCTAAAAATTTCTTTGATATCTGCGGCGATTGCGGCAGAATCTTCATTTAATTTTTCAATACGTTCAATAATGCTGACCAATTGTTGGTTGTCAATTGCACCATGATTTGCGTTTTTCATTGCAGATTTCCCCTTGTTTCTTTACCACATTTATGATATATCATAATTCACAAAAATCAAGAAAAACAAAGTATATAAACACAAGCGGTTTTGAATATGAGAAAATTTACAAAAATTACAGCATCCATCGGTCCGGCCTGTGAAGACCGCGCCACATTAACCAAAATGATATCGGCGGGCGTTAATATGTGCCGCCTGAATTTCAGCCATGATACCGGCGATGTCCAGGGTAAAAAGATTGACATGATACGTGAAATTTCACACGAATTGAACAAGCCTGTTGCGGTCTTGATTGACTTGCAGGGCCCGAAACATCGTATCGGCAATTTCATGACCGAAGATAAATATCCATTAACCATCGGCCAGACATTTACATTTGATACCGACCCAACGCCGGGTGACGCATCGCGTGTGCAGTTGCCGGATGCAGATGTTATGAAATCACTAAATGTTGGTGACCGCATTTTGCTGAACGATGGCAAGATTGAAATGCAGGTATCCAGTGTTGCACCGGATAAAGTCACGGCGACGGTTGTGCGTGGAAATGAAATCTGGTCACGTCGCGGCTTTAATCTGCCGGATACGGAAATTGCAACGTCTGTCCTGACGGAAAAAGACCGTGCGGATTTAGAATATGCAATTACAAAAAATCCGGACTGGGTTGCGATTTCTTTTGTGCAACGTCCCGAAGATGTATCCGAAGTCCGCGATTTCATCACACAACGCACATCACGCCCGATAAAAATCATTGCCAAGATTGAACGTCCAAATGCGGTTGAACGTATCTCTGAAATCGCATCTGTTGCCGATGGTATCATGATTGCGCGTGGTGATTTGGCTGTGGAAGTTCCTTTTCAAGAGGTGCCCGCTATATCGCGCCGTATTATTCGCGAATGCAGAAAATTGAACAAGCCTGTTATCATGGCAACCCAGATGTTGGGCACGATGGTAAATTCTGAATTCCCAACACGTGCGGAAATTACAGACGTTGCAAACGCGGCATATCTGCGTACGGATTCAACCATGACATCCGAAGAAACAACAATCGGAATCAATCCGGTCAATGTGATTGAAACAATGACCAAGATATTGTCATATTCAGACCATGATGCGATTGAAAATCCGTTTGATTGGTCGCGTGTTGAAAATGTACCTGAAAACGATTGGTCACGTTCTGTTGCGTCAATGGCATATCTGAACAAGGCATGTGCAATCGTTGTCTTTGCCCAAGATACGATTGACGTCGCACCGATTTCGTGTCGCAAGCCTGATATTCCAATTATCGCCGTATGTCGTGATGAAATGATTGCAAATCAGTTATGTTTGTTGCGTGGTGTTTACCCGGTCTGCAACGAAGAACTGTTTGCAAAACGATTAGGTTTTGAATCAGCCGAGTTATTTGGCATAACGTGTGGGAAACTGGTTATCGTAGATGCAGAAAAAATCAGTCTGCGCACACTTGGATAAACACATCGCCCGCATGGGCGATTTTTTTTGATATTGACCAAAGTATCCGTTTTTTTCTACAATCAAGTTCATGAGAGGATTATTCGCATTTCTATCCGTTATGACACTGGCCATGTCGGCATATGCTGCACCGTATCGGGCGGCATTGGTTGCAGATATGGATACCGGCCAGGTTTTACTGGAAGAAAACGCCCGTGTTCAAAACTATCCGGCCAGCCTTACAAAAATCATGACATTGTATTTGACGTTTGATGCACTGGAACACGGCCGCCTGCATTTGGATGATTATTTGATTGTGTCACAGTCTGCGGCAAATGCAGAACCTGTAAAACTGGGCCTGACCGCGGGCAGTAAAATTTCTGTTGAAGACGCGATAAAGGCTGTTGCTGTCGTCAGTGCAAATGATGTCGCGCGTGTCTTGGCTGAAAATTTAAAGGGTGGCAAAGAGGGAAACTTTGCCGGCCTGATGACAAATGTCGCAACCCAGATTGGATTAACGCAGACAAATTTTGAAAATTCGTCTGGTCTACCAAATGACGACCATATGTCGACGGCGCGTGATATCGCATTGCTGGGGGTGGCGGTTTATCGCCATTTCCCGCAGTATTGGAAATATTTTGGGATAAAAACATGGACGTATAATGGAAAAACATACACAAACGGCAATCGTCTGTTGGGTGTCTATCCCGGATGTGATGGTATGAAAACCGGATTTACAAATAAATCAAAGTATTCATTGGTTGCAACGGCAAATCGCAATGGCCATCATTTGATAAGCGTGGTCTTGGGCGCAGAAAACAAGGATGTGCGTGCCAATGTTGCAACAAATATGTTAAACCGTGGATTTGCAATGGTTGCAAATTTACCTGCTGTGACACCACCCGCTGCGCCTGTTGCGTCAGCTGTACAAAATAATGCGCCAACTACAATATCGCAATCGTATCAATCGGCGACCGCCGCGGCCCAGCCGAAATCTGTCACCACCGCCACATCCGTCGGTTCCGCCGGTGTTCAGTTTGGTGCATTTTCATCACGTGATGCAGCCATGACCCAGGTGCAAAATGTCAGGGCCAAATTAGGCGCCACCGCCACAATCGAACAATCGGCGGGCCTGTATCGTGTGCGCGTAAATGGATTAAGTGAATCCGCCGCGCAAAATTTAAAATCTGCCGCTACCAACGCCGGCATTGACAGTTATATTTTTCATTAGTATTGTATATCCATAGTATTGTATATCCATCATGAATCCAAAGATTGAAAAGTTAGTAAAACAATTTGCAAAATTACCACGTGTTGGCAATCGCGCTGCCCAGCGTATAGTGTTGGCATTATTACAGGATAAAACGGGGCGTGCAGTGAATCTGGCCGCGGCATTAAATGATGCCGCCAATACGATACGACCATGTCCGCGATGCGGTGTTTTGACAGATGTTAACGGGGCTGGTTGCGAATTCTGTCGGGACGCGTCGCGCGCGAATTCACAAATATGTATTGTGCGTGATATGGCCGATGTTTGGACGTTGGAAAAGTCTGGTGTTTTTCATGGCCGTTATCATATCTTGGGGGGATTATTATCCGGTACATCTGGCATTATGCCAGATGATTTGAATATTGCAACATTGCCTGCGCGTATTATGGATGAATCTATCACAGAAATCATTTTTGCATTGCCCAATACAGTCGAAGGTAAAACAACCCAACACTATGTTATGTCTGTTATTGGTGATACAGCAACAGGTGTCACATATTCAGAACTGGCGTCCGGTGTGCCATTGGGGGGTGATTTGGATTATCTGGATGATGGAACATTGACATTGGCATTTGGGGGGCGCAAGACATTATGACAAATGCGATTGAATCTTTGCCGCCGGTATCCGTTATGATGCGTGATGCGGGACTGGAACCCAAAAAGCAATTTGGTCAGAATTTTCTGTTTGATTTAAATTTGACCGGACGCATTGCACGTTCTGTGCCAAATATTGAAAATATAACGGTGGTAGAGGTTGGGCCCGGCCCCGCGGGCCTGACCCGTGCGATTCTGATGGCGGGCGCACAGCGTATAATCGCGATTGAAAAGGATAAATCAACAGAACCGATTTTGTCACGTGTGACGTCGGCATCTGATGGACGCTTAACGGTGATCTATGATGATGCATTGCGGGTAGATTTCGGTAGCCTTGGGGTATCCGAATATGCAATCTGTTCAAACCTGCCATATAATGTGGGTACAGAATTGTTAATCAGATGGCTGCAACGCATCGCGCATGGTGAAAAAATTTTATCAATGACATTAATGTTTCAACGCGAAGTGGCCATGCGTATTACCGCGCACCCTGGTGATGAACACTATGGACGCCTGGCGGTGTTAACATCATTGATTGCAGATGCCAAGATTTTATTTGATGTTCCAAATACCGCATTTGTTCCACGGCCCAAGGTGCAAAGTGCCGTCGTACAAATAATTCCAAATGCGGAAAAAATTACGAAATTACAGAATCTGGAAAATATAGAAAAACTGACCGCGAAATTATTTGGACAACGTCGCAAAATGGTGCGTTCTATTATGCCAAACATTGATTGGGCAAATTTTGGCCTCAACGGCACCGAACGCGCCGAGAATTTAAGCCCCGAAACCTTTGCCCAAATCGCCCAAATGATTACGATATAAAAACCGCCCCAAAGGGGGCAGTTAATATCACGAAAAAACATACGTTTTTATTTTTGATTATTTGGCATGTTTTTGGACGATGCCGCAAGTCTGGCTATGGCTAATGATGTATTCGTTGTTTGTAGCATATCCATATACATGCGTGTGTTGCGTATGTGAAAATCAGAATCTTTTTCAGAAAAAGCACGTTCAGGTTTTTGAATATTTTGTACCATATGGTGCAATTGTGAAACGGTGGTATTTGGGTATTGTGAAATTAATTTGCGTGATTGTTCTTGCAGCAAATTTCTATACGCGACAGAATCTTGTTGCAGTTCAATAATATAATTTGCGAACAAATTAGGATCTTCTTGATAAAAACGCATAACGCCTTGGATGTCTTCGATTACCAGATTTTCTGTAATTTTATATTCTGTATCTTTGGCAAGAACAGATGTTAATTTCTTGCTTTTATCATATTGGTGATATGTATACCCACCCAGCGTTGCAACAGGAATCATGCACGCTATGGCTATACTAATCTTTGCTGTATTAAAGATATTTTTCATTTTTAATCTTTTTTATTGTTAATGACAATATAGTACACAAAAATGATTTTGTCAATATTGATTACAAATATCATCAAATTCCATTTTATATTCTACGCCATCAAAATCGCATATTACATAATCTTGTGTGCCGGGTGTCTTGTTGCACTTGGTCTTGGACGGATAACAAACCATTTTGCTCCATCTTTTCAAAGATTTTGCGTATTGTAAAACCAATGATATAGCTTCTTGTTTAGTTTTTGTTTGTGTCTTTGAAAAATGGCTTATAATTTGTTGGTATTCGCGACCAAATTGATTTGCGCGAACAAAATGATCTGCTTCTTTTGCACCTTGTTCTTCTGCATCACTATTGTCGGATTTTTGCAGCAAGTTAATAGCCGCAGTTGAAAGTGATTTTGGTACTAGAGATTCCTCTTGTGTCATTCCAATAAGGAAATGGCCCAGCCATTCTAAATTTACAACCTTGTTTTGGAACAAGAAACCATTTGTATGTGCATCAGTTTCTGTTTGGTCTTGTTCTTTGTATTTGCTCAAAAATTGTCTTTTGATATCATACCGACCACTGTGCATAACAACTGGGGTTGCAGTTTTTAATACGGGTATTAGCGGTATTAATTGTGCCCACCATTTCTCTCGTGTATTTGCAGGTAGTCCGGCAGACGCAGTAGACAGTGCATAGACTACCGGGATACCACGATCCCAACTATCATATTCATTATATAACCATTTTGATAAATCCGTGTTCAGATAGATATAGCTTTTGTTAAATACGCCGCGGGCTTTATTAGAGTTTGTTATATTTGCAAACATATCCAGTGTATATGTATTGTATTGTAATGAATTTGCACGTTTCCAATCTTTATTAATTAAATATATTTTTCCGGGTTTCCCGTATGATTTAGAATCCGCCCCCAGTACTACATTTTGAACCTTGTAAACACCACCTTTGGGTGTTTGGGTTATATATGTTCCAACAGAAGTAAAATTGGTCGCAATTTTATTTTGGTTTTCTATCAGTTCTTTTATAAACAAATCGCAAATTCCGACTGCGGGTGCTGCATTTTGATTGGGTATGCATGGGCCGTCTTTTGTTTTTCTGTAACCTTCTCTGATTAGATGGTTATTTACACATTGGCGTCGAACGTCATTGATAGATGAATACGGGTGGCTCTTTAAATAGTCCGATATGCGCAACAGTTCAGACAGTGTGACTGGGCAATATGGTTTGTAAATTTTGTCTATGGTATCGCCGACTGCTGACAGGCTCCAATAATATTTTTGGTTTATTTTATCTGGATTAATTGCTGCGCATGCGTCAAAGACAACGGTTTGAATCAATAATATAATCAGAAAAGTTGATTTAAACAGGCGCATTTTACAAATCCTTTTCGCATTCTTTGGCAACAGTTAATGCTTTTTTTATCGCGCTAATTTGCGTCGCATTAAATATTGTGGCAATACCACTGGTGACAGTTGTACCACCTGCCATAATATTTGCTGTGTTATTCAGGTTCTTTTCTTTTGATTTGCCAGATTCTGTATTGTTGTTGCGTATGCCGTCACTGTTTGCCATTGCGCTGGTTATTGTGCCTGTTAATCCCATTGCTGCGCCAACCGCACTGGAAATTGTTGCGCCTGTGGCCTTGGTATTTATTGAAGATATGTCAACGTATTGCCATTGACCACAATTTGCCTCTATTTGTTCTGCGTGGTCTAATTGTGCCGAATCTGCATTTGCGTCCAGGCGTGCCTGCATACGAACATTATGTAATATTTTGACTGATGCAATACAGTTGTTTATTTGTGATTGCAAATCACCATTTACCCGATTGGTTCCTGCGATAACTGCACCGGTAATATCTGTTGCGGTGGCGGTTGCTAGTGTTCCTGTGCGAATATTTCCCAATTGCTTTGATTTGGCAACTGTCTGATCTAATTGTTGCTGTTTTGATTCTAGTATTGCAAGAGATTCATTATTTGGTTGCGAATTGTCTGTGGTGTTATCAGCCAGTAATAAATTTAATTCATCGTCTGATATATCTATATAGTCTGGCCAGATTCCTTGTTCTTCTTGCAGGCGTTGCAAGTCCGCAATTTCTTGTTCTAATTTTTCTATATCTTTATCAACATTGTTTTTTGCAATACCGGTTCCTAGTGCCACGCCACCAGCCACCGTGCCAACGCTAGTTATGGCAGTATTTATCCCCGCCATTGTACTTAGATGATTTATATTGTCAGATATACCACTGCAAGCGGTTTGAACATTGTTAATTGCAATTGATAATTCTGCGGTATCGGCAATTGCATTACTGGATATTAATAATATTGTGAAGACAAAAGCATATCGCATATATGTTTCTCTATTTATTGTAAAAGCGTATGCTTTTATCTTTACAAAAGTGATCTCAACAGTACTTTATTTCTGATTATTTGGCATGTATTGTGCCAGTTGCAATACCAGATTTTGTGGTGATGTTTTACCGCCTTCCATCTTTATTGCACGCATGCTGACCAGTAATGGGTGTTTTGCAGCTGTCTCTGTCGGCAGAAAAAATACATCGCTATTAGAATTGTTGTCTTGTTCCCATTGGCCAGAAATTCCATTGCGTGCCAAGATTTCTTGAACTTTGGCTTTACTGCCTTTTTTTATATCGATATGTGTATATGTCCCACCACCTAATTGTTTACTGTGTCCGACATCCCATGATAATAATTCACAATGTTCTGCCAATGTCACCAAATCAATGGCGGTTTGAAACGGTTTTACTTTATCTACGTGTGCCTTATATTCTGTATCACTTACAACTTTTACATTTGTCATTTTGTAACCTTTTGTCTATATTTTTATATATTCATGTTATCACAAATTTTGATATTGTCATATAAAAATATTTAATGACATAATATTTCACTTTTTATATAATATCCCTGATAGGGATAAACTGGGGGGAAGAGAGATGTCTATATCCGTTTTAATATTTTTTGCAATAATGTTTATTTTAGCGTTCGCCCTGCGCGCGGCAAAAATTGGTGTTTTGGTTGCGTTCCTGCTGGCGGGGATTTTGTCTGGGCCGTACGGATTAAACCTGTTTGAATTAAATGAAACATGGCGTTTCTTGGGTGACCTGGGCATTTTGTTCCTGTGGTTCACAATCGGTTTGGAAATCAATATGAAACGCCTGTGGCACATGCGTCGCACGATATTTGGATTTGGTGCGGCCCAGGTTCTGATGGTGGCCGTAATGTTGTTCCCGTTCTTGTTCGGTATGCAGGTTTGGTCAATTATGGGTTGCGTGATGGTTGCACTGATTCTGGCCATGTCCAGTACGTCTGAAGATTTGCAATTATTAACAGACCGGAATCAGTTAAATACAAATATGGGACGTCAGACATTTTCAATTTTATTATTCCAAGATTTATTGTCGATTCCACTGTTGGCAATGTTGCCGATATTTGCCGGTCGTACATTTAATCTGGGGGCGACGGTAATAGATGTGACAATTATTTCCGTATTGTTGGTATTGGGTGTTGTTGTCGTAGGTCGATTTATCTTGAACCCATTGTTTAAATTAGTATGCCGTTTAAAATCCAAAGAAATATTTTTATTGGCGGTATTGCTGAATATTATTATATGGGCCGTGGTGCTGGATGCGCTGGGGCTGCCTGCGGGATTGGGGGCATTTTTGGCCGGTATGTTGATGAGTGAGACTATCTATCGTCATCAGGTTGATGCCCAGGTCAGTCCGTATGCAATGTTATTCTTGTCTTTCTTTTTTATTGCACTGGGGATGGGATTAAATCTGCCGGTATTGCTGGATAAATGGTACATCATTTTGGGTGGGTTATTTATGCTGGTATCTATCAAGTTCACAGCAATGTTTATGGTCGCACGTGTGCGTCATGTATCGCCACCAGATTCTGCAATGATTGCATTAATCTTGGCCCAGGGCGGTGAATTTGCACTGCTGATGTTCCAGACGATGAAGCAATCTGGCATAAACGCAATTCCGCCATTACACCAAGAAATTTTGACTGCGATAATTATACTGTCAATAATGCTGACACCGGTATTGTTGGCAATATATGACTGGTTAAGTCGTACCGGGCGTATATTCGGCCAGTTTCATCCAACAAAACTAGATAAAAGTGTTATTGAAGAGGCGCCAACAGTTGTTATATGTGGTTTTGGTCGTGTTGGTCAAATTGTTGCACAAATGTTGCAGCATCAGGGTATATCGTATGTTGCGCTGGATATGAGTGTTAATGCCGTCATGATGGGGCGTGAACATGGATATAATGTCGTCTATGGTGATGCAACAAATTCAGATGTCCTGCGTGATTTAGGCCTGCAGCCACGCAAGACGCGTGCAGTTGTTGTTGCATTAGATAATGCAACGCGTGCACGCAAGACGATACTAAGTGTTCGTGAAATTGCCCCGCGCGTTCGTATATTTGCACGTGCACGCAATCTGGCGGATTCCAAGGCTTTGATAAAAGAGGGTGCATTTGCTGCATTGCCAGAAACCATAGAATCATCGTTCTTTATGGCATACGGTGTGCTGGAACATCTGGGTGTGGATGAAAACAAGATTGACACAATGTTGGCCCAAATGCGTGCTGATAACTATGCGGGCGTCAGCCAAAGTCCAACAGAAAATCAGCAATATATTACCGAATAAAACTATCCCCGCGCATGCGGGGATTTTTATAGATTTTTGCGATATTTTATCTTATAATAATTGCGTTCCAAAAGGAACTGAGACCTGAAAATCTCATTTCACAGTGTGTACGGATATACACATAAAACGATTATCCCGCAATGTTGGCGGGATTGGTTCCGTCATATATTGAAAGCGGAATCGGTCGTCTGTGAACGATTTTTTCAGAATCCCGCCCCTTTTGGATTCGCGAATAACCAAAAGGGATAAAGATGGAAAAGTACAAAGATTTGGTAGCTGATTTACAGCCGTATAAGCAGTATCTACCTGTTTTGCAGGAATTTTTTACAACTGATATTGAACAAATGAAAATTCGTGATGAATTAATCAAACTGTTGTCGTGTGAAACGGATGAACAGGTTGCACAAAACATCATATATACACGGGATACTATGTGCCGTGGTGGATATACGTGGCAATTTAATAAGGACGCATTGAAACAGTTTTTTGATATGGCTATTGCAAATGCCCAGAAACAGCAGAAATGGACAAAAAAACAATGGATTGCAATTGCAATCGAAATGACACGCATGATGGAACGCCAATATGCGCAAATTCAACAGACCCGTGCCAATGTTGCCCGGGCCATAGAAATTGCAGGATATGCCGCAGAACGTGGTGCAGACAAGGCGCGTCCGACAGCAACCGATACAAAAACGCGTCTGCATGATTTTGGTGACGCCACCCGCAAATTGGGACAGAAAACAGACGAAATCACAACCGCCGATATACAAAAACTGCAAACAATATTAAATGGTAAACGCAGAAACGATTATACTGATTAAAACGTATTTTTCCCCGCAATAATATGCGGGGATTTTTATTTGCTTTTACTACGCTTGCCTGCTATATTTTTCAAAACAGGAAAGGTGTTATGAAAAAAAGTTTTTTGAAATATATCACAATTATTCTCGCAATAATTTTGGCAGACCTTGTATCCAAGGGGGGCTTGCTGTATTTGATAACGGGGACCGTGCCGCTGTATGGGCCGGCATGGTCGGTCGTTTCGGTGCCGTATTTAATGGCGCATGTGTGTGATATCTTTAATATTGTATTCACATGGAATCCGGGCGCGTCATTTTCACTGTTCCGCGCGATTGGCGACAGTGCACCAATCATCATTATTGTTGCAACGGCATTTATTATTGGTTTCATTGGATACTATTTATTTATGCGCAGTCAAACGTATGAACGTTTACCACTAGCACTGATTATGGGTGGGGCGATTGGTAATTTGATTGACCGTGTGCGCTTTGGTGCAGTCGTTGATTTCCTGGATTTTCATATTGGCGGATGGCACTATCCGGCATTTAATATTGCAGATATCTGTATCGTTGTGGGTGTGGGACTGTATCTGTTAAATTGGTATCTGGCGCGTCGTCGTTGTATGCGTTGTATTGAACAAAAAGGAAAGAAATAATCATGGTAAAATATTTGGATAATAATTCAGGCTTTCGCCAGTGGAACGCAAACCGCGCAACCACGACAACAAATAACAAGAAATCACGTTTTTCATCATTTTTATGGTGGTTTGCATGTTTTGTTGCTGCATGGTGGTTGCTGTCATCATGGCTGACACCAAAACAGGATAATAATAATCAGACCGCAGATAATGCTGCAGTCGTGGATTTGTCTGCGGTACCAACCCAGGAAATTTCATCAGATAAAATTTCTGCAAAATTACAAGGTTTGCGTATATCTAATATTGAACTGGTGGACTTTGCAGCGGACGCGAAAAATGACACAGACGTCAAACGTGTTACATTATTGGCCGGTGATAATAATTTTATAGAGGCTGGATACATAACAACCGGCGCCGCAGCACCCACGGTTACCACAGTCTGGTCGGGTAATAACGGCGAATATAAATGGCGCGGGGCGGATGGGTTGACGTTTTCACGCAACATATCTGCCGACGGGTACATTATAACTGTGCGTGATGAAATTAAAAATGCGTCCGGTAATGCAGTATCTGTTGCACCGTATGCACGCATTATGCGTGATGGGCCGACGGATTCCGGGGCCGGTGTTGATACAGGGCTGATTGCGTATGTTAATCGTGACGTTGAAAATGCAGATTGGCGTAAACTGGATAAAAAGTCTTATGCGTATTCAACAACAAACGGATTTATCGGATTTGCAGACCAGTACTGGGAAACGATTGCACAAATCGACCAACCCGACCAAACAATGCGCGGCAAAAAGTCTGGTACGAAATATGATGCGGATGTCGCAAGCGGGGCCATCACAATTGCACCAAATGACGTCGCACAAATCACAACGCATATATATGCGGGCCCACGTGACCAAAGTATATTGTCGGATATCTCTGGCATAATTGCAGGTGCAGATGAAACAATAGACTATGGATGGTTTTGGTTCTTGGCACGCCCAATGTTATGGTTATTGAACGCATTAAATTCAATTGTTATGAATTATGGCATTGCGATTATTATAATGACTATATTGTTGCGCCTGGCATTATGGCCATTGACGCGCAAATCATACACGTCAATGATTGCAATGCAGAAAATGCAGCCTGAAATTGCACGTATCCAAAAACTTTATGCAAATGATAAACCACGTATGCAAATGGAAATGATGCGCCTGTATCAGACACACAAGACTTCACCTATGTCCGGGTGCTTGCCGATGATAATTCAGATACCAATATTCTTTGCATTGTACAAAGCGTTGTTGGTATCAGTTCAAATGCGCAGTGCACATTTCTTGTGGATAAATGATTTGGCATCAATGGATCCGTATTTTATATTGCCGATATTAATGGGTGTGACAATGTGGTTACAGCAATATTTGCAATCAAACGCAACCAAGTCCGCATCAACAAATGATATAATGGCACAAACACAAAAGTTTATGAAATGGATGCCTGTGATATTTACGGTTCTTTTTGCATGGATGCCGGCAGGATTAGTTCTGTACTGGACGGTATCAAATCTGTTTGGAATATTACAGATGTATATTATTAAGAAGACAGGTAAATAAATCCTTATAAAAAATCCCCAAATGGGGATTTTTTTAGTTTCTTGTATAGCGCATCAGGTGTAATTGGCCGACATTTATTTATACCAATCATATTACATGTTAATGCCACGCACGTGCATGCATTACGCATTTTATTTTTAGGTGTGCAATATGGTACGCATATAAATACCCATCCTTGCGCCCGTAATAAACGCATATCGCGCATATTAATTTTAATTTGCGCAATGTGGCCGCGCCGCACAAATTGATACAGTATCATGTGCCCCTGGGCATTTATGATAATTGGCGCACAATGCCGAAAACGCTGACAAAATATGCGTGGTAAAATCTTGGACGTCTTATTTGTAAAACCGACAATAATCATTATATAACCCTCTCTCTCGTTCTTGTTTATGCCCGACGTTAATTTGTCGGGATTTTTTTATTTTCAGTCTATCCAGCCACGGGTACGCGCCGCCGCCGTCAATGTTGCAATTGCGTCACACCACAATGCCGCGGCCCGATTTTCAGACCATACATGTTGATTTGGGGCGCGTCGGCGGTCACCAAATTGCTTCATAACATTTAATTGTTCGGCGGTTAATTTCCCACACAGATACAGTTTTGTCACCAGTGTTTCAACATCTAATAATTCGCATGGGCGGCGTGTTGGATTACCGTGAATTCTGGCCACGCCATGTTGGACAGATTTAGAATAAACAAACCAGAACCATAATTGTTCGCCGTTGTGGAATTTTTCTGATGTGGATAATGTCATTGTCGATTTCATTTGTTTTTCTCCTTTTTTGGGTTATACCAGACGTCTGATGATGTCTGTACAGGTATATATATCCTAAGAACAGAATCCTGTAAAATATTACAACTGATGGTTGAACACCGAATCGAAAATCCGAACGATATTCTGTATGGCCGGTGTGACGCACGAATCGATAAAATCACATAATATGTAATCCTGTATTTTTTATGAATAAAAAAACGCACGACACGTCGTGCACGAAATTATTTGTTGCATATTACATAGTACAAATATTAACGATTTCAAGTATGGTTATAGTTATTTGTTCTCTGTTAATTGTTCATTAAAAAATCCCCATGCGGGGATTTTTTATAGTATCGGTGGGAAACAGTCGCCGCCGGCCTCGGGACAGCAATTAAATCCATCTGCGCCCATGTCGGTATAAACCTCGCCGGTACAGCATCCATTGGCATCCGGTGCCGTCCCATCCAAACATCCTATACTGGCCGGTTCTTCGGCCACCGGTTCCGCCGCTGGTGTGGCAAACGGATTAACAATTGCACTGTTGGTGTCGTCTGGATTTTCATACTTTAATCCCAATACTTCCTGGTTATACAGCGCATTGCCAGACGTAGAACTGGTTGTCTGATATTTATTCTGATACTGCTGCGATTGGTCTTGGAAATAAACCTCTTGCTTTGCAGCATTAATTGCCTGATATTGACTTGATTGGCAATAAAATAACAAGGTTTTGTAATCATATCCTGTTTCAGATTGCGAATTGGATGCATTTATATTACTCAGCGGTTTCCCATCTTTACAATAGTTATCCAATTTAAACGAACGTGCCTGGCCAACCCAAGAACCATCGCTTGGATCTATTTCTGGATGACCCATCTTTGAATCATATGCCCTGCGTGGTTGATCACTTGGACGGGTTATTGCACATTTTTTTGATGGATTTGTTGTTGGGTCACCACATGTGACGATTAAATCTTCGGGTGAATATACGGTTATACGTGTTCCGGCCGCAATTGAAAATGGTGGCGTTGTATTGTCCATCATATCAACCAATAATTTTTGCGCAACCTGGTTCCATGCGGTAATGATTTCATTTTTTGCCAACTCAGACGAGCGCATTGTTCCACTTTGCACAACGGTGTTATTATCCAGATCAATTTGGTTTACAAATTTATCCGCGACCGGTGCAATCATGTTTACCGCCGCTGGAACAATCGCGGTCAGCATTGGCATAACAAATTGTTCCAAATAATCCGTGCTGCCACGGCCTGGAACGCCAACACGACCCTGTGAATCCGCAGAAAATGGATCCTGATTTTCGTCTTTAAAATTAAATTCAACACCGTTTGGTAAAATAAATTGATACCATTTTAATTGCATACGACCAATTGTTGTATATGGCCCCGGAATTTTACCTGTCACATATCCCAGCATTAATGTTCCCGCTGGAATAATAACATTGCGACCGCTGTCTGAATACACATTACGATCAACCGTTGCGCGCACCGGCAATTGAATATTCTCTGCCTGCTGTGAATAGATACTGGGGTCGGCACGCACATCCGAAACAATTGTTGCTGGGATTGGTTTATATTGACGCAAAATAAATTGACGATCAAATGCTTGCGATGAAATAACCCCTTGGCCCGACCCCAGGTACGTTTTTTCATTTGTTGCATCTGATTTTTTTACAATACTGAACATGCCTTTAAAATTTTCTGATTGTGTTTGTGCACTGCCTGGCACTGGATTTGGCAATTCGGATAATGACGCTGTGTCGCCCATAAATTTTGATTCATCATAGTATTCGGCATTACCAGATACCTTTTTCGTTGCCGGATTTGACAGTTTTGGCAATGTACCATTTGTTATCAGCCCACGCCCAATATGTTCGGCATCTGTACCAATGTGTTTGCCTGTATCCTTGATATCTGTGATGATGCCATTGTCTGGGTTATAAATACCTGTTGGCTTGTCACAGTCTTTGTCTGAAAACGGATGAAAATAATACGCACCACGTTCTGGTTTTATCCATCCAATCTGGCGGCCCGCAGAATTATATCCGGGGATTGCAAAGTCCGAACATGCCTCTGGCGCTGGGACATAGTCGTCTGTGTTATTCGATTTCCCAGACCAAATGCCATCAACCGGTACCGATGGTGCGATTTTTTCAATGTCGTCTTGAATTTCTTTTTCAACCGGTTTTACAGGTTCTGGTTCCGGTATAACAATAGGCTCTGGTTCCGGTTCTGGTATTGGTTCCGGCTTTTGCACTGGGGCCGGTGCCGGCTCTGGCTTTTTTACTAGTTCATCAATCACCGCATTACCCGTGGCGCCCAACGTCAGATAAAATTCAGATACCGTATCATCAATTCCGGCCGGTGCATTAACCGTTTTCCAACGCACAATGATTTTTACCTGTGTCCGCATTTCCGGCGCCACAGGGGCATATTTCACATGTATTTGACATGTGCTGACATCGTCTATTTTTGCCATGCCCTTGCACTGTTGCGTCATGCTGAACCCGGGAACATCCGCAGTCTTGGTAATATCTGAAATTTTTACCGGCACTGTTGCAGATACCACCACGTCCGACGATTGTACGTCCCCCGTTGGCGTATTTGCCCAGTCTAACATTTCAGGTGCAAAGAATAATTCTGCCTCGGTTTCTTCGGTTATGGATGTGTCTTCTTTTTTATTACCTGTAAACAACAATGTTAAAAAAATCAGCACCACGATAAACGCCGCCACCAGCAACAACCACTGAATATGCCGCGGTGTAGATTTGCGAAAATCAGAAAACTGTTCTTTTAAATTTGCCATTATTTTATCCATCCCCCCCAATACGTGGCTATTTTACTGCATGCGCACAACACTGCAACTGGCACCACTGAATTTCAACAATTGGTCACACAGTTTTTGTGCCACATCTATATCAGACATTGGCCCGATACGCAGTCTGTACAAACGACCTGCCGCAGATGATGATGCACCTAAATCGCCCACACCCTGTTCATCAACGGCAAAGAACACCATGTCTTTATAGTTGCTTAATATTCCCGCGCCATCTTCACCACTGAATTTTGCCAACAATCCGTTCCAGTAATCGTTCAATGCACTTATCGATGGGTCAGATTTTAATTCCACCGCAACACCGTTTTGATTGCTGCTGATTAACGGGATATTTGTATTTGGCAAATAAGATCCGGCGGTTACGCGTTCTGTTGGCATCATGGTCAGGCCCGCTGTCCCGCCTGATGAATATGTGGCTGTTGATGCAATACCATATCCGGCCGGCATATAAATACCTGTTGTATTTGTTGTGCCCATGGGGGCATTTCCAACAAACATTGGTGTTGTGGTATAATTTGCCACACCACCACTCATTGCGGCCAAATCTGCATTATACGCAATATTGTTCAGCGATTGTCCCGACATCATAGATTGTGCAACATTAGCCTCGGCCAATGCCATAACAGATGCCGTATCTGCGATTAAGAACGGTTTTTCACGTTTCTTGATACAAACAATACGTTGACCACTACGCAGAACCATGTCGCCCACCGCCTCTACAATCAGCAGACGACCATCTTCGCCGTCGGTACGGAATCCAACCGGGGATTCGCCACCTTCGACCAATAATGATACAACCGGGCGCTGGGTCATTGATATAACCTTGTCGCCAAAGTCAATGTATGTAAATATCCTGTCGCGCCATACACGTTCTGGTGCAATAACATAGTCGTCTGGATTTGGTACAAATATATCTAAATCAAATCTAAATTCAGACGGGTCGATTTTCATGGATTTTATCCAGCCATAGTCTTCGCCATCAACGCCAACCGTGCCAGATGATTTGGACGCCTTTTTAAATATAGAACTGGAACCAGACACGGCGGCACCAGACGCCCCCGATGCTGTTGATGTGGCACCTGGCAATGCGCCATTTCCATCAATTACAACATCCACCTGGGAATATGTAATTTCACTGGAACCAATTGGTTCACTGCGCAGATAGAATATATATTTATTGCCAGATTTTCCCGTCACAATCATGTTCGTATCAGAACCCTGATTTGATGATTCTGGTGTTATCATCATGGTGCGTGCACCCTGGGCGGCATCAAAATTGAACAAGCCCGGTGTTCCGACAACTGCATCTTCGATTTGTTCGCCATTTGGCAATGTTAACATTGTCACCATGCCGTTGCGTAATTTCAGTGGCAATACATTACCCGGTGCCCATGACAGTTGGGCATATCCCGGCTTGGAACTGCCGGCGGCCATATTGGCCGTTGGATTATCCCATGCTGGCTGAACACCATACTGTGCGGCGCACACATCATTTTGCACCGCCATCACGCACAGTGCCGCCAAACACAGTATTGAAACATTTAACTTTACATTGCCAAAGAAAGTCATCTTTTTTCCTTTCCGTCTTTACTTATTGGTCTAAATATCCCGTATCCAATGGGTCGCCATTATCCGACTGAACCGAATATTCTGATACATAAATCCCCAGTGGATTGGTCAATCTGTCCTGCCACTTCATCGTATTAGGCTCTGTTTTTGCAACCTTTATACGGATTGTATAATTTTTTTTGCCCACCTGTCCATCATTATATGTACAATAATAACTAAACGTCACATCATATGTATCACTGACGCCATAAAAATCATTCTGCGGTACATTAAATGCCTTTATCGGGGATGTGAATTCAACAGGGCACGACAACACAAAGTCTGGAATATCGTTCATTATCGCATTCCACATCTGGGTAGATTTAAATTGGTCATAAACCGCCGGTGATGACCACGCATGAACCAGACTGTCGCTGTTGTTGTTCCACTTGTTGCGCATTTCGCCAATGTTTGGCACGATTTCATTGCGTGCCTTGACATATTCGCGGATAAAACCGCGCACAAAATATTCTATATTTTTATTGCTTGCGTTCGGTTTCAAATCCACCAATTCGATTTCGCGTTCATTGCGTTGCTGGGTCAATAAAAAGAACACCTGGGGACGATTTAGTGGGAACATCCGGTACAGTGTGATAAACAGCACAGCCAACACCACCAACGATGCAGCAAATACAAATGTCATCAGTCTTGACATTAAAATTGGCGGTTCTATGCGGTCTGCCACGATGTTTCCTCTCCCTTGTTTTGGTTGATTGTAGACAAAATTTGCCGCGCCCTGCAAGTAAAAAGTGCATGATTTACATATAAATGTATAAAAATACTTAAAATAGTAATTATGTTGGTGTAAAAATGGCTTGCGTAAAAAGAATAAAGGATTTATAATACTTTCTGCTTGATTTTCTGTTCTGGTATGCTATTCTTTGCGCAACTATTGGGGTATAACAGTACAAAAAACAGGTAAAAATAGTTTCTTAGGGGCTTAGTTCAACGGTAGAATATCGGTCTCCAAAACCGCGGATAAGGGTTCGATTCCTTTAGCCCCTGCCAGAAAAAAACGGCGAAATATATCGCAAGATATGTTGGGGCTGAAGGAATTGAACCCGAATCATAAAATGGGGTTCGCGTACGAGTTTGATTTTGCAAGCAAGGCAAAGCAAAATCGGTACGAGTGGTGAGCAAAGCGAACTTTCCTTTAGCCCCTGCCAGAAAAATGTGCTGAAATACTGATGGTTGCAGGTATTTAAATATTGGGATTGTTTATGAAAAAAGTGCTGGATTATATCAAGTCTGTACGCGGCGAATGGTTTAAAATTGTTTGGCCGTCGCGTGATAGTGTTGTGCGTGCCACGGTGTTGATTTTGGTGGTGTCTGGCTTGGCGGCGCTGTTTTTCTTTGTGGTTGACAGTATTTTGAACGCGATTGTTGGATGGATTTTCTAATACGTGAAAGGATGTGCATATGGAAGGAAAAATGCAGTGGTTTGTCGTAAATGTTCATACCGGGTGCGAAGATAAGGTTGCGCGCGGTTTGCGTGAACAGATTGATAAACGTCGTTTAAATGCGTTATTTGGCGAAATTTTGGTTCCAACACGCGAAGTGACAGAAATCAAGGGCGGAAAACGCGTAAAAAGTGAAAGAAAATTTTTCCCGGGCTATATCGTTGTTCAGATGGTTTTGACTAATGAAACATTTTCGTTGGTTAAATTGATGCCCCAGGTTGTTATGTTTTTGGGTGCAAAAAACAAGCCGATTGCCGTCAGCGAAGAAGAAGCACGTCGCCTGCAAAAGCAAGTAGAAGAGGGGGCGATTCTTTCCGAAGATGTTGAATACACAGTCAGCCAAGAAGTACATGTTATCGATGGGCCGTTTGCTGGATTTAATGGTATCGCGGTAGAGGTTGATAATCTGAAACAAAAAATGACCGTTTCAATCTTAGTATTTGGCCGTGAAACCAGTGTTGAATTAGGCTTTGAACAGGTAGAAAGGGTGTAATGAAAAAGTTTGTCTGGGTTCCGCCGTCAAAAGATGAAATTTCAAAAATGGTCGCGGTTAAAATGGCTGTGATGAAATTTCGGCGGGAAAATCCAGATTGGGCGCGTCGTATGATTGCAAGATATTACGAATGCGGCCGATAAAGTTTTGTGCGGGTTTTGTAAAATCTGCAAACCGTGGTAGATGCGCCACATCGTACCGCGACACTAACCAAAAGATGGAGTGAAAAAATGGCAAAAAAAGAATTAAAGGGGATTGTAAAATTGGTTGTCCCCGCCAAGCAGGCGAATCCTGCGCCACCAATTGGGCCGGCGTTGGGTGCGGCTGGTGTTAACATTGCAGAATTCTGCAAACAGTTTAACGACAAAACATCTGACAAAGAACCGGGTATGCCGATTCCTTGCATTATCACTGTTTATACAGACCGCAGTTTCGAATTTATTATGAAATTGCCACCTGTGTCGTACTTTATTAAAAAGGCATTGAAACTGAAATCTGGTTCTAAAAAGCCAGGTCGTGATTTCGTTGGCACTATTTCACAGGCGCAAATCAAAGAAATCGCAGAAAACAAAATGCCGGACTTGAATTGCTCTACCATTGAATCCGCAATGAATATTGTTGCCGGTCAATGCCGTTCTATGGGCGTAAAGGTGGAGGAATAATATCATGAAACAGACAAAAAGACAAAAGACATGGGCAAACTTGGATATGGACAAGGTCTATACCATTGCTGATGCGATTGAAGCGTTGCGCCAGTATTCGTCTAAGAAATTTGATGAAACATTGGAAATCGCAATTCGTTTGGGTATTGATGTCACCAAGGCTGACCAGAATATCCGTGGCATGTTGTCATTACCAAACGGTACTGGTAAAACAGTTCGCGTTGCAGTTTTCACTGTCAACAGTGCAGATGAGGCCAAAAAGGCGGGCGCTGATGTTGTCGGTGGCGAAGAACTGATTGAAAAGGTTGCCAGTGGCGAAATCAATTTTGACCGTGTTATCGCAACACCTGACATGATGCCAAAAATGTCCAAAATTGCACGTATCTTGGGGCCAAAAGGTTTGATGCCGAATCCAAAGTTGGGTACGGTCACAAACAATGTGGCGGACGCTGTTAAAACAGCCAAGGCTGGCCAGATTGAATATCGTGCAGAAAAGAAGGGCATCATCCACGCAGGTATCGGTAAAATGTCGTTCTCAACTGACAAATTGGTTGAAAATGCAACTGCATTGATTGACCAGTTGAAAAAGGTAAAACCTGCGTCATCCAAGGGGCAATATATCTTGGGTTGCGCGGTTGCAACAACCCAGGGCCCAGGTCTAAAGGTTGATGTAAAATAATACGTTGCGATTTGGGGCATCCCAAATCGCGGCAAACAGATTTCTGTCCAAGACTGATGGTGTCACATAATCTGACTTAATTTCCATCATAGACAAAGAAAATTCTTTGGGGCAGGAAAATGGCCCCATCCCGGGGTAAAACCTGGATGGAAAGTTTAACAACAGAAGCTTGAAGGAAAAAATAGATGAAACGCGAAGAAAAATCAGATTTGATTTCAGCGTTGCAGTCGTCCCTGAAAGATGCAAACGGTGTTTTCATCATTGAAAACAACGGTCTGACCGTTAAAGAATTTGAGGCGTTGCGTAATGAATTGCGCCCGATGGTTGCACTGTTCAAGGTTGTAAAGAACCGTTTGATGAAATTGGCGTTGAAAGATTCCGATTTCGAACCTGTATCCGATATGCTGAAACGTCCAACCGCGGTTGCAATTGCAACAGACGGATTGGCGGTCACCAAGGTATTGGCCAAATTTGCGGATGAACATCCGAATTTGACAATTATCGGCGGTAAAATGGATGCAGACGTCTTGAACGCTGATGGGATTATGCAATTATCCAAGCTTCCTTCCCTGTTGGAAATTCGTGGAACGATTGCGCGTATATTGGTCGAACCTGCATCGCGCTTGGCCCGTGTTTCGGCAGAGTATGGAAAGAAAGAACAATAAAATTCAGAAGGCACACCTTCTGGGTACCTAACAAAATAGGAGTACAAAAATGGCAGACATTCAAAAATTAGTTGATGAATTGTCAAAATTGACCGTTTTGGAAGCAGTTGAACTGTCCAAAGCATTAGAAGAAACTTGGGGCGTTAGTGCCGCTGCTGCTGTTGCAGTTGCTGCGGGCCCTGCAGCCGCCGCTGTCGAAGAAAAAACAGAATTCGACGTTGTTTTGGCCGAAGTCGGTGCAAACAAATTGGCTGTTATCAAGGCTGTAAAAGAAATGACAGGTTTGGGCCTGGGCGAAGCAAAAGCCTTGGTTGAATCTGCACCAAAGACAGTCAAAGAAGCCGTTGCCAAAGATGAAGCCGACAAAATGAAGGCGACATTAGAAGCCGCTGGCGCAAAAGTTGAATTGAAATAATGACACCGAACCCACACGGGTTCAAAAAACAAAACTGCGGCAATGCCGCAAAAACGCCGCCCACCGTGGATAATATTCCCCGGTGGGCACACAGGCGTAATACAGATATATAAACGTTTCGTTTGCAAAACGCAGAAAAAAAGGATTGATACCCATGGCAGTTATCCAGAAACTTAGAAAATCTTTTGGTAAAAGTTTTTTGCAAACTCCGCTTCCTGATTTAGTAGAAATTCAATACGATTCGTATAAAGACTTCTTACAGGCTGATGTAGCCCCGCAAAACCGCAAAAATATTGGGCTGCAAAATGTATTCTCGTCTATGTTCCCGATTAAAGATTATGCGGGAATCGCAGATTTGGAATTTGTTGAATACACCTTGGACAAGCCTGTATACAATGTAAAAGAATGCATGCTGCGCAATATGACATATTCCAGCAAGCTGAAATTGAAGCTGAGATTGATTTTGTGGGACATCGCCGAAGATGGCAAAAAGACTTTGCGCGATATCAAAGAACAAGAAATATTTATGGGCGAAGTGCCGTTAATGACAGAACGCGGCAGTTTTATCGCATCAGGTGTTGAACGTGTTATCGTATCCCAGATGCACCGTGCCCAGGGCGTCGTGTTTGCAACCACCAAAGAGGCAAAAGTTGCGGGTAATCCAATCACATATACCGCGCGTATTATTCCAGAACACGGTTCATGGATTGATTTTGAAGAATCCAAGGGCGTAATTTATGTACGTATTGACCGTCGCCGCAAGGTGCCGGCCACTGTATTGTTGCGCTGTCTGCCGTCGTTCGAAGATGAAAAGAAATGGATTGCCGACCCACGCAAGACATCAATTCGTGGCATGTCTGACGCGGAAATATTGGGCGCGTTTTATAAACGTATTCCGTTGTCGTTTGATGGCAAATATTGGACAGGTGATACTTCTGCATTCGAAGGCTTGGATAAATATCGCCTGAACTATGACATTATCAATCCAAAAGATAAAAAAGAACTGGCCAAGAAAGGCGATCGTCTGAACGCGAAACGTCTGTCCAAGATTATGACTGCGTCCAAGATATTTGGCATCTTGCCAGAAAGTCTGGTCGGTGAATATCTGTTTGACCCGGTGATAAATGGCGACGAAGTGGTGTTCCCAGCCGGTACTGAAATCACAGAAGAAGTATTGTCTGATTTGGAAAAAATGGGTGTCAAGGATATCTCGCTGATTTCTATTGACAATACGACAATTACCGCCCACATGCGCAATACATTGTTGGCGGATAAAACCACAAACCGTGAAGAAGCACTAATCGAAGTTTACAACATTATCCGTCCGGGTGAACGCCCAACATTAGAGGCGGCGATTAATCTGTTCATGCGTCAAGGTTTTGATGCCGCATATTATGATTTGTCTGCGGTTGGTCGTTTCAAGATGAATAAACGTTTAAAGATTGAATCTGGCAAAAAACCAGAAGATGAACGTTTGTTGACTAAATCTGATTTCTTGGCGGTATTAAAGACATTAACAAATATTATTGACCATAAAGACACCGTTGATGATATTGATAACCTGTCAAATCGTCGTGTTCGTACAGTTGGGGAATTGTTGGAACAGAATTTCCGCAATGGTATGGTTCGCATTGAACGTTTGGTTCGCGAACAGTTGTCCAGCCCGAATATTGCGAACATGCAACCGCAGGATGTTATTAATGTTAAACCATTGATGAGTTTGGTTTCTGAATTCTTGGGCACATCACAATTGTCCCAGTTTATGGAAGCATATAATCCATTGGCGGAATTGGAACACAAGCGCTTGATTTCGGCACTGGGGCCTGGTGGCTTGAATCGTGAACGTGCCGGCATTGATGTCCGCGACGTTCATCCGACACACTATGGCAGATTGTGCCCAATTCACACACCAGAAGGTGCGAATATTGGTCTGGTTAACCACATGTCAACGTATGCGCGTGTTAATCCATACGGATTTATTGAAACACCGTACTATGTTATCGAAAATGGTAAGATTACAGACAAAATTGTATATCTGACAGCAGATGAAGAACTGGGACATAAAATCGCCCAGGGTAATACCCCGACAACAGACAAGGGTATCTTGGCTGAAGATATGGTGACCGCACGTGTAGACGGCGAATTTACCATGGTTCCAAAGGAAGAAATTGACCTGATTGACGTTGCACCACGTCAGGTGGTGTCAATTGCAACTGGATTGATACCGTTCGTTGAAAACGACGACGCGAACCGTGCGTTGATGGGTTCAAACATGCAACGCCAGGCGGTTCCATTAATGCGTGTTCAGGCACCATTGGTCGGTACCGGTATTGAACGCGAAGTTGCACGTGATTCCCGCACAGGTAAGGTTGCAAAACACAGTGGAATTGTTGAATCTGTGGATGCTAACCGTATCGTGGTAAAGTGCATGAACAGCCGCAATGTCGTGACGGGTGTGGATATTTACAATTTGGAAAAATTTGAACGCAGCAACAGTGACACACTGATTCACCAGAAACCGTTGGTCAAGGTTGGTGACCGCATTGCAGCCGGCGACATTATCGCTGACGGTGCGGCAATGAACTATGGTGAATTGGCATTGGGGCGCAATGTATTGGTTGCATTTATGCCATGGCGTGGATATAACTACGAAGACTCTATCGTTATTTCTGAACGTATTTCACGCGATGACGTGTTCACATCTATCAAGATTGTTGAAAAAGAATTCAAAGTTCGTGATACACAGTTAGGGCCAGAATCTTTCACACGCGACATCCCGAACGTTGGTGAAGAAGCGTTAAAGAATCTGGACGAATCCGGTATCATTTATATCGGTGCACGTGTAAAGCAGGGTGACATCTTGGTCGGTCGTGTTTCACCAAAGTCTGAAACATTGCTGACCCCAGAAGAAGCATTATTGCGTAACATCTTTGGTGAAAAGGCATTAAATGTAAAAGATACATCACTGCGCGTTGGACCAAACGAAGAAGGTACAGTTATCGGTGTTAATGTCTTGACCCGTCATGGTGTCAAGAAAGACGAACGCACCCAGATGATTGAACTGCAAAAAATCGAAAAGATTAACAAAGACCGCGAAGAAGAAACTTCTATCATTGAAAAGGGCTTTGCAGACCAGGTATTCCAAATTGCCGAAGGTCAAATTATTGACGCAGGCACTGGCAGTTTGAAACCATTTATTGGCAAAAAACTGACCAGCGAAGTGTTCGAAGGCATCCGCGCAGCGGACGTCAAGAAACTGGTTGTACGCAATAAAGAAGCCCAGGCAAAAATCGATGAGCTGCGTGAACAACACGTTGCAAAGTTAAAGGCATTAAATGAAAAAGCCGACGCCGAAGTTGCAAAAGCAACAGAAAGCAATTCGCTGTCTGCGGGTGTATTAAAAGAAGTCAAGGTCTATATCGCCCACAAGATGAAATTACAGCCGGGTGATAAAATGGCTGGTCGTCACGGAAACAAGGGTATTGTATCCAAGGTTGTTCCAATCGAAGATATGCCGCACTTGGCAGACGGTACACCGGTTGACTTAGTGCTGAACCCGTTGGGTGTGCCTTCACGTATGAACATCGGCCAGATTTTGGAAACACACCTTGGTATGGCGGCACGCACATTGGGTGCACAGATTGGTGCTGTTTTGGATGAAGTCAAGGCAAAGCGTGCTGTTACAGACGATTTGCGTGGTGTCATGGGTAAAATCTATGGCAAGGCCGCAGCGGACAAATTGGATAAAATGACCGATACAGATGTTCGTGCCGAAGCCGCGCTTCTGCGTGACGGTGTGCCAATGGCAACCCCGACATTTGACGGTGCAACACCAGAAGATATTCGTTCAATGCTGAAATTGGCGAAATTACCAGAAACAGGTCAGTTTGATTTGTATGACGGTATGACTGGTGAAAAGTTTGCACGTCCGGTGACAGTTGGTATTATGTACATGCTGAAACTGCATCACTTGGTTGATGAAAAGATTCACGCACGTTCAATTGGCAACTATTCTTTGGTAACGCAGCAGCCATTGTCTGGTAAGGCTCACATGGGTGGCCAGCGTTTGGGTGAAATGGAAGTTTGGGCATTGGAAGCACACGGTGCCGCACACCTGTTGCGCGAAATGCTGACTGTAAAGTCAGACGATATCGTCGGCCGCAACAAGATGTACGAATCCATCATTTCCGGCAGCAATGATATCCAAACCGGTACCCCAGAAGCGTTCAACGTGTTTGTTCGCGAATTGCGTGGGTTAGGTTTGGCCATGACACCAAAGAAAGTAGATTAAAACAAAGAAACAAAATGAAAAATCGGCGTGGCGTCCGTCTATGCGGCGTCACGCCAACACCGCACCATCAGCGACGATTAAGGAGCAAAATACATGACCAATATGTTGCAGAAGATATTCGGACAACTTGAAACAAAAGAGCAATTTGACGCCCTGCGTATCACGATTGCGTCCCCAGATGAAATTCTGTCTTGGTCTCATGGCGAAGTTAAAAAGCCAGAAACCATCAATTATCACTCACTGAAACCGGAATCCGAAGGACTGTTTTGCCAACAGATTTTTGGCCCGGTCAAAGATTTTGAGTGCGCCTGTGGAAAGTACAAGCGCATGAAATATCGTGGCACGATTTGCGAACGTTGTGGGGTCGAAGTTGGTTCGTCCACTGTTCGCCGTGAACGTATGGGACATATTAAATTGGCAATGCCTGTTGCGCACACTTGGTTCCTGCGCGAAGGAAAAATTGCTACACTATTAAACAACCTGCCACAAAAGAAATTGGAACAGGTTATTTCATACGATGCATACATTGTTATTGAACCGGGTTTGACCAGTTTGAAACAATATGATGTCATCAGCGAAGATGAATACCAGGCGGCCGTTGAAGAATTCGGCGCAGACGCGTTCAAGGTTGGCATTGGTGCCGAAGGTATTCGCGAAATTATCGCAGGTTTGGACATGGGCGAAGAACGCACACGCCTGCGTGCAGAATTAAAAGATGTTAAATCTGAAACAAAACGCAAATCATTAATCAAACAATTGAAATTGGTTGAAGCGTTCTTGGATTCTAACACAAACCCTGCATGGATGTTGCCGGATATTATCCCGGTTATCCCACCGGATATGCGCCCATTGGTGACATTGGATGCAGGACATGTTGCAGCATCTGATTTGAACGATTTGTATCGTCGTGTTATTATTCGTAATAACCGTTTAAAGCGCTTTATGGAAATGCATGCGCCAGAAATCATTGTCCGCAATGAAAAACGTATGTTGCAAGAAGCAGTTGATTCATTATTCGATAACGGTCACAAGGCACGCCCAATGGTGTCGCAGAATCGTCGTCCATTGAAATCACTGTCTGATTCTTTGCGTGGTAAGTCTGGTCGTTTCCGTATGAACATGTTGGGTAAACGTGTTGATTACTCAGGGCGTTCAGTTATTGTGTCTGGGCCATCATTGAAATTGCATCAGGTGGGCCTTCCAAAGACAATGGCATTAGAATTGTTTAAACCATTTGTTTTTGCACGACTGTTGGCGGGTGATTATGCAAATACGCTGAAAACCGCACGTAAAATGGTTGAAAATGGCGAAGATATTGTATGGGAAATCCTGGAAAAGGTTATTTATCAGCATCCTGTTTTGTTGAACCGTGCGCCAACATTGCACCGTTTGTCGCTGCTGGCATTTGAACCAGTATTGATTGAAGGCAAGGCTATCCGTCTGCATCCATTGGTATGTAAGGGATTCAATGCTGACTTTGACGGTGACCAGATGTCTGTTCACGTTCCTATTTCATTAGAAGCACAATTAGAAGCACGTACATTGATGCTGTCTTCGAATAATGTTTTGTCACCAGCAAACGGTGAACCAATGATTGTGCCGTCCCAGGACATGGTTTTGGGTGTATACTACATTTCATTGATTAACGGTGAACATAACGATAAATCACCACGTTTTGCGACGATGGACGAAGTGCAATTGGCGTTGGAAAATAAAACCATTACGTTGCACACACCAATTGTTGCACGTATCAATGGCAAGACATATAAGACAACAGCCGGTCGTATGATGCTGGGTGAACTGTTGCCAAAATCTGACAAAATGCCATTTGATTTGGTAAACAAAGTTATGCCTGTAAAAGAAATCAAGGCTTTGTTGGCCACAACGTATGAACGTTGCGGTGACAAAGAAATGATTCTGTTGGCTGACGCATTAAAGAATATGGGCTTTGAACAGGCGGCACGCAGTGGTATTTCAATTGGTTATGACGATATCGTCGTTCCAGATGAAAAGAAAGCCATGATTGCAGATGCAGAAAAAGCGGCCGCAGAAATCGAAGACCAATATCAGAACGGTTTGTTGTCTGGTGGCGAACGTCATAACAAACTGATTGACTTGTGGCAGAAAACGACCGATAAACTGGGTGACTTGGCATACGCAGCATTGGGCAAGACATCAGGCGACGATTGGAATTCTGTGTTGATGATGGCATTGTCTGGTGCCCGTGGTTCAAAACGTCAGATTCAGCAGTTGTCAGGTATGCGTGGTATGATGCAGAAACCAGACGGATCTATTATCGAAGTTCCAATTATTTCGAACTTTAAAGAAGGTCTGACCATGTCTGAATACTTTACATCCACCCACGGTGCACGTAAAGGTATGTCGGACACGGCGTTGAAGACTGCTGACGCGGGATATTTGACACGTCGTTTGGTTGAATTGGCGCAAAACACAGTTATTACAGAACACGATTGCGGTACATCTGAATGCATTACTGCAAAACCTGTGTATCAGGGTTCAACATTGTCTGTTGCGCTGGGGGATGTGGTATTGGGACGTACAGCGGCACACGATATCGTGCACCCAATTTCCAAAGAAATCATTGTACCGGCCGGTGAACTGATTACCAAGGCGGCATCTAAAAAGATTAATGAATCTGGATTGCCATCTGTTGATGTTCGCAGTGTTCTGACATGCTGTTCAGACGGTCTGTGTGCGAAATGTTATGGTATGGATTTGTCACGCAATGCACTGGTTCATGTTGGCGAAGCCGTCGGTGTTATCGCAGGCCAGTCTATTGGTGAACCTGGTACACAGTTGACATTGCGTACCTTCCACATTGGTGGTATTGCTGGTGGCAGT
Source organism: Muribaculaceae bacterium (assembly GCA_023665245.1). The sequence goes on from JAMPEH010000001.1 coordinate 53,722, forward strand.
GCAGAAAGTCACTTTATGGAAGTCCCTGTTGCAGGTACTGTAAAGTTGACAGGTGTTAACACAATCAAGAATTCTGTTGGTCGTGTCGTTGTGCTAAGCCGTAATGGTGAAATCGCAATTGTTGATGACAATGGTGATACATTGTTCAGCACGAAATTGCCGTACGCATCTATGCTGATTGTGAACGATGGCGACAAGGTTGAAAAGGGTGCCAAGATTGCAGAGTGGGATCCATATTCCAACACAATCATCGCAGAAAAAGATGGTATCGTTTCCTTCAAAGACTTGATTGAAAACGTTTCTTATCAAGAAGAAGTTGATGCAACAACTGGTATTACATCACGTAAAGTTATCAACTGGAAAAACAATACCAAAAAGGCTCTGAACCCAGCCATCACATTGGTGGATAGCCAGGGTAATGTTGTATCCTTGGGCGGTAAAAAGATTGCAGAATATCTGTTGCCGATGTATTCAGTTTTGAACGTTGCAAATGGTGCAACTGTTGCGGCGGGTGACGTTTTGGCACGTATTCCGGTTCAGGCGAAAAAGACAGGCGACATTACCGGTGGTCTGCCACGTGTTAACGAATTGTTGGAAGTTCGTCGTCCATCCAACCCTGCATTGCTGGCGGAAATTGACGGTACGGTTGAATTAGAAGATGCAAAATCCAAAATCATCATCCGTATTGAACCGGATGATGGCACGGCCCCTGTTGAATACGCAGTACCAAAGGGTACAAACCTGATGGTGCGTTCTGGTGATACCGTACGCAAGGCCGATAAACTGGTTGACGGTGACCCGGTACCACAGGATATTTTGCGTATCTTGGGACAAAAGGCATTGGCAACATTTATGGTTGAACAGATTCAGCAGGTTTATCGTTTGCAGGGCGTGGTTATCAATGACAAACACATTGAAATCTTAATCCGTGAAATGACACGCCGTGTTGAAATCACAAATCCGGGCGATACAGGTTTCTTGATGGGCCAGGTTGTTGACCGTGTTGATTTCGAAGAAGAAAATGCACGTGTTGCACGTGATGGTGGTAAACTGGCCGAAGCATCCCAGGTCTTGGTCGGATTGACCCGTGCATCATTGACATCGCGTTCATTTATATCAAACGCATCGTTCCAACAGACAACAAAAGTATTGGTCGATGCCGCAATCAATGGTTCAACCGATAAATTGGTTGGTATCAATGAAAACCTGATTGTTGGTCGTTTGATTCCAATTGGAACAGGTGCATATGTACGTCGCGTTCGCGAAATTGCCAAGGAAGAAGAACGTGCAGAACGTTTGGCACGTGAAGGTAATGTCCAACAGCAGTTGTTAGATATTTAAATATCACAACGGTTGTGCGCCCAGGTGTAAAGCCTGGGCGCAGGACACAAAGTTTTCCTTGCATTGTGGTCAGATTATACTAAAATACATGGAACAAATTTAAATTCTGGTAATATAAAAAGGATAGAAAAATGGCAACGCCAAAAAGTAAAACAAGTAAAGCACGCAGCGCACAGCGTCGTTCGCACGATGCGCTGAACATTATGCCATGCGGTGTATGCAAGGCCTGTGGCGAAAAGAAACGTCCGCATCATGTATGTCCTGCATGTGGTGCGAAATAATATCTGTATTTCTTTAATCGGCAGCAAGGCGCGTTTAATATGTGCCTTTCTGCTTTTTTAATATCACAACAAAAATCACAACATGTCAGAATCAAAAAAAATCATTGCAATTGACGCCATGGGTGGCGACAAGGGCCCCAATGCCGTATTGGGTGGAATGAATCAATATCTGTACCAAAATGGCGAAGATGGTGTTCATTTTCGCGTGTTTGGCGATGAAAAGAAATTGAAAAAACTGATGGCCAAGAAATATCAGCGTGTTGCGCGTAATTGCACAATTATACACAGCCCCGGCGTTATCAAGGGTACAGATAAATTGCGCGATGTGGTGCGTCATTCCCAAGATACGTCAATGTACATGGCGATAAAAGATGTGCGCGAGGGGAATTCTGCCGCGGTGGTCAGTGCGGGTAATACCGGGATTCTGATGTCGCTGTCAAAATTGGCGTTAAAGACTATTGATGGTATATCGCGCCCTGCGATAACCACAATGTTGCCATCTGGTGGTGGTGACCAACGTGTTGTTGTGTTGGATTTGGGGGCAAATGTTCAGTGTGATGCCGAAAACCTGTTTGATTTTGCAGTGCTGGGCAGTGTTTATGCCGAGGTTATCGGACACATGCCGCGCCCAAAACTGGGTATATTAAATATTGGCGAAGAAGATACCAAAGGCAACGAAACCCTGCAACATTTGAATAAATTGCTGTCTGCGCATCGTGATGCGTTGCCGTATGAATACATCGGCTTTGTCGAAGGTAATGATATCAGTGCCGGCAACGTCCAGGTTGTTGTCACCGACGGATTTACTGGCAATATTGTTTTGAAAACGGTCGAGGGCACCGCAAAATTGATTAAGCGTGTATTAATGGATGCGGTTCAGAAATCGTGGCTGGCCAAGATTGGTGCGTTCTTTATGGTGCATGTATTCAAACGCCTGAAACATAAAATTGACCCACGTTCATATGCAGGTGCAACGTTCTTGGGCTTAAAAGGCTTTGCAGTGAAAACGCATGGCAACAGTGATGCGCTGGCCTTTGCAAATTCAATCCGATATGCGGTAAGTCTGTCCGGTGCAAATCTGGAAACATTAATTGCCGAACGTGCGGCACATGTTGCAAAAATCCGCGATGAATTAAAAGAAAGCGCCGATTAAATATCACACCGCCCATCCGGGCGGTTTTTTTGTTTCATGTTTGAACGCGCAGCGGTTTTGATGATTTAAAATGCACCATCAACGGTCAGATAGTATCGGATTACCGCGATGAATTCACCGTCAGTGTCCAGTAAAGGGTGATATTTTTTTGGGTCTTTTGTATTTAATATGCTCCCGTCATTGCGAGGCTGTCACGTTGAAATAGCTATATATAATAATTGGATTGCCACGCTGCGCTGATGATTGCTCGCAATGACAAAGTATGCTTCTCTAATCCCGTCATACCGTCGCAGGTCACAGTTCCCCTCCATTGGAGGGGTGGCACTACGAAACCTTGGCGTAGTAGTGACGGGGTGGTAAGAGGGGCTGTTATACAATAAACCACCTCCCGGCTGCGCCGTACTCCTCCGCCGGAGGAGTACTTGCCACCGTCCGGGTTGTGGCTATACAATGCATAAAAAGAACCGCCGGCAATTACTTGTCGGCGATTTCTCCCTTCCTTCCGGATAACCGGAAACTGATGTGCAATTTACCGCGCGTATTGCACGGGGATTGCAAAACTATGCAGCCATTGCAACATGTTCTGTTGTTGTCACGTTGCCGGCATCCATAATCTTTTTTGCTTCGGCAAAAACCATTTCTTTGACGCGCAGTGCCAATGTTTTTGTATCCAAACTTTCGGCCGCAATATCAAAGTTATCTGTGCGAATCTGTAATGATACATATGCGCCAACCAATGATGTGCGGGCCAAGTCTTCGATAGAACGCGGTGCGTTATTTTTGCCGATTTTCAATTCGTCACGCAGTGATATTATCTGACGATCTTCGTTAACCCATACGGTTGTGGTTAACACTTGGTTTAATGCAATCATAATTTCTTTTATGTTTTTTGGCATGGCGCGTTCCCTCCTTTCCTGGGCTGGTGTCAAAATTGCCGTCAGATTATGTATTTACATCGGTATTTACAAAATCCGAACTTTGTTTTTTGTTCTTGTTCCTGTTTTGCCCAGATTTCCGGTTTTTGTTTGGATTTCCGGGATTTTTGTTTCTTTTTCTCTTGTCTATACAACAATCTTAGAACAAAAACGAATCGCAGGTCAAGGGGAAAATATATTTATTTACATTTTATTTTAAAAATTATGAATTTTATTTGTAAAACCATAAAATCCCATAAATTGATTATAAATTGTCATTGACAACCATAAAAGCGCGTGCTAAATTTCATCTGAAGTCGGAAAGGGAAACCGGGCACAGCCCATAAAACAAAGACCATAAAATGTCATTGTTTCTCTCATCTTATGAAAATCGTTTGGATACCAAGGGGCGAATTTCCGTGCCTGCCTCTTTCCGGGCTTCGGTGTCCGGTGAAAAATTTCCGGGCGTTGTTTTATTCCGGTCTTTTACAAATAATTGTATTGAAGGATTGTCCATGTCCCGTATGGAACAATTGGCCGCTGCTACGGATAAATTTGGTGTTTTTGATAATCAATTGGATGATTTGACGGCAATGCTGTTTGCAGATGCGCGTCAATTGGCGTTTGATGTCACGGGCCGCATTGTTATCCCGTCGGATTTATTGGCGCACGCGGGTATTCATGACACGGCGATTTTTGTTGGCCGTGGCAACAGTTTTCAAATCTGGAATCCAGACAGTTTCCGTGCCGCGCAAGACGCTGCATTATCACGCCTGCGCAATGCCCGCCCGAATTTAAAATTAGATTAAAAAATCCCCGCGGTTGCGGGGGTATTTTATATGTTATTTTTTCTGTTTTGAAAATGTGCCAATCAATATTAATACCAGTGCGACAAATGTTAATGACAGCCACAGTATTTTGGGTGTATTGCCATCGCAGATTTCTAGAATATTTCGGTTTATTGACCGGTATTTATAGGTACTGTTATTTATACCGTTTATATATATTGGTTCTGCAAGAATTCCATTTTTATCAATCGACACATTAACGTAGCCCATTTCGCGAACGTCGCCACGTGGGCGCTGGCCACTGGCCGGTGTTGTGTACAGTGGTACACCCTGGAATGTTTGTGGGTGCCAATAATGTACATGGCCAGTAAATATTACATCGGGTTTATGCTTTTTTATCATTGTTGCCATACGTTCTGCGGATTGGTCGCTTTGACGATGTGCTTCCATATGGGATGGGTTGATTGGTGGCATGTGGGTGTATAAAACGGTATATCTGAACTTTGGTTTTATGTTTGTCATAACCCAGTCATAGAATTGCCACTGTTGTTCATCAATATTACTATCAGATGAATCCAATGATATAAACAGTGTATTACCATACCCAAACCAATAATATGGCGCGCCAAATCGATGTGTGTATTCATGCTTAGAAACAACGCCAAAACCAGATGGTGTGACGTCATGATTGCCAGGTGTGAAATACACTGGTGTGTCGCCAACATTGTCATCAATAACATCAGTCATGTGGACAAAATGCTCGCGTGTGGTACCATTAACCAGGTCGCCAATATAGATAATAAAATCAGGATTATCATTGACAATCTTGTTCAGTACAATTGGTAATACTACGTCATTGTGACCAGAATCCCCAACGATAGAAAAATTAATTTGTTTAGCATCTGGGTTTAAGATATATCCGGCTGGCGGATAATAATCATGGCTGCCTGTATACATACTGGCGCGTACATATTGTCGCATACCCAACATCATACATGACAATACCAGGCACAAGATTCCAAGTTTCTGTATAGTATCAGCATATTTCATCGTTATCATACCTATGGCTATATTTTGATGTATACAGTATAAATCAAAAAATTCAGGGCGGTATAATTTTTTTGTATGGAATTAAAAAAACAAGCCCGCCAAATGGCGGGATTGTTTTTACTTTGCGACGCGTTCGCGAAATTCTGTACATGGTCGGAACGATGCAACACGACGCGCGGATATTACCGCAGACTCGCCTGTCTTTGGGTTGCGGCCCATACGTTCGGGTTTGGACAGGATTTTAAAACTGCCAAATCCTGCGAATTTTACTTCTTCGCCATTGATTAAAGATTCTTGGATTTCATCAAATATGACGTCCACAAGTTTATATGCGTCTGCTGTTGTGAATCCAAAGCGTTCACGCAGACAGTTTGCTAAATCATTTCTGGTTATTGTTTTCATTTCTTACACCCTGATTAATGCCGCACCCCAGGTCAGTCCACTGCCAAATGCGGGATATAATATTAATTGACCACGTTTGATAAATCCGTTATCCATGCCATATGCCAGGGCCAATACCCCAGATGCGCCACTGGTATTTGCGTGTTTATCAACCGTCACTAAAATCTTGTCCAATGGGAATCCCAATCTTTGGGCGCCACTTTGAATGATGCGCAGGTTCGCCTGGTGCGGGATAATCCAATCAACATTGTCGGCGGTAATGCCCGCGTGTTCCATGATATAGTTGGCGGCCTCTGGCATTAATGTGACAGCCTTTTTGTATGTTTCTGGGCCGTTCATTGCGATTTTATGGTCATCTGTTCCATGCAACATGTCAAAGCATTTGCCGTCTGACATCACCACGGTATCAATGATGCCAGAATAACTGGATGATGAATGTTCGAATATCAACGCGCCTGCGCCATCGCCAAATAATACGGCCGTACTGCGGTCAGACCAGTCAATAAACCGTGACATTTTTTCTGCGCCAATAATCATGATGCGTTTGTGCATGCCCGCTGCAAAAAATCCACGTGCACAGTGTAATGCGTAAATGTATCCCGTGCATGCGCCACGTACGTCAAATGCCGGCATATTGCGTGTCGCGCCCAGTTTGCCCAATACTTGAACCCCGACGGATGGAAAATCTAATTCTGGTGTTGTTGTTGCAACAATCACCAAATCGATATCATCAATCGTCAGATTTGCGTTTTCCAACGCACGCTGTGCGGCAATCGTCGCCAAATCAACAACGGTTTCGTCATCTGCGGCAAAGTGTCGTGTCCGCATACCAGTACGCTGAACAATCCACTCGTCAGATGTGTCCATAATCTTTTCAAAGTCTTGGTTGGTCATAATGCGCGTCGGCAAATAAGAACCATAGCCAATCAATCTGCTGCCCATACCTTCTTTCCCTCTTGCTTTTTTGTCCGTCACATTATATCGGTGCGGATAAGGACTTGCAATATTAAAATCAGGATAATAGAATAATTGGCACGCGTCCTCATAGTTCAACGGGATAGAACAAATTCCTCCTAAGAATTAAATCCGGGTTCGAGTCCTGGTGGGGACGCCAAAGATTTTGGCGGCAGCCCCGGACGAAGAACCCGTCACGGGTTCGACACGATAGTTGGCGAGAAAATAAAGTTTTCGAGCCTTACGAGTGGAAAGGGGCCCGCGCACAGCGTGGGAATTTACAATCCTGGTGGGGACGCCAAATGAATTCGAAATCTAGAAAAAACTCCTTCTTATTTGTCATCCCGTGGCTTGACCACGGGATCCAGGTTTATAGATTAGAGTGGACTGTTCAAACATAACGCGGTAAACGCACTCTGCAACCGTGTTTATATTCCTATTGTTTTTATTTGCAAATTGGTTTGTGGCGAATATAATAGGAGCTATGAAAAACAAAGCCGTCAAAATCGGAATCGTTGCCAGTATTTTGCCACATATATTTTGTTGTGGCCTGCCGATTGTGTTATCAATTATATCGCTGTTCGCGCCCGAGGCAGCACATCATAACACCATAATCCCAGATTGGATTGAACCGTGGATATTTGTTGCGTCGGCCGGCATGTTGGGATTGTCGTGGGTTCTGGTGATGCGCGATTGTCGATGTGCATGTGACCATTGCCATGGCAATAACACGCATAAATTACAAAAGATTATTCTGACCGTTATAACAGTAATATTTATTGCCAGCGTTCTGTTGCATGTTGCAATGCATGGTTAATATCGCTATTTAGATGCTTTTTTATTTTATTGTTTTGTGGCATAAATAATTATATAATCCAAATCGAATTCGCAGGGATGCGGGTTCAGGGACGTAAGAAATCCCATAGCATATCAGTGCAAGTTAATTTGCATTGTATCTACATAACGCGCGATGCGTGTGCATCGATTGTTATATTCCCCGATTATGTCGGGGGGCTGTCAGTTATACAACAGGGATTACCCAAAGGCTGGCAGGGTCATTATATGCTATGATTTTCTTAACCTCCCGACCGTCAGATTCAGACGGTTTTTATTTAACAAAAACAAAAAGGGGTTAGAAAATGATAAAAAAATTAATACTTGTATGTCTGTCGATTGTCACAGTGACATCGGGCGGCGCAATTGCGGCAACTTCATACAGTAAATGTTGTAAAGGGACAGCATGTGTGCCTTACACTACTAGTATGACTAATTGCAAAAGTTGCTTAATGAATAGTCAGTGTGGTGATGGTGGCATATTATCGTGTCCTGATGAGTGCCCAAATTCTGATTGGACATTAGTTGAACTAGAATCAGGGATGCTAAAAACTGGTCCACGCTATGAAACAAGGTGTGTATCGTATTCTTGCCAATATCGTTGTCACGATGGTTCGTATGGGAATCCAACCAGTTCCGCCGGTGGGTGTACACAATGTCCGACTTTTAAGAAAGACACCGTATCATGGCTCGCGATAACAAGTCGTGCGAGCTCTTTGTCTGGTACGACCGACATAACAGGATGTTATATTCCTCTCGGTACAGTTATCAGTGACACAACTGGAAGTTTTACCTATACCGACGATTGCTATTATTCCGAATAAGAAATTTTGCCGTATCGTGTGTGGATTATACCAATTTTTCTGGCACCAATCGGCAAATTGATTTCCATACGCGGCGGAATATAGATGTGTCCGGGCTGTGCTTGTATACGCGTGGGGCGGCATCACCTGGGCGACTGCCTGTCCATGTCGTGTTGCCGTTGTCATCGTTCGTCACATGCCATGATGTTTGTGTATCTTGAATAATCATTTCGCGCAGTTTGTCTGCAAATTCACGGCTTTCAAAAATCGCGACATTTTCAGTATTGTAATACGCGCTGCGTGGGTCCAGATTAAAACTGCCAATCCAAGAAATATCGTCGTCAAATACAATTGTTTTGCTGTGCAGTACAGAAAAACTGGATTGTTTACGTTCGCGGTCGTGTTTTTTGCCACGCAAGTTTTCCGCCGACAGCATGAATTCATACACATCTGCCCCAGATTTAATCAATTCTTGACGATATTTTTCCCATTTTGCATATACTGTTGGGGCATTTGTTGATGCCAGTGAATTTGTCACAATTGTCAAATGCACACCAGATTTTTCTTCGTGCATCATGTGTTCAAGCCCCCCTTGGCCCGGCACAAAATATGCTGCCGACAGATAAACACTTTTATTCGTTTCGTTCCACAGGCGCTGTAAGGCCTGGATGATTGCGCCACGATATTGCTCTTTCTCGGCCAATGTCATTTCCACCTTGGACGGTGGGTCGGCCAAGAATTTTCCGTGTCCCCAACTGAAATCAAAATGTTTTTCTTTAAATTCACGTTGGGCCAGTGAAATAATCTTGTTATACCGGTTGACGTCTGCGGCGCTTTTGCTTTGAATTTCTGCAAATGTACGTTCCAGTTTCTTTAATGCTTTTTTTGATTTTGCCTTTGGAAATACGCCGGCCGGAATTGACAGGTGGTGATTCCAGTATTCGTTAAAACTGGCCGTGGCATATCGTGTCATGTCGCCCAAGAATAATACGTCTGTATCTGAAAAGTTCGACGCCGTTTCAGGATAGAAATAATTACTGCCGACATTGCGTCCGCCGGTAATGTACGCAACATTATCTACGATAAACAGTTTGTTGTGCATGCGCGAATTTAGTCGCGAAAAGTCCATTATAAATTGTGGGTAATATAAAACCTTGGTGCGGTTGGATACAGTATTGAAAACCTTGACCTCTATATTCGGATGCTGGTTCAATAACATGAAATCTGCGATATCTGAATGTGTGCCATAATCGTCAACCAGGATTCGAACCTTGACCCCACGGTCTGCCGCGTTTTTCAGTTCGCCAACCAAAACCTTGGATGAAAAATCATTACTGTAAATATATGTTTGTAAATCAATTGTCTTGGTTGCCATACGTGCAAATGCGCCGCGTATAATAAATGCAGATAATCCATCATCAATCAGACTGGCGCCACTGATATTATCGTCACGTGATAATTCTGTGGCATAGCATTGCGCAATCGGTGTCTGCATCGGGTCATAGTCAAAATCATCAGGTGTGATTTTTGCGACGTATCCATCCAGTCTTTTGTCGTGCGTTGTTGTTGGCACGGTTGTGCATCCCATCAACGGCAGTGCCAAAATAAACATAGATACTTTTTTTATTATAGACAATTGTTAACCCTTTTCGTCAAATTATTATAAATTTTAATGTTTATATCAAGACAATTTCAACGGCTGCTGTTATTAATAAATGCGTGGTGTGTGTTAAATTGTTGCTTGCGTGATATTGGGCTTTGTGATAAAATACTGATACTAGGAAGGATTATTTCGCCATGAAAAGACTTGTTGTCGTGCTGAGTGGATTATTGATTTTGCCCGCATTTGCGGAGGTTGCGCCGTATTACTATGACGCCGAAATCGAAATGACGGACACGGATGCCATTGATGCAGAATTTGCAGATTCTGCAGATGTTGATACGCAAAATAATGCAAATGTTGCATCTGTACCGGCCACATCAAATGCACGTGCAAACACATCACGCAGTGCGGGTCGCACAACGTCGTCACGCGCGGTGTCCAGTGGTCGAACAAATATCACAAACGGAAATAATACAACAACACGTGCGGTTTCTGCGCGTGCATCTAATACGGGTGGCGCAACTGCGGCGCGTACAACTGTTTCACGTGCGGCGACAACTCGCGCGGGTACCACTGCGGCATCGCGTGCTGCTGCGACATCTGGAAACGCAACACGTAATGTTGTGGCATCGCGCAATATGCCAACCGCAACAAATAATACCACGGCGCGTGCCGCGACAACTGGGGCGGCAAATGTTGCGCGTGCATCAATTGTTCAAACAGATACTGTAAATACGCCATTATATACAGGGCGTGTTGGTACTACATCAACGGTACGTGCACGTGTGCCGACCGTGCGTATGGCGTCAACTGCAACAACAACTACTACAACCAGCACTGCCGAGACCAAGGCGGATACCGCAGCCGAAATGGATGAATTGGCACAAATGACCGATTATTGCAAGGCACAGTATACCCAGTGTATGGATAATTTCTGTAATGTTCTGGACGATAATCAGGGACGTTGCAGTTGCAGTGCAAATTTAAAAAACTATTCAAAAACAGAAACCGCGTTAAAGCAAGCAACAGAAAACTTGCAAGATGTTGCACAACAGATTCAGTACATTGGTCTGACCAAGGATGAAATTGAAACATTATTCACCCAGACCGAAGCAGAATTGAAAATGCAGAACACAACTGACAACAGTCAGATGAAAAATGATTTGGACAGAATCAAAAACATGATTGTTGATGTTAAATCTGGAACTGCATCTGTGACGGACACGGGTATGAGTTTTGATTTATCAGGCCTGTTGGATTTCTCTATCAGCAGTACTGGTTTTGATCTGTCTTCATTGTTTGGTAATACGACCAGTACATCATCCATCAGTAACCAGCGTGGTGAACAGTTGTACAAGACTGCAACTGCTCGTTGCAAGGCGGCTGTATTAAACAGTTGTGCAAACCAAGGTGTTGATGTATCTGTAATTACCAATTCGTATGACTTGGAAATTGATAAACAGTGTATTGCGTATGAACGTTCATTGTCTGATGCAAACGACCAGATGTCGTCAACTGTTCGCAATGCAAAAAGCGTTTTGCAAAAGGCACGTTTAATGGTCGCACAACAGAAAAATGCGTATGACCTGCGTGGATGCGTAAACGCATTGGATTCGTGTATGCAGGATGAGTTTGTTTGCGGTACCGATTATGAGAATTGCTTAGACCCAACCGGTAAATATATCGTCAATGGCGAAGTTGTCGTCGGCGGAGAGCCGGGTGTTTCTGGTGGCGGGTTGGAGGCCAACAGTGACGGAACAAAAATAGACGGTGGCCTGTATGAGGTCTGGAATTATACTTATACGGATGCGGAAAACAACAAAAAGAATGCCAGTGCATTTGGTAATGGCAGTGTCGCGCAGTATGTTGCAAACACTGTGAATACAGAGGCAACGAATACTGCGTTTAGGACACTGACAATCACTATGACGGATAAAAAAACGCCAACCAATATGGCGAAATATCTGCAACAAAAAATTGGATATTCGGACAAGGATGGTAAAAACTATGGTATGTGTATATCTGTCTTGAATAAATGTCAGGATTATACATACACCAGTAAAAATGGTAATACCAAAACATACAATCCGGATAATGATGTTGTTCGCAACTATCTGGAACGTGTATCCATGCAGATAAAGGCTGCCCAGGACGAAGTTTTGGCCGACTATGCCGAAAGTTGCATATCTGATGTTTCAGCATGTTTGTCACAAAACAATTACACATCTATTGCCAATACTAATACAACCATTGGTAATGTGTCTGCAGTATCTGTCGCCGCATGCCGTCCTGTTATAAATACTTGTATGTCTGCCACAGGATATGGTACCAAAATTACGTCAAAGGTTTATGCGTGGTTGCAAACAACACTTGGCGCAACTGTCACAGGAACATATGGTTCATTATCTGAGGTCAAGAATGAAGCTGCATGTGCCGCAATACATGGTACATGGTCTGCTGGTAACTGTTCATGCAAATCCACAACAACATTTACATATGGTATGTGTGAATGTTCCGATAGCACTAAGACCTGGGATGATACATCATCATCATGCAAATAGGTACAAAAAAATCCCCCATTTGGGGGATTTTTTGTACACACTGTCTGTTGATATCTGGGATTTATGTCTTGTCTTAACCTGTTATGCCGGCGGCCGGTGTGACGGATGTTTGGTTTGTAGTACCGCATTAATTGCCACCGCCATTGGCGGGGGCTGTCACACAAAGTGTGACTGGGGGTGGCTATAAAGTAGCGTCATTTGATATTTAACTGGATTGCCACGCTTACGCTCGCAATGACAAAGTGTACTTTTCTTATCCCTGTCATACCGTCGCAGGCCGGACGTCATGCAAATCAAATTTGTCATCCCGTGGCTTGACCACGGGAACCAGGTAATATAAACTTATTTGCGCCACAAATACCGATAATATTATGGATAAAAAATACTACGTTTATATATTAGCAAGTTCACAAAACGGTACCCTGTATATTGGTGTAACCAGTAATCTGGGGCAACGTATATTCGAACATAAACAGCATTTAACCCCTGGTTTTACCAGTAGATACAATGTAACAAAACTGGTATATGTTGAAAGATTTGACGATGTTAATATGGCAATACGACATGAAAAACGCTTAAAAGAATGGAAACGTAATTGGAAAAAAGATTTGATAGAAAGATATAATCCCCAGTGGCGTGATCTGTATGCAGATATCCATCAACTGATATAAATTGACAATATGCACCATAACCTGGATCCCGGTGTCAAGCACCGGGATGACAGACCTCTTGTATATCCCCACCCCGTCATACTGGCGGCGGTCGGCATCCATTGTGTTCTGCATACTCTCTAGCGCTAGGACAGCCGCGAAACGCAATTGCCATTGCCCTTTATCGGGACCCATAAATCCAATCATGCTATTGTCTAATTGCCACCGCCATTGGCGGGGGCTGTCGCGACGAAGCGTAGCGAAGACGGACGGGGGTGGCTCTACATAGTTCGATATTATATACATATCTTACTCTCACATATCTTACTCTCACATCGTCATACCGTTGCAGGACGGTATCCATTGTGTTTTGTAATATCTTAATACTAGGAAGAACCGAGGAACACATTGGCCCCCGGTCTTCACCGGGGTGACGAATATTTTAAGTTGGGTACTATAGTGCCCATACACCGTCATACCGGCGACGGCCGGTATCCACTGTGTTCTGTAAATTCCTGGCACTAGGATAATTTGACAAGAATTTATACATTATCACTGCTAACTACTAACTAAAAAAACGCCCATTGGGCGTTTTTTACCACAGACGTACGCGTTGTTCTGGTGTGATATACATTTTGTTGTCGGATGTCACATTAAATGCATTATACCATGCGTCAATATGTGGCAGTATTCCATTTACACGATTATGGCCCAACGAATGTTCATCCATTTTGGTCAGGCGCAGTGCCTCGGCATCACGCATGTTTTGCGCCCACGTGCCGGCATACGCGATAAAGAAACGCATTTGTGGACTTAATCCCGCAACATCATTTGTTTTGTCACCAAAATTATCAAATGCGGTATATGATATTGTCACACCGCCATAGTCTGCCAGATTTTCACCCAGTGTGAATTCACCGTTTGCAAAAATCCCGGGAGCAATTTCAATTTTATTGAAAAATTCACGCATAACATTGGCACGTTTTTCAAATCCGTCTGCATCATCTGTCGTCCACCAATCACGCAGATTTCCATCCACGTCAAATTGGCGTCCAGAATCATCAAATCCGTGTGTCATTTCATGTCCGATAATGCTGCCGATTGCACCATAGTTAAATGCGTCATCGGCCGTCATGTCAAAGAACGGATATTGTAAAATACCGGCCGGAAAGCATATTTCATTAGTTGATGGGTCATAATATGCGTTGATTTCATGCGCGTTCATATACCATATATTCGGGTCTTTTTTGCCACCAATTTTTGCCAGCCAAAACGCATCTTCAAATTTTGCAACACGCACAACATTTTCCCACAGACTGTCGTCTTTTATTTCGAGGCCTGTATAATCGCGCCATTTATCCGGATATCCGATTTTTGCATTAAATCCATCCAGTTTTTTTAACGCGCTTTTGCGAGTGTCATCACTCATCCATGTCAGATTTTCAATACGCATTTTATATGCGCGTTGCAGATTTTTTACCAGTTTTTCCATCCGTGCCTTGGCCACCGGTGGAAAATATTTATCCACATACAGATGGCCGATTTCTTCACCCAGTGAATCATCCAATAATCCTATTACACGTTTCCATCTGGGCTTTGGCGTTTCTTGTCCAGCCATTGTACGATTATAGAAATCAAATGATATATCATATGATTTATCATCTAATACAGAATCTGCCGCGGTTATAATCCGGTATTTCAGATAGTCTTTGATTAATTCAATATCCGTGTCGCGCATGATTGCAATTGATTCTGATATTGCGGATGGCTGACCGATATTTATAAATTGGGCCCCCTGCGCCCCTCGTGCGGTCAGATATGCATCCCAATCAAACCCGGCAAATTGTTTTTTTACTTCGTCAATTGACAGTTTGTGATAGTTGGCGTGTGGGTCACGCAGTTTTTCTTTTGGGAAAAAGGATTTTGCCATGCGTTCTTCCAGCGCATATATTTTATTTGCATCAATTTTTAATCCAAAGTTTTTAGACTGTGCGGCAATAAATTCTTTGTATTTTTTGCGGATATGTACGGATTTTTCATCCCCATCGAAATAGTAATCGCGTGACAGCCCCAATCCCCCCTGTACAATATTATACAGGTAATGTTCGCTGTCTTTTTCATCGAGTCCCACCCCGTCGCCCCAAAATGCCGATGCAAACCGGTGCATTGTCCCCAGGTATTGTGGCAGGTCATCCGCAGATTTAATTTTATCAATTTCCGCCAAATATGGTGCCACAGGCGATGTCCCATCTGCGTTTAATTTATCTGAATCCATGGCAATACGATACAGCATGCCGATTTTACCATTGTCGTTTTCCGCGATTTCACGCACGCGTTCCAGATTTTTATTATGCAGTATTTCAAATGTTCCATATCTGGTATAATCATCTGGAATTGGATTATTCTTGCGCCATGTGCCGGTTGCATACTCATAGAAATTATCCCCTGGATTGACGCTTAAATCCATGTTTTGTGTGTTGATACCTGCGGTCATCACTTTCTCCTTTGTCATAAAATATGCAGCGGTAATTGCTATTATAACTGCAACAACGCCTAAAATATTCAAGAATTTATTTCTCATTTTTTTATCCTATTAACTGTATCACTAAATCATCTAAAATCAACAGGCCCGAATTTGTCACAGCGATGCGTCCATCGTTTATTGTAATTAATTCTGGGTGTGATTTTACAAAATCCATATTTATTATATCTAAAACATCCGGGGTTAGTTTTACGCCGCGCGTGGTTCGCATCCCAGTGATTATTTTTTCAACTGCGCGGTCACGTGTTGTCATGGGTGAAAATTCGGCATTTGCGCCGCGCTGTTCATACCATGTGTTATTCATGTATATGCGGCCCGCCGCCCCACGACCAATGCCAATATATGGGGCCCCATCCCATACGTTTTGATTGTGACGACACGCGTTTCCGGGCGTGGCATAGTTTGAAACCTCGTACCGGGGGATATGCAGCGTATCAGAAATCGCACAGTACATATCGGCCATTTCATCATTTGATGGCATATGCAGCCGCATTTTGCCAAATGGGGTATTTTCTTCGATTGTTAATTCATACATTGAACAGTGCCGCAGCCCCAGACTGTTTATTTGTTTGCATGTTTCAATTACATCATGCACCGTGTCCCCCGGCAGACCATATATAAAATCACCAGATACACGAATATTGTTGGACATCGCCGTGTCTAATAATTGTATTGCATCGTGTGCACTATGACGCCGCCCCAAAAAACGCAGGCGTTCATCATCAAGGCTTTGTATCCCAACCGACAGGCGATTTATCCCGCCAGATATAAATTCATGCAATCTTAAAGCATCTAATGTTCCGGGATTTGATTCCAGTGTGATTTCCGCATCATCCAATACATTAAAATTCGTATGCAATGCGTTCATTATTTCTTCAAATGCGCCAATTGGCATTAATGATGGTGTTCCACCCCCAAAAAAGACAGTTGGCACATCAATATGCCCCAGGCGTGCGCCCCATGTATTAATTTCTGCTGTGATGCCATCTGCATATGTGTCCCAGTCGGGGGCTGTGACGGCGTGTGAAAAAAATGCGCAATAATTGCACTTTGATACACAAAACGGCACATGAATATATATGTTATGTGGGACTGTCATGATGGGGGTATTGTATAATTGATAAAACGCTTTTTCAATCGGGATTTTTATGATATAATTTCAACACAGGCTTAGGGTATGAAAACATCATTAAAAGTTATTTTGTCTGGGATTTTTGCACCGGTTGCGGCAATGGCTGCAAACGAAGGTGTGCCGTCATACTATCAAATGTACGGCAATCAGACCGCAAACCAGGCTGCATACGGTTCGTATGCAAATCAGGGATATACAAAATACGTGGGTCAATCGGGCAGCAAACAGATTGTGGATTCGCGTACTTATTCGTACCAGGTTCCGCGCCAGACGGCCCCCACAATTGGCGGTACAATGACGGCAAACGGAATTGCGATTCCGGTGGCGGATGCCCCCGCAACCAGTATTTATGCAGGTTATACCCGTCGTTTTGCAGATTTTCAATTTAAAACAGGTGTAAATTCCGTCTTGGAATGGGACGATATGGTTTTTAACGAGATTGAGGTTGGTGCCCAACATAATTTCAGTCTGCGCAACTTTGACATGTTCGCATACGCCAGTTATGCATACGGTATGCTGGATCACGGCGGCCTGTCCATGGACTATGACTTGGAACCGTTTGAAAAATCACTGAAAGATGTCGGTATTTTTACGATTTCTATGGGTGACCAATCGGGCAAGACGCATCATTTCAAGTTCGGTATTGGGGCACATCATGTCTGGGATATTGGCGGATGGAAACTGTCGCCATCAATCGGATATGAAATATTCAAGCATAATTTGGAAATGGGTGACCATTATTATCCAAATCCGGGTATTTATCTGCCGTTGATGACGGACAAGGGTGATTATATCTTTGGTGATTCCCAGGGAAATTATTACACCGTGCCAATCGATTTGGCCGCCAGTGTGGACGAAACCTGGTACCAGGTATGTATGTCACCCGAAGATATATTGTTGGTTCCTGCACCAAATGGTGGCGGAATATTTGATTTGGGTACGGCATTGGGTGCCGGTGTGAAATATGACCCAACAATGGGTACGATTCCATGGGGCGTTGCATCAAACGAATGCGTTATTATCGGTGGTGATGGCCCTGTGATTGTAGAGGGTACAACCCATATCTATAACACAACATGGTCTGGATTCTATGTCGGGCTGGAAATTGAAAAACAAATGACCCTGACGGATAAATTGCGTTTCTATGTGCAATTTGGTTTGCCGAAATATTCATCCGAAGGTATTTGGCCAAATCGTACCGACTGGCAACAGAACCCCAGTTTCTTGGACGAAGGCAGTGATGGCGCATATTCGTATGCGGCCGAAATGGAATATAATTTCAGACTGTCTGACCGTGTACAGTTGGCGTTAAAGGTTGATACAAACTATTTCCATGTGGGTGAAATCCCGGGCAAGTTATATATTGCAGAATATTATGATTATCTGATTGATGATAACGGGCAATATGTCTTGGACGAATACGGATGGCCGATTTTGGAAACCATACCTGCATCAACCCAGGATGTCAGCAAATCACTGAAAGAAGCCAACTGGCAGTCGTTCGGTGTGCATTTGGGAATTAAGTATTCTTTCTAAAGATCAAGGGTACAGTTATGACAAAAAATATGATTTTTCGCCTATGTGGTGCGCTGATGTGTTGCGCATGTTCGGTATCTGCTGCCTGTGCCGACCGTGGTGAATTTGATATGGCGCGATGGGACAATATTCTGGATAATGTGCGTACCCGTGCCGCCAATCAAAATATATCAGACGCCACGATAAAGGCAACGTTAAAGTCACCATCGTTTATCCCATCAATTGTGCACAGCGATAAAAATCAGTCTGAATTCAGATTGACACTGGATCAATACTTGAACCGTACTGTCAGTCCTACACGCATAAAAAATGGGCGCACTATGCATGGGCGTTATCCGACAATTTTATCGCGTGTTGAAAATATTTATGGTGTGCAACCACATGTTATTTTGGCGTTTTGGGGCATGGAATCGAACTATGGCGAATTCAAAGCAGCGCACCGTTTAAAAGATGCTTTTTTCACATTAATGTATGATGGGCGCCGTGAAACATTTTTTGGTAATCAGTTATTATCATTGATGAAAACCGCCGACCAAAACGGTTTGGATATAAATGATATATATGGCAGTTGGGCTGGTGCCATGGGGCATTTTCAATTTATTCCGACGACACTTGCATCATACGGTGTTGATGGTAACGGTGATGGTAAAATTGATATAATCCACAGTGTGGGTGACGCAATGTACAGTGCGGCGAATTATCTGCATAAACTTGGGTGGAATCCGAACGAACGAATTGTTCGTCGTGTTGTGGTACCATTTAATTTTGATGTGTCGTTATTAGACGGTGGTACGAAAAAGTCGTTGTCAGATTGGGCGTCCATGGGCGTCACAAATCCCGATGGTTCGCCAATACCGGTGGCGGAAATGACAGCGGGACTGGTTGCAGATGTCAAAGAAATAGAATCAAAATTGGCATCGTCACAAATGGATGTTGTAGATTCAGATACAGATGTCGCACCACAACCTGTTATAACAGCATACCTGACATATCCGAATTTTTATCGGATAAAAAGGTGGAACAATTCAAACTGGTACGCGATTGCGATTGCGACATTGGCCGATGAATTGAAATAGATTGCTTTTTGATGTGTTTTTTGGTATAATAGAAACATGTAATCACCACCAAATGGGCGGTGATTTTTTTATCCAAAATTTACTTCAAACTAAATAAAAGGATTTTTAATGTCACGACAAATACAAATACGGCGTGGTACCGCGGATGAACACGCAAATTTTACTGGCGCAATTGGTGAAATAACATTTGATACAGATACAAAAACATTGCGCGTGCATGACGGGACAACCCCTGGCGGTATAACATTGGCCCGTACCGATGAACTGTCTATATCCAGCCCAATTCCAGACACGGCGGATTATGTTGTTGAAACACAATTACCAACGGCAGATAATAATTACACCTGGTACCGAAAATACAAATCTGGCTGGGTCGAGCAAGGTGGTATAAACAAACCGATTGCATATAATGGCACGACAATAACATTGCCGGTTCAGATGGAAAATACAAATTATAGTGTTATTGCGACCGGTGCCAGTGAAGGATATGGGAATAATATAAACACCAGTATAAAGCATAGCTGTGAAACCAATACAACAACGCATTTTTCTTTGGGGTGTGCATATTCTGGTGGGGTAAATGCCAATTGGTATGTATGTGGGACTTATATGCTATAAAATAAGAACTGGTTTATCCCAGTTCTTTTGCGATATTCTTTGATAATGCGATAATATTTTGTTTTCTTTGTTGCAACAACCTGCATGGTATACCAACATTGATTGTCCATGGTGCTAAATCGTGGCGAACCAGTGACAGTGTTCCTGTAACTGCACCTTGTGCGATTGTAACGCCCGGCATTACAATTGTATTAGCACCTAACTGGGAATAATCCATCATTATCACAGTACCTGTATCAAGTTTTGTTAATTCATCTGGCACCATTGGTGAAATCATAAATTCACCAGAAAAATCATCTGATGCAGAATATATAATTGAACGTGCCGACAAGCCGCAAAAATTTCCGATATGAATACCAAATCTGCCATATAGTGCACAATAGGCTGATATATGAACATAACTTCCGATAGATATGTTGCCTGATAAGATACAAAAATCATCTATGCGCACATTATTGCCAATAGATATTTTTTCTGGGCCATATATAGATGCTTTTTTAGAAATAAATACATTTTTGCCAACTGATTTAAAGCCAATATTTTGCAATTCTGTATCTGTGTAAAAATTACTCATTATATATCCATTTTGTATGATTTATATTAGAAATATATTTGTGACTAATGACACGGTCAAAAATACCCCTAGAATAATCGCGATAATCAGCATGCGTTGGAAACGGTGGCGCCATTTGTATATCTGATTATCTTGTGCGTTTGCATCACCAGACAGTGTTTTATATACTAAATCACCAAATTCGTTTTGAAATTCTTGGATTTTATCATACATACCATTACGCATATATGCGGCGATTGTTCGCAATACCAGACTGTTTATCGCGTATGTTTTTTTTATACCATAAATAGATTCTATGGCCTGATAAAATCGCAGGAACAATACACCGTTTCTAATATGAAATTTATCTTGGTCTTTGTCTTCCCATATTCCACCACCCCATTTGCGGTAAATCGACATTTCACGGTCAATAAAACCAATTTTTCCATATCGTGCATGCATCAGGTGTCTAAACCAATCCCATGGCTGATATGGCTTTTGTGGTAAAATAGACGCATCCCAATTCCATCGATACATAACAGAATTACTGGGGATAAAGCAATAATCCAACAGTTTGGCCAGATTATCATCTTTAAACTTTCGTGACGTTGGCCAAACACTTTCTGGTTGTGAATTATCAATCCAGATTGTCCGCATTTTGTGAAAACATATACTGTAATCAGGATGCCTGTCCAAAAAATCTACCTGGCGTTGTAATTTTGTATCATCAGACCAGTAATCATCACCATCGCATATCGCAACGTATTGCCCCCGAATTTGGGGCGCAATGAACTTGGCCTCTATATTAACGCCTTGGCTGAATTGATTTTCTGTTTGAAATATAGGCTTTATAACATCCGGATATTTTTCTGCATATTGGCGGATGATATCTGTTGTTCCATCAGTAGACGCATCATCATGAACAATGACTTCAAACGGAAAATTCGTTTTTTGTTTGATAAAACTTTCTAAGGCTTGGCCGATATATTCGTGCTGGTTATATGCCAAACAACTGATTGTCACTTTGGGTTTCATGATTTCTTCCTTAATTTGAAAACGCCGAACAGGCGAATACTTTCATAGCCTGGTTGCTTTTTTACACGCAGACCAGGTATTATTCCGCCTAACCAATACATTTTTTTATAATAAATCAGATTCATTATATTGGCTGCATGTTCTGACCAAAACGGTGTTTGGGTCAGCCAATAATACCATCTGTCCGATTTTGTACAGTTAAGCGTATTCCATGGTTTTATTGCCGTTGCATAATGTATTTGTACGGGGTGTGTTAACGCATCCTGGATATCTGTTGCTTCATACGTCATATCACCCGTGCAGTCGGTTCCGTCATATAAATCGTATGCGTATGAACAGACGATGTTATTCAGTGGCAGATATATTTTTTTATCCATTGGACACACCAGATTTAATACGTCTTGTTCTGATTGCAGTAATCGCCATGCGTCCCGTGTCAGACA
The DNA here is from genome assembly GCA_023665245.1 of Muribaculaceae bacterium. The sequence goes on from JAMPEH010000001.1 coordinate 75,991, forward strand.
TTTTAAGAATTCGCCTTCTATATTATTGCGCCGCATTGCATCCAGATTGAATATCAAATATCCGCCACATAAGTCTAGTCGTGATATTTCATCATCTGTAAATGTTTTTTTATATCGCGCAATTAAATCTGTCAGGAAAGTATCAGGCTTGGCCAGTGGGCGTACGCCAGCCATATAGAAATCTTCATTATCCTTTACCATATCCCAACTGGGGGCGATATCACCATCATATACAACGTCAACATCTGTCAGTATGATTTTATTGTATTGTGGAAACAGACTAGGCAATAATAGTTTGTATAATACTTCCTTGGAATAATGAGCCTGGGAACCCAGCATCGCAAACATATCATCCAATTTATTGTGCATATCAATAAATTCCAGTGATGCATTTTGAAAACGCGCAACAATTTGGTTCAGTTTTTCTTGGTTCGTATGTGAAATATCAGTATGCAGCACATATAATTTATAAAAATATTTTTTATTGGCATGTGTCAGCATTGATAAAAATGCTGCCGCTGCCGGTATAACATACCGGTTATCAAACATGTGCGCAATTGGAATAATTGGTTGTTTCATTGGATTCCTCTCGTATTGTTAATCTGGTAAAAAGAAATTGATATCCATTGGCTTGTTTGACATATACCAATTATAGTCTTTTTGTATATGCCCAATGTCTAACGCTTGATAACCTTGTAATGCTAGGTCATAGGCCAACACCGTTGCCGTTGGCCCCAATATTATCAGGAATAATTTATCCATTGACTCTTTACAGCACTCTTTAAAGATTTGCGTATAAGATTGAAAAGCATCTTTTGCCGGTGCAGTTATTGTTTTTATTGATGCAGCATTGTCAAAGATATTAAATTTAAAATTATCAAATATGTTTGAACCACAAACAATGACTATATCCCGCTTGTCCCATATTTGGCGCACTTGACGATAGTGAAGCGCATAATTCGCATTTTCGTGTGTTGCATAATAGCATGATATATCTGTCGCCCCGTATGTTTTATTTGTATTTAAGAATTTAAGAATTTTATGCCTGTTATGATATAAATAATGTTTCATCCAATCTTGATTGCGTATACCATACATGGAATCAAAAAGTTCTCCATTTATTGAAATCATTATATTATCATTGGTCGAACTTATAACATCTTTCAGTTTATTTGACAAAGATTCAGAGTATGATTGAAAAGGAATTCCTTTTGTTGATATCATAAGTTCAAACTCGCCATCTCCAAACCTACACAGACTGCACTTGGTTTTTATAATGTGATTTATTGTGTTTTGAATTGATAATACTGTTGGGACGACAACATGACGATTATTACAGTATTCATATCCATAAGAAGACCAGCCAATATTATTTTTTACAACTTTTGCAGGGTTACCACATACACATGAATTAGATTGTGATACGGATTTTGTTACCACGCTGTGCATGCCAACAATTGTGTTATCGGCCAATGATACATTTTTTAAAATTGTTGCGTTATTACCAATCCAACAATGATTACCAATATTAATAGCTGAGACCCAATTTGTAATCTCGCCTGATTCTATGTCAAAGATTGGATGTGCATCTGTTGCATAAACTAGTGTATTAAATGCGAACATACATTGTGTACCAATTGTTATTTTGACCCCAGAATTATATGTAATAATGTCACATGATTCAAATGTTGTGCCTGTTCCAATTTTTATACTTGCATCATATACAGGTGCAAAGTTTGGATGGTTGTTTCCGATAGTAATATTTAATTTGCCTGAAACACTGAAACCGTCACATATTTCGATAATGTTATTATCACCAAATACAAAAATATCAATTCGCCCAGATGTATTGGGCACTGTGTCGCCAATTTTTATAATATTATTTTTGCCCGTGATATTCAGGTTTACATATGGAACTGTATTCGGCGCAATTGATACATTATTATCTGGGATTATATATTCGCACCTATTTGGCTCTTTGGTTCGTTTTTTTCGATTAAACATGTTAAAGGCTTCCTTTTATAATATTTACAATCTTCAATACATCTGTATCTGATAAATCCGGATACAGTGGCAGGCATGCGATGCGTGATGATATGTCTTCTGATACAGGGCATGATGCACCATTAATGTATTGAATTTTATTCAAACTGGGCCAGAAATATCGACGTGCAAATATATTTTGCGATTTTAATGCATCAAATACATGCAGCAATTGTGATTCTGATTCAAATACCACTGGGTAATATGCATAGTTATATTTTAGCCCTGGTTGATGTTGTGGCCTTATAACCAAGTTTGCCAATTCGTTATCATATATATCAGATACACGTTTGCGTTCGGAAATACAGTGTTCTATATATGGAAAATTTGCCAGCCCCATCGCTGCATGAATTTCTGATTGTTTTCCATTTATCCCCAGGCACATATGATTGTCAAATTGATGTCCAAACCGTTTTATTAAGTCCAGTTTGTCTGATACATCTTTATTTTGCACAATGCATGCGCCGCCTTCGACCGTGTGAAACAGTTTTGTTGCATGAAAACTGCACGTTGTAATATCACCATATGTCAGCAATGATTTTCCGTTATATTCAGATGCAAATGCATGCGCACCATCATAAATAATTTTTAAATTATGCTTGCTGGCAATTTGTTGAATTTTATCAACATCACACGCATATCCAAATACATGTACAGGCATAATTGCGCGAGTGTTTGGGGTAATTGCCGCCTCTATCTTTGATGCGTCAATTGTAAAATTATTTGATTCAATATCTACAAATACGGGTTTGCACCGTTGCCACAATATACTGGATGCGGTGGCAACATACGAAAATGGGGTGGTGATAATTTCACCATCATCAATCCCCAGCGCATGCAACGCAATTTGCAATGCAATTGTTCCATTTGACAGGTAATGAAAGTTTTGTGTGTTCAGAAATTCGCGCATCTTGGATTCTAATTTTTGAACACAGGGCCCCTGATTTGTTAAGACGCCACAATTGAAAATGTCTTGAATTTTTAATGTGTATTCATCAATTGGTGGCATGAAAGATTTTGTGACATAAATTGGTTTTGTGTTCATAATAATTTTACCCTGTATATCTGACGTATTGATGCTTTTCAAATCACATGGAAATAAAAAATCCGCCAAACAAATCTGACGGCCAGGGGGGTAAGAAAATCAATTCACGAAATGATTCTGATGGTCTTTGGATTTTCATCCTGTTTTATAACCACCAGCCCCCCGACCAAACTTATCAGGGAAACAAAACCAAATACGCCCAGACAACCTGTGCGCAAAAAATTCGTGAATAGGGCTTCTTACAACCCTGAACCTTATTCCCATAAGATTCTGGTATGAATATTATCTTGAATAATGCGTATTTACAAGTGATTTTTATCCGCGTAAAATTACATTGCCAAATTGCCATTTGTTTGATATTCTTCCCAGTATATATGATAAAAAGGATATATTTATGACTATCAAAGTCCGCGATTATGAAGTGCGACTGACCAGAAATAAAGAAGAACGCCGCCAGGTACGCAGTTTGCGCTATGACGTTTTTGTTGAAGAAGAAGGCGCATCCGCCACAGAAGAACAAAAATCATTGCGTGAAGAATATGATTCTTTTGACCGGTTTGCAGATTATATGGCGGTATTTCATAATGGTAAAATTGTTGGGACATATCGTATTATTGACCGCAATGCCGCTGAAAAAATGGATGGTTTTTACACCGAAGGTGAATTTAATATATCCAAAATCAAGAAGGTTAACGGCAATATTGCAGAAATGTCACGTGCATGTGTCGCGCGTGAATATCGCGATAATGCACTGGTTATGCGTATGTTGTGGGCAGGGCTCAGTGAATATGTTGTTCGCCGCAAGATTTTAGTTCTGTTTGGTGTTGCATCATGGGTTGGTACAAAACCTGTGGCGTCGGCCCAGGCGATTTCGTATTTGTACTATCATCATTTATCGCCGTCCAAGTTGCGTGCAACGGTATTAAGTGAAAATTTTGCCGATGGTGTAAACCCAAAACTGTCGCGCATGAATATTTTACCCGCTGTATTTGTTGACGTTGATGATGCCGTGCATCAAATGACCCCATTGGTCAAGGGATATTTGCGATTGGGGGCGACATTTGGTCGTGGTGTATTTATTGATAAGCCGTTTAATTCGTATGATGTGTTTGTAATGCTGGAAACCAAGAATATTGATAAAATGTACCAGAAACATTTCTTGGGACGTGAAAATGCGCTGGACCATCTGGAAATCAAGGATACCCCGATGCGTGCGCTGGGCAAGGCTGTGATGATGCCGGCCGTTGGCACGTTCAAGGTTGCACGTGCATTTGCAGAATTCTTTCTGCGCGAAGACGTTGATGATGTCGAATACTGTACAGACAAAGAATCAGACGAGGCAGATGAATAAAAATGCACAAGGTCAGACGTCAGAATATTTTTAATACTTTGTGGGCGTGTGTTAAATTCGCACTGTTTTGGATTATCGTTGTTATCCAATTGCCGATAATTCTGGTGTTGCCACGTGGAACCGTGTCGGTTAAATACATGCAGGTGTTTATGTGGTTCTTGGTGAAATTGGCGGGGATACGGATTCGCGTTCATGGCACATTGTCTGAAAAACGTCCATTGCTGATAATTTCAAATCATATATCAATATTTGAACTGGCGACATTTCCGTTGGTTTTCGGTGGCAGTTTTGTTGCCAAAAAAGAAATGGAATCATGGCCATTGGTTGGGGCCATTGCGCGTAAATTTGGTGTCGTGTTTGTTGACCGGCGCCCATCACATGCGATGGATGCACTGCGCGTTGTGCAGGAACGTGTTAAATCTGTAAAATACCCAATGATTTTATTCCCCGAAGGAACAACAACCAACGGTGCATACGTAAAACAATTCAAAAGCACACTGTTCAACTTTGTTGAAAATTCAAATGTGACAGTGCAACCCATTGCAATGCATTATCGCGGCAGACGTGGTGACGTGATTAGTGACACCGACATGGCAAATCACTATGGTTATTTTGATAATAAAAAACAAGACATGGGCCCATATTGCGCCCGTGAACGCAGTGCATTTGGCCAGGTTTTTCACATCATGGTAATCGGCGGATTTCGCGTTGATATAACAATTATGCCGCCACCGCCCCTGGCGGGCATGAACAGAAAACAAATTGCAGAAACACTGTTTGACATCGTATCGAACAAATATATTGAATTAAAAGATAAAACAGAAAAGTAGAGAGTATAGATTATGAAGACAGCAATTACACCAACCCGGGCCGAAGATTTCAGCCAATGGTATCAGAACTTAATCACTGCCGCGGATTTAGCGGAAAATGCACCTGTGCGTGGATGCATGACGGTAAAGCCGTATGGTTGGGCAATTTGGGAATTGATGCGCGATGAAATGGATAAACGTATCAAGGCATGTGGTGTACAAAATGCAAACTTTCCATTATTGATTCCAATTGAATACTTTAATCGCGAGGCAGAACATGTCGCAGGTTTCGCCAAAGAGGCCGCGGTTGTCACCCATTATCGTCTGCGTATGATTGATGGCACATTGCAACCAGACCCAGAATCAAAACTGACCGAACCGTATGTCATCCGTCCGACATCTGAAACCATTATTGGCGAAGCGATGTCACGCTGGGTGCAAAGTTATCGCGACCTGCCTATGAAGTTGAACCAGTGGGTTAACGTTATGCGCTGGGAAATGCGTCCCCGTATGTTCTTGCGTACATCTGAATTTAACTGGCAAGAAGGTCATAATGTGTTTGCCACCCATGAAGAGGCAAACGCCGACGCCCGTCGCATGCACCGCGTATATCGTGACTTTATGGAACAGGTTTTGGCAATTCCTGTTATTATGGGCGAAAAAACACCCGAAGAACGTTTTGCCGGTGCCGACCACACATACACCACCGAACAGATTATGCAAGACGGCAAGGCTTTGCAGGCAGGCACATCGCATGACCTAGGCCAGCACTTTTCGAAATCGTTTGGCATCCAATTCTTGGGTACAGATGGCCAATTGCATCATGGATGGACGACATCTTGGGGAACGTCTACACGTATGATGGGTGGGTTGTTTATGACGCACAGTGATGATGATGGATTGATTTTACCGCCTGCTGTTGCGCCATATCAAATTGTGATTTTGCCGATTACACGTGATGACACCGCGGACAGTTTAAATGCATATTCCGAAGAACTGGGCGACAAATTGCGTGCACGTGGTATCCGCGTATTGGTTGATACATCTGATATGCGTGCCCCAGATAAAATGTGGAAATGGATTAAGCGTGGCGTTCCACTGCGTGTTGAAATCGGTGGCCGTGAAATGGATTCTGGTACTGTCACGATTACACGTCGCGACCTGGGCCGTGAATCAAAGCGTACAATCACAATCGATGAATTGATTTCTTCTGCAAATGATTTGTTGGCGCAAATCCAGCATGATATGTTGTCCGCCGCCCAAAAGCGCAATGAAACAATGATTCATAATGTTGCGGACTTGAACGAATTAAATGCAGCATTAGAAAACGGCACAATTGGATTTTTCCGCATCAAATATGATTTGACCACAAACGACGAATTTGATGGCCTGATGGAAAAATACAAAATTACGCGTCGCTGTCTGGATGATAACGACCCAACGTATGTATTCGTCGCAAAATCGTATTAAAATATTCCGCCCATTTGGGCGGTTTTTATTTTTTATCATCTGGTTTTAATCGTGTATACCGTGCCTTTAATAATGTGACGCCGTACATCATTAGCCGCATCAGGACGGCATCGCTGATTAATGTTGTCCCGCGTTCATATTGACGCAATTCTGTACGTGATATTCGCAACAGTTGCGCCATTTCAGACGGTCGCATATGATTTTGTCGTCGTGCATATCGCAATATCCGTCCAATCTGACGACATTCAATTAAAACAATACTCATTTTTTTCTCCATTTGTTTCTTGTTTGTAAAACCCAAGTTCACCTATGTCGTCATGCCGTCGTAGGACGGCATCCATTGTGTTCCTCGATTATCCTAGTGCTAGGAATATTAGGAACCCAGTGGACACCGGCCTTCGCCGGTGTGACGGCAAGGAAACAGGTCGGGTGTTAATAAAAAACACCGTCTTGATTAAGGACGGTTGGAGGTTAAAGACTATTGAAAACGATAGTGCTGTTTATTCAAATATATCACAGCCCTCCAACCATGTGGAGTTAGTTCTGTCTTCATGAGGTCTTTACACCCCACACTGGTAATCATCCAATGCAATGTGAATTATAACATACATTTGACGTTTTGCAAATGGGATGTATTTGCGTTATAATATTTGCAAACGTATGGGGGATTTTATGAAAATTGCAATTATTGGTATTGGATCTGTTGGGTCGGCGGTTGCAACCGCGGTAAAAAATACAGGACTGGTGCATGAAATGGTTTTGTTTGACCGTGACGGTACCCGTGCACGCGCTGCGGCCGAAGACCTGGGGCATGCGGCCAGTTTCGGTTTTGATGTAAAAATCACCGCGGCCAGTAATTATCGCGCCATCCGTGGGGCTGATATTGTAATAATTGCCGCCGGTGCAAATCAAAAGCCGGGTGAAAGTCGTACTGATTTATTAATGAAAAATGCGGCGGTAATTTCTGATATTGTTCCGCGTGTTATGGCAAATGTTGACCCAAAGACTGTCAAGATTATTGTCGTCACAAATCCGTTGGATGTGATGGTCATGTTGACCCAGCGTCTATCAAAATTGTCTGCGTCACGTGTAATTGGTACGGGCACCATGCTGGATTCGGCACGTCTGCGCACGATATTGGCGCGACAATTATCGGTATCACCCCAGTCTATTAATGCATATGTCCTGGGTGAACATGGCGACAGCAGTGTTGTTAATTGGACATCTGTCAGCATTGGTGCAATTGCATTGGATGATTTCTGTCGGCAAATGAAAATATCGCTGCCGCAATCATCACGCAATACAATCGCGCATCGTGTGCGCAATGCGGCATATGAAATAATCCAGGGGCGCGGTGCCACATGGGATGGTATTGGCGCGGCGGTGGCCGACCTGTTGCGGGCGATAATAAATGATGAACGCCGTATATTAACGGTCAGTTGTACTTGTGGCGGGGCCTCAGACGCGGTCGCACTATCAATGCCACGTGTTGTGGGGGCGTCTGGCGCGGGGCAAATGTTGCGCCCGAAAATGGTGGCGCCAGAATCTGCCGCATTGCGACGCAGTGCGAAAATAATCCGTGCAAATTATGACGCATTATCGAAATAAATTCGCGGGGCATATGCCCCGTTTTTTATGGATAACAACCCTATTAACCACGTAAAAAAATTACGTTATACTGCGAACATAAAACCAAAGGGCAACGCGATGAAATGCGATGTGAAATTTACTTTGTTTTCAAATGGGTTGGGTTTTAATGCCGTATGTGGCAATCGCAAGGTCGGTGAAATAACATTTGTCCGTCTGGCGGATAAAATGATTATTGACCATACGGCGGTTGATGCAGAATTTCGTAATGATAATGTTGGGCTGAATCTGGTGCGCCAGGTATGCAATCTGGCCCGCGCCAATCATCGCAAGATTTTGGCACTGTGCCCATTTGCCCAGGCAATGTTTAATCGGTATCCAGAATTTGACGACGTGCGCCTGATAAACGCACATTAAAACAGAAAACGCAGACATATTTGCCTGCGTTTTATTTTGCCGTATTACTTGATATCTGTAATTAAATATTAACATGATATTTACCCAATTGCCACAGGATAGAAATCCTAAATAAATATATCCATTGCATGGGTCTGTGATTTTTATTAATATCCACATTGGCAAAGGAAGGGGAACATACATGCATTGCAAATCACGTTTTTGGCAAATATTTTTGATTTTCATTAATGGATACATCAGTCTGTCGTTAGAATTGGTTGTATTGCGTCAACTGGGGTTCTTTGTCGGATCCAGTGCCGTTATCACCAGTATTATTATGGGTATATTCTTGGGATTTATGTCATTGGGATATGTCGCCGGCAATTGGCACCGTGTGCGGGATAATAATATTAATCGTATCCTGGGTATCAGTTTTCTGGTCATTGCGGCGTTGGCATGTGCATCTGGCACATTTGCACTGATATCGCGATACTTTGGTTGGATGTACATGCACGGGATTCAGGTCGGATTTATCCAGACGTTTTTGTATTCAATTATATTGCTGTCTGTCGGGCCGTTCTTGTTTGGATTTAATACAACATTATTATCGCGCAGATTATGCAGTGACGGTAAAAATGTCACCGGTAATATTATGGCATGGGATACGATTGGGTCTGTTGTTGCGTCAATGGCCACCACACTGATATTAATGCCGTTTATCGGTGTAAATCATACGATAATGTTTATTGTTGTTTTGGCTGGGATTGCAGCACTGATTTCATTTCCGCATTGGGCGGTGTTGCTGGGGATTATATTGATAGGCCTGCCGACATATTGGTTAAATTGTGACCGGTATCAGTTGGCGCATCACGGTATATTGGTCAATAATGCAAATTCAACGATACATGTATCTGAATTACAGGGGGGGGCACGCGTATTGAATATGAACGGCTTGCCGATGTCGATTTATAATCCACGTACCAATCAGATGGCTGAATACATAAACTATATTAATAATAATTTTATATATAACATGCCACCAACCAGACGTCATAAAATACTGGTCTTGGGGGCAGGGGGATTTACCGCCGGATTAAATGATGATTTTAATGATTATACATTTGTTGATATCGAACACACGTTGAAAGACGTATCTGAAAAATATTTCTTGGGTCGCAAATTAACACCCAATAAAAAATTCATTGTCCAAGATGCCAGCCAATTCTTAAAGAACACGGATACAGAATACGACCTTATATTATTGGACGTGTATTCCAATTCGTATCAGGTCCCAGAATCATTAATTACGGCGGAATTTTTATCACGTATTCGTGCACGTGTTGCGCCAAATGGTGTTGTGCTGATGAACGTTATAACCGCGCCTGATTTCAGTGACGCATACACACGCGTTTTTGATAACACATTTCATACCGTGTTCACACATAACACATCGCGCCAGGTAATAGGTGCTATGAATCCATGGATTCACAAAGACGGCCCATCAAATATAATCTATATATACTTTAACCGTGAAAACGACGGCCGTATATATACGATAAATAAAACCCCCGTCATCTATGACCGGTATTAATAAAAAACAGGGCACTGCCCTGTTTTTTACTTATGTTTATATGCCAATATATTTTCAACAAATTTATCCGTATTACCACCAATCCATGCATGCGGAATAATCAGACTGTTATTTTGGCCGGCCGACATCTTTGGCTGTATATCATGTGTTTTGGCATTAATGATTTGCGGCAATGTGACAGATGCCCGGTCACCATGTGGTAATAAAAATGTTATTTCATCACCGGCGCGAATTTCGTTACGCAATTCCATTACAATCCCGTCGTGTGTACAGCCTGTGATAACACCTGCGGCGTGATATTGGGATACACTGCGTGTGGTGTCATAGTTATGTGCGTCTGGGGTGACAGGTCCATCAAAGAACGCCGTTGTATATCCGCGTGTTTCCAAAATGTCCAAGTCCGTCATAAATGGCGCCGGGTCAAAATTTTCAGGGTCACGTGCGTATGCATCCATTGCCGCGCGATATGCGCGTGTCACAGACCCGACATAGTATTCACTGCGGTTGCGGCCTTCTATCTTTAATGAATTTGGCCCGGCGGCGATAACATCGCCCAATCGTGGCATCAGGCATAAATCTTTTGAATTCATGATGTATGCGCCACGTTCATCTTCATCGATTGGCATTTCGATGCCGGACGCAACCTCGCGCAAAATAACATCATATTTCCATCGGCACAGTTGTGCGCACGCACCGCGATTGGCAGGCCGCCCGGTAATAAAGTTTGACAACAGGCACCGCCCTGAATATGACATGCACATTGCGCCGTGGATGAAAATTTCCAATCCCATATCAGGGCATGCGGCGCGGATGTTTTTAAATTCCGCATGCGATACTTCGCGTGCCAGCACACACAATTTTGCCCCGGCATTTTGCCAGAATTTGACAGATGCTGCCGAACAAATATTTGCCTGGGTTGAAATATGAATTGGCATATCAGGATGATGTTCGCGCACCCACATCATGACGCCTGGGTCTGCCACAATCAGTGCATCCGGCCCCAGATAATTGATAATTTGACTGACGCGTTCCATATTTTCAAAGTCGCGGTCATGCGCAAACAGATTAAACGCCAGGTAAACGCGTTTCCCCGCCGCATGCGCCATTTCGATGCCGGCCCGTACTTCGTCCACGGTGATCTTTGCGCGTGCCCGCATTGAAAACCCGGGCAAACCTGCATAAATCGCATCCGCCCCATATAAAATCGCAGTCTTAAACGCGTCCAGCGTTCCCGCCGGCGCCAATAATTCAGGTAATTTAATCATATGCATTATTTTGTACGCATATTTTATAAATGCAAGTCTTAATTGCACGTGGCAGATACAATATTTTTCTATGCTGCACGTTGATTGTGCTGATATTGCATATATCGCATCATTGCCATTTGCAATTTTTTGATGTTTTCAAATTCACGACCCTTTTGTTGAACTATCGCAGTACCGTTTTTGAACGCGGCCTTTGGCTTTACCGCGCCATAGTCGCGTGCCGTATGCGGATTCTGGGTTGGCAATTGTGCGCCGCGGGCAAACGGATTTTGCGGCAATTGCGGGCCATGGTGCTGCGGATTTTTTGCCGCCACCCCATTTGGCATCTCACGACGGTGTTGGTCGTTCGTTTTGATAACAGGTTTTGCAGGTTTCTTTTGCGCAGTCTGCACAATCGGGGTGCGTGTTTTATCACGTGTCTGCTCTTTGAATTTGGCCAGTATCAAATTGATATCATTCATCCCTGTACGTGTGTCGTTCGTGGCACGCGCGGCAAATTCTGCACGTTGTGCCGCTTCCATATTCAGTTTGCGGTCTTTGTTGGGATTTGTCATCATTTCACGTGCGCTGGCCTTGGCATACGATGCATGAACCGTTTTCAGATATTCGGTCGCAATTGTTTGTTCTGTTTTTGTTTCAACAAAAGATTTTGTCTGTGCCGATGCCTGATACATCGCCTGGCCCAGTGTCATGTCACGGGTCATATTTGTATCACGCAAACCACAGTACATGCGCATGTATGCGTCCATAATTTTTTGTTTATCTGCCTGGGTCAGGGCTGATACGTTTTGTGTATTTTCGTTTACCATTTGCGCCCCCCTTTTGCTTACTGTTATCACCTTACATTTTACATATAGTGCGCGCATAATACTTTTCAACCCCCATGTCAACAGAAAAAGATTTGTTTTGACTTTAATCCTATAACCTGTCACGATTTAAAGGTGTTATGTCACAAAAAACGCAACTGTTGCCAATAATGGGCGGTGCGGATATAACACCCCAGTCTTGCCAATAATGGGGGCTGGTAATTTCATCGAAACCAAAGGATAAAATGATGAAAAAAACTTTCAAGGTTGCAATGGCGGCATCAGTGCTGGCATCACCTGCGATTGCGGATACGGTAAACGTTCCGTTTAATACATTGAACACGAATATGGAAAACCCACTGTATATGCCGGGCTCTCGCGTGTTCTATTCCAAACTGTCAAACGGTTTGATGTTAAAGGTTGCGGATGATTCCGACGCACACAAGGCCAAGGGTCACGATGGCGCAACCGAATTTCCAATTATCAGAATTCAAGAAGAAATGGGTGTTGGTATAACCGATCGCCTGGCGGCGCATTTTTCGGTGCAATACACACACGATGATGATATTAATCGTACGGGGTTATCTGCGGGTCGTCTGGGGATGACATACCGCCTGTTGAACCTGTACAACGGTTTTGTATGGGATGTGTACGGTGATTTGCATTTGGGCGGACTGGGCCAAATGCGCGGTCAGTATAATATTGAAGGGGCACAGTTGTCTAATGCAGAACATGCAAAAATTGCAGCAAGTGCAGGAGCAAATGCTGCAACAGCCTTAGCTGGCTATTCATTAGCAAACGCATCTGGTGTAATTGACTATGATAACTATTCTAACGGTATGTGGGGATTCCATGTCGGTACCAAGGTTGGCAAGGTTTGGGATAAATTAACCACATCTGCATTTGTAGAGGTCTTGCGTACATTCGGTGACGATAATGCAACAATCCGCTTGGTTGGTACAAATACACCGATTTCATTTATTAACGGAACATCTGCAACGACAGCGTTGATGATGGCGTCTGCAGGTGCACCATCCCAGGTTGATGTTAAATTCAAATCCACGACCGAGGTTAATGCCGGCTTAAACGCGTTCTATCAGTGGACATCAAAATGGTCAACCGGTGCGTGGTTCCGTTATGAACATCATGCCGACCAGGGTGTTGATAAAATCACAACCGACGTAAATGCACAATTGGCAGCGGTCAAAACAGCACTGGAACAGAAATTGTCTGACCTGAACGATGGATTTGATGATTATATCATCGGTTTGTCTGTTGCACATCAGTTTACAGACCACGCCCAGGTTGCGCTGTATGGCGAATACACATTTGATACCGCACATGCACGTTCGCAAAACGGTACAGATGTCAAGGCAGAAATGGGTGTGCGTGTAAACTTCCGTTTCTAATAAAACGATTTAAAATAACAAATATTGGACAAAATCGCCCTGGGATTACCAGGGTGGTTTTTTAATCCCCTTCGTTGGCGAAGGGGTGGTTCTACGAAGCCTTGGCGAAGTAGAAACGGGGTAGTGGTAATATTGTCACGCATCGCAAAGTTCCCCTCCATTGGAGGGGTGGACGCAAAGCGGACGGGGAGGGTTAATTGCCACCGCCTGGGCGGGGGCTGTCACACAGGGTGTGACTGGGGGTGGCAATAATTACACATTACCTGGATCCCGTGGTCAAGCCACGGGATGACAGAATGAAAGGGTGTCGGGGTAAGAGAGCCATAGTCTCTAAAAAACGTCATACTCGCACTGAATTTGAAAAACAATTGTCAATTGGTTTTCAAAGAGCGGTATCCAGTGCGCCGCAGACTTACCCCATCCGCGTTCTTTATTTTTATTGGCGTGATACGCAATTTATGATATAATGAAACACAAAAGGAAGTCTATCAGTATGAAAAGATTCAATATTTTTGCCACGTTGGCGGGGGCGGTAATGCTGTTGCCGGCGGTGTCGCACGGGGCGTATCCTGTGTATTCGGCGTATCAGTCAAATGCAACATATGCGCGTCCCCAGGCACAGCCCCAGGCGGTATACCAGGCAACAAATGCCCAGGGCCAGGTTGTATACCTGCCGGCAACGGGTAATACGGTTATCGCCGCAAACAGTGGTGTCGCGGCCAGTCCGACGCGCGTCACGGGTGCATTGCCACGTGTTGGTTCAAACGTGGTCAGTGCCGGTCGTCAGTATTATCAGCCAGCGGATTATGACCGCTTGGCGGACAGTGGTCTGTACATCGGTGTATCTGTCGGTTATACGGCCAGTGTTATGGGCAATATTTCGGCCGACTATACTGGTGAAAAAGATGCCTTTTTCGTGCCCGGTGCATTTGAATCTGCAAAATTTAAATCCGACAGTGTGATACCATTGCAACTGTCTGTTGGTGCGGCAATTAATAACGATATTCGTGTAGACTTTTCTTTCTTGCGTTATTCCGGCATTAGCTACCCCAGCATTGTTAATTCATCAAACGGCGCCGGCGGTTATGTAGAGGCCGCAGTTGACGGCGGCGCCATCACCAACAATGCCACAATGTTGAACGTATATTATAACATTGATTCATTTACCGGCTACTTGGCCGGCGGGTCATTGCGCCCGTATATCGGTGCCGGTGTTGGTATTTCATTAAACACAATCGCAGACTATGTCGTTTATGATAATACATTTTATGCCGAGGTTGATTATCCCTTGGATATACCGACGGCGGGAATATTAACAGGTGTGTCTGACGTTTATGCATATCACAATGGTGGCACCGAAGAACAATTGGCCTTTATGCTGGAAGGCGGACTGACCACAGACCTGGACGGTGGATTAAAACTGGATATGTTTGTTCGGTATTCAAATCTGGGCCGTGTTAAAACATCAGGCAGTATTATCGTATCCCAGACTGAATGGCTATCCACAGGTGGCGTCGGCACCGGTGAAGAACCCGCCCCATACGACAGTGTGTTCCATTACACCAACTGGTATGAAAGTGGCCGCATCGGAATGGTTGACGTTGGTGCACGGTTAAGATTGCAGTTCTAGACAACCGCAAATTGGCAGAGAGAATGAACCCAAAAACCATAGTATCTTGTTTGGCGTTAATGACGGCGATTGTTGCCGCGTTCCCGGCGGATGTTTCGGCCGGTGTCCGCATTGGCAATCGGTCACGCACATATGCCGACGCATACAGCCAGGTTAACGCAATGTCAACCCCGCGCAGTACCGATACCGCGGACGCGCAATCAAGTACTGTGTCAAATCCTGCGGCGGTGGCGGTGACGACCACAACCACATTGCCGGTGCGTGTGACGAATGCGGCACTGGCCAATAAAATTGCCACCGGGGATGGCACTATGGGTGTCACAATGCGTGATTTGGAACGCTGTTCTATGATTTATCCATCGGGCGAATTTGCATGGGATACCCCGACGGCGGGCATTGGACGTGGCGGTGCACAGACATGCGTTGCCGTTGTTGAAATGCGTGCGGTTGCCGCCGGCCCCATGGGCGAAGACTTGGTTCTGGCACGTGCCAATGTGGCCAGTGGTTCCAGTGCGAAATGCAATATCTCTGAATTTCCTGAATATGGCTATACCGATGCCGCATACGAATATGTATTCCCGGCCGACAATCCACCGACAATGGACGATGTTGAAAAGGTCATGAATGCCGAACAGAAACAGAACGCCGGATTTAAAATCGCGGCCAGTGCACTGGTTGGTGCCATTGGTGGCAATATGGTCGGTAAAAACGATTTGGGCAATGACAGTTTACTGGGCACAGACAAAGGCAAAATCCAGGGCAGTGTAATTGGCGGCCTGGCTGGGGCAGCGATTGGTGCCGGCGGCGCATTCGGGGGCAAGGTTGGCGGTGACGTCATCATGTCAACGGGTGTTAATGCGGCGGCGGGCGGTATAATGGGTAATGCATTGGCCACCGGTGATTCTGTATTGCGTATCGAAGATTGCGATGTCGATGGCAACCATACAACATGCGCATGGGGATATGTGATGGATGCCACGCCTCTAAATGCAGGCGATGGCGACATTTATTTTAATATCAACAGTACTGGCCGTGACGAGGCGTATATCTGTGCAGAAGAAAATGATACCAGCAATCAGCCCAATAAACGCAAAATTTGTAAAAAGGAACAATTGGTCAATATCAGGCTGGATGGGTTCAAAGATAACACGGTCAGTGAATTGAAATATGCGAATTTTAATTCTCTGCGTGAAGACAAGGGTAAACACTATCATTTGGAAGAACAGTCAGATGGCACATATTTAATGAAATCTGGCACGGCGACCAACACCAGCGGGGATTTGGCCGGCTTGTATGTCAAGGTTGCCAGTGCATCCCGTGCCGGTCGTCAATATGCGGCAATGGTCGTTGATGTAAAAGACACCACATTTGGCATGAAATCATCAGACTGGAACAAATGGAAAAAAGAACATTCTACCGCACGGGTTGTTGCCCGCGGTGCCAAGGGTGCCCAGGTCAATACGACCAAATTGTACACACTGGAAAATTTTTTCCCGATTTATAAATCTGCGGACGACGGTTCAATAATTGATTTTGGGAACAAGGCGCGCTTAAAGGCAACCCTGACCGGCGCCGGCGCGGGTGGGGCACTGGGGGCGTTTTCTGCATACCAGGGTGCCAAAACCGACATCAGCAACCGTTGGACAACCGCTATGCGTGAATACGAAGATTCCCTGGGCAAAGTATATTGCATCACTGGCGACCGGTATCTGACACGCTATAATGATGTGTTTGATATCCTAACCATGCCGGAATAATCAGGCTAATCCCCTTCTGGACATAGGGGGGGGAATTCTTGTCATTCCGGGGCTTGACCCCGGAATCTAGGTCATAAAGGCCCACTCCTGCCTGGCGCAGGAGTGACAAATATTGCTATACATGTGGTAATGAGAAAATATGATTATGCACGTATACGTTTGGTCTTGCACCAATTGCCCCCGCCCAGGCGGTGGCTGTCGCGACACAGCGACAGCGAAGACGGACGGGGGGGGCTCTACATAGTTCAACATCTGGGCATGTACGCTACTCTTATCCCGTCATGCCGGTGTCGACCGGCATACATTGCTTCTAGCACTAGGAGAGCCAAGGAACCCAGTGGGGACCGTCCTGCGACAGTGTGACGATGTGCGAGAAATACACCATTGTCATTGCGAACGAGCCATCGGCGAAGTGTGGCAATCCATTGATATCAATTGTTCTTTGAAAAACGCCCCATCGGGGCGTTTTTTATAGCCCATTTACAATTTGCAACACACGTGTTGGTACATCTGCAATTTTAATGCGTTCCTGGGCCATGGTGTCACGATGACGCATCGTGACGGTGCCGTCTTCCATCGTTTGGTGGTCAACCGTTATGCATACTGGCGTACCGATTTCATCATGCCGGCGATAGTTTTTACCAATATTGCCCGAATTTTCCAGTTCAATGCGGCCAATCTGCAATTTGCGCAATGCGTTTTCAATGTCAACCGCCGTATCCAGTAATTCTGGTACATTACGGGCCAGTGGTATAACCGCCGCCTTTACCGGACTTAACCATGGTTTCAGTTTTAATACCAGACGCGATTTACCATCCGGCAATTCTTCTTCGGTATACGCATTATGCATCACCGCCAGCATCGCACGATTAACACCCATTGCGGTTTCAATCACGTATGGGATAAAGTTTTCGCCACTTTGTGGGTCGGAATAAGACAGTTTAACCGTACTATCTTTGTTTTCCATAACATTGGCAGAAATTTTGAATTCATTCTGGGCCTTGGTATGTGACCCCAGGTCAAAGTCTTGACGGTTATGAACGCCTTCAACCTCGTCAAAACCATCGGGGAATGCGTATTCAATATCAACCGCAGCCTTGGCATAATGCGCCAATTTTTCGTGTGGCAGGAAACGCAGACTTTCCGCCGGAATCCCCAAAACATTTATCCACCATGCCATACGTGTTTCTTTCCAGTGTTCGAAATACTTTTCATCTTCATCTGGACGGACAAAGTATTGCATTTCTGCCTGTTCAAATTCGCGCATACGGAACACGAATCCACGTGGTGAAATTTCATTGCGGAACGCCTTGCCAATCTGGGCAATACCAAACGGTAATTTATGTGGCTTTGCATCCAATACGTTTTTAAAGTTCGTGTATGTTGTTGTCGCGGTTTCCGGACGCAGATAGGCATTTATCGCACCATCCGCCATGGCCCCGATTGACAGCCCCATCATCAACTGATACGCACGTGGTTCCGATATTTCGGTCGAACCACAGTTATCGCATTTTGTTGCGTCTTTCATTTTATCTTGGCGCATGCGGGCACCGCATTTTTTGCATTCGACCAATGGGTCTGAAAAACTGCCCTCGTGTCCAGAATATTTCCACAACAGTCGGTTTGAAATCAATGCCGCATCTAATCCTTCGATATCGTTGCGTGAATAAATCATCGCGTTCCACCACGCGTTGCGGATATTCTTCATCAGTTCAACACCATATGGGCCGTAATCGTATGCGCCACCCAGACCGCCATATATTTCAGACCCGGTAAATATGAACCCGCGCCGCTTGCACAATGCGACAATATCATTAATAGTTTTTGCTGGCATAATTTTCACCCCTAAATTTATCAGGGGTTATTGTGATATACAATTTGCGAATTTGCAATATAAAAAACTTAGATTATTGACATATTTATTGCGTGTGTTATATTTATGCCGATAAAAAATGGATTGATTATGAAACTATCAGAAATGCGTATGGATGCCGCCCACACATTGGTTGTGCCATATGATGCAACACCCGATATGGTAAACCAGGCATATGAAAGACGCCTGGCGCAACGTTTTGGTCTGCAAAATGAAGACAAGGCATCCTATGTCCGTGGAATTGAAAACCTGTATGATGCGCGTGTTCGTATGAAAACGCCTGTAAATAAACAGTGGCGTGCGCAATTGCGCCTGATGGCGGTGTCCAATGTTGATAAAATGCTGGATGCGATGATGACGATGTTGATAATGGCACGCCGCGACAGTAAATCTATCAACAGCCAGGTCTTGGTTGACGAGTTAATGCAGACCGTACCGCAACTGCGTCGCAGATATAATATGTTCCGCGGATTGATTGCGTATGAACTGACAGGACTGGGGGCAATGATGGTATACAATAATGTCGTTCCAAATCATGGCCCGATTATACCAATGGTTGCATATGGCACGATGATTCTGGGTGGATTTGCAATTGGGTCGTTAATGGATTCAATGGAACGTGATAAAATAAAGATCGCCGCATTAACCAAATTGTTATCGTTTGATAAAGTGTTCCAAAACGAAAAATAATTTATTCATTGTTAACAATAAACGGGGGACAAATCCCCCGTTTCTTTTACATGTTTTTTATTACTGTCCCATGTCTGGCGCAATTGCATTTACCGGACATATTGCCGCGCATGTGCCACATGAAATGCACTTTGCCGGATCGATTACACATTTGCCATCGGCACCGACCGATATTGCACATACTGGACACGCGCCCATACATGTATGACATCCAATGCATTTTGCCGGGTCTATTTTATAAGCCATTTTCACATCCCTTTTTATTTTATGGTTATTAATCTCTGTTAAACAAACTTAACAAATACTGGAACATCGCGATAAACGATATGTACAAGTGCAGTGCCCCCAATACCGCCATTTGGTTTTTCTGGGTTTCATCACTAATTTGTGCATATGCGTTTTTCAAATTCTGCATATCGTACGCAGTAAACAGCGCGAATATCAATACCCCAATCAGGCATACAATTGCGCCAAACGTACCACCGACCAGTGCCGGCCATATAAACGATGCCAGGCCTACCAATATCAAACCAATCATTCCCATGAACAAGAATATGCCCATGAACGACAAGTCTTTGACTGTTTTATATCCAAACAGCGCCATACATGCAAACATTATCGCCGCCAACACAAACGCAAACAGAATTGTCAGCGGATTTTGTGTTATCGCACTCCATAACAGCGGTGTTAACACAATCCCCATCAATACGGCATACAGTGCCAAGAATACCGCGGCCTTGGCCGGCTGCATGTGAAACGCGCGAACCTGGGCCCAGATTGACAATGCCAACCCACCAAACATTAACACATAGAATATTGATTGATGTGTCATCAGAAAATAAAACAACGGTGTCGCCATTGTGAAATATGCCGCGATTGCAGTCAGTCCAACCGCGCCGAACATCAATGCAAATATACGTTTCAGATATAAATCAATACCTGTATTTGATTTTTTTGTTATCATAACTTTCTCCTTGTTATTTGATGTATATATAATACAATGACAGCTGTATTTCAAGGATAAACGATTAACAAAGGATGATACCTATGCCATTGCCCAAGAAAACAACATTAGATAATATTGGCCCAAAACACAAATCCGATGATATGAAGGCGGTAAGAGAAAGCCTGGCAGATGCAAAGCAAAAGTTAATTGCTGCACAAAAAGCCAATGATGAAAAACTGATAAAGTTTTATCAGCAATCAATTGCGCATCTGACCGGAACAATCGAACGCAACAGTTAAATGGAGATAGCACAATGATGATGATAAATGAAATTCGTACAATAAAAGTCAGTGATGCCTGGATTTATGAAGATCGTGCATCCCGTGATGTCGCTGCCAGCAAATGTCGCCGCAACAGTGATGTTGAACGTTTGCCAAATATACTGTCCCAGCGTCAGTGTGAATTGTCCGCAGAATTGCAAAAGATGTCACCTAATATGTCACGTGTTGCAAATCTGCGCCGTATCATTGGTGACTTGCAACGTACTGTGAATTCTGTGCAACGCGTAAGATAACAGTATAATTATTATAAAATGGCTATTACAATTAATCCGATTTCACCGGTGGCGTTTTCTGTGCTGGGGGTGCCGGTGCGCTGGTATGCACTGGCATATATTGCCGCATTTATTTGTGGATATTTTTTGTTTAAATATTTGATGGGACGCCCAACCAGTCAAATAAAATTATCAAAAAAGCAATTGGATGATTTGTTGACGGCGGTGATCTTGGGGGTAATCCTGGGGGGGCGATTGGGGTATGTGCTGTTTTATAATTTGCCGTTTTTTATCGCGCACCCGTTGGAAATATTTGCTGTGTGGCATGGCGGGATGAGTTTTCATGGCGGTCTGATTGGCGTTATCACGGCGGTATTTTTATTTGCGTGGAACCTGCGCCGTAAACAAGACTTTGTGGCCAGTGCCGGCACATATAAAACCGCGTTTCGTATATTGGATATAATGGCGGTTGTTGTGCCAATTGGCTTTTTCTTTGGTCGTATTGCTAATTTTATTAATATGGAGATTATGGGCCGTCCCACAACGCGTCCGTGGGGCGTACTGTTCGCCGGCACAGGTGACATCATCCCACGCCACCCCAGCCCACTTTATGAGGCCGCTGCCGAAGGCGTCGTATTATTCGTTTTAATGTTCTGTCTGTATCGTTTTACAAAATTGCGGCGTTTCCCAGGGGCAATTGGTGGCGTTTTGGGAATGGCATATGCAATACTGCGCATATTTTGTGAACAGTTCCGTGCACCCGATGCCCAGATTGGTTTTTTAACCAGTTGGGGATTGACCATGGGGCAATTGCTGTCTGGGGTAATGTTTATTGCTGGCGCAACAATATTTTTCTTTGCCACACATCGTGTATTACGATCGACTAAATCAAAATAATTCATATTACATTGTGTATTTGAAATAATATTTTATTGCGAAATGTCTTGACAAAATATATTTGTGTATTATTTTTGTCTGTTAAATAATTCAGAATCTACGGGGGTACACAATGCAAATAGTTGTCAGCAAGATGTTTCTTAAATGGCAAAAGACGAATAAAAGCAATAAGCCATTGATGGATGTTATCGACAGATTCTTGCTATCGGTTTACAATGCGACCGATATTACAAATGTGACACCTCAGCCCAAGGCCGCCGGTAAAAATTTACGTAAAATGCCGGAAACGGTTGACGAATTTACATTGAATAAATCATACAGAATTTATTCTAAATGCCTAGAATTGGAACCCGGGGTAATGTCTTTTTGTTTGGCCACGATTGGTATCAAGGGCAAGACGAATCAAAATGATGATATTTTGGCGGCGTTGAACATGTTTGACGATGTTGCTAATGAAAAATGGACTGTGTGGCAACCCGCCGCATCCCAGTTGTTGGTCTTGGATACGGCTGATTTATCAGATACCGCGACGCACGACACCGTGACAGATGTGGAATCTGCAACCCGCGAACCCAAGAAAAAGAAAGGCAAACCATTGGATGAAAACGGATTAACTGTTGCCCAACGCAAGGCCCAACGCAAACAGCAAGAGGCCCAAAAACGCCAAGCCGCCGCCCGTCAGACTGCAAAACAGAAGCAAGTCACCGGTGCGCAAACCCAACCCGATGCGTCTGATGCGGATGTTGCACGTGTGGCCCAAGAAATATTGGCACACGCCCCACAACAACTGGATAAACAAGATTTGTCTCCGGATGAACAGGATGCGCAAAAGGCTATACATACTGTGACAACAGCACTGGCACGTGCACGTGATTTGGAAACGTTTGCTAACGAAATACTGGCGTCATCATCAAACCCCGATATCAAGAAACATGCAAAAAAAATACTGGATGCCGTTCGTGCGGTAAATCAGGGGCATACACGCACAATAAATGCCGCCACCGCGGTGGCCAAGAACACCAATGTTGCGGCGCGTCAGCGCGCATTAATGGTTGCAACATCCGCGGCGCGTTCTGTGCAACAACATATGTCTGCGGCAAATGTTGCATATACCGCAATTCAAAACATAATGACTGAAATTCAGGCAACCACCACACATGTTGACCCGGGTGTCACGTCCACACAAACCGTCACTGAAACAAAATCTGATGATGATACGGTGGTGTCTGTGGATTCGAAAACAACACAAACGGATGTCATACCAGACGCATCCGCCACGGGTGATGATATCGCCCCGGACGAAATTCGTGTAATTAATGCCAGCACTGCCGCGGCCCCGGCGGTTGTATTAAACGGCATACCGCAAAATGAGCTAGAGCCAATAACAGGTGATGTAAACTTTGAACCTATCACAGATATTCAATATGAATTGGCCTTGATTGAACATAATATGAATATTGAACGGTCACGGATTATAATTGCCCAGCAGATGATTACAGCCGAACAATCTAAAATTGCACTTGAAGAAATGGATATAAAAAAATTGCAATTGCTGCATCGTCAAAAAATGCAGAATATGCAAAAATAACCAAGTCCCCCATACCGGGGGCTTTTGTCGTTTTTTTTGTGTACAAGATATAACATGATACACTTTCGGAATTTTTATATTGCCTTTTGAAAAAATTCAGGATAGAATTACATGCGCAAGTTTCGGATGGTTGGCAGAGCGGTCGAATGCGGCGGTCTTGAAAACCGTTGTGGGGGCAACTCCACCGGGGGTTCGAATCCCTCACCATCCGCCAGAATAAAAAACGCCCCTTACGGGGTGTTTTTTGTATAACTGTAACAGATTTACAGAACTTGTTTAATAACACTCATGATATATTCTAGGTTTTTATCATTTGCAATAGCTACTTGATAATCACCGTTTCCGAATTTTCCTTTATGTGACATGTCTTCAAATAAATGCTTGGGATCGTCTAGTGTGCCCCATTTGGCATTTATATGAATTTTTAATTGCTTTTTTTGTATCTCAACATCTGTGACATTTGATGCTTTCTTAAATGCGATATATTGCGCTTTGGGTTGCATATCAATGTCATCATCCATGGCATACAATGAATTTTTAAATTTTGTGTATAATTCTTGAATTTCTGGTAGCCCTATACTTATATGTTGTTCTTCTGTATATGTTTTGATTGGATTTGGAATATTGGTTGTAGTGTTTGTTGTTTTGATACTTGGGGCGTTTTTTGAGCGCTTAATAGGCGAAACCAAGATTTGGCCATTTTCAAACTGTTTGATTTCCCATAATTCTATGCCCAAATCTTTAAAATTTGTGGCCTGTTTTTGAAAGTCATTAAAAGAAGATGCGATAAACACAACTCTGGTCTGACTCCAATCAATATTCGCTTTCGTGATGGTGTGTTTTAATGTCTGCTGTGCGCTTAAAATACATTCCGCAGGATTGTCTAACAATAAATTCAGATAAGTAAAACCTTGATCAATTACGCTGATATTTTTGTCGCGTTTGTATTCTATGATAACGAAAGACTTAGATTCTGGATCATACGCAAGTGTATCAAAACGTTTGTCTTTCAATATAAATTCGGATTTGATTAATATCAAATTCATCAAAGTTGCCAAATTTTGCTCAACAAGTTGTTGTAAATCCTTTTCTAATTTAAATGGAATTTCTTTTACAACTTTCAGTTTTCCGCCGTTATTCGCATACAATAGCATAAAAGCCCCCTTATGTGATCGTATAAGTATTATTTCATATACATAAACTAATTACAAGTTGTTATAGGCACAGGTCTTATAAAACAATATATAACTTGAATGAAAAAAAGATGAATGCTTAACAACTTGATTTAAAGTGTTTTTTATGCGAGGCTGAGATTGCATCTGTCAAAATCCTGTTTGGCGGTCGCAAGGAGTGCTGTTCATGTCTGAAAATAAATACTGTTTTCCCGTTAAGCGTATCGGGAATGAAATTTCACCAAAATTGGTAATCTTGATATGCAATCCGGGCAGTAATCCTGAATATTATAAACGGTTATCCGATTATACGATGTCATTAGATGGCGTGTATCGTGATGCAGGAAATGATTTTTCAATCGTACGTCAATATGAAGGGTGGTGGGATAATATTTTAAAAATCACAGATACCTTTGGAATTCCTGATACGGAAATTTTGGCACTGGAATATTATCCATATCATACAGAGAGTTCTGCAGACATTCCGAAATATGATGATTGGACACAATATGCCAAAGATGCATTGGATGAAAATATAAAAATATTGGAACGGTGCATAAATAAAAATGTTCCCGTGTTTGGATATTATTTCGGCAATTGGATGCGCCAAAAAAATTCAGCAAAAAAATTACTGCAAAACTATTCAAATTTCTATCCAAGCCAAAATTGTCGGGGCCAGGCGATTAAACTGAAGGAATTGCGGACGTTTTTGGAACGACTGAAACAAAACGGTAAGATTTAAGGAGCAAGAAATGAAGAAATTTATATTATTTTTACCAATGTTGATAATCGGATGTGTTGGTAATGAAAATATAGAACAAACCATGCCACAGGAATTTCTGAGAGCGCCAGAGTGCATAAATTCTGATCGTGTGGAAGTGTTTCAGTATGGGGGTGAAACAACATTGTTAGAAGTGTATATGTGTCAAGACAAGTTAAAATATCCGGGCGAAGAATGTAAAAGAGGGCTAAAATATAACGGCTATGTATATAATTATGATAAGAAACTGGTAGCTGTTAATACAAAACAATTTATTGGAACTGAAGAAGGTATCAAGGCGCATATGTTTGATGGTTCTGTAATAGGTTTGGGGACAGGGTGTCTTGTGCCAGATGGAACCTATTCGTATGTTACGCCGATTGGGGTGCAGAAAACAGTTCAAAAAGTAAAATATATTCGTGCGGGAATAAACAATCCTGAATACGAAAAGTGGATATCGGAACAGGAAGCAAAGTTAAAAGACCAAGAGGATAAATAATGATGTGGGGTGCGGTTGCTGGCGCATATTATGGCGTGCCCGATGATATAAAGGCGTATGTGCTAGATCAGTTGCTTGAAATAGTTGATCGGTTTGGGATATAATTCATCATCAACAGGGTGGGTTATGGTCATAGATAAAATTCGCACGGCGTTTGAAAATCTGAAATCCAGAAATCGATTTTTCGTGTCCGAGGCAGATTTTCAAGCATCTTTTACCCGTGAATCAGAATTGGTTTTTAAAGATGTGCCGGATGTAAAAATATACCGTGAATTTCCGGTGCTTGTATATGACACCAAATGGCGTACGATTTATATTGATATTATGATTGTGGCGAATGGCCATCGGTATCCCATTGAATTAAAATACAAAACAAATCGCATAGATTCTGATGCAGAATACGAGGGTACTGGCATTCCCATCAAAGATATATTAAAACCCCAAGGTGCCTATGATATAGATTCTTACGATTGTTGGAAAGATATATCGCGCATAGAAAAACTAATCGATAATGGCTTTGCTCACAGTGGTGTATTTATCTGTATCACAAATGATAAATATTACTGGAATGGTAATTGTGGCGAAAATACTTTGGCGTATGCATTTCGTATGAATGCAGGTCGTAAATACACGGGTGAATATAACTGGAATTTGAGCACATCTAAAAATCCGGAAAAAGTATTAGCCGAACGCCCGAATTTACATATAACAAATAACTATGAATTTGTCTGGTATGACTTTTATGAAATGCCTGCACCGAACGGACTGTTTAAATATCTGCTTTTAGAAATCCCAGGCAAAGCATAAACAAACGCCCCGTCATTTGGCGGGGCGTTGTTTTTTACTGTTGCATTGCGTAATTTATACACTGGGTCAGGGCGTCAACCTGGTCCTTGTATTTGGTGCCCGGAAAGCCGAGTAGTTCTTTCTTGAAATCCGACCACCATGGTTTTTCGTCCTGTGGGAATTGCAATGTGCCGTTTTCGATATAGGCACTAACACCCATTAGACGAGATGTTTTGTCTGCATCGGGCTTTACAGGCTCTATATCAAACATGTATCCGTTGCAGTCTCTTTGTGCAGATAACATTTGTATCAATTGCGTCCCGCTGGCTTTATCCTCTATCAGAAGTTTAACTAAACCGCCACCACCTTTTTCGTACCGCCATTTATGGTATATGGTGATTGTTTGTCTGATTAGTTCCGGCATTTCCCATTTTCCACGAATCACATCTAGTAGATAGTACCTAAATGCCCCGTTTTCGCGCGTCATCAGTATGACGCAACATGCCGAGTACGCATTTGTTGCCCCCACTTTATTCGCCGTGTCCCAACTTAAGAATATTCGGCAATATTTAATCGGATCTATATCAGCCGCTTGTTTTGGGGTATAATAATGCACCCAAGATTCTTTGACGATGCCGCCTTCGGTGGGACAGGGCTCTTGCTGATACTGCGCCGACCAGACATAGGTGCCCAACGTTTGTTGTAAATCTAGGGCACGGGCCAGGCTCATGTATTTGTCGTGCAATACAGTTCCCGACCGACGTATATATGTTGTGGTCCCCGCCGTCCATTGTTCATTTGTTGTGGCGACCTCTGGTATTTTGATATGCGTCCACTCGTCTGAATTTTCTAACAAATAACCCGTCAGGTCGTTTTCATGCACGCGTTGCATAATCAGAATGATTACACCGTTTTCCTGGCTGTCCAAACGGCTCAATAAAGTATGTTGATACCACTCAATAACTTTGTTACGGGCGGATTCACTCATCGCGTCTGATGCTTTTATCGGGTCATCAATGATAATAAAATTGCCGCCACGGCCGGTAAAGGTGCTTTCGACAGACGTGCTGAAACGGCCGCCGCGGGCTGTGGTCTTAAAGTCGGCGGCCGATGTCTGATCGCCTGCGATAATGCAGTTTGGAAATAATTCTTTGAACCAAGGCGCAGTCATAACACGTTTGCAATCACGGGCAAAAGTATCCGCTAGGTCATTTGAGTATGAGGCACTGATAACCTTTTCCCGTGGATTATGCGCCAATAACCATACAGTGAACGCCACATTGACGATAATAGATTTCAGACTGCGTGGTGGCACGTTGATAATTAATCGCTTTATCTCGCCCCGGCGTGCGCGTTCTAGTTGATCGCATAGCAGGTGGATATGCCAGTTGGGGGACAGAATTTGTCCCCCGCTGACTTCGTAAAATACGCGCTGAACAAAACTGTAAAAGTCTGTTCGTATTAGTGCACGGCTTAATTCTTTGTCATTCATATTTCAACCTCTTGGTTTTCGGTCAGAACCCGTTGACGAAAGTTTTCAATAATGGTCTGGTCAATTTTACTTTGTCTGTCGTGGTCGTATGTTATGCGTTCCTGATATGCATCACTTTCTTGCAGCATTTTATAGGCCAGATCTGTGAATTTTTTATCGCCCTCTAATCCTTTGTTAATGGTTTTTGTGACAAAGGCCTCTTTTTTGCTGATTTTGCGAACGCGACCGTTTTCTGTTGCTGTCAGGTGTTTATCAAATTCTTTTGCCGCCATGGCCAGGTAGTTTTTACTACCTTTGGGCCGGCCTTTGATATTCCCAGACTGCCCTGGCTTAAAGCGGGTGTGTTCGGGTGGGTTTGCGTATCCAGTCATTTGATTTCTCCTATCTTTTCAGCCTTTGTGCCGGTTAGTGTTTCAAAGCGCTTGATTGTGACGTCACAATATTTTTCCTCTAGCTCAATCCCGCGGCATATGCGCCCGGTCAGCTCGCACGCGATCAGCGTAGAGCCCGAGCCCAGGAAACAATCTAGTACGATGTCGCCCCGCCGTGTCACGTCCAGTATCGCATCGCGCAGCATTGCGACAGGCTTTACCGTTGGGTGCAGTTTTAGGTCGTCTTTGCCTGCGCCAAACGCATTTGCGCCGGCATAGTCCCAGACGTTTGTTCTGTATCGCCCATGCGCGCCCAACTCGATATTATTGATATGGGGTGCGGTGCCGGATTTATAGATAAAGCACATCTCGTGCTTGCTGCGATACAGGCTGCCCATGCCGCCATTGGTCTTGTTCCAGACACAAATGTTTTTGAAATCGTCATAGACGGACGCGCCGGCGGTGGTAATCTCGCCCACATGCTTCCAATCCATAAACAGGTAATGCAACGCACCGTTCGCGGAATAGTCGCGCGCGTGCCGCATAAAGGTCGCCAGGAACTCTGTGAACTCAGCCGGTGTCATCTCGCCCGACGCCATGGCAAACTCGTCATGCTTGATTTTACCCATTGAACCGATGTTCTTGACCCTAACGTTATACGGCGGATCGGTCAGAACCATTTGTGCGCGCCCATCGTCCATAAGGGCGGCATAGGTGTCCGCAGCCAACGCATCACCACAGATAAGTGTGTGCCGGCCAAGACGCCAAATGTCACCCCGATGGCACCGCCGATCGGCATCGGTCAGAACTGGGACGCTATCCACTTTTGGATCACTGGCCCCATTGCTGTTCAGGAACAGGTCTATGTCGGCGGTTTCAAATCCGGTGATTTCCAGATTAAAATCCAGGTCCAGGTTGCATAGTTCGCTGAACTCTAAATTCAGCAATTCAATACTCCATTTGCCGAGTTCGGTCAGCTTGTTGTCGGCAATGCGATACGCGCGCTTTTGGGCATCTGTCAGATGCGACAGAATTATCGCCGGCACATCGGTCATACCGGCATCCGCGGCCGCCGCCACGCGGCCATGCCCGGCGATGATTTCCATGTTTTCATCCAACAGGACTGGGTTAATAAACCCGAATTCACGGATAGATTCGCGTATTTTTGCGACCTGCGCCTTGGTATGCAACTTTGGGTTGTTTTTATATGCCCGAATGTCGGCGGTTTTTATGTTTTGTATAGTTAAATTCTGCATGAATGTTCTCCATAGTTAAATGTTTAAATGGAGAGTAGAAAAAGAGGTTCCTACTCTTAATAATATACAGTATCCAAAGGGGCCAAAATCGCCATTTGGGGCAATTTTTTGAAAATTTTTTACTTTACTTTCGCAACCCCGCACTTTGCCTGGTGTTTTTTGTGCAAGAAATTGAAATTTTTTTTAATTAGAGTATCATTTCCTTTGAAGGATTTAATAAAATGGCAAAGATTGTCCACGCAGGTGGAGCTTTCATAATACAGGGTGATGGCCAAAAGGGTAAGGAGGCTACCTTTTTGGCTCTATTTGGTCAAACTAAAGTCGGAAAAGATTTTGTGCTTAAAAATAAGATTATTTCAAAAGCTGATGCAGAAAGTCCGGATTTCTTATTGAGGACAGATAGCGGTAGAACTATTGGATTAGAGGTCGTGGAATTTATTTTGCGAACTAAAAAAGTTATAGCAACAACAAGGCTAGAGGCTATTGGTAATAAAATTGTGGGGTATTTCAAGAAAAAGGGAATTCCTATTTCATTACTTCTTGAAATTTATGATAAACGAGAGCATAGCCCATATTATGCTGATATGATTGATCGTTGGCAAAATCCAGGCTTTGACCATCTTAATGCATCTGATAAAGAGATAAAAGATAGGATTGTTGAGGAATTAGAGGCAGCAGGCATTAAAGATTGGGGGCTTACTAGGAAATGGATTGATATTAAAGGACAGACTTTTGTTGTCAGTGCTAGTAAATTTCATGCGCCACATACGTCATGTCATGTAAATAATGCAGGAATGTGTATAGAGAATCCTTTTGATGAATTGCAAAGCCTTATTGATGGTAAAAATAAGAAATATGAAAAATATAAACAGAAATGTGATGAGTGTTATTTATTGGTGGTCTCGAGTGGAAACTTTGTTGATTTTACACATAAACTTAAAACGCATAAGTTCAGATCTGTATTCAAAGGTATTTATCTACTAGATCTTGGGTTTGGGAACAATGTCACTAAGTTAAAAGTAATTAAAGGCAAATAATATGGGACGAACAAAGACGTTAGATGCGGAATCTCAACGATTTACTATAATTTTAAAAGTTGATAGGTGGGATTTTCATATATCACGGAATAAGTATCAACGAGATAAAGATTGGCCGGAACCCGAGATAATGGAATCTTGGAACACAAAAGCTACGGTAATATATTCTGATTGTCCAAAATATAAAGTCGGAGATGAGATCAATGTTTGGATTGGCGTAAATTATGACTATATGGTTTATAATTTACGTAAAGATTTTCGTTTTGCAGATCCTGAGCGTCCAGATAATGAAAAAGCCTCTATTTCGTATGATGAACTTGAAAAATACAAAGAAGAACATTCGTACAAGGTGGCTGGTTCGATTTCTGGAGATCAATTGTTGTCAAGGGCACCCAAAGAAATAGCTGATAGACTAGCGGCTTGCCCACAAATGTGCTCTTACATTGATTTATGGGTATATAGAAAGAAAGGGCAACGTGACTGGTTAGTGCAAAGCTTCGCTATTTCATCTTCTATCGATTTGTCGGATTATGTTTAAATTTGATATTGTTGTCATGCAGAAAAAACATAGACCTAGCTCTTATTTAAGTGAGCCGTTTAAAAAATAAGGAATCAAGTTCGTTATAGGTGGTATGTAACTCATTGAATTTTAATAAAAAATATGCTAAGTATTAACGCAAAATAAAGGAGGTTTGTCATGAGCATAAACGAAACGAAAAACAATGCCAAAAATCAAATAAATATAAGGAAGATGGGTAAAGAGAACACCATTGCTAATGGGGATATTGCAGTGGCAAAGGGAAAAAGCACAAAAACAGTAGAAAAACAATCTTTGCTAACGACGGTTGTGCGGTTGATTCTTGATATTTTTAAAGCTAACTAAGGTATTGACAAGTGTTTAAGAAAAATGCACCCGTTTCCGCAGAAAATTTAATAAATATAGACCAATTAGGAAATAATAATATTGTTGCCAATGGTGAAATGGCGTTGGCAGTAGGGGGATCTTTTGTCTTTCAGCCAATAGTTTGTTGTCAAACAAAAAATGACGAAACAGGTATTTTAAATAAATTTCTTGAACGACAAATTGATTGCGTAAAAGACTATTTGAATGAAGGAAAAGCACTTGATGCATTAACAAAAATTGAAGATATAGAAAAAAACTTTAAGGATGTATTTGAAGGAGCATTAGCGGATAAAAATGCAAGACGACGCTTGTTCTTGAATAAAGGCAGTGCTCTGATGTTGTCGGAACGCACAACAGAAGCGGCAATGTGCTATTTAGAGGGGTATGAATGCGATCCGCAAAACGAACTTGCGAATGCTTTACGTGTAAAAGGCTATTTTATTAAAAATGATATTGTAGGGTTAAAGAAGGCTATCACTGAAATACCGCCCGCACATAAGACAAGTCGTTTGATTGCTGGATATATTCTTGAAGCAATTCAAACAGATGTGCAAAATTTTCCAACAATGCCAGATGTGATTAATGAGTTGTGTTTCGATGATGTTACAAACTGTATAATAGCAAGTAAATTCTATTCTGTACGTGATAATCCAGCAAAGGCGTCTGAGTATTTTATTAAGGCCAAACAGATTGCGCCAGATGATTGGCAAGTGTTGGCGCTCGAAGGAACAGAACTGCTTGGAAATGAACCGTATAAAACATCCTTTGTTCAAATAAAGCAAGCAAAAGACTTGTTGGAAAAATCCTGGAATGCAATACGGGAACAAAATAGTGTTCCGTTTAGAGATTTATTATATGTCCCAATAAATTTGTCTAGTGCATATAGAGTTCTTGGAATGCAAAAAGAAGAAAAGGAACTCGTTGATGATTTATATATTCGTTTTCCAGAAGAGCCAGATGTTATATTAAAAAAAATTTTGGTTACAGAAAATAAAATAGATGCTGCTAATATTGCAAAAAAATTAAATACAACAACTTCTTTTCATTACGCCATTGCTGTCGCAATAGCCTATATGGATATAAAAGATTATGATAGTGCCTTAAAAATCTTAAGAAATATTTCAAAAGGCGATATGGATTTATTTTCCATAGATTTGCTTTCAATCTCCTGTAATAAGGAATTAAACTCCATAGATGCTATGGATGCTATTATTCAAAGACAAAAATCTCGTGCCGTTAAAAGTCTTTTTTCTTATATAAAAACTAATAATATTGATGAATTATCCAAAGCTTACAAGCTTCTCCATAAACACGACGATATAAATACTCGCATAGAAATAGTTGTTAGATTGTATCAAAATAAGTGTTATACAGAAGCTGCAATATTATATAGTGATATCAGAAAAAAACTAAATATACCTAATTTATTCTTAAAAGAGTTTCTTAATTGTTTATGGAGTCTTAAAAGACTGCCAGACCTAAGGGCTGAATTAGAAAAAATACCGAAAGAGTATGTTGATTCACAGGTAAAGCAATACTGGGTAGCTTATTATAATGATATTGGAGATTATCCAAATGCGATTATTGTCGCAGAAGAAATATTTAATGAAGAAAAAAATAATGCAAATTATGCGACAAACTTGTTGGGGCTTTATCATAAAACTAATCAGAGAGATAAAATTATTCCAATATTGCAAGAACTTCCAGGTGATTTAAATGAAATGGTTGGTGATTTTGCCAATAAATGGCAACTGATTCTTTTGATGCAGGAATGCGATTACTCTTTGGAAGAATTGGCTGAAAAGGCATATTGTTTGGTTTGTCAAAATATGGATAAAGAGGAAGCTTGGTCTGCTTATCTTGCTTGGGTTATGGCAAATTTATCTTCTGATAAAATTAAAAATGATAAGACAGGTTTTGTTTTACGCGATAGAGCTACTGGTGCCATTCGAATATTTATAGTTGATGAAAATCCAAAGATAAACACTAATCAATTTTTTGAAGTCTTACGTGGAACGGAACAAGAGTTTAAAGTATTATTAACAGCAACTCAAAAAGATGTAATAAAACTTGATCCCGCAGGAATTGATTTAGAAGTATTTAGCATAAGTAATAAATACATTTTATTGAAAGATATCATTCAACAAAATATATTCATAAAATTTTCAAATTGTCCGATTAATAGATTAGATGGAACAACGCCAGAAGAAGTGATAGGAAAAATAAGGCCTTTATTTGAAGCGCGACAAAACAATTTTGATTTGTTAAAAAGTTACTATTATAAATGCACTCTCCCAATATCTACAATAGCAAGTATGTTAGGTAGAGATTCTATTGATGTAGCGCATGAATTATCTAAAGAAAAATTGTTTGTTGCCTCGGGGACAATTTCGGAACGAGAACAGACTCTGCAAATTGTGAAGAACTGCCATGGTTATATTGTGGATGCTATGACAATATATAACATATTTGAGTTTGAGTTACAGGATTTGTTAGCAAAATATTTTGCTGGGAAAATATATGTTTCCCAAAAAACAAAGGATATTATTCAAAACAAGGCAATATCTTTGCAAAATTCCATAAGACAAAAAAATGGATATATGTTTTTAACAAATGCGACAGAACATAAAGTGGCAATAGCTACGTTTGATGATTTGGAAGCGTATTATTTGTCTGAATTAAATATGCTTAATAGTATCTTAGACTGGGTAGATAAATATACGAATATCATTATTCCGCAGAATAAAATGTATTTGACGGAAGAGCAAAAGGATTTGTTAGCATTTTTCCAAGAACATGACCAAGAAACTGCTGTAATTATAGAATCGGCATTAGAAAACAAGTTAATAATATTATCTGATGATTATATATTGCGCCTTGGAGCAAAAAGTCAGTTTTCTATTGACGGAATTTGGCTCCAATGTCTATTAATGTATACGTCAGGAATTAGCCTATCGGATTATGTTTCTTTTATTATAAAATCTGTGAATAAAAATCATAGTTTCCTAAGTTTTGATTCTAGGGTATTATTAGAAGTTCTTCTTACTGATAAAACTCAAGAATTGCAAAATTTTAAGAAAATTGCTAAGCGTTTATCTGATTGCACATCTGAGAGTGCCTTTAGAGTACTTTGTGGTTTTTATGTGGTAATATCCAAGAGGAGCTGCCAAACAATTCAAGTCGATATAATACTGATTGATGCTTTCCTTGGCGGGGGAAGACATAACGACTTTCTCAACAGACTATTTGCTCTGAAAGTGATTGCGGAACAAGATGAAATATTTGACGCTGCGTTAAAGAACTGGGCAACTGGGCATTTTGTATCATTGTAATACATAGTGGTTTCTTGGTGTCCAATTGTCACTCTAGCTTCTCCAAGCATAGCACTATTTTGAACATTTCCACCAGGCATAACGATTA
This sequence comes from Muribaculaceae bacterium, assembly GCA_023665245.1. Next base: position 111,394 of record JAMPEH010000001.1, read on the forward strand.
GATTCATAGGATAAATATGTTGGATCTAGTTCATTATTGTGTTCGTATGCCCATTCGGCCATAAGTGTTGTATTTGAAGATAAATCATGTTCTTTTTTCATAGCAAATTACAAATGTACAATCTGAATGTCTGGAAATTGCTCTGCAATATATTCAGCGGCGAGGCGGCGGTGGCATTGTAGTGCGGTTTTTTCGGTGCAGAGCAGGCAGATGCGGTCAAGCGTGTCCGGTGCTAAGCCATCGGTTGGGTTGCGCGTTGCCATTAATTCACGATACATACGTTCATAATCCGGCCAGGCGATGTGACCGTCTTTGTAACCAGCCAGAATTTCGGCCGTTGGGGCAAACTCTGGATGATATTCATATCGGTTACACAGCACTGCAGCCAAACTGTCGCCACTGTAAAACGGAACAAAACGACTGGTGCGCCAAAGCCGAATATCCCAAACGCAACTTATCTGGGTTGCGTTCAGGATATCCATAAAATCATCGGGCTTTTTGCCGCTAAAACCAATCGTAAAAATCTTTGCCATATCAATACAAAAATAGCCCGTTTAACATCAAATAGCAATGATTTTCCTGCATCAGGAACTTTCGTGCCAATCCGATGCGACAATGGGCATACTGACTGGCAGCAACGGCATTGTTCAGATTTGTGACATCTTTATCTTTTTCGAATATATCGCGCAAGTATTTGCAACTGACCTTTAATTCATAGGTCTGTTTGGAATAGGCCGTAATACGGGCTCGTAATTTGCCGTCTTCTGTAAAGAATTCAATATTGTGTGCCGGTATCAATATGGCACCCAACGAAGGGCATTTGGTTTTCTGTGGCACATAGGCGTTTTCTTTGACATGATGATGAAATATGCTCTGTATGTCCTTTGAAACGCTATCACGCAAAGCGTTGGCCAGATCTTTTCCGGGTTCAAATTCTTGTAAAACCTCGATGGAGTCAAAATCTATATTTACGTCCTCGGTTCGATGGGGATAATCACGCGGTTCTTTGAATTCTTCATTGTTGACCAATATCTCGCAATATGTGGCCGGTATCTGATCCGCATTCCAGTATCCGCCGTCAATCATCAGACGTTTCATGCGTTTTTCATAGGTGTCAAATCCGGCAATGCAGAACTTTTCTTTCATGCATGTTATGTCGGAAATGATAATGTTGGATTTCTTCATGTTATTATTTCCTTTGGGTAATAAAAAGCCCCACCGAAGACGGTGGGGCAAATAAAAAACGGCGACAAAACCGCTTGCTTAACTTAACTTGTATTATATCAAAAATTGGCTAAAAAATCAATAAAAAAGATTGGGGCCGAAATTTGCGCACACGCAATAGATTGTGTAAAATATATTCATATTTCATATATTATAGCTGATTGTTCTTATGGAATAATTTTATTATATAATCTGCAGTTTTGCGGAAAAGTATTGATACTTTTGTTTGTAACAACTTTATTTTATAAAGAAAAAACGTTGGTTTGTTATTTTTAAAAATCCAGGTTTTATCCAATTTATCCCATAATTCTTTTTGAGATAGGTTTAAAAATTCTTTATAATTGGATATAATGCTAAAAACTATCAGTTCTGCAAAAGTTTGAGATGTCGCTGCTTCATTAAAGTTAACTTTTGTTAGGCCATTATGAACAATTTTTGACCTAGTTTCGTAAAGTTTTTTCATAAACGTATAAATCTTATTGGTATTCTCTAGTGAGCCCCTTTTACAGTCTTTTATTGAAATAATAGAATTCAAAAGCTCTGCGGTATAACCAGCGATATTATTTGTTAGTCCTAGAGAAGATAGTTTCCTTTTGTCTGATAATAATGCTTCTATTGCGGTAAAATTAAATAAATATTTCTCTGCAAGTATCTCTGATTGCCGTGCACGTGCCATCCAATCAAGTGCAGTAAATACGTTAAACGCCAAGGTGTTCGTCTGTAATTTGGAATAGTCTAATAATTGATTCCCAATTGCCATAAAATCAGTTTTATTTATCTCTTTTACAATATCTGGGCTTATTGCATATAATTGAGGCATAGAGAATCCACCAAGCGAAAGATTTGTATTTGTATAAATGAGTCCTCTGCGGGTCCTAGAAAAAGTGAAAAGGAATGGCTTTGATTCGCTGATGCCTGCTCCTTGTAAAAAGTCTTCTGGTTGAACGTTGAATTTATATATTCTATATATGCGGTATAAAGTTATGAAGGCATTTACCAGTTTTTGTGCCGCAGCATCAGCATCAGCGAATATGCCGTTTAAAGTAATTTTAAACGCTGAATGTCTTTTTTTGTTTTCAAAAAAAATTGTCGAATTTAGAGCATGGGTCAAATTCTTTCTATATGGTGTAGATTTCTTAGATGCAATTTTGTTTTTAATGTTACGAATTTCTTTCAATACATTCCTTTTTAATTCAATATTTATGCTTCCAACAGAAAATGTATTAATGCCGTGTAAAGATATAATGTAGTTATCTATTGCTAGTTTGTGATTTTTATAATTATATCCCTTGATTGCATTAATAAAAGATGTTCCAAAGTTCTCTTTTTTGTGGTGATTAAGGATAAAATCATCCATTAAATTCCAAAAACAATTTTTTACATCCTGTTCTATAATGCTGTTTTCTGGCATTTTGCACAGAATGTAATTTGTAAAGGTATAGAATTCCGTATTATATTTTCTGCTATGTATATATATGCCACTAGGCCTATATGTTGCGCCGTATTTATTCGTAAACATTTGCTTAAGATAGCTAGATTGGCCATCGTTTGCTCTATCTTTTAACGCAATTTGAAATAGCGCATGTGCCTTGGTTGAAATATTTTTTGCTGTATTGTTATCAAATATCATTTTCATGTTGGGTGCACTTTCTTGTGTTATGTTTCCTATATATAAAATATGCTTTATCGTAAGTCAACAAGGCTTACCATTGGTGATATGACCATTTATATTTGATAGGTTTATGCGATGGCCTTTATACCCGATCAGATTTTTATTACTAAAACCAATTGTGAATATCTTTGGCATTGTATTTATAACTTTTCATACCATGCGGATTTGGTGGTGCCCAGTTTTTTCAAAATGCCGCGTTTGACGAGTGTCTGAACGGACTTTTTTACTGTTTCCAGGTTCTTGCCTAATGTTTGAGCAATGTCGGCCGTTGTCCAGCGGGGCTGTGTTTCAAACAGGTCTAAGATTGCCGTGGCTGTTGCTGACAACTTTCCATCGTTTGTTGCCATTGCGGATGCGATTTTGGATTCCAAATGTTGCTTTTGCTTAAACAATGCGTTTACAAAGAAGGTTAGCCATGGTTCATAATCAATACTGTCGGTCCAAATGCCTTTCTGGGTGCCGCGCAGTGCCAAGTAATATGATGACTTGCTGGCCTCTATAATTGATTCCATTGATGCATATGGCATATAGTTATAACCGTGTTGCAGCATCAACATAACGGTCAATGCGCGCGACATACGGCCATTCCCATCTGTAAACGGATGAATTGCCAAAAAATGCACGATAAATACCCCAATAACGATAATTGGATGCAGATATCCATCGGTCAAATTACGATTTGTCCAATCCACCAGTTTGGTCATTAAACGGGGGGTGTCAAATGGGGTGGCTGTTTCAAATATAGAACCGATTTCATTTCCATTTGCATCAAATGCCGCCACGCGATTAGAATCCTTCTTATACTCGCCACGGTGACGCACGTCTTTACCAGAATATCGCAACAATATTTGGTGCAGTTGTTTGATATAGTTTTCATTTAATGGAATTACCGCGAAATCATCAAAAATCGTATTGATAAGGTCGGCATACCCGGCAACTTCTTCTTCGTCGCGTGATTTGAAAGAGGTTTTATTGATATTGTGGAACAGGGTTTCAATTTGCGCGTCGGACATCTGATTGCCTTCTATACGATTAGACGATCCCACAGATTCAATCGTGGCAATTCGACGCATTGATTTTAACTGTTCTGGGCGCAGACGTACCAAACCGCCATTCCAAGTAGCCTTGAAACTGTCTATTTCGCTAATTTTTTTCAGCATATCCGGCGTTATGCGAATATCGTTAATGTTCGGCATTGTGCATCCTGTTTTACCTAATTATTATTTTTATTACCTAATTTTTACCTAATTATTACCTAATTGTCCAGAAAAATTACCGAAATAATAAACGTATTTTACAAAAGTGTAAAAATATACATTTTTGTAAAATAGATACGATAATATATCGCTAGTTTTTTTGTCAGAATTAGCGATATAATTAGCGATAAATTGCGGGCAGAAAAACTGATGGGCGTTTTGCGGAATTTTGCTAATTACAAAGACGATATTTTGTGTTATTCTACGAAAAGTGGTGCAATTGACGCACCGGCTGAATTGTTTTAGGCGGTATAAACATGGCGGTAAATTCAAATCTTGAATGGACAGATGCAACCTGGAATCCGATTGTCGGGTGCAGTAAATACAGTGACGGGTGCGCAAATTGCTATGCCATGCCGATTGCAGAGCGCCTGTGCGCCCAGGGGGTGCGCGGATACGAAAAGGGATTCCGGTTAACATTGCGTCCGGAACGATTGGAAATGCCGCTGCATTGGGTAAAGCCGCGGTTGGTGTTTGTGGATTCTATGTGCGATTTGTTTCACCAGGATGTGCCGCTGGAATATATTCAACGTGTTTTTGCCATTATGAAACGCGCCAATTGGCACGTCTATACGATTTTGACCAAGCGATCGGAACGCCTGCGCGAGCTGGCGCCGCATTTGGAATGGTTGCCGAATATTGTTATGGGTGTGACGATTGAATCAGACAAATATCGCCATCGTTTGGACGACCTGAAAGCGGTACCGGCGGCGATGAAATACCTGTCGCTGGAACCGTTGCTGGGACCGATAGCGCGATTGGATTTGTCCGGCATAGACTGGGTTATTGTGGGCGGCGAATCCGGCCCGAACGCCCGTCCGATGAACACCGATTGGGTGCGCGATATTCGCGACTGGACAATTTCGCAGGGCGTTGCATTCTGGTTTAAACAATATAGTGAACATGGATGCCTCGGCAACGCGCCCGAACCGATGCTGGACGGTAAGAAATATAAACAATTCCCCGCATTCAAACGTGGCACATTGGAATTGTTTTAGGCTTGATAGATAATAGTGGCTTTTTAGGGATTTTCTATCTATAATCAAGGCATGGTAAAGGCAACAGATTTTGCTAGCGAATACAAGACCGTTCAGGACCCATCCAAACAGGAAAAGGCCCGCAATTGGGATATTGCAATCGGATTGCAGCGGGTTGATGGTCTAACCCCGTCTCGCTATCTGTACCAGGTGGCGCGTGATAATATTGAAGGTAAAATCACCCATGCCGATGTCGCCCAAAGTCTGTATAAATACTATCAAACCGATGATGGCCGTGCCCAGGCGCCTGATACAATGGAGGCGGACCATGTTTCCAACCGTATTGCCGAATTATTGGGCAATCCGTCGTTCACATTTTCGCTGACGACATTGTTAAGTATCCACGAGTATTTGTTTCGCGACAGCCTGCCGGACGAATGGGCGGGGCGCATTCGTGACAAAGACATTACTAAGGCGGAAGGCGCCTTAAACGGCGATACAGTGCGTTATGCATGGCACGCCGATATTGAAAAGACATTGGAATATGATTTTGATCGGGAACGGCGATTTAGTTATGCCGGGCTATCTCCACGCGCTCAGGTGGGTCATATTGCAGAATTTATATCCGGTATCTGGCAGATTCATCCATTTCGTGAGGGAAATACCCGCACCACAGCCGTGTTTGCAATTAAATATCTGCGCAGCAAAGGTTTTCAGGCTGATAACGAATTGTTCAAAAACAATGCGGAATATTTTCGCAATGCGCTGGTTCGTGCCAATTATGAGAATGTAAATATCGGCATTTCGCGCACGATGGAGTATCTGCATCGGTTCTTTGGCAACCTGTTGCTGGGCGAAAGCAATGCATTGAATGTCAGCGATACGCATATCAATATCGCTAACTCTGATGTAAAAATTAGAGAAAAAGATAGAGAAAAAACTAGAGAAAAATTAAAGAAATCTGAGCGGGCTTTTCTGGATGCAATTATGCCAATTTTGATTGAAAATGGTGAAATTACCACGCCAGAGGCCATAACCATAACCAATAAGTCGCCCCAACGTGTATGGCAGCAATTCGTTGCATTAGTTGATGCAGGTATTTTGGTTGCAATAGGCGAAAAGAAAGGCCGCCGGTATCGGTTGGTTAAATGATAAGCAACCTGCTTTGCGATAAGTTTTTATGTTTGTATTCGAAAGAATGAATAAAATCGTATAGTTTTTCGGGTGGACGCTGAATATTCTCAATCTATACCTTGGCAGGGGATTGGGTTGGTTTGTTCCCTGATGTCGCGGGGTGTGGTCCTTGCTTTGGGTATAAAAATTCCCTGTTATTTGTTTAGGGAATTTGTAGTAGTGGTGGATATGAAAATGCCGAAACCTTGCGGGGTATGGCGTGCGGCGGGTTAGGGGATTTTTCGCAACAATGCCCCAAAATATCAAAAATTCCCTGTTATTCCCTGTATTTTGTAGTATGGCGGCCGCCGTAGAATATTGGTACACCGCCAGGAATAAGTATAAGTTAAAATTTATACAACATTTATCCCAAAAATCCCCACCTCCTGTGGGGATTTTGTTATTTCGCTGACTCTGGTAAGCCAACAGTTTCAGTCATATTTGCCCCGTTTATCGGATAACCATATCTTGCCCAATTTCGCATAGTCAGAGAATTGTTTATAGAGAGATGTGTTTGTCTAGTATGCTGCAAATTTCGTCTAATAAGCGGTTCCCAGTAATTCTAGCATTAGTAAATATGGCACATACATAATCTTCGATTTCTGCTTTTGAATTTCCTTTGTCTATATATTCGCCGATTATACCACGGATGATAACATGCTGTTTTTCTGATATGTTTAAACTGTTAAAAATTTCTTGGTTAATTATACTCGTATCATGTTTTATCTTATTACTCCAAACGCGTATGCATTTCTTATAATCCATGGCCATTCCTATGCCACATTGCTTTTTTTCACTACATTCAATTATAATTTGTTTGTCTTGTGCGAATCTTGTTAGAGATTCACATGTTCGTTTAAATCTAGAAATCAAGGTTTTAAGCTGTTCGCTTTTTGGAAATACAAATTCTATTCTATTAAGAATTTTACCTATTTCTACAAGCTTAACATTTACATCATCGGAGATATCCAAATTGTTCGCAGAAAGAGCTAAAGTGAAATTTGTATAAAGTTCATTTCTTAATTCCATACGCAATTTAAAAACTTCAAACTGATACTGTTTATAAGCGATATCTTTTTGTTCTTGTAAAATGTTTTCTTGATTTTTAAAAGATTGTTTAGATATTTCTTTTTGAGAATTCATGGACATTAATTGAAAAGCGTAAATTAAAGCAGTACCCATCAGCACGAGTAATGATAGTTTAGTTTCCAATGATTTTGTTATTGGAAATGCCAATATACAAATCATTCCTAATACGATTATTGTTGGAAAGATGTAATTGCTAATACGCATAGTGCCTAATCCATTATTTTTGTTAAGAATAATTTTATGGGATTTTAGGCTTATAATCAATTATAAAACTCTCTTTCCTGATCCTTGAAATTTGAATGCTTTGCGGCGACTGAGAATAGTTTTTGTAAATCTACTGATGTGGGGGCATTGCCATCCATTATCACGCTGATGATTTTTGGCGACAAATATCCTAGCCACAGGTATTTATAAATCGTGCGTTCTGCCTTGTGTTCTATCTTGGTAATTTGCCCTATGGTCTGACCACGTTCAAACATGGATTTATATCGCCACCCATATGCCAGTGCGCGAATCAACTGCAGGTTGTTTTCTCGTGTCGTCATTATTGTTCGTCCACATGCATCATATTGGTTTGTTGAAACGCGATTATTGATAACTATTGCTCGTTCAATAATAATTTGTTTGCCGTCATTACTTTTGCACACATTATGCAGGTCGGTGTGAGCGTTGGGATTCGTATATTCTGGTGTTTGAAAGCCTATATCAATCGGTGCAATGTTCACATAGAATGTCAGCCGATTATTGTTATAAACAATCTTGGCTAGCATGGCAATTCCGATATCAGATATGCATAAACAATCAATAGAAAAACAGCGTATGCAAATATTGGCAAACATCACTCTGTTGGCGCACAGGGCGACCCTTGATGTTGGATTTATTCCATATTTTCAATGGATACAATTTCAACAAGAAATTGACGATTTATATAAACAATTATCAGATACGGTAAATCATGCTGGCGCAAATTATAATGCGCAAACAAACGTACGATAATAATTTTTATCTGTCTTTATCCATACCATAAAAAACACCGGGGCGTATAATCGTTCTGTGCGTGGATTTTTTTTGTAATGCTTTTGTTGAAAAATGGCTTGCGCCGATGGGTGCATATTTCTATAATCCAAAAAAGTAAAAGGAGAAAGTACATGAAAAAATTATCAATTTTATCTGCTGTATTTGGCATGGCGTTCATTGGTGCGGCATCGGCTGCAAATATTACTATTTATCATTCACCATCGTGCCCGCATTGTCATCACGCACGTGATTTCTTTACCAATACATTGGTTTATGAATATCCGACCCTGACCGTGACCGAGGTTAATGTCATGGATGAAACCAATCGTAAAATGTTTACAGATGCACTGGCCAAATGCGAATACAGCAGTGGTGGCGTCCCGGTTATTGTCGTTGGTGAAAAATGTTTCCAGGGATATGCTGACTTTATGCAGGACGAATTACGCCAGGCGGTAGAATCTGACCTGTCCGATGCAGACAAGGCAACTGCTGCCGAAAATAAAAAGGCGATGGAATCTGATGCTGATGCGTTTAAATCTGCGCATGCAAATCGTGCAGATGCCATTGTCACATATAAACCTGGTATGGATACAACCGCACAAAAAAAAAGTGATAACAGTTGGGTGTTCTGGGGCATATTGCTGATTGCAGTGGCTATATTGGGTATCACATTGGTTGCACGTCGTAAAAAATAATCGTGACTATTGTTTATCTGTCAAGGATATGTGATGTTTGATTTAACAATATTAGATTATATATATGTGGGCGTCATATTGGCGTCCACTGTTTGGGCGACAATACGTGGCGGTATATATGAAACTGTTGCCACATTGTCGTGGGTGGTTGCGGCGGTATCGGCCCGTTTTATATCACCTTTTTTGGATAATTTACTGCAAAGTTGGTTCGGTTTATCCGAATCAACAGTTGGCACATTGGTCGCATCATACTTTGTGGTGTTTTTTGCAATATTGCTGATTGTTGGGTTTATCAATCAAAAACTGCGCGATAAAATCCAAGATAGTATCATGAATGTGACCGACCATACTCTGGGGGTTATTTTTGGTATAATTCGCGGTGTGGTGGTTATGGGATTCGTATATTGGGGTATGCTGTGGTATTATTCAGATACACCTGGATTGCCGACATGGTTGGCCGATGCGCGTACACGTCCATTGATGCAATTGACCGCGGTAAAGATGGACCAATGGTTTATCCCGGGCTCAGAAAACAGATTGTTAAAACGTGATATGGCCGGCACGCACGAGGCAATGGAAATCTATAACAATCTTATAAATCCGGCGGTGGTGGATAACGGTGGTTCGCAACATAATAATCCCGACAAAGTACCCACCCCAGATGCCCCCAAATCGGCCGACAATGGTAATCCGCCTGTAAAGGCCCAGGCGCCAGCCGACACATCATCTGATGAAGGTGTCGGATATAAATCGTCAGAACGCACGGCATTGGAAAACCAGTTGTTGCAGATAAAGACGGTTGCCACCGCGATAGAACAGCACGAGGCTAACCGTCCCAATCCACCAACAGACGCAGAATAATAATTCGGATTAAAATCCGCCATATCGGCGGATTTTTTGTGGCATATCTTCCTGATGAATTTGTGGGATATTTGCGTGATAATACACATATATCACAAAGGAGATAAACCATGTTAAAATCAAAAATAATTTTCACCGTATTCGTTGTCTATGAAATCATCGCGATTATATTGTTGCACTGTCCACGTACATGTGATGCAATGTTCGGTGCGATGTTCTGTGACGACCATGTATTTAAATATTTTTTAATTTGTGCGGCTGTGCCGTTAATTGCGTTTTTGATTTGGATGTGGATAAACGAAATATTCGTTGCACGTCGTCATCGTCGTTCATTCTTGCATCGGGCGCGTGATGTTATGACAGACGTTGCAGACACGGTCAAAGAACGCGCTGGAAAAACATTTAATCTGTCAAACATCAGTCGTGCAGACATGGATAAATATCTAGCCGCGGCGATACTGTTCGGATTAAAAAAATATTCAGACCGTCATCCGCAATTGCGTAATACCGTGCGTGATATTATCGACAGTGCAAATGGCCGATATGACTATGATGACACAGATGATTCAGATGATGATACCGACGATGCACAGTACGATGCGCCGACACGTTCCCGTCAATCGAATGCATCCAACCGTACACGGTCAACATCAGGCCGTACCAGTGCAACACAATCCAGGGCCAATACGGCATCCCGTCGCAAGAAAAAATAATGCATCCAAAAAATCCCACTACGGTGGGATTTTTTATGTATATGTGATAAAAAATCCTTGCATTAATTTGTAATATATAGTATAAATACAGTCGCGCCGGTTTAGCTCAGCTGGTAGAGCATCTGATTTGTAATCAGAGGGTCGTTGGTTCAAGTCCGACAACCGGCACCAGGATTACCGCAGGTTTACCTGCGGTTTTTTATTTTCCCGCCCAGCGCGGGATTTTTTATTTACATAAAGGAATCTAAATGAAAATACCCTGATTTCTGTGGGCATTGATGATGTCGCCCGCATAATATGCCATGGTGGAAAAGTGCCTGAAATTGCCGTGTCACGGCGGATGTAATCGGCACATCTGGCAAAACCATCGGCAGTAAACCATACACACCAAAGAATAAGGACACAAAAGAAATGACCAAAGATGAGAAATTTGAAGATGCGTATAATAAATTAAAAGAGCCCGAAGGAGGTTATACAGATGGCAAAAATCAGATTCGTGACGAACCGACAAACATGGGAATAAAGCAAAGCACACTGGATGATTATGCGAAAAAACATCCGGAAAAAGGATTACCAAAAGATGTCAAAGGTTTATCTGCATCACAAGCAAAAGAAATTTACAAGGATAGGTACTGGAATAATACAGAAGTTCCGCAAATAGAAAATGACCGAATAAGGCACGCTGTCTTTGATATGAATGTAATGGGGGGCGCAGGGCGTGTAGTCCAGAGAGCATTGAATGATTTTAGTAATGTCGGTCTTGTCGTGGATGGCAGAATTGGCCCCAAAACAGTTGATGCATTAAATTCTATCCCTGCAAATAAAGTATCGAAATTCATGGAAACTTTAAAGGCTAAGCGCTTTGAATATTTACAAACGACAAACAACTGGCCAACTGCCAAGAATGGTTGGATCATGCGCACCAATAAATATTGATATAATATAATTTATAACGATGTTTCTGTTCGTTGCCAGCGACCGGTAAAAAAATCATCAATATATTTCCTGGGAATGTGTCAGTAATTTGTATGCATTATATAAAAAACGCCCCATGTGGGGCGCATATTATTCATATCGCAGACTGTCAATCGGGTTTAATTTGGCTGCCTTTAACGCGGGGAATACGCCCGATGCCAATCCAACCACCACCGCGACCGTGACAGATAATACCACGGGCCATACGCTGAATGGAACATTGTATCCCATAACAAATCGTCCCACACCCTGGGCCAGGCCCACGCCCAATATTAATCCGGCCATAGAACCGATAAATGATATCAGTATCGATTCAGACAAGAATTGGATAATAATTTGCTTTTCACGGGCACCGATTGCCTTGCGAATACCGATTTCGCGTGTGCGTTCGGCAACCGATACCAGCATCATATTCATAATCCCAATCGCGCCCACCAACAGTGATACTGCCGCAATCGCAATCAGCAACAGTTTCAAGTATCCTGTGACGGTTTCCATGGTTTCCATAACCTGTTTCATATCTGTGATTTGAAAATCATCAGAATCACCGTCTTTCAGTTTATGACGCTGGCGCAGTAATGCCGTCATTTGATCAATTGCGACATTGTTATCTGCATCCGAATACAGTTTTATTGAAATCATCTGCACGGCATTTGGAAAGCGTGATCCTGACAGGCGTTTCTTTAACGTTGTGATTGGTATAATAACCATGTCGTCCTGGCTGCCCATGGATGAATCGCCCTTGGCCTTGGTGACACCGACAATTGTAAACGGCGTGCTTTGAACACGGATAACCTGGCCAACCGCATTTTTTGGCATGCCTAATTCTTCGGCGGTTTCGGGCCCGATGACGGCGTATGTTGCCGCATTGCGTACCGCCGATTGGTCAAAAAATGTACCATATTCTATTTCAATATTTTGTACGGTTGCATATGCTGGATACACACCAACCATTGATGTTGACCAGTTTTTATTTCCATATACAATTTGCGCCCCAGAATTTTGCACTGGCGTCACGGCGGCAACACTGGGCAACTGGCCCAAGAATTCTGCATCATCAATTGTCAGTGTCATGCGGTTCCCGCCACGCACACCGGCCGATTGTGCCGCGCCGGCGCGAATCATAACCGTATTTGTCCCCAGACTTGAAAACTGGTCTGTAATCTGGTGTTGCACGGTTTCACCAACCGCCACCATAATCACCACGGCCATAACGCCGATAACGATACCCAGTACCGTCAGAAACGAACGCATTTTATTGCCACTGACAGACAACCAAGATTCTTTTAATATATCGTTAAATGTCATTTTTTGTGCGCCTTTTGTAATACAGATTCTGATTTTGGCACCACGCCATCATACGTGATATGACCGTCATAGATATGAATCAGACGGTCTGCATATTGGGCGATATCAAATTCGTGTGTAATCATAACGATTGTGATGCCCAGTTCCTTATTCAGTTTTTTAAAGAACTGTAAAATTTCATGGCCCATTTTACTGTCTAGGGCCCCTGTCGGTTCGTCTGCCAAAATCAGTTTTGGGTCACCGGCCAGTGCACGTGCGATTGCAACGCGTTGCTTCATACCACCTGACAATTGCGTCGGCAGATATGATTGAAACTTTTCAAGGCCCACCAGTTTCAACATTTCAATGGCGCGTTGGCGTCGTTGTGACATTGGCAAACCGCAATACATTAACGGCAACATAACATTGTCCAGAACACTGCGTTTGGCCAACAGGTTAAATTGCTGGAATACAAAACCGATATATTCATTTCGGGCGGTGGCTAATTCATCCGCCGTCATGTCAGAAATATTTGTCCCGTATAAAGAATATGTTCCAGATGATGCCGTATCCAACGCACCGATAATGTTCATGCATGTGGATTTACCAGACCCCGATGGCCCCATAATAGATACAAATTCGCCCGGGTATATATCAAATGTATTGTCGAATAAAACCTGCTGGGTACCACCGGCTTCTAACGGGAATACCTTGCAGATTTTATTCATTGAAATAACAGGTGTTTGTTTCATTATATTATTCCCTGATTTACATTGGTCCACCCATTGGGCCGCCGTGTCCGCCGCGCTGGTTGGTTGATTTGGTTGTGGTCGATGCCTGGCCCTGGTATCCGACAATAATTTTATCACCGGCCTGAATTTTGTCAGAAATAATTTGGGTTTCTGTCGCAGATTCCAGACCCTTGGTATATTCAACAAAGACAATCTGGTCTGCGCGTTGAATCGCCAAATGTGTACTTGGTGTAATTGATGGGTCAATATCGTCTGCAATTGAATTAAAATTCTTGACCAAGAACGCTGCATTTTGTGCCTTCCATGCGTCTGTCACTTGGTCAACAATAACTGTTACAAATGCGGTCATACCCGGCATCAGACGCAGATCAGAATTATCAACATCGATCACAACAGTATAAACAACAACGTTTGATGTCGTTGTTGGCGACAAGCGGATTTGGCGTACTGTACCTGTAAATGTATCGGTTGGATATGCGTCAACGGTAAAGTCCACCCTTTGGCCTTCTTTGATAACACCAATATCCGCCTCTGATACTGCGGTTTCAATTTGCATTTTTGTTAAATCTTCGGCAATTTCAAACAGGTCTGGCGTTTGGAACGATGCCGCAACTGTTTGACCTTTATCAACCTTGCGCGATATGACAGTGCCATTGACAGGGGATGTAATTGTCGCATACCCCAGATTTGTGACCGCACGGTCGTACTGCGATTGTGCGCGATTGACCGATTGTTCTGCCTGTTCATAACTGGTTTGTGATTTTTCCATTTCTGCACGGGCAATATATCCATCTGCAAACAATGTCTTGTTGCGTTGATATTCACTTTTTGCATAGTTGCGTTCTGATATTGCACTGTCCAGGCTTGCCTTGGCCTCGTTCACGGATGCCTGCAATACAGATGGTTCAATCTTTAACAGGATATCACCTTGCTTTACCTTGGAATTATAGTCAACGAATAATTCTTCGATTGTACCCGATACTTGCGAGCCAACGCTGACCGTATTTACGGGCTGGATTTCACCTGTTGCACTGACTGTGTATGACAGGTCACCGCGATTAATGTTGATAGTGATATAGTTTTTTTTGTCAGATTTACTGCCACCAAAAATCATATAACCTGCGGTGCCGACCAATATCGCCGACAGTGATACCAATACAATACCGCGGCGTGTAAAGATAGATTTTTTATTTTTCATTTATTGTTGCCTCTAGTTCTGATTTAATATCGCCAATGGCCAATGCCACCGCCGCGCGTTTTATAAACAAGTCGTACTTTGCCGCATTGTTTTGACGTTGGGCGTCAATCAGTTCAGATTGTGCCTGTTGCCAATCCAGCATTGTTGCACGACCAACCTTGTACATGCCAGCGGTCACTTTTTCGCTTTCTGTTGCGGATTTCAGCAATGTTTCGGTTTGGGTTAAAACCGTCTGGGCTGTTTTATAGTTCTGATATGCGGTAAACACATCCATCATTGCATTGTCAGATGTATTTTGTTCATTGTATTTTGCGCGTTCATAATCCGCCATTGCTGCACGTGCGCCATACATATTGGCAAAGCCTGCAAACAGTGGCATTGATACGCGTACACCAATTGAACCATTAATTTTTTCGGATCCCACATCAATTAAGCCTGGAATACGTTCATCGTTCCAAGAAACAGAACCAGATGCACTGATACTGGGTAAATTTTTCAAGAACGCCGAATTGCGTTTGTGCCACGCGGCATCTTTTTGTGCGGTTGCGCGCAACAGGTCGGGGCGCTTGGCCTGGGCGATTTTTATCAAATCGTCAATTTGTTCACGTTCTGTGTCTGTTCCAAATGTCGATGACATATCAGCGATGGTGATTTCCTGGTCTGCCGGGAACGACAACTTGGTCAGCAGTGTGCCTTTGGCGATTTCACGATTGTTTTTTGCACGCTCCAATGATAATTCCGAACTGGCCAATGTTGTTTCTGCCTTTAATACATCGGCGCGTGCGACGGCGCCTGCCTTGAATTTTTTCTGGGCCGTATCATGGGCGGTTTTTGCCACCGCCAATGCAGATGTTGCAGATTCAACGTCCGCATCTGCATTTAACAGATTGTAATACGAACCGACCAATCCATAGACAAAATTTTGTACGGTTTCATCAAATTCGAATCCAGCCGCGCGATATGTATCAATCATCTGATTCATATCAGACAAACGCTTGCCAAAGTCAAATATCAGATAAGACGCCGAAATCGATGCACCATATGACCAGTCGTCCCAGTCTTTATTACGATAATCTTTGCTGGCCGATGCGCCAATACTGACACTGGGCAAATAACTGGCATATCCTGCATTTTTATTAAACCGTGCAGATTTTAATGACGCATATGCGGCGGCTGTCTGGGGATTGCGACACAGCCCCAATTTCACGACATCTTGCAGTCCAACAACATCCGTGGGCGCGTTTCGCATTGTCGCACAATCGTTACCGCCCCATGCAATTGTCGGCATAAATGCCGCCAACAGATAGATTTTTTTCATGAAAATTTCTCTCTTTTTCTCTTTGTACAAATATTATAACGTATTTTTTCCTAAAATGGTTCAAAAAAAATATATTGAACCAAAGAATTTTATATTTCGTTGTATATGATGCATTTCACAAAAGGAAAGGAAATCAAAATGAATACACTTGCAATCGCAGCAATATTGGCAACTGTATCTGTTGGGGCGTATGCCGCCGATGGCCAGATGCCAGACACAGAAAAAACACATAAAAATTTTATGGAATTATTGACCGAAGATCAGCGTTCGTGCATTGAAAAATACGGGTGTAAAATGCCAGAACCTGGTCAACGACCAGAAAAAAACGCAGATGCCAAACGGCCAACGCAACCTGATGATAGTCAGAACCACGGGCCAAAAGATATGGACTGTATTCGTCAGGCAATGGAATCGTGTGGCGTACAAATGCCAACACCACCCGCACGTCCAACAGATGGCGCAAATGTGAAACAAAATTAACCTAATAAATTCTACCTTTCATAAAAAATCCCCCAGAAATGGGGGAGTTTTAGTAGATTTTCTCCGAGTATTGTTCTTTAAATTTGTTTTTCAGTATTTCTTTTTGTTCCGGTGTTAAAATAGACTCAAAATCTTTGCGGTGTGATTCAATCATTTTCTGTCGTTTTTCATTTAATTTTTTTATATCTTTGCGTAATTCTTTGCGCATTTTTTCAATTTTGCGAAATTGTTCATCTGTCAGTACACTTTCAAATCTTTCTTGATAACGTTCTTGTATTGCGTCGCGATTTTCATCTAATTCTTTGATATCATTATGATGCTTTTTCCCCAGATTATATAATTTTTCGCGTTGTGCATCTGTCAATTTCAAATCGTCATTAAATGGAAAGGCGGCATGTCTTGGCCCCGGGAAAGGCGGTCTTGGCATAAATCTGGATGGCGGTATAGCCCCCAAAACAACCATTTCAAATTCGGATGATTGATTGTTGGTTTTATTTTCTTTGCAATTTGCCACACCAAATATCATAACAGTACAAATGGTTGCGAATATAATATTGTTTTTCATAATGTTTCCTTTTGTTTACTTGTGTTGAAGAAATTCTAATTGTGCTGCCAGTATTTTTCGTGCATTGAACAGACGTGATTTCACTGTTCCCACAGGGATATTTAACCGCGATGCGATTTGTTCTAATGACATGCCTTCAAATTCTTGCAATATAATAACTTGGCGCAGTTTGCGTGGCAACCTGTCTACCGCCCGCAGAATAATTTTCTGACGTTGGGCGGCTGTAAATATTATTTCTGGGTTAAATCGTTCATCACTTAGATGTTGTGGAATTTCAACATTTTTACATCCCTGGATATAAAATTTATTTTTAAAGTAATCGATGCAAATATTATTTGTTATAACACAGACCCATGATTTCTCGCGTCCTTGTTCTGTGTACATATCGCGCTTTTGCCACAGGCGGATGAATACTTCCTGCTCTAAATCTGGATTTGATGTCCCCGTTTTTTGACGGATGATTTTTTGTACCAGATATCTGTATTTATCCACCATATCAAACATTAAATAATTCCTATGGCGTCAAATTCGTCAATATAATAATATTCAGATACAGTGTCTGCGGCATACAGTTCTGCATACAATCTGTCAATATCTATATGATTCATGCGTGTATTTATAATAAACGGCACACCAATGGTCACAACAACAGCTAAAACACTGCTGTTATACAATATACGCCGCCGTCGTGCACGACGCGCGTGGTATAATGGTGCGGCTTCTTGTAATAATTTTGAAATGTCATCCATTTGCGTAATTCCTGTTATATCAATATATAAAACGATTTTGCATTTGTACAGGTTCAAAAATTAAATAATTTGCGTTGTTGGGTGGCTGTGCTATATTCAGGGCACAATGGAAAGGATATAATTATGGAATTGTCTGGACTGACCACAAATCAAGTTATTCAAAATCGTCAAAAGTACGGTGCAAATATTTTGCCGCGCCCACGTTCTAAGACCGCATGGGATTTTTTACGCGATGTGTTTACTGATAAATTAAATCTGATTTTGTTATTCTTGGCTGTTGTGTTTATTGTTGTCGCGATTTTGGGACTAGGCAGCATGACCGAAGCCATTGGTATAATTACAGTATTAGCATTGATTGCATGGATTGATGTTGCAACAGGCCTGCGCAGTCAGGGCTTCACACGTCAATTGCAAGATATGGCGGATGTGCGCTATTGTAATGTCGTGCGCGGTGGCCGTGTCCAGAATATAAATGTGACGGATATCGTTGTTGGTGACGTTGTGATGTTAAATACCGGTGATACAATTCATGCGGATGGGTATTTGGTATCGGGCGAGGTGGATGTGGATAATTCTGTATTGAACGGTGAAACAAAACGCGTTCACAAGACACCCATCAAAAACTATAAATATAATCCACGTGCCAAAATCACAGGCGATGCGTATATTGATAAAAACAGTCTGTTTTCCGGTGCAACAATTCAATCTGGACGTGGCCAAATGATTGTGACGCGTGTTGGTATAAATACAGAGCAGGGTAAAATCTTATCAGATGTTCAGACAATTACCGCCCCACGTACATCATTGGATATGCAACTGGACAAATTGGCCACCCAAATCAGTAAATTTGGTCTGATTGGTGCATGCTTTGTTGGTGTCGTGCTGATTGGGGTGGATATTGCAAATGCGGGTGGGATTACCACATTTTTTAGTATGGGCAATTTGGCAGTAATAAAATCGGTACTGTCCATATTGGTAATTGCATTAACAATTGTTGCCGCCGCTGTCCCCGAAGGATTACCTTTAATTGTAAGTCTGGTTATATCACAAAATGCACGTGAAATGGTTCGTCATAATGTATTGGCCAAATACGCCAATAAGATACCCGAGGCTGGCAACATCCAAATCCTGTGCACAGATAAAACTGGAACATTAACATGTGCCAACTTGACACCTGTTCAAAATTTCTTGGGTAATGGTGATGAATTACCATTTAATTCAGACGTTCGTGCAAATGAATTATTTCTGTATGGGGTTATCTTGAACGGTGGGGCCCGATATGAAGATACAGGTAAAATAGTTGGTGGCAATTCAACTGGTCGTGCATTGCTGGGGCTAATACCACAGGGTGGGGCGCTGTTTGAAAAGTTGTATAACAATTATCGCGTCATTGCTGAATTGCCCTTTGACAGTGCGAACAAGTATTCTGCCACCGAATTACATGGCGCAGATAACTTTACACTGTACATGGGTGCACCCGAATTGATATTAGCCCACGCTACGAAATATATGACTGCGGATGGAAAAATACGCAAAATAAACAAATCAGTTATTGATGATGTTATTGCAAAAAATGCATCACGTGCAATGCGCTTGGTCGCAACAGGCGTCAGTGCGTCGCATATTTTGCGTCACGGTCTGCCGGATGATTTGGTATTGGTATCTTTGACTGCATTGCGTGACGAAATTCGTCCAGGTATCCCACATGCCGTTGATACTATGCATAATGCACATGTTCAGGTTATAATGATTACAGGTGACAGTCTGCCAACTGCAATCGCGATTGCTCATGAAACAAATATTATGCAAAGTCCTGATGATATTGCGATTGGGGCTGCCGAACTGGATGAATACAGTGATGCAAAGTTATTGGAAATATTGCCACGCCTGCGTGTTGTTGCACGTGCTGTGCCTGCCACAAAATTGAAACTGGTGCGTGTCGCACAAAGTGCAAGCCTGTGTATCGGTATGTGCGGTGATGGGACAAATGATGCACCGGCATTAAAAATGGCCGATGTTGGATTTGCCATGGGAACAGGGACTGATGTCGCCAAGGCAGCGGCGGATATAATAATAACAGATGATAATTTTGTATCAGTTGTCGATGCCGTGCGATTGGGACGTACATTTTTACATAATATCAAGATGTTCTTGCGATTCCAATTGCCGATAAATATATGGCTGATGACGGCGTGTTTACTGTTCCCAATATTTATAGGGGCGCCTGCGTTTTTTGCAACTCAGATATTAATTATTAATATAATCATGGACAGTTTAAATTCATTGGCGTTTGGTGGTGAACCATCAAAACCTGAATATATGCATGAACCAGTTGTGACCAAGGGGGCGCCGCTGATATCCCGGCGCGGTATGTGGCATGTGATATGGACGGCGATTGGGTTTGCAGGGCTAACGGCGATGTTATATTTGCCATGCGTTGCGCGTATGTTTAACAGCGGGGCCCAAATTGAAACAGCGCGCTTTGTTTTATTAGTATTTGCCGCAATGTTAAATGGATTTAATGTCAGAACGGTTGGCTTAAACATATTCCGCGGGCTATCCAAAAATTCGATGTTTTTAGGAATCTTGATGTTAGTATTTGTTGCGACAGTCGTATTGGTGCAAATTGGTGGCGAAATGTTCCATGTCACAGCATTAGGTATAAATCAGTGGATTGTATTAATTGGGATATCAATGCTGATTATTCCATGGGGGATGATTGGTAAGTTTAAAAATTAAAAAAATCCCCAAATGGGGATTTTTTACATGTCACGATTATCGTGTGTTTGATATTTGATTTGTATATTTTTATAGAAATTTTTTATTGCAGCCCTGAATTTTTGTGCGGTGGTGCGACGTTCCGGAAACAGGTCTGTTATATGGATATCTGTCACGGGGGTGGCGTCCTTGGTCACACCATACCCCGATACAAAGGTTTGCAATTTTGGCAAATCAAGTTTGGCGTCCCGATTGACACACATAAAACCGGGGGGTAAATCAGTTATGTTTGGCAAACTCAGATGTTTCAGTTGTTTGTTAGACATCATAAATAATCTGTCAGCGTGCGCCAGTTTTGGCAGATTTGCACGTTGTATTGTTTGATTACTATACAAGAAGAATTCATCGGCACGTTCCAGTTCTGGGAAATCGATTTCTGTCAATGCTGTGTTACAATACAAAAAATCCTTGCCCACTGATTGTAATCGTGGCGCGTTTATTCGGTGCATGTCTTGATTAGCATACAGAAAGTCGTCGCCAACACTGGTTAAATTTGGCACATCAATTTCACGCAGTGCAGTATTTTTTAGTAAAAAAGTGTTTCCAACAGACATTAAACAGGGTAAATTTAATTCACGCAATGCGATATTATGGGCCAAGAAATTATATCCAACTGATTTCAGCTGTGGTGTATTCAAATGCAATAAATCGCGGTTATCGCGCAGTACTTCATTTCCGCACTTTTCCAATTTTGGCGCGTTCAATTGTTGTAATGATGTATTATGACGCAGAAAATAGTTCGGCAATTCCGTCACCTGACCCAGATTCAGACGTCGCAACACCTGATTGTCATCCAAGAAATTGCCGTCAACCGTTTCAACCATCGGCAAATCCAGTTCAGTCAGTGCCTGATTTTGTGACAGAAATGCAGACTTGATATATTGCAATTTGGGCAGGTTCACACGATTAATAATTTGATTTCTGTTCACAAACCCATTCCCAACGGAAATCAGGTTTGGAAAATCGAGTTCCGTTAACACCGTATTGTTGGCCAAGAAATAATCGCCAACACTTTCCAACTTTGGAATATTTATTTTGGCCAGTTTTTCATTTCGCGACAGAAATGACGCGCCTGTATCCGTCAAATCTGGCATATTCAGTTCGGTCAATGCCGTGTTATTATATAGAAAGTATCCGTTCAGAACTTTGACGCCTGGCATATCCAGTGACACAATTTGATGATTTTGCAATTGAATGCATGGCTTGCCATCCACCAGTATTGTTTGATTGGGGGATTTGCCAGTGATGGTGACAGTCTTGCCCTGAATAAATTCATTAAACACGCGGGGAAAATCATCCCAACATCCGGTGGGATTTTGTAATTGCTTGGTTTGATTGTCCCATATAAAGTAATCAATTTGTACTTGGTTGCTTTTATCAATATCAACGATTTCAAAGTTTGCATAAAAACCATCGCCAACGTATCGATTGTTAACCTCAAAATCTACTTTTAATATATTGCGACCAAAGTTCTTTAAAATAAATCCATCAGGTATATGTATCGTTTGTGTCCAGTCTACGTGAAAGTATCCCTTTAATGCCGCAGATAATCCCGGTATAATTTCGTCCGGGTTGCTGTGAAATGTTTGGTCTGGAAATTCTACGGTATGATTATATCGATTTTTTATCGATATAAAACCACCTGATTTACTGATTTGAATTGATATTACACTGGTGCCGTATTCGTCTTGGCGTTTGGGTGTTTTTGATGGTTGTATCGCATACGGGTCACGCCATACTTCGTGACGCACTGCATGAATCATATAATTTTTCTGATATCGGGTCGGGTCACGAAATGTGCATAATTGTTCATTATCGCGAAAGAAGCGCTTAATCGAATTTTGCTCTTCCAGATTGTGCACTTCAAATGCATGGTATCCGGCCCGATCTAATAATTCAAACGGGTCGCTATCGGCAGTTGTTTTTTCTTCGTTAAATTCTTTTAATGACCATAAATATGGAAATAATTGTTCTGCATCTGTGGCACTGTGGCCGGCGTATTTTACCAATTGCGCAATATCTGGAATATCCAGCAAGTTTTTATCACGCAGAACGCGTGCGAACCCTTCGCCATTTTGCTTTTTGATAATATCATAAATTGTTTTTGCCATAACAAATCCCCTTGGGAATATATTATACCACAATTATGTTTTGTACGGAAATTTATTCGCGCCAGATGACGGATTCAAACATTGAATTTATTTCATCACGCAATGCGGCGTTGTTAAAAAATTGTTCACGCTCGGCGGATGTTGTCGCATTTGCTGTATCTTCGAAATGCGGGATATATTTTTGAATCGCGATTTTTTTGACACCACGCGCCGCACAGTCATGCGCGATTTCGCGCAAATCATCGGTATTAATAAATCGCGGGTCACATGTAATGCGAACCTCAAAATCTTTGCCAGTGGATTGCCAGAACATTAAACTTTCAATCATGCGGTCATATGCAATCGCATTTCCAACCAGTGATTGGTATTTTTCGCGTGTTGCCTTGTAATCCAGCCCAATCCAGTCGACCAAGTCCGCCACTTGCCTTAAATTTTCTGGATAGAATCCATTTGTATGCAACCCGATTGCGAACCCCAAGTTTCGCACACGGCGCATATAGTCAATTAAAACGGGGCCTTGCATTAATGCCTCGCCCCCGGAAAAGACGATGGCTTCTAATTTCCCGACGCGTTGTTTGATAAAATCAAAAACCTTGTCAGGGTCATAGTCACCATCGCGCAATTCTAACAGATGGGGGTTGGAACAATACGCGCATCGCAATGGGCAACCGACCAAGAATAATACCGCCGCCAATTTACCCGGGTAATCAATGGTTGTAAAGGATACCAATCCCCCAATCTGAATATCTCTCATAATAATTATGCTGCTTTTTTCATCAATTCACTGTGACGTGCACCTGTTGACAGACTGTTGGATTCTGTAAATGTTTTTCTTTCACAGAATTCGGAATATTTACCAATATTGAAATTAGATACCGGTCTGATAAATCCCATAGAACGTGAAAATACTTCGCATTTTGTTCTGTCTTGATTTTGCGCTTGCATAATTATTCCTCCCTTTCTTTGTTTTGTTATGCGTTTGCTGTGTTAATTATTCTGGTTTGTTCTGATTTGCGGCAATTTCTGCATCGCATTTCGGACAATATTCAAATCGACCCGCCAGATATCCATGCTTTGGACATATTGAAAATGTCGGCGTCAATGTCATATACGGTATGCGATAGTTTTCAAATATCGTGCGTACAATCTTTTGTGCCGCATCCCCACTGGACACCGGTTCGCCCATATACAGGTGCAGCATTGTACCGCCCGTATATTTACGCTGTAATTCTTCCTGGTGTTCCAGTGCAACAAACGGGTCGTCTGTAAAGTTCACCGGCAGTTGCGTTGAATTCGTATAGTATGGCGCATCCTTGGTACCGGCGGTTATGATATCCGGGAAATTTTTGGTATCTGTCTTGGCAAAGCGATATGAGCAACCCTCGGCCGGTGTCGCCTCTAAGTTATACAGATTACCTGTTTCTTCTTGATACGTTGCCAAATTATCACGGATGAAATCCATCACATCCAGCACCAGTTTTTTACCCATGGCTGTCGCAATATTTTCACGGTCATCTGTAAAGTTGCGAACCATTTCATTTGCACCATTTACACCAATGGTTGAAAAGTGATGATTCCAATTGCCCAGATAACGTTTTGTAAATGGATAGAGCCCACGTTCCATATTTTTGGAAATAATTTCACGCTTGATTTCCAAGGCGGTACGTCCCAAATCCATCAGACGTTTTAATTCTGTAAACAATCCATCCCTGTCACCCTTGTGTGTGTACCCCAGTCGTGCCAAATTAATTGTCACCACACCGATAGAGCCCGTCTTTTCCGCCGACCCAAACAGTCCGCCACCGCGCTTTAACAATTCGCGCACATCCAGACGTAATCTGCAACACATTGAACGCACGTCTGTCGGGTTCAGGTCAGAATTCAAGAAATTTTGGAAATTTGGAATCCCATATTTTGCCGCCAAATCAAACAGTGGTTTTACATTTGGATGATTCCATGGGAAATCCGGTGTGATATTATATGTTGGGATTGGGAACGTAAACGGACGGCCCAATGCATCGCCTTCGGTCATGACTTCCAAGAATGCCTTGTTAATCATATCCATTTCTGCCTGCAGGTCGCCATATGTAAACGGCATTTGTTCATGACCAACAAATGGATGTTGTGACTTTAAATCCGTCGGACATGTCCAGTCAAATGTAAAGTTAATAAACGGCGTCTGGGTCCCCCATCGACATGGCACCGCACAGTTAAATATCAATGTTTGCATTGCATTTTTCACATCTGCATATGTCAGGTTATCCAATCTGACATACGGTGCTAAATACGTATCAACCGATGAAAAGGCCTGTGCGCCTGCAAATTCGTTTTGCAATGTGCCCAAGAAATTCACCATGTGTGAAATTGCAGTCGCCATGTGACGTGCCGGTTCGCATTGTAGATAGCCAGGTACGCCATTAAATCCTTCGTACAGCAATTCACGCAATGACCAACCCGCGCAATACCCGGTCAGCCATCCTAAATCATGAATATGAATTGCCGCAGATTTATGTGCATCTGCCACCGCACGTGGATACAGGTTCAACCAATATTCCGCTGTCACGCGTTCACTGGTGCGCAAAATCAGCCCACCAATAGAATATCCAACGTTTGCATTTTCCTTGATACGCCAGTTTGAACCACCGACATATCCTTCGATTACTTCGACCGCATCAACAGATGAATTACGGATTTCAGAACGTTTCTGACGATAAATGATATAACTTTCGGCTGTCTTGTATGCCTTCATATCCATCAATGTTTGAATAACGATATCTTGAATCGCCTCTACCATTGGGGTTTTACCTGCATACATCACGTCCAAACGTGTCAGCACACCCTGGGTGACATGAACAATCTGTTCATCTGATAATTCTGTTGTCACAGCAACAGCCTTTTTTATCGCATTATAAATCTTGCGCGAATCAAAGGGCACTGTTTCGCCAGAACGTTTTTGCACTGCAACCAGTGACGTGGTAAGTGTTGGAATCAACTCTATTTTCGTTTCAATCTGTGTTGTTGACATCTTAATATCCTTTATTGTCCAAAACACAATATATAGTGGTTGTTAATCTAGTTCAATCACAATATATAGTTTTTGCTGACTTGTCGCAATATATAAAAAACAAATTTTTTTGTATTTTTTACTTTACTTTTAAAAAGGCCTAAATTCCGCCCAGTTCACTACGAATCGTCATCCGTGGATTTCATACCAATGGTATTTTTGTATACGTTTTTATCAATTGTTATGATTTTTAATGATTCGTTTTTGAACAAAAAATACAAAATATAGATACTTTTTGTCGAATTGTTGTATATATATTGATAATTGCCGGGTGCGATTTAGGTTGTTTTTCCTATTGTATAACCTGTATAATTTGTATGTCATGGCACGGTTGTCATGGCATCACATAAAACAAGAGCATTTATTATGATGAAAAATATATACGAAATGCTGCAAGACGTATGTTCTCAGAATAAAGACCGTATTTTCTTTGTCAGACAGAACGAAACCTATGCAGACCTGTTAAAAAAAGTGAAACAGCGTGCGGTCACACTGGCACAACGTTTCGGAATCAAAAAGGGTGACACTGTTGCAATCCTGTCGGGGAATACGCCGGATTTTATCCGTTCGTATTTTGCGATTACATCCCAGGGGGCAAAAGTGTTGATGCTGGATACCGGTTTGTCGGAATCTGAACACCTGAACATGATGAAACGCACCGATTGCAAATTGGTTTTGGCGCAAGCCAACCATTTTATTGACGGGGCGCCAACCACATTTGATATCGAAACGATTGACGAAACAGATGAACGCGACTTTATCGCCGCGGATGTCGCGCGCGATGATATTGCGATGCTGTCGTTTACATCTGGTTCAACCGGCAATCCAAAGGTTGTAGGCCTGACACATAACAATATATTGTCATTGGCCGATGGCGCATTGTTCTATTCGCCTGTGATACGGCCCGGATATACATTTTATGGATTTTTGCCGTTATACCATATATATGGTGTGGTTATAAATATCATATCGCCATTGGTATTGCGTGGTAAATTATTGCTGCAGCCGGTTTTGAATCCGCGTGAATTCTTAAAAGATTTCAAGGAATTCCGGCCCGAGGTTATACCCGCCGTCCCGCGTATTTGGGAAACGTTCTATAAAAAGATTATCGCCACGGCCAAGGAAAAACATGCATACACATTTATGCGTATTGTGGTATCACTGCGCCATGTGTTGCGTGCGATGGGCCTTGGATTTATTGTAAAGAAAGTGACCCAGCCAATCCATGACCTGTTTGGTGGCAATACCAAGGTTTTGGTATCCGCCGGCGCAACATTAAAACCATCAATTCGTCGATTCTTTGAAAGATTAGGTTTCGTTGTTGGTGATTGTTATGGTCTGACAGAAACGACCGGCCCATCAAACTTTAATTTCGCATTCCGTCGTGATGATGGTTCAATGTATTATGCCGGCCCATTACAGGGCAACGAAATCCAGATACACAATCCCGACAAACATGGCGTTGGTGAAATCTGGATGCGTGGCAACATGGTTATGCCCGGATACATTGATAATGATGCCGCCAATGCCGAAGCATTTGAAGACGGATGGTTCAAGACCGGTGACTTGGGCAAACTTGATAAAAAGGGCCGCCTGATTGTAAAGGGACGTAAAAAGCAAGTCATTGTTCTGGACAGTGGTAAAAACGTGTATCCTGATGAATTGGCCGACCTGTATCTGCAAAATGACGAGATATTAGAAGCTGCCGTCTTTGAATACACAATAAATGACAAAATTGTCCCGTATGCGGTATTCCAGGTTGCACCCGGCACAACAATGGCACGTGTCGCAACCCTGGTCAAGGCATCAAACCTGACCATTGCGCCATATAAATGGGTAAAGCATTTCGCCATTACCGAAGACGAATTGCCCCAGACATCCGCCCGCAAGGTAAAATTATTTGCGGTCAAAGAAATGCTGGATGCCGGCGCATTTGAACGCTGTGCGGAATAAACGATTCCCCAATCCCTAGAATAAATAATCTAGGGATTCTGGGGTTGACAAAATGTATCTTGGGTGCTATATGTAAAATATAAGAACCAGGGGGATTTCTGTGGCATCAAAAACATCAACACCGTTTGACAAAAAGATAATATCAATCCTGAAATACAATACCACATATCAGTATTTTGGAAAACTGCGATTTGACGAATTATATGAAGCCCAGGCCAATATGCGGCGCAGTGAATATCATACCGAAATTGGTCGTCGTGATGCCCGTGTGTATGTGGGCACGATTGATGGTGATGTAATTTGTGGTGCATTATGGCGTTTGATGGGATATAATCCCGGACGCTTTACTGAAAATCCGTTTGAATATAACGGCCGTAATAATATTTTCAAATTCGTTGACAGTACGACTGTACCATTGGATGCAACCACATCCCGTGTTATTGCCGATGTGCGTCGATACCTGCGTGAATATTTAACCCTGAATTCCACCCCAAATGGCCGGTGGCATGATGTTTTGGACACAACATCAGACGGATATATCCTGACGGTGTTTAATGACGGGCATACGGGGCCGTTTTATAAAAAGGCACGTGCCCTGCGCGAGGCTGTAAAATCAATCACCACGCAAAATGTATCTGACTTTAATGATAAAACGGGCCCATATCGTGACCGTATAATCGATACCGTGCGCAGACGTCATCCGGATGAATTTGGTGTGAAACCGGCGCCACAACCACGGCCCCAAATTGTATCACCCAGACCAACAACCATCCCGGTACAAACGAACAAGGTACATACCGCACGTCCATCACACGATATTGAACAGGAATTGGACATAATCATGGAAAAAATGGACAATGTGCAAATCACATTGGATAACCGTGCCAACGTATCCACGGAATTATATGAACAGGCGTGTGCGGAAATGTCAGAATTAATGTCTGCCATGCACGATATTTACAAACAGTATTCAATGTAAGAAAAACTATTTACATACCGCAACGTATGGTGGGCGGGATTTTGCCGTATCTATCACGCCATCACCACAATCCCGACAATTAAATTGACGGTTTGGTTCTATCTGATTAAATGGTATTGTGACACCGTGCACGTCAGAAACATTTGTGGTGTATGTGTAATTTGGAAATCCGAAATATAGCGCACGTGATTGGCCTGTGCACCCAGATGCGTTTGGATAACATGCCGGGGTATTAATCTTTGATACGTCTGGCACACATACAGATACACATGTATCTGGATCTGTCACCAGTTTTTCACACCCCGTGCACGATGTGTTCGGTAAAACGCGCAGTGTTGTCCCACCGCGACCAAAAACAATGCCACTTGTCACATGGGTGCATTTTTTTGCCGCCGCCCCTTCGGATGGGTTAGATACACATTCCCACTCTAATGTTTCATAGTTCAGGCGGGCTACCATGTTATCTGGACAATCTTTGTCTGGAAATGGATTTATACACTCCCATACTTCATCCACGATGACCGCGGTCTGGGAACTGGCACACAATGGTTTGCGTGATTCATCGGGCACGCACTCTAATAAATCAGAATCCCAAATCATATCCCCGCCACAATCTGTTTTTGTGTTATATCCAACGCATTGCCAGCGCCCAAATCTGTATGTTTTGGCAGTACCGGCCGGACATATTATATCTGGTGCAACTTGTGCGGTATATTCTTGGTCGGTATCTGGAATCTCAAACTGGGTCATGTATACCAATTGCCCATCACTCAGTTCTAATTTTTTCTCTATCGCCTTGGGAACGGCGCGTTTATTAACAGTGCCACCGGATACGATTTTGCCATCTTGGAATATGCCAAATGTGCCGCTATCTGCATAATACTTTTCCAATATTTCCATCATAGAATTATAATTGTCATACGCCAGTGGCCCCGTCGTCGTTATAATAAAACGGTATGCCGGTTTGCGACGTCCCGTCCCGTCACATTCCATAATAGACATCCCTGTGTTCAGGCATATAAATTGGCTTTCGATTTCGGCCTGTTCTACACAAATATCAGAAAATTCTGTGCCGCGAATTTGCGCATTATGAACCGCGGTTGCACACTCTGCAATACCACGTAAATCAGCCTGATTAACCGCCGTATCGGTATCAATTGATGCAACATGCGTACTGGGGGCAGATATCATATAATATCCCATCATCAGTACTGCCATCAATATCATGATAAAAATATTCATCATTCCCCCTTGCGATTTATTAAAAGTCTAGGTAATATAACCATAAAATGCAACAGGAAAACTGATGATGAAAAAATTTGTTTTGTTCTTTGCGCTGGCGATATCTGCATGCGGATTCCGTCCAATGTTTTCCGGCCAGAATACGGATATATATGTTCCCCCAATTCGTGGTGTTAACGGTATTGAATTGCGTAATCGATTAAATGCCCAGTTTGGTGGCATGCATGATGCAACATCCGCCTATACATTGACCGTCACATTGGATGACCCAACCACTCAGTACAAGGCATTGGAACGCACCGGTGACGCCACGTGGCAACAGATTAGTTTGACGGCCAGATACGTTTTAACACATGGCGATACTCAAATTGCCGCGGGGACAGAAACCGCATCTGAATCATATACATTTGTGCGATATTTGGTTGCATCAAATGCATCATATAATAACGCGGTTCAGAATATTATTCAGGTATTGGCAACAAAAATTAGCACACGCGCAATTGCAGAGGTTGCAACCGATTCAAACGGCAAATAGGCATGAAGTGGAAAGAAAAGGATTTTAAATCATCAATCACGACGACACCGGCTGTTCTGATTTATGGTGCGGATGCCGGCCAGGTTGATGAATTTTGTGACGTCGCGATACAAAAACTGGAAATTGAAAAAGACAATCTGTTTGCGCTGGATGCGGATGATTTGCGTGAAAAGCAAGATGCCCTGTTTGCCGAGGCGTGCACCCCATCAATGTTTGGTGGCCGCAAAATGGTTATAATTTCAAATGCGGGTGACAGTGACGCAAAACTGATATCAGAATTGATTTCGCACCCGGGCCTGTCGGCAACAGTGATTGTTTGTGCCGGCGAATTACGGGCCGGTGGCGGCCTGCGGGCATTATTTGAAAATGACGATAAAATCGCTGCATTGCCGTGTTATATGGATGATGCACGCAGTCTTGCCGACCTGATACGCAATGAATTATCTGCGGCCGCCGGTATCAGCCAGATTACACCCGATGCAATGGCGTATATGACAACGCACCTGGGGGGCGACCGCGGAATTACGCGTGGTTTTTTGGCAAAAATAGCACTGTATGTTGATGATAAAAAAATTGTTGAACTGGAAGATGTGGAAAAATGTCTGCCGGATACAGGGGCGGCCGATGCTGATGATTTTTTATATTCTTTGACCGCCGGTTATATTCAGCAGACAATGATGGCATTGGACAGATTGCTGTATGCCAATATGGATCCGAACATGTTGGTTCGCAAATTGGATAAACATTTCAAGACATTATTAACAGCGGTGGTTGATGGACACCTGCCGCGCCTGTTTTGGAAGGTCGAAGATAAATTCAATCGTGCGCGCAAGATTTGGCCGGCGTCTGAAATTTCTGCGGTACTGGTACGTTTAAACGAATTGGAACGCCAATTGCGCACAACCGGCATGCCGGGCGAGGTTTTACTGCGTGATTTCGCATTGAAATTGGCAATGCGTGCGACAAAATTGTCTGTTAAAAAAAGGAATTAGAAATGTTGGCATCTGTATATGCACCCAAAGATTTTAAACGCCTGCGTGCGGCGGGTGACTTGGTTGCGCGTTGTTTTGACCATATCACACCATATATCAAGGCGGGTATTTCCACTGGTGAAATTGACCGCATGGTTGCAGAATTTCTGCGCAGTAATGGTGCCCGGTCATCTGATTTGGGATATATGGGATATCCAAAAAGTATATGTACATCGGTCAATGATGTTATTGTGCATGGTATCCCCAGTGACGATGTTATTTTAAAAGATGGCGATATCGTGAACGTTGACCTTACTGCCGAGTACAAGGGATTTCATGGTGACACATCGCGTATGTTTATGATTGGCAATGTCAGCCCACGTGCACGCGAACTGGTTCAGACATGCCAGGATGCCTTAAATGCCGCCATTTCAATTTGCGCACCCGGTGTGCCTTTATCTGAAATCGGTAAAACAATAGAAGCGGTTGTGAAACCACATGGATTTTCAATATCGCGTGACTTTGTTGGCCATGGCATTGGCAAGGTTATGCACGATGACCCCCAGATATATCATTTTTATGACAAGATGTGGGACCGGGTTAAAATGGTGCCAGGCCTGGTGTTTACGATTGAACCGATGATAAATACTGGCCGACCAGAATGCAAAATAGACCCTGATGGTTGGACGGCGCGTACGGTTGACGGCGGCTTGTCTGCCCAGTGGGAACATACGTTGGGTATTACCGAAGATGGGGTGACGATTTTTACAGAACGCATGGTATAAAAATGTCCACCAACAATAATGATAATCAATTTCGCACGGGTCATCGCAGCAGATTGCGTGAAAAGTTTTTATCGGGCAAATTGAATCAGGCGGAACGCCTGGAATTATTGTTGGCCGATGTTATCCCGCGACGTGATGTTCGCATATTATCCAGACAACTGTTGGATAAATTTGGCAATATATCACAAATATTGGGGGCGCCGATTGATACATTAGAATCTGTTGACGGTATTGGTCATGTTGTGGCACTGCATTTAAAGTTGATAAATGAAATAATGTTGGATGGATATCGTGTCAAAATGACCGAAACCAAGGTTTTTCATGATGCGAAATTAATCAATGATTATTGTCTGACAATGCTGGCGGGCAAACAAATTGAAGAAATGCATGTCTTGTATTTGGATAAAGATTATCGTTTATTATCGGATGATACGCACAGTGTCGGCACACTGGATTGGTCACCGATATATGAACGTGATATTGTGCATCGTGCACTGAATTTAAATGCACGTGTTATAATCATGGTGCATAATCATCCCGGTGGTACGGCCACATTTTCTGATGAAGATGTTATTGCTACAAATAAGATTCGCGCAATGTTGGAACCATTACAGATTGCATTTTACGATCATTATCTGGTCGCAAACGGTATATTGTATTCAATGAACAATCTGCATTTTATAGATAAATCAAAATAGTTCGGATACGTCGCATATTTCACGCATGGATGTTTTACTGATTTCAACCATTTGATTGTTTTCCAATCTGTATATCGAACGATATGCCATTGTTGGTGTTGTATAATCATCACCCATTTCACGCCCGATTTTTTCAATACTGAACAGTGGCGTAAACGAGAAACGTAATTTTTGTAATGCACAGTCTGCACTTTCAATCGTTTGCATGTCTGGTGGTGTGATGTCAATAAATCCATCAACCGTCGCGATTTCGATTTTATATGTGTTGGTAAAATGACTGGTGCCGTTTTCAATATGTGTGCGGGTAATGCGGTCCATCCGGCCATCACGATTTAAATCATGCATGTAAACACGTACACTGGTGATGCCCACACCGTATTCATCCGGCGCGTTTTCTTGTGCATTGCCGGGGTTATGTAGTCCGTCGTTAAAACTGTCAAAATCAATGGCAATATCCGCATTGTTGTCTGGAATATTTATTGGTGATGTGACTGCAATATTTGTATTAGCCGATTGTTTTTTTTCTTGTGTCGTCAGTATATACATCAACACGCCGATAATAACCAGTATTATGACAACAAATATTATACGTGCATGGGATGTTGTTTGTTCTGGCATTGTGTCAATTCCTTGGGTTATATTTTTGTGCGTGTGCCGACGCGCCATCCTTCGACCTGGCGGATTACATTGGCAACACTTTGTAATTCCGTGTCGTTTAAACTGCTGATTGTGCGCCGCACATCCAGACCGGTCTGGCGTGAAATAGTATTTGCGTATTGTACGGGTTTGTTTTTATCTGCCTCGGGTGCGTACCGTTTTATTGCATTTATTATTGTCAGATTATTATACGATGGTGACCGCAACAATGATTTTATCGCCTGCATACCGTCTGCTTCAGATGCATATACCGCAAATCCACCCGCATTACCAATGGCACCATATTTATTACCGCGAATATTACCAGGATTTGTATTGCGCCATGCGCGTGTGCCACCACTGTACTGATATTTTGTGCCATCTGGATATGTGTATATAACACTGTTATTTGGGCCACTGGTGGCGGTTGCATTGCTGTGTACTGGGATTGTTTCATGCGATGTCGGCGGTATCAGGTCAGGGAATCGTTCCCTGTCTTCGTCGGTTGGGGTATATGATATCCGTTCTTTTTGCTGTGGTTGGTCGTCATTATAAACTGCTTCTATCGCACCGGTTTCTTCATTTTTGATATATTCAATGTCCGGTACTTCGACAGATTCAATATCCTTTACATCCCCATCACCAAAATCAATTCCAGAATCATAAATGTCAATGCCTTCAAACAAGGATTCGTCCGGACTTAAATGTTCATTGCGGGCATCAAGGATTGTTTGCACATCGCTTAATGATACCTGAATCTGGGCACAACCACGTCCAATTAAATCGCCGCCATAAATTGCATTTACAATCGGGCCGATAATTGCCAGTGTTCCAAATATTATGACTAAATTTCTGATGTTTGTCATAACATCAGTATTGGCGCCGCGTATTTTTGAAATACCCCATCCAAATATTAAAATCACGGTTATCAGATATATGAAAGCCCATGCGTATTCAATAAATGTTTCAAAACTGCGAATAATACATGATGGATCTTCCAGATATAAATATTGTTGCGCACTATCCGTGCCCAAAACCTTAAAACCAGAATTAGTTAATAAACGGATTATTGATTCTATTTCCATGACATATTATTTCTTTGATGCGGCATTTGTAAAAAATCCGGGAATTGCAAAGTCTTCATCGTTTGCAGCAACACCGGCCCATCCAAACAGGTCGCCCATCAATCCAGAATCATCACGGCGTGCCTTTTTAAATGGCAAAATGTTTTTCAGTTTACCAATCTTGCCATGATTTTCTGTCTTTGGCGTGGTGGCAATTTTATCTTGGTTTTCTGCAAATTCCGTGGCCAGTTGTTCCAGCGTTGCATCTGTATCTGCGGCGACCTGTGAAATCTGGTCGTCGTCCGCATCATTGTCAAATGCATCAAAATCTGGGGCAGGGGCTTCGTCTGCCATCATTATATCATGTTCAATATCTTCACGCAGTGGTGTCATGCTTTCCAATAATTGTTCCAATGTTTTTTCTGTTGTTAGCGCCGGGGCAGATTCAACAATCATGTCTTCGATTGTGTCGTCATCAGTTATGTCAATATCAACATTTGCATCTGGCATATCTTCGGCCAATTCATCTATAACTGGTGCCTGGTCTGACGCAATTGCATCTGTAATTTCTGGCGCATCATTTTCAATTACATCTGATTCTGGCTCTGGGATAATTTCATCTGGTGCTGATTTTGATGTTAACACGGACAGTATCGACACAACATTTGGTGTATCTGCAACTTCTGATACCGGTTCTGGTTCAATTGTTGCGCTTGTAATTGGTTCTTCTATTGCGGCCTTTTTCTTGGCTGATTTGGGCCGCCCACGTGATTTTTTTACCACAATCGGTTCCGGCTGTTCAACAGGGCCTGTGTCTTCAATGGTGTCAGGTTGGGTTTCTATAATCGTCGGTTCTGTTTCTGCAACATCTGGGGTGATACTGATTTCCGGTACATCCGTTTGTGAAACAGGCACCGTTATATCGTCAGATGTTTCATGCACTGTGGGAATGTGTGTATCAGAAATTGGTTCTGATTCCGCATTTGTTGAAAATGCCACCGCATCAATTGCCGGTGCTGATACCGTGCCATCTAATGCATCTGCGCGGTCAACAGGAACGCCGAATAAAACGGTGTCATTTCCCAGACTTAATGCATTTCGCACCTGGTCAAACGCCGACCGAATATCGTTCATGTCAAAAATTTCGCTACCAGAAATATAGATGATTTTAGTCTTCATAAGAAACCTTCCACTGCTTGTCGGGGTATATTATACCACATTTTAGTGTTGAACGCATATAAAAAATATCTTAAAATATAGCCATGGCCGATATAAAACAACAAATTTTTCAAGAATTGTCTGCACTGGAAGACGCGGCATCGCGCCTGCGTGCCACGGCGGTCAATGCGGGCAAACAAACAGATTTAGAGGTTGCAATCCTGACCGAGCAGGTGCGTGTACTGCGTGATAAAAACGCCCGTGCATCCCAAATGATTGACCAATCCGTGTCTATATTAAAGAAGTTGCAATGAGTGTAGTATCCATACCAATCGTTAACAAAAATTATCCCATGGGATGCGAAGATGGCCAGGAATCGCGTCTGATTGAATTGGGGCAAATGGTGGATGCCCGCGCCCGTGAAATTTTGGATAAAATAGGGCCGTTGCCGGAAAGTGCACTGTTGGCAACATTGTGTATTGTTCTTGCGGACGAGGTTCGAAATCGTCCCGCCGCTGCGGCATCTGATGCGGATTTGCGTGAAATTTTGGCCCGTATCCGCGAAATTAAATCAAAAATTAATGCTTAAGGGGATTTATAAAAACGGGTGTCACTTGACACCCATTTTTATTACAATGTATTTACCTTACTCTGCATCATCAGATTAATTGGCATGTTGTTGTTTTGTGCCATAATATTTCTATCAACAGGCGAGAATTTGGGAATCACGCCTTTGAAATATTTATCACGTGCCATTTTTTGCAACATCTGTGTCGGCATTTGATTTAATTGTTCACGTGTGACGGAATTGTTGCCTTTTAATATATATTCAATCAGTTGTGCGCGTGGCATTGATTCAACGCGGGCAAATTCTTGGGCATATTGGATGCGGGCAATCTGTTGTGTGTTGGATGCAAATACATTGTTTGTATCCCATGCATCAAACAGATATCCAATCCGTTCACGATTATGCGCGGTAAATACAGGTTTGCCATTTGGGTCGGCAACGTATTGGCCGTTTTCGATGCGTCCACGTCCAACATACATAATCATGTGAAACTTTCTTTTGTTGCCGCGTGTACGTGGCACAATCAGCATCGCGCCCGGTTCAATCGCATCCACAGAAAAGTTTTTTTGTTCAAATATGGTTGAATATTTTATGATGGCTTCGTCGGTCGTAGCGTGATTCCGTGCCAGGTATTTATCCATTGCCACCACATATGCAGAATCAGATTCATGCATTTTGCCTTCGAATATGCAGTTGTCAAATCCGTTTGCGTGTGTGTATTTCTTGCGCATTTGGGTTTTGAATGCGTCGCACGCACGATTGGCATACTGTGGGACAATTGTTAATGTATCGCCCATTTCGTCCAGTGCGCGTTGCAACTGTGTATACTGACCGTATACACAGTGAAATCCAATCGGTGCACCTGGTAATTCTTTACGAACGGCGGTACGGTATCCGCTTTTTCCAACATATGGTGCCAATCGTTGTTGCGCATCCAGCATATTTTCCATATATACATTGCACAGATTTTCTGCCTTGGTATCCAACAGCATTTCTTCATTATACACATCAAAGAAATGCACATCGGCTTTTTCTGCCAACGCCAATAAATCTGATGTGACGGTATGTGATGTGACCTTGGCTGTTAAATTATTGCTTCCAGATTCAGATATGACCTGGGCCGTGGCATTGTTGCTGGTATTCATAGACAATCCCATCCCGGCAATTATATATGGAACAATTATCTTAAATTTCATGTCATAACCTCTTCAATCTGTCTGCACCACGTCACAGGGACGGGACTTATTATCGGATTGGTTCGTTGTGACAGAAAAATCTCAACGTACATTCAAGTGCTGTTTTTCTTTGCACCCCGGCACGCCATCTGGCAGCCCGCCCCAAATCAGGGAACCAAAAATTTTGTTTTTTATCTAACCCGTTGCTGGGTCATTGCCATCGCATATTGCGGTGCATCAATTTTGTTTTCGTGGCCCGGTACCCATCCTTCCAGTTGACGGATAGATTGCGCCACCATATTCAGTTGGGTCGGATTCAAACTGCTTAATTTTGTATTTGCAGTCAGACCTGTCAACCGTGTTAATTTGCGTGTATATGCACGCCAATTGCTGTAATCATATCGTTTTAATGCGTTCGCAATGGTCAGATTTTGATATGAATTCGTTCTCAGCAATTTGTGCAGTGCCTGCATACCTGTTTCTTCATCTGGGAATACGGCGAAATTGCCGGCTTCGCCAATTGCACCGTTGCTTTTTGCAAAATCGTAATAACGCAGGTTGCCCGGGTTGTTATTACGCCATGCGCGTGTGCCACCATTGCGAACTGTGCGACGACCATCGCTGTATACATACACAACAGATTTGCCCGACTGTTCTGCGCGTGTCGGTGTTAATTGTTGTGCCAGAATACGGTTGATTTGTTCGTCAATCATACGGTCGGCCACTGTGTCTGGCACAATTTCAAATACAGGAACTGTATCAGGTGCCGCCACAGGCTTGGCATTATTATAATTTTCTGTTTTAAATTTTTTATTGCTGTCGGATGTTGCGTTCTGTGATGATGCATTGCTTATCGGTGCCATAACCATCGCAGCAGTACTGATAACATACGGCAGTAGAATTTTATAAGACATATTTTACCCCTTTTTGCAATCAAACTGACATACAGGCAATCGCCCAACGTCCAATTTTTGTTCTTGTTCTATTTGTTTTGATTGGTTCGTCGCGGTAAAAGAATATTACGACGTACATTCAGACACTTTTTATAACCAAAGCATCCCGGCTTGCCACCACATTTTCAGCAGCCCGCCCCATATCGGGGAACCAAAATTAGCATCCTAATAATAATGACAAAATAAAAAATGTCAAGTCTAAATTTAAAAAAATATGCATTTTGTTGATTCAGGGACGTTTTTTTTCTGTTGTTATTTTTTTACAAATGTTTTAA
This sequence comes from Muribaculaceae bacterium, assembly GCA_023665245.1. The sequence goes on from JAMPEH010000001.1 coordinate 150,340, forward strand.
ATTTTTCAGTATCATGACAAAACAAATAATAGAAAAAATTGATTCCCAGCAACTGTCAGACGCACTGTCTGAACGCTATCTGTCATACGCGGTCAGTACGATTGTATCGCGTGCATTGCCCGATGTTCGCGATGGGTTAAAGCCTGTGCACCGCCGTATTTTATATTCCATGTTGCGCCAGAAATTGTCGCCCAGTGCGGCCTTTCGTAAATGCGCGACGGTGGTCGGTGACGTGTTGGGTCACTATCATCCGCACGGGGACAGTTCGGTTTACGACGCAATGGTGCGCCTGGCCCAGGATTTTTCGGTGCGTTATCCATTGATTGATGGCCAGGGTAATTTTGGTAATATTGACGGTGACCCCCAGGCAGCATACCGTTATACTGAATCAAAAATGACCGATGCTGCCATGTTGATTATGGAGGGTATCGACGAAGACAGTGTCGATATGATGCCGAACTTTGACGGCACAACGACCGAACCCGTGGTAATGCCGGGTGCGTTTCCGAATTTGCTGGCCAATGGTGGAATGGGTATCGCGGTTGGTATGGCAACCAATATCCCAACCCATAATGTGGCAGAGGTTTGTGATGCCCTGACATTAATGGTGGACAGGCCGGATTCCACAACGGCCCAGATTATGAAGAAACTGGTTGGGCCTGACTTTCCAACCGGTGGCGTCTTGATTGATAACTTTGACACAATTGTAAAAAATTATGATACCGGTCGCGGTGCGTTTCGTATTCGTGCCAAATGGGAAATCGAAGAATTGGAACGCGGCGGCTGGCAGGCGGTTGTCACAGAAATCCCATATGGTGTTGTGAAATCAAAAATGGTTGAAAACATAGGCGCACTGATTGATGCGAAAAAATTACCGCTGATTGATGATATCGTTGATGAATCAACAACCGATGTTCGTATTGTTATCACGCCGAAATCGCGCAATATTCCGGCGGATAAAATGATGGCACATCTGTTTGCAATGACAGATTTGGAATATAAATTCAATATGAATTTCAACGTCATTGATTCAAATGGTGCACCGCGTGTAATGCCGATTGGTGATGTGTTGCGTGAATTTATTGCACACCAGAAAAACGTATTACAGCGTCGCACAAATTGGCGCCTGACCAATATTGCACGCCGATTAGAAATATTGGGCGGGCTGTTGGTTGTGTACCTGAATCTGGACAGGGTTATTGAAATCATACGGAACGAGGATGACCCCCGTGCCGTATTAATCGCAGAATTTCAGTTAACAGATATTCAGGTAGAGGCGATATTAAACACCCGTCTGCGTTCACTGCGCAAATTGGAAGAAATGGAAATCCGTCGCGAAGATGCGGAATTGCGTGCCGAACAGGAAAAATTACAAGAATTATTGGCCGATGAATCCATGCAAAACGACCAGTTAAAGGCGTGGTTTGCGGACATCAAAAAACGTTATGATAAAAAGACGGCACTGGGACGTCGGCGCACGACATGGGCGGAACAAACGACGGAAATTGTTGTCAATGCAGATGAATTTATTGAAAAAGAACCACTGACCATTATTCTGTCAAAGATGGGATGGGTTCGCGCGGCCAAGGGCACATTGGACCTGTCTGCATTGGATGTAAAATTCAAAGAAGGTGACGAATTATTAACCGCGTTCCACGCAATGTCCACGGACAAGATTAATATCTTTGCGTCCGGCGGTAAAATGTTCACATTATCTGCAAACGAATTGCCGTCGGCGCGTGGGTTTGGTGAATCTGTGCGTATGATGGCAGATATCGGCGCCGATGAAGAAATTGTCCGTGCATTTGTACTGGACACATCCGCAAAATATTTGCTGGTGGCGCGTCATGGTACCGGGTTTATTGTCAGCGGTGAAAACTGCCTGGCACAGACACGCACGGGTAAACAGGTTATGAATACCGACCCAAAGAATCTGGCAATTATGTGTGTGCCTGTCACTGGCGACAGTGTCGCGTTGTCGGGTTCAAATGATAAATTGCTGATATTTAACACATCTGAAATCCCAGAAATGACCCGGGGCAAGGGTGTAATCCTGCAAAAATATAATGCGGAACGCACGTATGTCTTGGATGTGATGTTCTTTGATGCGGCGGACGGGTTCGGATGGACAACGGGGCGCGGTGTGACGAAACTGGACGACTGGAAATTATGGGTGGGCAAACGCGCATCCCAGGGACGAACCGTCCCATTCGGATTCCCACGCAGCGGCAAATTCGGAAAGTAAAAGCCGGGACATTTTGTCCCGGTTTTTGTTTTACCTTGTCTTTCAGTGTTATTCATTATATAATTAATGGGTCGGCGGGAATTCTGCCGATGGGGTGTGACTACCTCTATGTTGGTGACCATCTGGTACAAAAAACGCACAAATGTGTGGCGATTATGTCATGTGGTCAAAATAAAAAACTCCTGTGTCTATTTGACCAGGAGGGTTGTGAAATATCAAATACGCAACACAATTCCAACAATTGTAGTCAACCTCCTGGCCACCAGAGTTTATATGGTGGTTTTTTTTATAAAAAACAGGATGAACTATAATGAACAAAATTTTTTCTGTGGTTGTTGTGCTTGCATTAACAATGCATGGTGCAAATGCAAAGTTTTCACAAAACGAATGTGCAAATATAACCACATGTTGCGCCGGTTTTGATAATTCAGACGACAGTGATGAAATGGAATATACATGTTGTGGTGGGTACAGTGGCGACGAATTTTATGCATGCTGGGATGTATGTATTCGTGGTGAATCAAACGAATATTGCCAAATACCGCAATGCCAGCCGGGCTATGGATATAACGTTGGCAACGGTACATGTGAAAAATGCAATACGGGGTATTACAGTCAACTGAAAGATTTTACAAATAGAAATGGTGAATCCATGTATGATTACCTGTGTACAGAATGTCCGAATTATACAGGCCAAGACGAAGAAGTTTTGCCGGCCAGCAAGATTCCCGCAACCAGTATTGAAAATTGTTATATTCCGATATCGCGAACGTGGTTGTTTAACGACAGTACTGGCGCAGGACACGCATCGTTTGTCAATGACTGCTATTATTCCCGATGGTAATTTATATGCCATAGTACATACGTGAACCCACATCGTCATGCCGGTGGCGACCGGCATCCACTGTGTTCTGTAATACCCCAGCACCAGGAGAGTCGAGAAACACAATAGCCCCCGTCCTGCGATGTGGTGACGACAAAATAATTATTGAACATCACGCACTTTGGGAATACAATGCCACACATGTCAGAAAATATTAATTTATACGTGACGGCGGAAAACGAACGCTTTTTTTACAACAGCATCCGGCCGTTTTATATGAAATCAGTACTGGCGGTTGAATGTGTTGACCGTGGCGTGATTGTGTCGGATACGAAAACGGGCGCATATGGCGTATTGGATAGTCGTGGGCGTTTTGTTGCCAGTTCCCGTTGCCTGCGTGAAAACAAGGGCCAGTTTATTCCAAAGATGCCATCGGGTGATATTCCGTACTATGATTGTGACGCTGTCTTTTGTGGCAGTTGTATCGGACATTTTGGCCATTTTTTATTAGAGGGTATGAACCGTTCTTATCTCGCGCTGGATGCAAAATATTCGGCTGCACGCATGGTTTTTGTGGTGCGGGGCCGTGCTACCCCCCCCCGTTATATTTTGCCGCTGATGGACGGTTTGAATGTTAAATCTGACCGGTTAATGTTCCTGACTGGGGCGGCACGTTTTCGTCGTGTCTTTGTCCCAGCGCAGGCATTTAATATCCCACTGTGGTCATCAAACGAAATGGGCGATACATACCGGGCGATATCCAAACATTATGGCGCAACCGATGCGGGCATGGGTGACAAAATTTATGTGTCACGTGGCGCAATGCCGGAACGCCGAACATATGGCGAAAATCAGATTGAACGTATTTTTGCCAAAAACGGATTCAAAATAATTTATCCTGAAACATTGCCTTTGCCAAAACAAATTGCGATTATGTCGCATTGTAAAACATTGGCGGGCTGCGCCGGTACGGCATTGCATTTGGCACTGTTTATGCCGCGCGGTGGTCACGTGATTCAGATAAAGCGGAACAGTCGCCTGAAAGACAGTGCGGATAACCAGAATATGATTAACCAAACCGTCGGCCTTGATTTTACATATATCAGTGGCAGTATCGAAGACACCCCAACCGACCATTTTACCGATTGCCCGCAAATTATTGGCGTCACCGACCAGATGCGTAAATTCTTGGATGATAATGGGTTTGTATATGACGATGCGGATATTGCGCCGAATAATGATGAAATTGTGGCGTATCGCGCGGCATTGTCAGAATATCAGCACACCCACGGTGGGGCAGGTATGATAAAGGTAAAAAAGAAATTTATAAAATATATATCGTGCCTGATACCGGGACGCATAAACCGCAACCACGCCCGTACCTGGCTGCAGAAAAAATTGGGATTAAAGTAAATCCCCTTCGCTGGCGAAGGGGTGGCACTACAAGCCTTGGCGCAGTAGTGACGGGGTAGTGGTAGATTACTCATCAATTGCGACAATAAAAATCTTTAATTCATTTGCCAATTTTATAACCGCGTCCCGGTCCACGACAAAGCATGTTTTTGTATTTACAACAATCCCACGCAGGTGCGCCGCCGCCACCGCGCGCACGGTATCACACCCAATCGCCGGGATATCAATACGCAAATCCTGCCCCGGTTTGGTCATTTTTGCAAATACGCCACTGGATTTCTTTTTATCTTTGCGCATTGCGACCACGCGTTCCAGCATTTTGGCAGTGCCTTCGGCGGCCTCTACCGCGATGACCTGTTTATCAACAACAACAGATGCGCCAATATCGGCGGCACCGATGGTGTGTGAAACCTCTATCGCGCGTTCAATATCACGTGAATCATGTGCGCTGGGTTTTGTTTTGGTTTGCACACCCGCATTTTCAAACGTTAATTCCGGGGCAATGTCTTGGGCGGCCACAACCTCAAACCCGCGTTTTTCCAGAACTTTATTTAATGCAACCGCCATTGAATCATACCCCCGTTGATGTTTCATAATACTGATTAATGCGAACATTGACCATAAATCTGGTCGAATGTCAGACAAATTCGGATGCCCAATTGCCCCGACAAACGTTAATTTGCGAATGCCATGTTTGCGAAATTCGCGAATTGCACGACCGCCGCCGCCCAATCTGACGACAATATCAGGATTTAATTTTGGGTCGACAAAATTTTTCAGTCCCACAACATATACATCCCAGCCGGCGCGAATTAACGCGTCACGTGTATAAAATGGCAAATCAAGTGCGCCTGCAACCAATGCAATCTTTTTATCTGAATTGTTTTTCATATATGCAATGGTACGCATATCGGGGCTTGAAATCAAGTTTCAAATTGTGCTAAGATTTTTTTAGCGAAGGAAAACAATAATGAAATTGAAAATGAAATCAATATGTTATATTGGACTTGCCACGGCAATGTCTGTAATGCCGAATATATCGCATGCATCAAATGACAGTCTGTTCCGGGCCGAAGTTTTGACCGGACTGGATATAATCGGTGCACGCCGCAATGCAGATGTAATACCTGATACGGCACCGGGGGCATTGGGTGCGGATGTATATCGTACTGTTGGTGCGGTTGATACCACGAATACAAAACTGTTTATTCCAACATCAATGTATGTACGTATGGGTGGCGGATTAAATCTGGCATTTGCGACTGACCGGGCACGGCTTGGTGACACCGAATATGAAACAGAAAACAGTTATACCACACAAATTGGCCTGGGGTGGAATCTGTCATCATATGTCCGTACAGAAATTGATTTGCAGTCAATGAATCTGAAATTCAAAGATTTAGATGACGCCACTGCAACATATAAAACCGCGGGTGCGATGTTGTATTTTGATTTTGCCCGTCGTTATGTTCAGACCGCTGATATCACGCGGCGCCGTACATTTGTCCCGTTTATGGGTATCGGTGCGGGGATGGGTGTCTATGATTTCGAAGGGGCATCTGGCGCCGATGGGTTTGTCATTGCCGCCCCACGTGCTGCGGTTGGGTTTAATGTAATGCTGAACGATTTAATTGGTATTGATATTATGTATCAGTATCAGATGATGATTGGCAATGGATTTGGTTGGGATGTGCGTCGTGGTGGTGTTGATAACATCAGCAATATTATGGCGTCTGTTCGTGCGAACTTTTGATAATGGGGTTTTTAAATATGATGAAAAAAATATTGTTTAGTTTAATGTGTGTCGCAACAATTGGTGCGGCCAATGCGGCGATTCCATATCGTGTTCAGTCCCGTGGCAGCATTGCGCCAAACGCGCCTACCGGCCATGATGCCGAGGCGATGGCACGTATCCATCGTTTCTATGTTGGTGGTGCATATAACTTTTCAATGTGGGATGGTTTTACCGATGATAATAACGTGCATGCCGGTGGTAAAAACACATCTTCGTTCGAAGGTATGGCTGGTATCCGTTTATATGACGTTTTTCGTATAGAGGCAAATTATATCCGCAACGTTGCAGAATACAGCGCGTTTAAGTTAACCGGCGATACCATTATGGCAAATGCGATTTTTGACGCGCGTATTGATAATATTTATCGCCTGTTTCATCGTCAGCACTTGGTACCGTATGTTGGATTGGGTGGTGGTCTGTCATTTAATTCTGCAGGTGATGCGTCAATTGATAACAAGACAACGCCTGTTGTGGCTGCGATGGCGGGTATTGGTATTGAATTGGGTGAATATTTCACAATTGATTTTGGATACAGATACATGTATATGTTCACACCAAAATTTGATGTCATCAAAGATTTAAATCCTACGGCAAATCAGTTCCGTGCAGGTGTTCGGATAAACTTCTGATGAGTACATGTCCGTTCTTTAACAAATGCGGCGGTTGCAAGTATGACTTTGCGGCCGCCGATTATCGTGAAAATAAACTGGCGGCACTGCCAAAATTGCCGGCATCGGGCGCCCCCGTTTGGATTGATGCCGGTTCGCGCCGGCGTGCAGAATTTTGTTTTGCGGGGCCATCATTTGGTTTTTATGCGGCCCGTTCCAAAGATATTGTACCAATTACAAACTGTCCGAATTTATTGCCAGATATAAATAATGTCTTGCCACAAATTGCAAAATTACCATGGGTGGGTTCTGGGGCATGCCTGATAACCGCATGTGATAATGGAATCGATATCTGTGTCACGTCAGATGTGCCATATTTTGCGCCTGAATTTAAAAATGCGACTGATAAATTACCGGTGCCGGTATTGCGTGTCACATGGAATAACCGCACAGTAATGCAACGTGCAAGGCCCATAATATCGTTTGATGGATTGTCGACGGAATATCCGTCCGGTGCATTTTTACAGCCAAGTATCCCAGGTGCCGACGCATTGCGCCAAATGGTGACGGACGCAGCGTCGGATGCAACGCGTGTGGCGGATTTATTTTGCGGTCTGGGCAATTTTACATTTGCATTAAATGCCGATGGGTTTGATATTGTTGGCACGGGTGTGAAACGCGATTTATTCAAAAATCCATTAACGCCGGGTATGTTAAAACAATATGATTGCGTTGTTATGGATCCGCCACGTGCCGGTGCCATGCGTCAGTGTGAAATTTTGGCAAAATCAGATGTAAAACGCATTATATACGTATCGTGTAATCCGAATACATTCCGTCGCGATGCCGACATTTTGACGCGTGGCGGATATAAAATCACAAAATTAATCCCCGTTGACCAATTCGCCGGCAGTGCGCACTGGGAAATATTTTCCGTATTTGACCGCGATATTTAATAAATAGAATACGTTTTATCCCACACTGATACACGCACCGCACTGTGTGTCAGGTCTGTTGACATATTTCCATATAACACACGGTTGCCGTATTGTACCGCCAGTGACGGCGTCGTCTTTTTTGCACCGACCAGATACAGCGTATGATTTCCAATATGCAGAATTTTACCACAATCGTCGATACTGTCTGCACCATTTCCATATCCAATTGTGGTTAGGGTATCTGGGCATTTATTACGTGCACCCGCACTGCCATAATTTGTATAGTTTTCAGGGGCCCAGTACCCCACGCCAACATTTGTGCATTCTGTTGCATTTGCCGCGGCCAGGTATGTGCCACCATTGCATTTTATTTGACATTGGTTGATATTTTCTGCGCCTGTATTTGGATTGTCGCCATATAATTCGGGACATTGAATACATGTGTTTTTGTCCGCGTACATCCCCGGCGGACAAATCAGACGCCCGCCCATGCAATTTTGTCCATCTGGACACGGCAAACAATTATCGCCATCACGATAAAATCCATCATCACAAATCCATGGGCAATTATTACCGCCAATCGAACCAGATTTCGTATAGTGTGAATTTGCCGGCCCATTTGTACATGGGTTATTGTACGCATAACCTTGAACCCCATCTGCCGATTTAGGTGATGACATATAATATCCTGTGACCGTTTCTGTCCAGACGGTGATTCCACCAACATATTTTGATATTGATGTATCCCAGTGGGCATAATATCGTACATATTTCCCCAGTGGCGAATCCACATACCCATAATATAACATGCATTGTGATACCTTGGTTGCAGGATATGGGGACGCGATATACATTGTTTTATATACACTGTCGCCATCGCCCAATTCCGGGTTTGCGTACATCCCATCTGTATATTGTGGACATTCATGTTTTTTATTATCTGTGCAATAATTACTTGATGGGCAAAATGTGCACTGATTGTTTGCCAGATAATATCCGGCATCACACATTATACCATCTGCATCATTGCATGTTGCATTTGGTGGACATGCATGGCATGCGCCACCATCCATGTAATGGCCCGCCATACATGTAAATTCTGTTTCGGATTTGCATGTCGAACCCATCGGACACATTGCGCATTTTTCGCCATCATAATAATATTCTGGATTACAATTTGGTGGGGTACCCGGTTCGTCCATATATGCCAGACAGCGCCCGTCACTGTGCAGATATAATCCATCCGCACATTGCATTGCGTCTGGCTTTCCACCGGGGCATTGCGTGTCATCATCGCATGCGACACACGTTCCCATACTGTGATAATATCCAGGTGCGCAATATTGGGTATAGTTTTCGTCTGTTGCCTCGTTCAAGGGGCAAAAAAAGTTTTGTGGGCATGCATAACATCCGCCCCAATGGCGATAGTATCCCTGTTGACACCCGATGGATTCACCATCTGGACAATAATGGTGACCATCATTACATGTAATACACCGACCGTATGTTGCATAGAAACGATACCCCGGGCCACATTTTATACGTTCGCCATTTTCACAAATGGCGGCATCGCCACATAATTCACATTTGTTATTTGTCGTTGTATTACGATAGTATCCATCATCACAATGAAATATTTCGTTGCCGCCCGGACATGTCGCGTTGGCCACGCATGGGGTGCATTCGCCATCTTTGATATAGAATCCGGTGTTGCATGAAAAATTGTCGGCATCTGTACATGTTGAATTTGGAACAGGACATACACCACATATTGCACCATCGCGCCAGAACCCATTATCACATACAAATGTTTCGCCATCGTTGCATGTTGCATTTGGTGGGCATGAATAACAGAATCCAGAATCATAGAATTGTCCAATGTCACACGATGCAGCGTATGACGTCCCGCATATCAGAACGTATCCCACCACCAACAAAATTCTGTGCATATTTGTCCCCCCATAATCAGTTTTAAACAAAACCACCAATTTCTTGGCGGTCGGGGAGTTAGAAAAATCATCTGATAAATGACCCCGCCAGTCTTTGGGAAAACCTGTTGTATAACTGACGGCTCCCCGACTTGTGACGGGGGATATAATAACGGGCGCATATGCGCCGCCATTGCGGATTTCAGTATGTGTTATATACATACTGTATCAGATGGGTTTTTCTACGACCCCGAATTCACATCCCTGTGAATTCATGCGTCAGTATAAATCAAGCACAGGATTTATGTCAATCTAAATAAAAAACGCGCCCAAAACGGGCGCAAAATTCGCAATGCCTAATAAACCTTAGTGAGGCATTTTTGCTTCTGTCATAACGACATGCTTGCGTAATTTCGGATCATACTTGCGGAATTTCATTTTTCCCTGGGTATTTTCAGACTTTGTATTTTTTGTTGTTGTATAGAAATAACCGGTTTCTTTGTTTTCCAGTTTTACAACTTCTTTTGAACCTTTCTTGGATGCCATTTTATGTACCTTTTATTATTCTGCGTTGGATTTTAGGTTAAATTTTACCATAAATCAAGTCTTTTTTATTTTTGGTGCGGGCGGGGGGACTTGAACCCCCACGGGTTTCCCCACTGGAACCTAAATCCAGCGCGCCTACCAATTCCGCCACGCCCGCAAATGTTTTTAATATACCGGATAATTACGTGGAAAACTGTCGTCTGGTCGGGCCAGATTAGACTTAACCCCGCATGCCGCGACCATTAATGTCACCACGAATAAAAATCCCAATATTACTTTTTGCATGTCGTGATTATAAATTGACAACCCGACACTGTCAATGTATTTAGGTTTTGCCTAAACAGGATTTTATGCTAATATCCCATATAACAGGATGGGGGATTTTTTCAGATATGCGTAAAAAATTATTGCGTGATTTGCATTTAATGGTTGCGTTTGCCGCATTTCGCAATATCAGCGATTTGTTCTTGGGTACATTTTTCGTATCGTTTGTGATGCATCTGGCGGCGAATGAAATACTCAGTGTTTCTGTATATAAATTTTTTGAATACCTGGCAACGGTTGCGGGATTTTATATCTTTGCCCATTGGTGCAAGCGTTTTGGCAAAAAGACCGTTTTTACGTTAAATCTGTTGCCCAAGGCGGCGGTACTGTTGCTGATAATTTTTGCAGGTGATACAGCGCCAAACCATATCATCGCATTGGGGATTATGTATGGTATCAGTGCGTCAATGTATCATCTGCCGATGCATTTAATGGTTCAAGAAAAAGTATCGCCCGATGCAATGGGTAAATATATCGGGCTAAAAAACGCGGTTGGATATTTTACCAAGATTCTGGCGCCGATTATATTGGGGTTGTTTATCACAATCGGGTCATATACCGAAATGGCATGTGCATTGCTGGCAATGTGTGTGGCCGAATTTATAATGATTATGTTTTTGTCACCGTCACATCACAACAGCCAACAACATGTGGACTTTTCCGGATTTTTTTGCTGCATGCGTCGATTCCCGATAATACGTTATCTGTTCTTGTCAGAAATTCTGCGTGGCTTTTCAATCAGTGGGGCCTTGGGTACGGTTATTACAATGTATACGGTGTATATGTTTCATACTGATTTAAATCTGGGGATATTTACAACTATATTTTCAATTTGTTCAATATTGACGGCGATTCTGGGCGGCAGATACGCAACACGTGAAAATTTCTCCAAATTATTTGCGATATGCACTGTCATTGCAATTTCTGTTATGGGCATATTTATGTATTGGACAACGCCGGCGACATTTTTATTGTATAATTTTATATACGCCACTGTTTTGACACTGATGCTGCAAATCAGTGATGTAAATGTTTACAATCTGGCCCAGTCCAAATGTATAAAATCATGCCACAGGATTGAATACTTTGTCTTACGTGACAGTGCACTATTTATCGGACGGTGGGTGTCACTGGTTATATTGATGTACATCGGTGTGTTTGGTGATGCAGGCGCATTGCGCTATTACTTGGCGGCGGCAACAATTGCAGTAATGCTGTCTGGGATTGTATCAATGCTGGTGTCGCCACGCATTCGCATGCGCTGACATGATGGGTTATTTTGTGTGCTCGCGCTGGGCCATGTTAAAAAATTTCGAACAGCATCAATACGGCAGATTTTCAATAAAAAATCCGCCCAAACGGACGGTAAATCATACTTGGCAGCCCCAACCAGATTGTTCGCATCGCGTTGCGACCGTACCTGACGGTACTTGCTTACCACACGTAAGGCGCGACTGCGTTTCACTTGTCTTGCCAACTATCGTGTCGAACTGGTTCGTTCTCATCTGATTGGGGCAGAAAAACAAAACCGTGCCAAATAAAGCACGGTTTTCTTTTCCTGGCAGCCCCAACCAGATTCGAACTGGTGTTCTCGCCTTGAAAGGGCGGTGTCCTAGGCCTCTAGACGATGGGGCCAAAACTTGGAAATTGAACATATCAATTTCACTTAGTCTTTGTCATTCCTGCAACGGCAGGAACGATGGGGCCAAAACTGCCACAAATTTAAATGATTTTATTCAAATTTGCCGGCCAATTATAACCTGATTTTTTTGCACTGTCAAGTTATATTATTCAGAAACCGTTTCAATTACTGTTTCAGATTCAACTGTTTCCGTTTCTGTTGTCGCGATATCGCCGGCACCTGTCTGATTGAATACCATTGTTTGACCATCTGACCCATACAGTGTCAATGTATCACCATTTAAGTCATATTTTTCAACCGTCGCCATGAATTGAAAGTATTCTTGTTCAGTGGTCATTGCGTCCATTGGGCCCATCATCATCGTTGACAGAACGTCGCCAAATGTAATCTTGTTGCCGCGGGCGGTATAAGATGCGTTATACAGGTTTACAACCTGGCCGTTTATGCGGTTTGCGTCTGGTGCAAATGTTAATGTAATTGGTGTATTGTTTGATTGTGCAATAAAACTTAGTCCCTTTAATTTTTCAGGATCTTGTGCGTTGTTGCCGCATGCCGCCAGTGTCAGTACACCCAATCCCATTGCAATGCATTTGATGTTCATAGTGTTCTCCTTTTTTGCCTATAATAGTGATATAATATCTGTTATTCCGACCAATTGCAATCAGATGTGAATAGATACGTACCGGTCTCTTCATCTTGTGGCGTGTTTGCCGGGATATAGCATGCCGTGATAAAAATATTTGTGCCTATATCACTGGTGCCGCCGGTGGGGCACGGTGTACATTCAGACATTGAATTCGTCATTGGTGTGCCATAATATCCTGTGGGGCATATATACCTGGTTGTTTTTGTGCATGCGGTACTGCCAGAATTATTGTTATAAAGCACACGGTATGACATACCGGTATCTGGGGCTGTAAATGTTTCGTCCGTTGTGCCAATGCCACACAGGTCTTGATTTATATCCCCGCTGCACCAGCATCCCAAATAACTGTCGCGCCATACGCATGTGCCTGAATAAGATGTTGTTCTGCATTCGGGGTCAAATGTGACGTTTGACGCATACATGTCTGATGGGCCACAACTGGCGCCGGGTGTCTGGCCATTTATTCGGCACGGAATACCCGCCGCCATTGCGACATGAATATTGCACAATACGATTAATCCAGAAACAAGTGTTTTGGTTTTCATAACTTCTCCCTTTGTTAATTGTTTGATTACGAAATCAAAAACCGCCACAAATGCAGCGGTCGGGAAGTTAGAACAATCATAGTAATTAGATGATCTGCTGGGTTTCGGGCATGCCCTGTTGTATAGCCAGCACTTCCCAACCGACATCGGCCAGGAAAACATGCGCAATTACGCACAAATAACGACAGCGAACACAACGTCCGTGCCGAATTACTAAGGGATGTTCTACGTCCCGAACCGGTTATCCACACGGTTCCCTGTAATGATGCAATTTTTGATAACGTTATGCAAACGAAAATATAGTGACAAATTGTGGTGTTAGTGTATCAGTTGTCAATCTTGCGCAGTCAGGACGGGATAAAAAATAGAATAAATCACCAGAGAAATTTGAAATAGTTTTTTATTTTGTCTGTTTTAACTAGTTGATTTTTTTTAGTAAATATGATAAAATATACACAAGTATATATTAAAATAATTAGAGAAACAAAATGGCAATAAAAAATCTTCGTAGATTAAAAGTAGCTAATTTTTATTCCTTTGATGAAGAGGGACAAGAAATATTTTTCACTGTTAATGGTGATGTAGTAAGAGAAAATCCAAACACGGCATTTATTTCTGTGTCAGATGATCATGAAGAGTTTATTACGCCAGTAACGTTAATTTATGGTGCGAACGCATCAGGAAAAACAAATCTTTTACAGTTTGTTGGTGTTTTGAATGAGATTTTAAAAAGGGTAAATCAAACTGCTAGTGATAAATTACCTTATATCCCATTTGATAAAAGTAACAAGCCTTCTTGTATTGAAATAGAGTTTATTATTAAGGATGTTATATATTCTTATCAATTGGAATATACTCAGAAAGATATTGTCTTAGAAAGTTTGTTTGTTGTCAATAAATCTGGTGTGATGGCAAAGTTGTATGAACGCCAAAATAGTAAGGTTGTTTTTGGTAGATTGTCAAAAGTGCCAGATGTAATAAAAAAAGAAATAAAAGATCGTTTGAAAACACGAAATGATATTTCGGTGTTAGAAATATTAAACGTAGGAAATATTAAGCCTTATGTATTTGTGTACGATTTTTTGCGCAGTCCGGCTACAAGAAATGTTGGGAAATTGTTATATGATAACTCTGAATTAAGAAAAACAGTTTTAATGTTTTTAAAAAAAGCAGATGTTGGAATAGTTGATCTTCAAGTAGAAAGAGAAGGTTATAAAGATTCTATAAATCCCGATATAAAGAATCGTTTGCTTAACGATGGGATAGATATAGACAAATTAATTAATGTTAATGATATAGAATATAGGTATAAAATATATTTTAAACACAAAGGAATTGGAAAAAGATTGTCAATCAATGAAGAAAGTGCCGGAACCGGCGTTTTTCTGAAATTCTTAACAAGAATATTGCCAATATGTTTGCATGATGGTGGTGTGTATGTTGTAGATGAACTAGAAGAGAACTTACATCCGTTATTAGCAAAACAAGTTATAGAAATGTTTAATAACAAGCTAATAAATAAAAGTGGCGCACAGTTAGTGGCGGTTACTCATGAAACATTGCTAATGGATACAGAAGGTGTTGTTAGTGATGATATTTGGTTCGTTGAAAAGAATAACAAAACAGGTGTTTCTGTTGTATATCCTTTAAGTCAATTTACAGATATTGAAAGTGCTTATGATTTCCAAAAGGCTTATTTGAAAGGACGTTTCGGTGGTATTCCGTATTTGGGCAGTGTTGAATCTTTGGCTAAACTTATAGAGAGTAAATAAAATGGCAAAACGAAAGATTTTAACACATAAAGAACAATTGATAGATAAAAACAATAAAAGTATTTCTATTGTATTAATATTAGAAGGCGAGGAAACAGAAAAAGATTATTTTAGTAATTATATATTAAAATTTAAGGATGCTAAAAATGTTGTTGTTTGCCCAGGAAATAGGAGAACTGCGGTAGGACAGTTGTATAACAGGGCTATAGAAAAACAGCAAATATATACAAATGCTGCAGTTTTTATGGTTTTTGATGAAGATGATAAATTTAGTAAAGAGACAGACAAACAAGCATTAGAAAATTATATGTCAAAATGTAATAATTTTGGTTGTATAAATAACAACAAAATAAATATGATATTTTCTAATAGGCAATTTGAATTGTGGGGTGTATTACATTTTGAAAAGATTTGTGGTGATATAACAAAAGCAGTTTTATTAGAAAAAACAAAAAAGTATTTTCCAAAATATGATGAAGCTAAACATAAAATTTTGGATTTTGATCTAATAAATAGCGAAGAATCAAATGCCAGAAGAAATGCTAAGATGTTAAGAAAAGAAAATGGTTATAAGAGACGTTCTACAACGAATGTAGATGAGTTATTAGAATATATGTGTAAAAAATTAGAAAAAAGACCAATTTAGTATTATTATATTAATCTGTTTATAAAATTATTTATATAAAGAATAAATCCCTATAAAAATTTACTTGCCACGAATATGGGATTTTTATATCATACCCATGATTGCGAGAGAGTCGCAATTAGGCGTCGAAACCTTAATAAGAAGTGTCCGGAGTGGACAGAAATATCTCCAGCCATGGGTTGGAGGGCGGTGAATATATTGAATAAGCCCGCTATTTCTTCTTATATAGTTTCGAACCTCCAACCACTTGAATGATTTCAGTGGTTTGTTTGTAAAAGCATAACCAGGGGCAGGGGATGAGGTTCGTTTTTATTTCGTTATTTATTCTGACCACGTTATCGTGGAATGCACACGGTGCAGAAATTGTAAAGTTTGGTGCCACACTATGTCCCACTGGCCAGCATATGAGTAATGGCATATGCATTGACCTGTCGTACGAGCGTTGCCCGTCAGGATTCCATCAATCATTAATTGGCGCCAGTACATTTTCTGCGCCATCGATAGCGCAACGCAATTGCATGAACGCATATAATCCGTTCACAATGCCAGATGAATTTTATGCCATATATAATGGCGTCTTGGTCAGTTTTGGTGCGACATTATGTGATGAAAATTCCCAGTTTGGTGGCGGTGCATGCGCCGAACGCGTCCAGGGCCGCTGTCCGGATGGCCAATACCAGACATTAATCGGTGCAAATACTTTTTCATCACCCACCGCAGAATTAAACGAATGTATGAATTCATATAATCAGTATGAAATGCCTGATGTTTGGTCTGCGATTTATAACGGGGTATTGGTGAATTTCGGGGCCACACTGTGCGGGGCCGGGCAATATTTGTCTGATGGTGCATGTGTATCGCGTGACCGTGGTGATTGCCCGGACAGTTTCTATGACATCACTGTATCAGACACAACAATGATGCCGCGTGAAAACGCATCGTGCGCATCTGGATATTCGTCATTTTGGCTGGCGGCGAATTGTGCATCGGGGGACGTACAAAACAATATGTGTGCCGTGCTGTGTGATGCAGGATTGTCGTATTCAGGCACCGGTGCATGTGTTGCGATGTGTTCGGTCAACGCCGGACGTAATGTGACACTGAACATGCCGGGGCGTTCATTGCCATTGTACGCGGTGCGTAATACGACGCCGGCACTGGGCGTTGCGACGTCCAACGGTGGCGTGTGTTATGGCAACCTGGTGCCGGGGACAATGCGTGGTGCGATAAATGTCACAGTATCTGGTAAAAATTATTACATATCGGATTAACAGAACAAAAACCAAAAGGAAGGACACAAATATGATAATGCGGATTATATCATTGCCAGTGATACTGGTTTCGATATGCAGTGCGGCGTATGGTGCGACCACATGCATACATAACCAGACGCCAGTATTTATTATCAAAAAATCAGTAAATCCAACATCTGTATCATCAGATGCCGACAGTATGACGTTTTCACTGCGATTTGATTATGACTTGGTGCCGAATAATTCGTCATATCGGACATTAGATGGCATGGCAACGTGTAATGAAATTTCAACAGATACCGCAGGTGATAATGTTGTTACAGGTGCGGCAAATACGCATCTGCGTGCATCAAATGCAGATGTTGGGACAATGTGTTGGTGTCAATTAACGGGGCCGATTACATCGTGGTGGGTATATCTGCGGCAATATAGTGATGATGCATCATGTGCGTCAGGCTGTGCGCGTGATTGTGCATCGGCAATGCGCGAAAATACAGATAATTTCCGCACAAATGGTGTGTATTTGGCAATATGGTAATGACATGGGGGAATAAATGCAGAAAATCTATTATATGTTTTTTATTGTGATGATAATGATGTGTGGTGCAAATGCCACAACAATGTGTGCAGCCAATGATACATTGGCCATTGTTCTGGACCCTCAGGTCGCGGGTACAAATCATGCTTCTAATGCAGAATTGTTTGAGTGGAACGCAACATTTTCATACGGTACGTTGTTTGGTATCGCAACATGTGTGACAACGCCCAGTGGCGCCGCCACAGACACATTGATTGATACTGATTCTGGCGATGTTGCAACGGGTGGTGAACGTACCGGTAAATACTGTTGGTGCCAGATGACACACCCTGTTAAATCGCGGTGGGTGTTCCGGCTCGCCTATGGCTCGGTCTCCGTTTGCAGGTCTATCTGTGCGAGCATCTGCGGCAGCTACGTCCGGGGCGACTCTTCGTTCCGCGGGGGCCTGTTCGGGTCGGTCGGCAATTGATAAATCGGTATGCGCCCGTGGCGTAAATGCCACGGGCGCCGGAAATGGGTGGGGGCGTGCATAATAAAAACGAATAATCGTTTTTATTATGCACGGTGGGGGCGGCGACCCCGCCCCCCCATATAGAATATTAAATATTAGAAAAGGGAAATAGGTACAAACAAGACACGATTTTTTTATTAACAACAGTTTCCCAGCCAAAACTGGGAAAGGGGTGTATCACCGTAACGATGACAGGCGGCCCCTATGGCGGTTGTTCGCGGTGGGTGTTCCAGAACGCCTATGGCTCGGTCTCCGATTGCAGGTCTAACTGTGCGAACAACTGCGGCAACAACGTCCGGAACAACTCTTCGTTCCGCGGGGGCCTGTTCGGGTCGGTCGGCTCCTTGGGTAATGATGACTTTATGACATCAGGGATTAAAGTTTGGCTAGCCTGCAGGACAAAGTGCATGATGACACTTTTCAGACGACAAATATGTCTGTTTCTATGCCTTGCATTATCAAAAGGCGGGGCGATATATCCTGGTGTGCTGTGAATTTTTCTCTGTATTCACAGCGACCGAACAAATAGCGCAGGAAACATCCGGGCCAGTAGCTGTTCCCGCTTGGCGAACGTCCGGATGTTTGATTAATTCATTTAACAATGGGTGATTCACCATGACCATGGATGATATAAAAAAACTAGATAAAACAAAGTGTCCAAAATTTTCTGTGTTTGCACGGGATAAATTGCCGATGCCTGGTGATAAAAAGTTCATGAACGATATTTTAAATCGTGAAATAACTGTCACAGATTTCAGAATTTCTGGATCTAAGAAACGTAACGGTACTGATTGCCTGCAACTGCAGTTTTTATTGGGGGACAGTATTTGCGTCGTATTTACCGGCAGCAGTGTCTTAATCGACCAAATTCAATCGGTCAAAGATAACATACCTTTTTCAACAACTATTGTAAAAATAGATAAGTATTATTCTTTTTCATGAAGACCCACAAGAATTTGTGGAGTCAATTTATTTCACCAGAAAATTTTGATTTGGCCGCTCATCGCGCACTGCGTGGTAAAAAGTCCAAAGCATCTGCAATGCGCTTTTTGCGACGACGTGATGTAAAACTGGCGCGATTGCGCGACAACTTGGAAAACGGCACATTTCAAACCGGTCGATATCGTGTATTTACTGTATATGAACCTAAACAGCGCAATATTTATATGCTGCCACTGTATCCAGATCATATTGTGCATCATGCACTGATGAATATATTGGCGCCGATTTGGCAAAAAATGTTTATCCATGATTCGTATGCGTGTATTCCAGGGCGTGGTTTGCACGCGGCATCACATCGGTGCGCCGAACTGGTGCGGAAAAATAAATATGTATTGCAATGTGATATTCGTAAATTCTATCCCAGTATAAATCACGATGTGATGATGCGTATCGTCAAACGCAAAATATCAGATAAACGGATATTAGCATTGCTGGAAAACATTGTGCGTTCTATGCCGCCGCCACGTGGAATGCCGATTGGTAATCTGACCAGTCAATGGCTGGGTAATTTATACATGAACGATTTGGATATGTTTGTAAAACATCACATGCATATCAAAAACTATATTCGGTATTGTGATGATTTTTGTGTTTTTGGCAATGATGCAAATGAATTGGTGCGTATTCGCACAGTGTTGCGCGATTGGTTGGGCGAAAACCTGGGATTGACGTTTTCGCGTGCATATATAAAGCCCACCGCACGTGGCGTAGATTTTATCGGATATCGACATTTTAAGACACATGTAATACTAAGCCATGCTGGCGCTCGCAAGGTGCGGCGTAAAATGCGAACATTAATTAATCGTGCCCAAATATCATCACACACACTCAGTCAATTAGATTCATATCGTGGGTGGTTGCGATGGGCATGTACATATAACCTGCGTCGCGGATTTTGTTGTGATGCAGCCCAGGCAGATTCGGGCTTTGCTAATTTTTTTTATAAACGCATGGGTTAAAAAAACGCACCAATAAATGGTGCATTTTTATTTATCCTGGCGGGACCTCGGGGTTGTAAATTCCCACGCTTGGCGTGGGCCCCTTTCCGCTCGTAAGGCTCGAAAACTTTATTTTCTCGCCAACTACGCAGACGAACCCTCTGGTCGGGTTCGTCGCCCCTTAACAATAATCAACAATTATAAATAAAAAAACGCACCAATAAATGGTGCATTTTTTTATTTATCCTGGCGGGATTGAAGGGGCTCGAACCCTCGACCTTCTGCGTGACAGGCAGACGCTCTAACCAGCTGAGCTACAACCCCAAAGCAATGCATATATTATATTGTTATTTTAATAAATGCAAGCGCTTTTTTTCATAATTTTTAATAAATAAAAAATCCGCCCCGATTGGGGCGTTTTTTTATTTAATCAATTTTCCCATTGCAACAGCAGTATCACTCATGCGGTTTGAAAATCCCCACTCGTTATCATACCATGCGGTTACATGTACCAGGCGGTCGCCCAAGACCTTGGTTTGACCTGCGTCAAAGATTGAACTGTGTGCGTCGTGTGTAAAGTCAATTGATACCAATGGTTGGTCATTGTATCCAAATGTGCGTGATGCCGCGTCTTTCATGGCGTTGTTAATACCATCGACTGTCGCGTCGCGTTCCAGATTTACAACCAGTTCAACAACTGATACGTCTGGGGTTGGTACGCGAATTGCCATCCCATCCAATTTGCCCGCCAATTTTGGCAAAACCAATCCAATTGCCTTGGCGGCACCGGTGCTGGTCGGAATCATAGACAAGTTTGCTGCACGTGCACGACGGAAATCTTTGTGGTTTTTATCCAACAATTGCTGGTCGCCAGTGTATGCGTGAACTGTTGTCATCCAGCCAGAAATAATACCGTATTTTTCGTCCAGAACTTTGGCCACCGGTGCCAGGCAGTTTGTTGTGCATGATGCGTTTGATACGATTAAATCTGTTGATTTTAATGTATCTTGGTTAACACCATATACGATTGTGGCGTCTGCGCCCGATGATGGTGCAGATACCAATACGCGTTTTGCACCTGCGTCCAGATGTACGCGTGCCTTGTCCGCAGCGGTGAACAGACCAGTGCATTCCATAACGACATCAATATTCAGGTCTTTCCATGGCAATTTAGACGGGTCACGTTCTGCAATGCACTTAATTTTCTGGTTTCCAACGATGATTGTGTCACCATCCAGTTTAACGTCCATTGGCAATTTGCCGTGCACAGAATCATATTCCAACAGGTATGCGTTCTGTTCCGCCGGGGCCAGGTCATTTACTGCAACGAATTCAATATCATCACGACCAGATTCCAATGCTGCACGCAAAACCAAGCGGCCAATGCGACCGAAACCGTTAATTGCTACTCTTACTTTTGACATAGTTTATTTCCTTTCTTTGTTTCTTTTTATAATTGGACAGGTACATTTTAGCACCATAATTTTTAATATTACAATTGAAATTTACATTTGGCGCATTTATAATTTTTTTGACATGAATTATGAATCTTTGATTATTACAGGGCCAACTGCATCGGGAAAATCGTCATTTGCGCATGAAATTGCGCACCGTACAGGTGGTGTGATTATAAATTGTGACAGTGTGCAAATATATCGTGGAATTGAAAACATTTCCGCCAGTCCGTTTGCAGGACGTAATATGTCCGATGAAATTGATGGCGTGCCATACAGACTGTTTTCAATTCTTGATTTAGATTCACAAATTAGTGTCGCAGATTTCTTAGGCTTGGCGCGTGCCGAATATGATGCTGCGCGTCGGGCAGGGCGCACACCAATATTTGTGGGGGGGACGGGATACTATATAAATGCGCTAATAAATGGGATATCACCAATGCCGGAAATATCTGATGATATACGTCACCAGGCACGGCAAATGGTTGAACGCGATATTGACGCGGTACGCAAAATGCTGCCCGATGATTTTTCTGCATCAGACCCCCAGCGTATATCCCGCGGGTTAGAGGTTTTTTTACAAACCGGGCGTCATATAACGGAATTTCAGTCGGCGCCTCGTACTGGTGCAATTACGCCGCGGCCAACAACGATTTTGATAAATCCTGATGTGAATACATTGGCGGGGCGTATTGCGGACAGAATTCCCGAAATGTTATCAGGTGGCGCCATGGCAGAGGCACAGCGTATCATTGACAACTGCCAAAATCCCAATCGTGCAATTGGTGCAGCGCAACTGTGCGCATATTTGCAGGGCAAAATTGATAAAGAAACATGCGTTGAAAATTGGGTGGTAAAAACACGTCAATATGCAAAACGGCAACGAACATGGTTTCGAACCCAGTACGCTGCCGATATAATAATTAATAATGTGCCAACTGTTTCAGATATTGACCGTATATTGGTTTAGCGCTGTTTGCGATATGGCCCGGTTTGCAATTCAATGAATATACTTATAACTTCGTTATATGTTGTTTGTGCCTGTTTGCGTGCTTGTTTTTCTGTTTGTTTTTGTGCACGTTGACGTACGGATTTTGGCCCCTGTTTCAGTGCACGTTTTTTTGCCTGTTCTTTAAACAAATTCTGTATATATGGAAAATCTGTAAAGATTGCACTTTTAATAATTGCCTTGGCTGCGTTGCGACGTGCTGTACGGCTGTTGTATCCGGTACTGGGCAATCCACGTACAGTATACCCAGATAAATAATCGGCAATATCAGTAGTTAAACTGTCCAGAAATTGTGGATTTGTACTGTTGGAATCTGCATTATTTAATGAACGAATAAATGTGCGTGTCATCAGTATCAAAAATGATTTTGCCTCTGGTGAATATAGGAATTTATAACGCCAAGAGTTGCGTATTTCACTCTTGATTATCAATCCTTGTCCATATTTGGCCAAAAATAGGTCTGTAATATAGTTTGTATATTCAGCAAATTTTGCGCCACATGCAGATTTTTTATTTTTCATATTGTATTCCTTGATTATGATTATATTGATATATGTAATACAAAAATATTGGTTTGTCAATGGGATTATTAGTTTTGTGCTTGCAATAAATATGGGGTGCATAGTATAATTTTAATCATGAAAAAGCGTCTATTTTTATTTGCAGGATACAGCAAAACAAACCAAATCAGTCCTGCTGTTGTGTTCTATGTATCCCAGTTGGCAGCCCTTGGCGATGTGATTTTATGCTTTGACAGTGAATGTCCAAAATCAGAACTGGCACGTGTTGCGCCGTATGTTATCCATGCCATGTCTGTGCGTCACGGTGAATATGACTGGGGGTCGTATAAACGGGCGTATCTGTACGCGCGTGATGCGGGTATCCTGGATGATTATGAATATGTATATTTGTTAAATGATTCTGTATATGGCCCTGTAACATCATTGGCGGATAAATTTGAACAGATGGAATCATTTGGCACGGATGCATTTGGCATGGTACGTCAAATTAATTCAAAACTGTCGTATATTCAATCGTGGTTTATTGGATTGTCACGCAGCGTCGTTTGCACAAAATGGTTTGATGAATTTATGTGTGGTGTGACAAAACTTGCGGACAAGGGGGCAGTCACATTTTTATATGAAAAGGGATTTACCGTCGCACTGAATAAAAACGGGCATACCTGGGCCGGATTATATACAGCACGCGGCCGCGGTGTGTATAATCATATTCGCAGGTTATATCGTCGTGATATGCCGTTTATGAAAAAATTGTCTTTTGTGCGTTGTCGTGGTGCGTTGGGGGGACAATTCTTGTACGTGTTTAATCATATTGACCCTGCATTGCGTGATATATTAATTGAATCTGCGTATATGGAATTTGGACGCGAATATGTAGATTGGTTCTTGACCCGTAACCCAATAAAGATTGCGTGGCGTCACATCAAACAATTATATTTCAAGGTTTTTATCGAAGGAATATAAAAATCTATTTCTGATTTTTTCCCCGATTATAATAGTTCCATATAACCATTGGCCCAATATCTGTCATGCGCATTTTTTTACGTACATGATATATACCGTTAAATTCGCGCTTTAATGTGTCAAAACCAGCCCATTCCCAATCAATAATACCGGTAATATCCATCGTGTCTGGATTTACAATAATATTGCTGCACATATCGCCATGCACCAGACCAATGTTTGTACCGTGTTGCTTTTTCGCTGCGTCAAATAAATCGGATAATTCCGGATATTTTGCATTATATATTGCATAAATTACATCTGCCAGTTGCGCGGCCAACTTTTCACGATTGGCGCGGATTTTTTTCAATGGCACCGACATTAAATTCACGCCGGGAATAAATTTAGTTTTGTAAAACAAATATTCGCCACTGGAAATAATATCAATATGTGGAACTGCAACCTGTGATACAGTTGCGATCGCGTCTGTTATGCGCTTTTCATATTTAAATCGAAATGCGGAATCATCGTTCAAGTGTTTTTTGCGGACTTTGAAAACAGTTTTATTATCAAATATAAAGGCCAGGCTGCCGCCGCCCTTGGCCAGTTTCATCTGTGCATGGCGCAGGGAAGGATATTTCGCATACAGTGCATTTAATTTATTCTTGTAATCAAACAGTTTTTCAATTTGAAACCAACGGCGCAGGCGTGGAAACACGATTAAATACGACATTGCGTTTAACATTTCAAAAAAATATTTCCACATACATTTACCCCTTTGGATTTTGATATAAATGGTATTGAAAAAAAGGAAAAAAACAAGTACTTTAATAATCATGTTTAATTCTGGCGATATTGTAAAAGTCTTAATCCCAAACGTGGTGAATTCTGGTTATGATTACCGGCTGACGTCCGCGGCAGATTTTGGCACGTTTGTTGCTGTCACCGTCATGAACCGGCCGTATATTGGTGTCGTCTGGGGTGTGGGGGACAGTGGTCTGCCAGAAAATAAAATCAAATCTGTGGCAAGGGTATTTGATAAAAAACTGTCTGTGACGGATTTACAGTGGATTCAGAAAATGTCGTCATGGACATTGATGGCGCCGGGCGCGGTTTTAAAATTAATTGTTAATGTGCCGGACGCATTTTGCCCGCCACGAATTGAACAGTTATATTCGTATGTACAAACGGACAGTATGCGCATGACGGCATCGCGCCAGGCTGTGGCTGACGCATTTGCATCAAATGATGGTGCGGCGATGTCCGCATCTGATATTCAAAATATTGCGCATGTTTCATCATCTGTTGTGCGTACAATGATAAAGAACAGCACGCTGACACCAACCGATGCGCGGGCGGTCACTGATGGTGCGTTTGAATACGTTTATACAGATACCGGCACCGTCACATTAAACAGTGGTCAGCAATTGGCGGCCGACCAAATTGCCACTGCAATTGATGCGGGTGGTTTTCGTGTATTCTTGCTGGACGGTATCACCGGCAGTGGCAAAACCCAGGTTTACTTTGATTCTGCCCTGCGTGCATATAATCAGGGTGGGGCGGTATTGTTAATGATGCCTGAAATCGCACTGACTGCGCAATTTATGACCCGCTTTGAAAAACGGTTTGGTGCACCGCCTGTTGTATGGCACAGTAATTTAACCGCCGCACGTCGGCGTGAAATCTGGCGTGGGGTGTTGGATGGCAAAATCCGTATGGTCGTCGGCACGCGCAGTGCACTATTTTTGCCATGGCAGAATCTGTCACTGATTGTCGTGGACGAAGAACATGATACGTCATATAAGCAAGAAGACATGGGCAATTACCATGCACGTGATATGGCCGTACTGCGTGCCAAGATTGCAGGGTTTCCGGTTATATTGGCCAGTGCAACGCCATCTGCCGAAACGTTGCAAAACGTAGTGGCGGGTAAATATACGCAATTGCGATTAACATCGCGATTTGGTGGCGCGCAATTACCAACAATTGAAACAATTGATTTGCGTGAAAATCGCCCAGATATGTATGAGATAAAGGATGCATCTGGCAATCCGTCGCAACAAACTGGATTTTTGTCGCCCGCCTTGTGCACGGAAATTGAACAGAATCTAAGCCACGGGCGGCAATCAATGCTGTTTATAAACCGGCGCGGATTTGCGCCAATTACCCAGTGTAAAAAGTGCGGATGGGTGGCGACATGTTCTGACTGTACGGCGGGCATGACGTATCATCGGCGTACCGGTAAATTGATGTGCCATATATGTGGCCGGATGGAGGCGTTGCCATCGGTTTGTCCAAATTGTGGTGGCGCAATTTCAATGCGTGGTGCAGGTCTGGAAAAAATAGAACAGGAAGTGTCTGTCCGTTTCCCCATCGCCCGCACCGCATTGGTTTCCAGTGATACAATTACCAGCCGTCAAAGCCTGGAACGATTGGTTCATAAATTAGAAAACAGCGAAATAGATATCGTTATTGGTACACAGATTTTGGCCAAGGGTCACCATTTTCCGAACCTGACATTGGTTGGTGTGGTGGATGCCGATATGGGATTGTTCGGTACGGATTTCCGTGCCGCCGAACATACGTTCCAGCAATTATTTCAGGTCGCCGGCCGTGCCGGCCGTGGCCAATTGCCGGGACGCGTTTTGTTGCAAACGTATCAGCCTGACCATCCTGTGTTAACGGCAATATGTGCCGGCGACCGTGATACGTTTATGGCAACCGATATGGCGGGGCGCAAAATGGCCAAAATGCCACCATTTGGTCAATTAATTGCATTGATTGTCGAAGGCGAACGCGAATCCGTTCTGCAAAAATTTTGTGCAGATTTGGCGGCGGCCGCACCGGTATTAAATGGTGGGCGCATTATGGGCCCCATTGCCGCCCAGGTTTACCAGATACGCAATTGGTATCGTATGCGATTCTTGGTGTCGGGGGGGGCGACGGCAAACCTGCAACCGATTGTAAAGAAATGGATTGAATCCGTACGCGTGCCGGCAAATATTCGGATTAAGATAGACGTAAATCCCCAGAATTTTATGTAATAAAAACGCCCCTTTTTTTTGGGGCGTTGTTATTATCTGGTATTTTGTTGGTTTTGTTCAATTTGTTTTTGCTTTGCCTGATT
This sequence comes from Muribaculaceae bacterium, assembly GCA_023665245.1. The sequence goes on from JAMPEH010000001.1 coordinate 177,506, forward strand.
TAACCCAAATAATTTTTTGATACCCTTTTTGAATTTTGAAATCAATCCAGGTTCGTTCAGGCGTTCCATTTCACGACGTTCGGCATGTTTTAACTTTGCGTGTTCATTGTGGTCTAACAGTGCCTGCAACTCTTCGGGACTATTGTAATTATCTGGGCTCAATACAGTTTCACCATATTGTTCATCAAACTTTTTTGCCATTGCGTCTACTTTTGCCTGGTCTAATTTAACTTCGTCATCCATAATATTTTCCTTTTGTTAATTGTAAATTGTTATTTGTTAGTTGTTAATTGTTATACGACCTCGGTCACGGCACGCAGTGCGCCATCGCGTGACAGTTGTACAACACGAATCTTTTTACGCATTTCCGTGATTAATTCTTCGCGGTCGTATGCCGGTTGTGTGTGCAGAATGCGGTCTGCAAACGCGGCGTATGCGGCATCGGCACTTTCTGCATGAATTGTGGTATAGAAATGGTCGTGTCCTGTCCCCAACATTTCCCACAACACGGACGCATTGTCTGTTGATATTTCACCACCAATAATAACATCTGGTGTCATACGTACCACCAAGTCCAGCAATCGTGCATAATTAAATTCATTATTTTGTTCTGTTCTGGACAGTACAAAATGCACGCGATTTAATTGCGGAACGCGGATTTCACGTGCGTCTTCGACCGTGATAACACGGCTGTTCTGGTCAATCAACGTCAGCATATGATTCAAAAATGTTGTTTTGCCGGTTGCGGTTGCACCACTGATTAAAATCGGACTGCCGTCATTTATTGCAGACATCAAACGCTCGTACGGGTCGTCGGGACGTGTATCTTCACGTGGTTTCACTTTCAGCAGTTTTTCCCCACGTTTCAGGTGGTAATTTTCAAAACTGGTATCTGTCACACCGCCGCCACGTATGTTTAATGCGACCCCACCCGTCACGTCACGTTCATCATATTGAACGTTTGGGCCGGCGATTGCGGTAAATCTGTGATTGCCCGGCAATGTTGCGTACACCACAGGTATCCCATGTGTCGGGTTAAATGGCCGGTCATAGATGTTTGCAATTGTGTGAATCAAATCAACCAGATATTGTTTCGTCAATACTGGTGCATTATACGCAACCCATGGCACCGGTGCGCCGTGCAGACGCATCCAAACCTGGCCCGCGTGATTGATAGCAATTTCTTCTACAAACGATGGTTTATAGAATTCTTCCAACGGTTTTAACAAAGATTCCAATACGATATTTGTCATTACCAGAATTTTACCATAAATCGGGTCTTGAATCAAAAGGCTTTATTTGATAAAATTCAAAAAAAGAGAGATTATAATGAAACAGTCTTTGATTTTTGTACTAATCGGTATGTTCTCGTTGGCGGGGTGTAATTCTGGAAATGATGCGCCGTATAATACGACCGATTTTGCCCAGGGTGGCACGGATGCACCATTGTATAATGAACGCAGCAGTACGTTTATGCAATCTGATAACCAATATGCAAATATTGATACGTACAAACCCAAAACTGCCGAAGAAAAAGAACAAAACAGTAATCGTTGGAAAACGTCACGCATGGAAACACGTTGGCAAGAATATCGTGGCGCGATGGTACGCGTCCAGATATTGTTGGGCAATACTGATTTGCGTGAAATGCGCCTGCGCCTGATGCAAAATGCCGATGGTATGGATGTTGATGGTGATGCCCGCACCATATTGGCCAAGGTTGCAGATTATGAAATGAAACGCGTTTGTGGCCGCAACGCCGACAGCATTGTAATGGTATACGACCGTCCGTCATTTGACGCAATGCGCCCAACGCCATTTTTTGATTATAGGATAGAGGCCGAAGGCGCCACCATGCGCGAATACGGTTTCCGATGCGTTTATAATAATTAATCACAATCCCACTACGGTGGGATTTTTTATAAGAATTATTCATAAAAACTTTGTCATTCCGCGGTCACCATCACCCACAAAATTTAACAATTTTGTGGGTGATGGTGACCGCGGAATCCAGGTTAATAGCCCCACCCCTGCCTGCGCAGGGGTGACAATTAGTGCTATGTGTACGGTAATAACAAAGTATGAGTTTACACGAAATATTTTGCCTTGCAACTATTGTCACTCCTGCGCAGGCAGGAGTGGGTCTATAAAATTTGCAAAAAACATATTACACTGGATTGCCACGTCGTTATTACAACGATTCCATCGCTGATAATAACTCCTCGCAATGACAAAGTGTACTTCTCGTATTTCGTTATGCCGGTGGCGACCGGCATCCATTGTGTTCCGCTGTTTTCCTTGCACTGGGCTGTACACATTTTTTCATTTGTTTTTAACAGGGCTATAAACTATACTGATACCTGAAATCGCAGGGATGCGGTTTCGGGACTTAGAAAATCCCATAATATAGCGGCGCCGTGCGCCGAAATCTAATTCGCGGGGCAATTCCCCGCCGTGCCCGACGGTACCCGTCGGGAAGCCGTCTGTTATACAACAGGGCGTCGCCCAAAGACAGACGGGGTCATTCTATATTATGATTTTTCTAACTTCCCGACCACCAGACTATCCGGTGGTTTTTGTTTAATCAAAAAAACAACAAAAGGGATTAGAAAATGAAACAAATATATATGCCTGTATTATTAATGGGGGTTGTGTCGCCTGCATTTGGTCTGTCGACAACCTTTCCGGGTGGTGGCGAGGTTGTTGGCCCTGTCGGCCCCGGCTTTGAAATAGTAAACGCGTGTGGCTGTGATTGGTCGGATGCGGATTATTTGCCGATGCAGGACGATATGACCCTGGAAGCAGTCTGTAGCAGATGCAATATAGAGACCAGTGCTCTCAATTGCAGCGTGGACAAAATCTGTGATGACAGACAGGTTGGCAACGCAAATCATATTATCGTGACAACCGGTCGAAAACTAACGGTTAGTTGTGGCAAGTGGATTCCGCCAAAACCCGAATCAACATCGGCAGGTGTTATCACACGTGAAGGCTATTGGAGCCCATTACCATCCGTGTCATGTGATACGGTGTATTCGTATAGTTGTGGCGCGGGATACTATGGCAGTCCCACATCGGAATCCAGTGGTTGCACCAAATGCCCGGGATACACCGACGATATGGCGGGTGTAAAACCAACCACAACAAACAATAAATATGTTATTTCCAGCGAAGAACCGCGCCGGTATATATCCAATTGCTATATCGTGCCAAACAGCGTTGGTTCGGATATTGGTGGGGCGTTTATTTATACAGACGGATGTTTTTACTAAAATTGATTAAAAAACAGTTGAATTGGTTATGTTTTTTTCGCTAGACTGCAATTAATCGTACAAGTGGTGCGGTATCAAAACGAAAATAAACCAATGGGGGAAAATATGAAAAAAATTATGTCTGTATTAGTATTGGGTGGCGCAGTTGTATTGGGCGCATGCGATGGAAACGCCGATGCAAAAAAATGCACCAGTGAAACCGCTGCACAAAATGGTGACACTGTTGTTATCGATTTTGCTGGATACCTGAACGGTGAACAGTTTGCCGGCGGGACAGCTAATGGTTATTCTTTGCAATTGGGCAGTGGCCAGTTCATCCCAGGCTTTGAAGAGCAATTGATCTGCACAGAAAAGGGCGAATCACGCGATGTCAACGTCACGTTCCCATCTGACTATATGGCGGCAGAATTGGCCGGCCAGGATGTCGTGTTCAAAGTGACCGTTGTTGACATCATCAAGGCCCCAGTTGCAGAAGAAGTCGTTGAAGCGGCCGAAGTTGTTGAAACGCCGGCAGAACCAGCAGCCGATGCAGCAGTTGCAGAATAATAAATTTATTCGCACAAAAATCCCCCGCACTGGGGGATTTTTTTTATCCCCTTCGCAAAGTTCCCCTCCGTTGGAGGGGTGCTCACAGGGTGGAAAAGGGTAAATTGCCACCGCCTTTGGCGGGGGCTGTCAGGCTGTGCCTGACTGGGGGTGGCTTATAACTATTAACTGGATTGCTTCGCTATGCTCGCAATGACAGAGAGTCTAGCGCTAGGATAATCGAGAAACGCAATGGACCCCGGTCTTCACCGGGGTGACGCCAGACTTTAAGTTTTATTCCCGTCATGCCGTCGCCCGGGTCCCACGGCGCGTGCGCCGTGGGTGGTTCGTGGACGGCATCCAGTGCCTCGCGGGATAATAATTGTTCTTTGTTAACTATTCTCTGAAAAAACACCGCCGTTGCCGGCGGTATTTCCGAATGCCCCGAAAGGAAGGAAAGGAGAAAAAGAAATGGGCATTCTAAACTTATTTTGGGGCTCAAGGTCCAGAGGAGAGAGAATGTAGGAGGGAGTCTGAATCCCCGGGCCCCACAGGTACTTGCGTATCTGGTCATCAGGTTTTGTCCTTTTGACGATTCGAAATATAATACAGATAATTTTATTTGTCAAGCATTTTGTCAAAAATATTTTTGGTATATTATTTTTTTGCTATAAAAAAGTCAGAAAAACGTGTTTTTTGGGCCGTCTTCCCTAGGAAATAGTCCTTGTTGAAAAGCGGGGTACCCCTGTAATAAAATCGGTGTATGGTAGATTTCCTACCTAGGATTTAGGTAAAAACAGAGGAGAGAAACATGACTCACGAAGACGTATGGCGGGCAATCGAGCGTTTTGCAACAGAACATGGTATGTCTTGTTCTGGTCTGGCAAAATGCAGTGGCCTGGATCCAACGACTTTCAACAAAAGCAAACGTTGGTCCAAAGAAGGACAACCACGCTGGCCATCAACAAACAGTATTTCAAAAATATTGTCTTCAACAGGTTCCAAGATTCAGGACTTTACCAAGTTTATTGACAACCCGAACGATACAGGTCGTGAATAATTAATAAAGTTTTTTTGGAAACGTTGACCGTAATGTTGGGGTGTATTGCGGTCTTTTTTTATTGGACAAACGGGAATGTGTATTTTATGGTTTGTATATGTTGACCGGGATTCGTATTTTCACATCTGATAATGTGTGGCGCCAGATTCTGGCGGAACTTGGCGCGAATATTGATACAGATGCAAAAATCGCCGATGTTAATTTTGATTTATTGATATCTGAATTACCAAAACCAATACCTGTTTCAAACCTGTACGTGGCGATTATTGGTGCGATGGATAACACTGATATTGTTGCGCGTGTATTGGGGGCGGATGTGCATCTGTCACGATTGCCGGCACAAATTGTTGCATTATTATCAAAGTCTGGGGGAATGTCGGGTGCTGACTTAAAGGCGGCATTGGGCTATGCGCCAAACGCGACGACGCATACGGTGGATACTGCAATTTGTGGGTTGCGTAAAACGTATGGCCATGACTTTATTAAAAATGATAATGGGGTGTACAGACTTGGCCGGGTATAAGGTTATATCTTTTGATAAAATCCCCAGTACGCAAAATCATGCGTTAAATATGGTTGCGGCGGGTACCGCATCTGACCACACCGCAATTGTCGCCCAGGCACAAAGTGCCGGACGTGGCCGTTATCGGCGCACGTGGGTGTCGCATCATGGCAACCTGTACGTCAGTTTTATATTTGCGTGTCCCAATCGTGATCCGCGTCTGTCGTATGCGGTGGCGGTGGCGGTCGCGGAAACGATTTTTTCGTATGGTATTGCACCACAAATAAAATGGCCAAATGATATATTGGTTGATGGTAAAAAAGTGTCTGGCATATTAATTGAATATTCTGGGGCATTTGTGATTATCGGTATTGGGATAAATATCACAACAAACCCGACGGTATCTCAGTATCAGACAACGCGTCTGGCGGACTATGTTTCAGATATATCTGTCACAGATATATTGGGGCGTCTGATGCGTGCACTGGATAAATGGATGACGTCTGATTTTGCAGTGGTACGTTCGCGTTGGATGGCCTTGGCGGTGGCGTTAAACAAAACGGTTAAATATCGCGGAACCGATGTTCGGTTAATTGAAATTAATACCGATGGTGCGCTGGTGCTGCGTGATGGGGCGCGGTATTTCCTGGCATGGGGTGATGAAATCGGGATATAGAAAATAATAGTCTTGACTTTTGTTGCAATTTATGATAATATACAAAACATAAACATCACAGATTATATCCACGTCATGCGTGGATTTTTTTATGGTTTTTATTCACATTTCGCACGCATTTGCGTGCGTTTTTTTATTCATAACAGGTTGGGGGATAAAATGCATTTCAGATTGGTCGAAAATCCAGATGATATTCATGCTGTAATATATAAAATCGCACGCGTAGTCTATGCCGAAACATGTGCGTCATCATTGCGTGTTGTTTCTGCAATGACATCAATGATTGCAAATGCGGCACGTGCGTCTAATCGCAGTGTCCGCGACATTGTATCCGATGAAACAATCTTTGATGCGTTGGATGCGACATCACCGCGTCATAAATATTTATCTGTTGATGTAAACAGTGCCGGATTCAAAATGTGTCTGCGTACCGCATTGCGGATGGTAAATGGTATATTGCCAGATTCTTGTAATGGTGCAACACGTTTTCATCGTGCCGAATTATTGCCAGATTGGGCGGTATCTGTCGGATATATTGCAGATATTGATGATGTGCTGTTTTATTTATAGGAATAAAATGTCTAAATTTATCAAAGGCGGATTTTTGTCAGGCTATCGCACATACATAATGTCGGGAATTGGTATATTGTCGGCATTGGCGGCATATATGGTTGGCGATACAGATGTCTTTACAATGTTGCAGGCGGTATTCACATTGGGTGGAATATACTTCTTGCGAAAATCACGTGAAACAAAAGGAAAATAATAATGGAACATATTCCAGAAAAATTTAAGAACAATGATGGCTCGTTAAATGCAGACGCATTGATAAAATCATATTGTGAACTGGAACGAAAAATCGGGACGATGATATCTGTGCCTGCGCCGGATTCTGATGATGCAACGCGTGCAAAATTTAATCACGCGATTGGTGTTCCAAAAAATGCGAACGATTATCCGACATGTGATTTATTTCCTGATGATGATAATAAACTGCGTCAAAAATTTTTAGAAATTGGTTTGACATCAAATCAGGTTTCGCAAATCTATGACATCGCAACAGAATTTTTATCACCGGTGCTAACAGATTTATTTGATATGCAAAATCAAAATTCTGCGATGAACGAATTAAAAAATTTCTTTGGCGGAACAGAAAAAATGAACGATGCATTAAATGCAATTAATGCGTTCGGACAAAAGTTTTTACCCACTGATGCATTCGATGCGTTATGCGCCACACCCCAGGGAATCCAAAGCGTTTACAAGATGATGCAATCAATGGAACCAAATGTTGAAACTGCAAATAACACGCAAAAAAATTTAACAGATGATGATTTGCGACGCATGATGCGCGACCCAAAATATTGGCGTGATCATGATGCAGAATACGTTCGCAAAATTGAAAATGGTTTTAAGAAGTTGTATTCATAAGAAAATTTTGCACTTTCTTCTTTACTAACTTTTGGCTTTCATGTAAAATATAAATCAAGAACAAAAAAGTTTGTTCTATCCAAAAATATGAAAGGAGAGAAGAATGGCATTATTTTCTATTAAGAAAAAAGTTGCAGCGAAACCTGCAGCAAAGCCAGTTGTAAAAGCGGCTGCAAAACCAGCAGCGAAAAAAGCAGCGGCAAAACCTGCTGCAAAAAAAGTTGCGGTTAAAAAAGCAGCGGCGAAACCAGCGGCAAAAAAAGTTGCAGTGAAAAAAGTAGCAGCGAAACCTGCGGCAAAGAAAGTTGTAGCGAAAAAAGTCGCAGTGAAACCAGCGGCAAAAAAAGTTGCAGTTAAAAAAGTCGCAGCGAAACCAGCAGCAAAAAAAGTTGCGGTTAAAAAAGTCGCAGCAAAACCAGCCGCAAAGAAAGTTGCGGTTAAGAAAGTTGCAGCAAAACCGGCTGCAAAAAAGGTCGCCGCAAAAAAGCCGTGCGCCAAGAAAAAATAATATAATTTCCCCACAATCGTGGGGATTTTTTTTAGAAAAGTTCAGTTGCATAAATTCGCGGTGCAACTGAATTTTTTATTGGACAATCCGTACACGGACCCCAGCGATGGTTGCGTATCGGCGTGATATTTTTATCGCATAACTGTATCGCAATTTTTATAGATGGCATGTAAAACGCATGCCTATTTTTGTTTAACCAAGAAAGGAAAAATACATAATGTCTACAACAATAGATAATGTTTTTATAAAGCAGTTCGAGGCGGACGTACATCTGGCATATCAACAGATGGGCACAAAATTACGCAGCACCGTCCGCAGCAAATCTGGTGTCACAGGCAGTTCTACAACGTTTCAAACAATTGGTCGTGGCACGGCCAGTACTAAATCACGTCATGGTATTGTACCTGTTATGAATCTGAATCACACACCTGTTGAATGTATATTGCAAGATTACTATGCTGGTGATTGGGTTGATGCATTGGATGAATTAAAGACAAATGTTGATGAGCGTCGCGTTGTTGCATCGGCGGGTGCCTATGCATTGGGGCGCAAGACAGACGAATTAATCATCAATGCGATGGGTGGTGCCACTGCAAATGTTGGTGATTATTCAGCAAGCCTGTCTAAAAATTTGATTCTGTCTGCCATCGAAGAATTAAATGCAAAAGATGTACCAGACGATGGTCGCCGTTTCGCAGTTGTTGGTGTTCATCAATGGAATCAGTTGTTATCTATGGATGAATTTGTATCTGCGGATTATGTTGGTGATGCATTGCCATTGGTATCTGGTGGCGCGTCCAAGAAATGGTTGGGTATTACATGGTTGTTGCATAATGGATTGCCACTGTCGGGTGATGGTCGTGATTGCTTTATCTATCACGCGTCCGCGGTTGGACATGCCTGCGGCCAAGAAGTCAAAACAGACATTTCATGGCATGGTGAACGTGCTGCGCACTTTATCAGCAACAGCATGTCCCAGGGTGCGGTCTTGATTGATAACGTCGGTATCGTTCGCGTCAAATGCAAAGACACAGATACTGCAACCGCATCAGAATCAAAATAATTAACCAAAGGATGATATAACTATGGCATTTCAGAATAAAAATTTGTCCGTGATTGCGTATGCAAATGGTTTTACATTGTGGCATTATTCAGCCACTGAAACATTGGCAACAATTGTTGCGTCTGGATATTTTGATAATGTAAAAACACTGATGAACACAGGTGACATTATTATCATCAATGGTTCGGACAATACTGCAATTAAAAAAGTTGTGGTATCGCCATCTGCGGTGACTGTTGCCGCATTGGCCTAGGGCTGGGATAATTGACACATCGGGGCGACGCATGTCGCCCCATTTTTTACACAATCATGGGGGGAAACATGCTGACAAAAATAGATTTATGTTCAATGGCGTTGCTGAAAATCGGCGAAGAACCGATACAGTCATGGATGGATGATACGGCAACTGCAAAATTGTGTCGCACATTGTTTGATACTGTGACGGACGCATTGCTGGCGGCGCATCCGTGGCGTTTTGCGGCACGTCAATATGATTTGACACGTAATACCGATGGCGACTGTTTAATACCGCCGGATGTGTTGCGCATACTGCGGTGTCCGGGTGAAATTATCGGCAACCGAATAATTTGCAACACTGAAAAAATTTCAATTATGGCGATAACGCGTGTTGCCCCAGATGCGTTCCCCAGTTTTTTTGTATCACTATCGGTGGCAAAACTGGCAATGGAATTATGTATCCCATTAACAGGCGACCAAACAGTGTTCCGTATGCTGGCATCGTTATATGAATCAGAATTGCAATCTGCACGATTTATCGACAGCACAACATCCCAATGTCGCGAAATAGAAAACTTTTCATTAATAAACGCACGGTTTTAAGATATGGCAAATTTTATAAAAACACAAACCTCTTTTGCAAATGGCGAAGTCGCACCTGAATTTTATGCACGTGACAGTATTAACGGATTGTCGCGGTTGCACAATATGGATGTTTTGGCAGGCGGTGGCGTGTCTCGTCGCGCCGGGTTGGTGCATGTGACAGACCTGTATGAAAATGCGCGATTGATACCATTTTCTGTCAGTGAATCAGAAAATTTTCTGTTGGCGCTATGCCCGGGGCACCTGTGTATTTATGACGGTGATAATCTGGTGCATGATGTTGTTGTTCCATGGCCGGAATATGCATTGCCAAACCTGCAATATGCACAACGCTTTGGCACAATGATTTTTGTGCATCCAGATTTTCAACCACATATATTACGCCGTGAAAATGGTGCATTCGTGTTGTCTGTATACGAATTTGCACGCAACGACGAAAACATGGATGTGTATATGCCGTTCATGCGATTTGATGACAGTGACGGAATAAAGATAACAGTATCAACCAATGCCGGTGGCAATAATTACGCCACCCTGACAACCAGTTCTGATTTCTGGACATCTGACAGTGTTGGTATGCGCATATCTATGTTGGATAAACAGTGGCGTATCACAGATGTGACAGATGCCACACATGCCACCGCATACATTAATGGTGGATATACATTACCATCCGCACCGGTCACCGATTGGCGTGAATGCGCATTTAGTAATCGGCGCGGGTGGCCGTGCAGTATTACATTTCACCAAGACCGATTAGTCTATGGTGGTTCGCGCACCTGGCCCAGTGGTGTATGGTTATCCCAGGTTGGGCGTCATAATAATTTTAACGTTGGTACTGGCCTGGATGACGAAGCAATATTTATCACACTGTTATCACAACAGCGCCAGCAAATATGTACCGTCGTCAGCAGTGATAATCTGCAGATTTTAACATCTGTTGGCGAATGGGCAATTTCCAACAAACCATTGACGCCTGCATCTGTGGATATTAAGCAGCATACGTCGGTTGGCTCTATGGCGGCGCGTTATTTGCCACCACAAAAAATAGAAGGCGCAACCATTTTTATTTCTGCCAATGGGCGTGATATTCGTGAACTGAATCTGGATGAATTGGGTGAAAAATATAACGCCACGGATTTATGCGCCCTGGCGAAGCATTTAATGCATGGGCCAATTGATATTGCATATAATGACCAGACACATCAATTGTTTGTTGTGTTGGCCGATGGCAAAATGGCGGTATTGAATCAAAATTCCGCACTGGGTATTTCTGCATGGGGGACGTATGATACAAATGGTGAATTTAAATCAGTTGCCGTTGTTGATGGTTGTACGTATGTCGTCGTACATCGCGATGGCGCATATGCCATAGAAAAATTTGCAACATCATCACTATCTGACCCAGACAATAATAATTTTTCATTTTGTGCCGCCGCATTGCCACTGCGCGGCGGGGGCCATAATGCGACGCGTGTTCACATACGCAAGATAACTGCACGTGTATTGGATACAAAATCATTGTTTATAAATGGGCGTCGTGTGCATTTGCCAAATGACATCTATGCATCTGGGGTGGCCGGTTTTACGGGTGATGTGTCGGTGAATCAATTGGGGACAGTACGCGATTTCACCACGCCACTGTGGCAGATTCAAGGTACCGATTCATTGCCCGTGACAGTGTTGTCTGTGACGGTACGTGGATTTTATACAGTTTAACAAATAAAAAACAATAGGGGAAAAACATGGGACAATTAGTTTCTGATGTCAGTGAAATATTAGAATACAAGGATGCCAAGAAACAGGCATCTACAACGCGTAAACAAATACTGGCCCAGATGGCGGCGGATGAAAAGACCAAAAACAATCTGGTAAAAAAAGCATTGGCCGCCCAGCGTGCCAAATATGGTGCCGGCGGTATGACAAACCGTGGCATGACCGAAGATGCAGTACTTTCCCGTATCCAGGGCGAGGCCGCCGCACCATACGACGCCAAACGTCAAACCAATATTGAAAAATTAAACGCCGCGCGTGCCAAGAAACCAAATCTGGTAAAATCTATTTTATCACGGTTTGATAATATTGTTGGATAAACATGGGGGTATATATGTACAAGATTTCTTATATATCCGATGGTACAACGACAGAATATGCATTCGCATTTCCGTTCTTTCAAGACGCAGACGTTCGTGTTACAATTGCGGATGATATGCTGGCGGATGCAGGATATGCCGTTATTGCAAATGGCAACATGTCTGGCGGTACGGTGATATTGGCCACGGCACCGGCACCCGGTGTACAAATTGATATATTTCGCCATATATCACTGTCACGTGTTGTTGATTACCAACCCACATCTAAAATCGACCCAGAAGATTTAAATGCAGATTTCAATTTTTTATTAGAGGCATTTCGTGACCTAAACAATGTTGATGAAGATTTGGCGTCCTGGTCAAACACGCATGATACGGTAATGAAGTTCTTGCAATATAATATGCAGGTTATCCAAGACAAACTGGGGGGCGGTGGCGCAATGGGCCTGTATAACAATTTGGTGTCTGTATTGGCGGGCGCATTGCCAAAACTGGTAAACGATTATGGTTCAATTACCGAACCCGCAGATGTCGAACTGGGCGATGACTACGGTCTTTTATAAATTTTTGGACCAATGGAACGCTGTTCTGGGACTCACGACGCCATCCCACCACCGTCAGATGATGCAGTTTTTATCAGATGTTTACCAAAATGCCCCACGTCGCGGCCTGCTGATGGCGTTTCGCCATTCTGGTAAATCAACTGTTCTGGGGGTGTTTGCCGCGTGTGTATTATATCTGCGACCACAAACGCGTATATTGATTTTATCTGCAGAAAGTGCATTGGCCACACGTATGGTGGCACATATTCGTCATATCTTGGAAATGCATCCGATGTGCGCAGATTTGGTGCCGGCCAAGAAAACACAATGGGCATCAAATTGCATAACTATAAATCGGCCGCCGGGATTACGTGAACCATCTGTTGTATGCCAAGGTATATCTGGCAATATAACCGGTATGCGTGCAGATTTGATAATTTGTGATGATATCGAAGTACCTAATACATCAAACACCGCGATAAAGCGTGAAAACCTGCGTGAACGACTGCGGGAATTGGATTTTATCTTGTCCCCCACTGGCACAATGATTTATATCGGCACACCGCATACATTGGATACAATTTATCGTGTGGACGACAATTAAATCGATTGCGGTGCATCTGGTGCGTTGTCTGTATCAATTGGTTCGCGGGTACTGATGAACGTGCGCAGTTTGGATAATAATTCCACGCCCGCATCGCCAAACATCGGCAGATATGTTTCATATTCTGGCATGTCTGCCTGTAATTGTGCGCGTGTTCGTTCTGATATCGGCTCGTTTACCATGGTGCTGGCAATATTCCACAGATTATATGCCTGGTATGTTTGTGCAACCGTATTCCATTTTTCGGCCAAGGCCGGATGCTCAACCAATGCCGCACGAATTGATGTTAACCATTCGTCGCCAAATTTTTTGACGACCGCCAGATTTTGAATCATGTTCAAACTGTCTTGGTCTGGGGTAAAATGATTCATTGCATCCGTCAATATATCCAATTCAGATTGCGTCAGGGAAACCGTCAATACCGATTGCGACATCAATCCACCATATGGCAACAGGTCACGGTCAATACTGTCCATTGATGTCTTGCCAGAACGCAGATTTTCAATATGGGCAATTAACGCATTACCTGTTGGCATGGTGCGTAATTCTTCGATTACATCTGGTTCGGCTTCATTAACGAATACAGGATTTACCGCCGCCCAACCGCCAATAATAACGTGTTCTTGACGGTATAAATTCAACAGACGTTGTGCGATAACATTGGCTTTTGCTTTCATTGTGTGCGCCCTCTCTCCTGTGGTGCAGATTATTGCATTACAATCATAACAACCTTGTGCATTGTTTTGGCAGTAATTTTTTCTTCGGGACTGGATATTTGCGCGTATATCTTGCCACGTGAATCCTGGCGTACAATTCCGATTTGGGCTGTCGCCGTATCATTGGATGTCAATTTTTCAAAATCTGCATCAATACAGATTGCCAAATCACCAACGCTGGGCGCGATATCTACATTTGCAAATACGTACGCGTTTTCAGGGATAAATCCACCAACGCGTTTTGCGTTTGGCATAACGGCATACACACCCTTGACGCCTTCGACTGGCATTGGGGCAACAATCATGGTCTTGTCAGATTTTTTGAACGCGATTGATTTGCCAGATGGTGTACCGAATACGGGAATTAATTTCTTGCGTGCACTGTCGTACAGTTTTGCACCATATAAACTGCCATGCATGTCAATGTCAGACAATGGATTTCCCGGCACCAAGACGGATTTAACACGTTCTTTGACCTTGCTGATTTGTTTGTTTAATTCACCTGATTTATACAATATGGCGATTTTATCAAACATAGATTCAACATTTAACGCAAAGGATTTTGCCAATGGTTCAATTTCGTTTTCATAGACTTCGCGTTGACCAACCTCTATCTTGTGATAGACGGACAAAGTCATCCCGGCGTCTTTTGCAGCCTGGGCGATGGTTTTGCCTGTTTGTTGGCGAATTTTACGTAGCCCACTGCCAAATATTTTAAGACCACTGTCTTCGTTGTCGTTCAAACGGCGCTTAATTTCACTTTGCCATTGGTCTGCAACATCGTCAGATTCTTTGATAAATATGTCAGATAATTTACAGCCCAAAATATTGCAGATATTCAGCAATTGTTTTTGATTCAGGCGACGAACACCTTTTTCTATTTTGGATACCGCTGACAGTGACAGGTTTGCCTGACGTGCCAATTCGGTCATTTTCATGCCATTTGCTAAACGAATATTTCTGATATTATTTGGAAAAATAATTTCTTCTTGGGCCATTTGCCAACTCCTTATATCTTGACAAAATATTAGTCAATTTTAAGAAGTTTATCAAGCAAAATAATTACAGCGGCATATCATCTGGAATCGCATTGGCGTCAATATATTCAGCAGGTGGCGCATCATCTGGCATTGCAGATGGTGTCGCTGGCGTATCATATCCGGACGGGCCACGTGATTGTGCAACTTCGTCCAGGTTATCAAACAAACTGTATTCGCCGATAAATGCCAGGTGCACCGTACCGGTTGAACCATGACGGTTTTTCCCGATAATTACGTCACCCTTGCCGCGTGCCTGTTCCATGCGACGTTCCCATGATTCCTGGGTGTTCTGATTGGCGTTCCCGGATACGCGTTCGGCAGGATTGCGCCCCTGCAAATAGTATTCTTCACGGTATGTGAACATAACGATGTCCGCATCCTGTTCAATAGACCCAGATTCACGCAGGTCTGACAACTGTGGGCGTTTATCATCACGCTGTTCCACACTGCGTGATAACTGTGACAGGGCGATAACAGGAACATCTAATTCCTTGGCCAGCATTTTAAGACCGCGGGTAATTTCTGAAATTTCTTGAACACGGTTGTCGCTATGCTTGCCACCGGGTGACGTCATCAACTGTAAATAGTCGATAACAATTAACGCCACGCCCCCATATTGACGGGCCAATCGACGTGCACGCGTGCGCATCATTGGCACACTCATTGCTGGGGTATCGTCGATATAAATTGGAACCTCGCTCAATGGGACAGAATACTGGGACATTTTCATGAAATCTTCATCTGAAAACGAGCCCTCGCGCATTGCGGTTGCAGATATTTTCGCCTGGGATGACATGATACGCGCGGCCAATTGGGATTTGCTCATTTCCAGGCTGAAAAATATAACTGCACCTTTGTATCGTTCATTTGCGCGCCCCTTTAATATTGCGTTTGCGGCATTAAATGCAATATTCGTGGCCAGTGTCGTTTTACCCATCGCAGGACGTCCCGCAATAATGATAAGGTCAGAGTGGTGCAATCCACTGATTGATTTATCCAGTGCGTCCAGCCCGGTTGTTAATCCTGATAATTTTCCATCAGCCTTGTATGCGATTTCGGCTTCTTTTAAGGCCTCTTGCAGGGCAACGCCCAGGGATGCCCCCTCGCGTTCAGATGAACCGGCAGTCGCCATGTCGAACAGTTTTTGTTCCGCAACCTCTATCTGGCGTGTCACAGGATTGTCCAAATCTTCGATAAATGCCGCATCTGTAATTGATTGCGCCAGGTTAATCAAATCGCGGCGCATAGCATTTTCGTATACAATGCGTGCATACTGTTCAACATTTACAACCGTTGCACCGGCCCCGGATAATTCTGTCAGATAATCAATCCCACCAACGGATTCCAGTGTACCTTGTTGGTCCAGATAATTTTTTGCCGTAATAATGTCAAACGGGATACCAGCGGCAAACTGACGTTGGGCCAATTTGAATATTTCTTGATGTGCGGGGTGCGAAAAATGTTCCGGTCGCAGGAATTCAGACACACGTTCCAATGCGCGATTGTTCATCAAAACTGCTGCCAATACAGCCTGTTCCGCTTCTAAATTCGTGGGCAGTGTTTTGGGGGTAAAGTCCATTTCGCGCACCTTTTATTCATGGGGGTATTTATGCCTGATATAGTATATAAAAATTTTCATTTTTCAACGCCTTTTTTGCGTGGATATCGTGAATTAAAAATCCCGATAATAGATTCTGATGGACACCCGGCGTGGCCTGAACTTTTTCCAATTGAACGCATAGACGCGTTGCGTCAGACGGTGGGAGCACGACATTTTTCATCCCAGATGATGTTGGATTTTGTGCCACCTGATCGGGCGCGTCTGGATCCAGATGGGTTAAATTTGTATTCAGATGAATTCGATATGCGTACAGCAAAAATTGGCGATGTTCTTATCACGGGTACGGCTGTATATTGGGATCCATCCAGTGGCGGTCGTCACAGTGATGGCAGTGTATGTGTACTGTTGTACCGTGATGATGCATCAAGACGCGTGTTTATTCACGATGTTTTGTATATCACAGTCCCCGACGGCACATTACATCCACTGGGGCTTCAATGCGATAGGGTTATAGATTTTTTATCCAGATATAATTTACGGCGGATATATATTGAAACGAACGGTATCGGAAATGCATTACCTGAAATTATGCGTGATACTTGTACACGTCGTGGTATTCAGATAGCCGTGCAGCGCATTATAAATAATAAAAACAAAGAATCACGAATTCTGGACGCGATTGAACCAATCTTGGGTACTGGGCGATTATACATGCACACACGGGTGCAGCAAACGCCATTGATATCCGAAATGATTGGTTGGACTGGTTGTGACGGGGTGGGGCATGATGACGGGCTGGATGCACTGGCGGGTGCAATATGTGCTGTGCCTACGCCGGTGCGACCATTTGGCGCAACCATCCAATCAATCAAAGCCAATACTAATTTTTGCGTATAGCAATATGTTGTTTTTTTTAATTTATTGCATTATAATGCACATTGTATCAGGTGTTCTGATATGGGGTGTAGAAACCCTTGATTAGTGTCCGTGGGGACAAAAAACGCCTCCAACTGTAAATAGGTTGGAGGGTGGCGATATATTTAAATAAGTCACACTATTCTAATCATAGTTTCTAACCTCCAACCACTTATAAATAGTGGTTGTTTTTATTTAATAAAAAACAAGAGGAAAAAAATGAAGTGGGTTCAATATGTGGTGATTGCGATATGTCTGACAGGATGTGGTTCGAAAAGGAATATACAATATCAGGATTCTTTGGCTGATGGGTGTATTTATTCCGAAGAATATCGTCCGCGTCAATGGTTTTGGGATTGGTTTGGAATGCGCGATTCTGATTTGACAGTTAAATATACTGGCATTATGTGTAAAACAATAATAGAAAAAGAATTACAAGATGAAGCACATAAGAAACCGTATAATTCTGTGCAGGTTGTATCTGAACTGCCGCAAAAAGTTATAGTAAAATAAACAAAACAGATTAATTTTTAATCCCTGCAATTGCAGGGATTTTTTATTGGTAAAAAAAGGAGAGTATATGCAAACAAAATATGAACAATTGCAGACGATGTACCGCCGTGCGCTGGATATGCGCAGCCCATGGTTGGTACGTTGGGACAGTGCACGCAAATACACAATGCCATCGGCCGATGATGATGCGGCAATGTTGTTTGACGCAACGGCTGCCGACGCGGTGGATAACCTGGCGGCATCAATGTACACACTGCTGACACCACCGGAATCGTTGTGGATTAATCTGGTACGTGAAAGTGATGCATCCCCAGATCCAGAACCTGCGATAATGGCGTTGCGTGCAAATTTAAATGATTCAAATTTTTATACAACGGTG
Organism: Muribaculaceae bacterium; assembly: GCA_023665245.1. The sequence continues at coordinate 195,746 of JAMPEH010000001.1, forward strand.
CATCAGTGCTATCTGGATTTAATTATTAATGGCACGGCGTGCCTGTTTATGTCAGAAAATCCAATTGGTGCCGCATCGGCATTTTCATTTACCGCAATTCCGATGCATGATATTGCAATTTTACCAAACGCAGTATTTCATACCACATCGATGCCAGCATCCGACGTATTGGCAAAATATCCGGCATGGACACCACCGGCTGGTATTCGTGACACCATTCAGCAGGACCCGCAAAGTCATTTACGCTTGGTTCAATGCTTGATTGGCACAGAATTTACCGCATGGTTGGATGTTGGCGGTGATATTGAAAATAATATAGTGTCGCGTGGGACATTTGAAACAAATCCCTATCTGATATTCCGTTGGTCGACTGCCAGTGGTGAAATATACGGACGTGGCCCCGTTATACGTGCATTGCCAGACATCAAGACTGCGAACAAAGTTGTTGAATTGGTATTAAAGAACGCAACAATCGCTGTATCTGGCATCTGGCAGGCGGATGATGACGGTGTAATAAACCTGTCGAATATTAATCTGACGCCTGGGGCAATTATTCCCAAGGCTGTTGGTTCTTCTGGCCTGACACCATTGGCCACAGGCGCAGATTTTGATGTATCCCAGATTATATTGAAAGATTTACGTGAACGTATCCGTCATGCATTATTAGCCGACCGATTGGGATTATTAACTGAAAAAGAAATGACCGCCACAGAAATCATGGCGCGTAATGCAGATATGATGCGGATATTGGGGGCGACATACGGACGTTTACTGCATGAGTTTATTCGTCCACTGGTTGACCGCGGCCTGCAAATTTTATCGCGTCGCGGTGTAATTGATCAGATATCATTGCACAGTGATGCAGAATTAAAATACATCGCCCCGATTGCACAAATGGTTGCCATGGAATCTGTAATATAAAAAAGGCAGAAAGTATGAGAGAGACAGAACAAAACTATGCCCGCGCATTTTCGACGGTGGCGGGCCGTGCCGTTTTGGCGCATCTGCGCCGTATAACGGTTGAACGTGTACTGGGGCCGGACGCATCCGATGCGCAATTACGCGGCCTAGAGGCGCAACGTGCACTGGTGCATCAGATAGAAAACATGATTTCGCGGGGTACATAAAATGCAACATAAAAACAGTGCGATGGAAATAGTTGACTTTCTGCGTGACAGTTGGTTCTTGATTGCGTTTATTGCGGGTATGGTGTACTGGGTTGCGCGTCAGGATTCATCCCTGGCAGAAATTGACCGTGCCGACAGCCGTTTAACCGCGCTGGAAAATCGCACAACGAATCTGGAAACGGGTATTGGTCAATTGCAAATGAAAATCGACGGTATCAAAGAAGACGTATCATTAATCAAAGGTGCCGTTATCAAATAAACAGTGACCCGGCACAATTTTATCTGCCGGGTCAAATAACCTTATCCGGGTCATACGAGCGCCCTGGCATTTTTCTTTTTTGTGTGGAGATAGATTATGAAAAATGCCAAGACATAAAAACACCACCAATACATATATAAGGCGGCTGGAGGCTAAGAACTATAAACAACGATAGCGGACTTATTCAATATATTCGTCACCCTCCAGCCATAATTGCTGGACGTTTTATTATGCGCAACCCGGTGCGCAGTCGTATAGAGGTTCTTAGTCCTCATGCTGGTAAATACCAACACTACGTAATTATAAATTATTAATAAATAAAAATCAAGGATAATAGGATAAAAATCCTGGGGCCTAAAATTCAGGGATTAATCCAGAATATCACCGGCTTTGATATATTCTGGGTCTGTTTTATGTAATTTTTTCTGTGCCAATTTTGCATATTTTTTTGCATTTTTTGTATCACCACGCATTGCATATAATTCGGCGCGTGCCCAATCACTGCGTCCATCATCGTCGCCGTATGCGCGTGCCAAAACCCAATATGTTAATGGGGCAGGTGCCATCAATAATGATGATTTGCATAACGTGATTGCGCGTGCGCTGTCGCCGGGGCCATTTCGTTCGGCCAAAACCAATGCCAACGCGGTTTGAATCTGGGGGGCATTATCAGATAATTCAACGGCACGTTCGTATGATTTGACACTGTCGTCATAGTGGCCATATTGGTATTCGATATCGCCCAATAATTCATAGAAATATGGATTTTTTGGTTGGCGCGATATCAATGTCCCAATGCCCGTGCGTGCGGTATCCAAATTCCCACCGTTCATATTTGCAATTGCGCGTGCATAAATCGCCGCGTCTGTCTTATCTGAATTTGGGTACAGTGCACGTACCCGTGACGGACTGTCCAGATAGCCGATTAATTTTGCGCGTATTAAATCGTATTCTGTTGCGCGTCGCGCATCACGTGACGTGTTGCCATGATATATTAACTTTTTTGTTGCAATTTGTTCTTGGATATTTTTTAACCGTTCCGTTGTTAATGGGTGATTAATTTTATTTGGATTTATCTTGGATTCTGCTGCCCCTGTCAGATTATTCATTTGTTTAAAAACCTGGACAAATCCATTTACATCTGCGCCTGCACGGGCCATTAAATCCAGCCCCAGATTATCCGCCATGCGTTCTTCGTCGCGTGAAAACGCCATCATAGATTGTTGTGCAACCCCGCTGGCCCCGGCCAGTACACCAACACCCATTGATGGGTCGCCGCCTGCGGCCATTAAACCGATACCCAGTGCCTGAATCAGCATTGTACGCTTTAATTCTGCATCCATGCGGGCCGACATCTGGGCCATGTGCCCACCAATTGTATGCCCCAGTTCGTGCGCCACAACTGCCTGTAATGCGGCCGGTGTTGTGATGCGTGTCAACAGACCAGTATATATAAACACATCTTCGCCACCACGAACAAATGCATTAAAGTCATCGTCATGAACGATATAAATGTTTAATCGGTTTTGTGGTATATTGGCCGCGGTTGCAATGGGTGTAATTAATTCTGTTAAATATTTTTCAATTTCCGTATCGTTAATCAGACTGGCCGCATGCGCAGACCCGGCAACGGACACAATCATCATAAAAATCATAATAATTTTACGCACTGATTTGAACCCCACGGTCAAAGATAAACATCAAATCGTGAATCCACGTTGTAAATTCTGGCAATTCGCGTGCAGCATTAGTTGCCAATTTGAATAAATCACGATGTTCGCGATAATCAACAAAGTGATATTGAATCCATCCGCTTTGTCTGGTGCCCATTAATTCACCAACGCCACGCATCATTAAATCTTGTTCTGCGATGGCGAATCCATCATCAGACCCGCACAGTATATCCAGACGTTTTAATCCGTCTTCGGTCACATTGTGCCCAAATATCAAGATACAATACGATTGCAAATTGCCGCGCCCGACGCGCCCGCGTAATTGGTGTAATGCCGCCAATCCGAACCGTTCTGCATTTTCAATAACGATAACAGTTGCGCGGGGTACATCAATTCCAACCTCTATTACAGTGGTTGCAACCAGGATTTGCATCCCAGAATCATTGTCTGCAAATTTGGCCATGACGGCATCGCGTTCTTTTTTATCCATTTGACCGTGAACCAATCCCGCGCATCCAAATTCACGTTGCAGGTCTGCGTGTCGTGCGGTCGCCGCGGTTGAATCTGATACTTCGGTTTCTGCAACCAACGGACATACCCAGAATACCTTGGCGCCATTTGTAATCAGGGGGCGCAGCCGCGCGACCAAATCATTGACACGTGATACAGATAACTTGGTCGTCTTAATTGGGATACGACCGGCCGGCTTTTCATTAATAATCGATACGTCCATATCGCCATATATTGTCATGGATAACGTGCGTGGAATCGGGGTTGCCGACAGTGCCAGCATATCTGGATTGTTGCCCTTGGCACGTAATGCCTCGCGCTGGGAAACGCCAAATCGGTGTTGTTCGTCAATAATTACCAGGCCTAAATCTTTATATTCAACGTCGTTTGAAAACAGTGCGTGTGTCCCTATGACGATTTTGGTACGTCCAGAACGAATGGATATCAGTTTTTCGCGACGGCTTGCGCCTTTGTCACGTCCGGTCAGAATATCACACACAATACCAATTTTCTCGCACATCTGGCGCAGTTTTGCATAATGCTGCTGGGCCAGGGTATCTGTCGGGGCCAGAAATGCTGTCTGGGCCCCGGATTCTGCCATCGCCACTGCGGCGGCCAATGCTACAATCGTTTTCCCACTGCCAACATCGCCCTGGGCCAGGCGCATCATAGGTATGTTTTTTTTCATGTCGGACATGATTTCATCAATTGTGCGCCTCTGCGCCCCCGTTAATTCAAACAATAAATTGTCATAGAATTTAGTTAATAAATCATACTTTTTCGGGCGCACCGCGCGTTGATTGCGCACGTCAGCACGGTTGCGACGACAGATAACAATTGCCGATTGATGGGCCAACAATTCCCAATAGGCTAACTTCATTATATATACCGACCCAGCTGCCAAATCATCAGGTGATTGCGGAAAATGCACATGATGCAACGCATCAAAAAATTCATGTGCCTGGGGTTCTGATTCACGTTCCACAATCGGCATCAGATGTGCAAATATCTGGTCACGCACGGACGCAAATGTTTTCTGGGTTAATCCCTCGCCAGCGGGATAAATCGCCTGTAATGTTGGAATTTTATCGGCGTGGTCTGGGTCTTCGATAAATTCAGGATGATTTATGACGGCCTTGCTGCCGCGTTCTAGTTTACCACTGACGATGCGCCAAGTCCCAATCGGCATTTTTTTCAGCCAGTAATCCAAGAAATTCACGTTAAAAAATTGCACGGTCACAGGATTACCGACTTTATCGGCGCATATCACCTGGGTTGGGCTGCGCCGGCCACGGAAACTGCGCCCCGCACGATGTGATTTAACCTGTAATGCGATGGTAATAGTATCACCCGGTGTGGCGTCCAGTACAGAATCCATAATATCACGTGCACGCACATATGACGGGCGGTGCAACAGAAAATCCAACACACGCCGACCACCGATAACGTCCGCAAAGCGTTCTGCAACCTTGGGCCCAACGCCCTTGATAAATTGCAGGTCTGTATTCAAGAAATCAAATAAATCCTTCTTCATATACATAAAATTTATCTGAAAGTGGCAAATTTATCAATAATAAAAACAGCCCCCTAAACAGGGTGGCTGTAAATTTCATAGAAATCACGGATTAGCAACCGCCAGTCGCATTACCGATGATTTTAGAAATAGAAATATCTTTATGCAGCAAGAAATCATATTCGCAGTTGCCTGATTTATAAGAACCTGTGCAGGCAGCCAATGTCAAAACAGCAAACAATGCCAACATTACTTTTTTCATTTACTTCTCCTTTTATTGTTAAAAAGTACATTGAAAATTATATAGGAAAATATTCCAATTTGCAAGTTTTCCATTTGTCATTGCGAGCAAGCGATAGCGCAGCGTGGCAATCCAGTAAAATCAAATCGCACAGGCACAACGTGCCGAGCGACAATAGGAGCAAGACTAAAAATATGTGTGTAAAATCAGGCTTTGTTATAACCGCACATATAGCAAGATTTGTCACTCCTGCGCCAGGCATGAGTGGGACTATTAACCTGGACCCCGAACTGCAACGGGGGAACGGCAAGAGAAACGTGCAGTGCCAGGCACAAAGGGTTAATTGCCACCGCCTTGGCGGGGGCTGTCACGTTGAAAACGTGACTGGGGGTGGCTATAATCAGGTTCAAAATCTGGGAATATGTCATACCGACGCAAACAAAGTATTCAAGCCCCACTCCTGCCTGCGCAGGAGTGACAATTTGCACATAACGTGCCCAGCGAATTCAATAAATCAAATCGCACCGCGTGCCCATTTAATACGCCAACCACACACGATAATAACATCAAAACGTGCGTCCACACGCCATGCACTTTTCGCGATATAGTTTTCAGCCGCCCGCCGCAGACGCGCCGATTGTGTGGCGGTAATTGCATCCCATGCACCAGATAGGCTAGGGCGACATTTTACCTCTACAAAAATCATTAAATTGCGGCGGCGTGCAATTATATCAATTTCGGCGCGTCCTGTATTGCGGCCGGTAATATATCGGGATTTAACGATTTTGAATCCATGACACCGCAGATACATCCGCGCCAAAAATTCAGAAAACAGGCCTGTCTGATAGGTATTCATACCCATCATTATAACCATCAGTTTCAATTCAAACAACCAGAAAACTAGACAACATCAGGAGATATATAATGTCTAGACAAATAATATACCGTAATGGTAATGAATCACAGCACAGCACATTTGTGGGTGCGCCCTGTGAAATTACAGTCGATACGACAAATTGGACACTGCGCATACATGACGGCGTGACACCCGGCGGGCATACATTGGCCCGCGCAGATGAATTAACCGTGTCCAGTCCGATACCCGACGGTGCCGATTATGTAATAGAAACACAATTACCCACCGCCGACAATAATTACACATGGTACCGGAAATACAAATCCGGCTGGGTCGAACAGGGTGGTATTACCGTATTTGACAGTATGACCACATTACCCATTACAATGTCAGATGTAAATTATACAATAACAATTACCGCCGCATCTGGAATTGGTGGGTCGGGTGTTTGGACCGAACAGCGCACCACAACGTCATTTGTCGCGCGTGGTCAAAATTATGGCGGCGGATTTATACCATCATCAAACAGATTATTCTGGTTTGTATCCGGCACTGTAGATTAATAAAACGGGTATTCCTACCCGTTTTATATTATCCCACGCAGTTTATGGCGTAAACTACGATTTGGTACAAAATAACAAATAATGTGTATAAACCTCTTTATTAAAATTTTTATCCATCGTGATTGGATAAATTTTAATCTGGACATTTTGTGACATGCAGATATGTATTTGTTGTATTCAGTCGAATCAAATTCAATGTCTGTATCATTATATACGAATTCTTGTTCGTCCATGAATTGTTTAAGATGTTCTGTTACACCAATAATTTGTGGTACTAATGTACTGTGTGTTGTTATGTATTTTTCAATACTGGCATCAATATAATATGAATCCATATTCTTGGCGGTATTAATTTGTGCCTGTGCAAATGGGAAACCGCGTTTTGAACGTTGAATCTGGATAACCTGACCGTTATCTGGCATAAACAGTGCCAAATGCAATGCGGTTCCAGCAACGCCAGCCAAACTGCGACAATTTTTCATATACGCAATTTGGTCTGTTATTGACAAGTGTTCAGGATATATAACGTGATAGCCGTTTTTACGAAATATATTTTCGATTTTCTGTTCACCAAATTGCAGATTGGATGGATTGTTTGTGTTTACAAATTTGCATCGTGAAACATAGATTTTGTCATACGGATATGTTTTATTAACATTATTCGAAATGTGTTTGAATATATTTATCCATTCTGGTGATATGAATTCTTTGTGTAAGAATCCACGTTGGGGAATTAATACAGATTGAAAACGTGTAGATTCAGTTACGATTATAATGTCTTTTTCGTCAATTCCCATCAGATGCAATAAATCGTGATATTGTCTGGGCTCAGAATTTGTGCATATTAATGCAACCTTGTATTTTTTTTGCACCAATGACCAGGCACGATCCAAAGTGTTAATCATAAAATGTCCGAAATGCGATATTGTATTACCCAGATAGACTACGTCCTCATTTACAACTGGTATTTTATGCAACGACTTTTTCAAATTAGCAATTTTCTGTGGGTACAGTAATATATTGTCCCAGCGTAATTCAGCAGATTTTACAGGACGTAAATTTTCATCAAATACACCTAACGTTTTTCTGCCGTGTTTTCTCTCTAATGCTTTTATAATTCCGTTGGGTACACTTTGTATTTCAGTGACATTTTCAAACTTTATTTTATTAAATGTATCAAAGAATTCTTTCTTTCGTATATCTGGCATATATAAATGAATTCTATCGGTTTGCATGGCGGTACTCTTTTTGGATCAAATTGTATATTTCATTTATAATATTGTTCGCATTGAACCGTGACAGTGAACATGTCGCGACAGTAATCTTTTCTTTCGTATCAATGCGCCCGTTCCATATATCTGACATAATTTGACTTAATTTTTCTGTGTCGCCCGGGGCGAACAGCAATCCTGCATCACTGTTTAACAATATTTCTGCCGGGCCGTTGGGGCAATCTGATGATATGTTTAATGTACCGACCGCCATTGCTTCGATTAATACCGTTGGTAATCCTTCATTATAACTGGATAAAATGTTTGCAATTGCATCGCGCATATATCCAAATGGTTGTGGAATGGGACCTGTAAACATTATATTACTGGCTGATGGTAATTTATTTGCAATGGACTGTAAATGTTTTGCTTTTGACCCGCCACCAACAATTATCAAACGTATATCTGGTTCGTTTTCTGTCGTCCAAAATTTATCAAATGCATGTATTACAGTCTCGATATCTTTGTCACAATCCAGCCGTGATACAACCACAAAATATTTGCCATCTATTTTTTTCTGTGTTTCTGACGTGCGGCGTATCGCATCACAATCAATTGGATTATAAATACGCACAATGCGGTCGGCATATTGTGGATATTTGGTCTTAAAATCTGAAACAAAACTGTCGGTCAAGCATACCAGTTTGTCATACATTGGTAATTTTTTTATCAATTTTTCATTATTAAAGAAATTGATTGAACCGTGACACCATGCAATTTTAGGTCTGTCTGTCATTGCCAATTCGCGCGAAAATTCCATATTTTTATAGTCGATAAAAACATCCGTATTTACAAATATTGGGTTATGGCGCATCTGCCAACGTCTGATTTTTTTATAAACACTGAAAATAATTTTGCGAATATTTTTTAACGGAAATATTTTTGTATATTGCGCAATTTTCTCAAAAGTATTTTGCCATGGATAACATGTGATAATACGAATATTTGGGTTTTGTTTGCACCAGTCTTTGAAAAAACTGTTCCGAATTTTCGCATGGGTTAAAATGGTTATATTTATATCTGAAATTTTTGCCATTTCTGACAGTGTTTGAATAAAAACCATGTCAACACCACCGATTACCAGATATGGGATACAAAACGTCACAGTCATGTGTTATACCTTTTACCGTATTTTTTAGTTTCTGGGATGGATGTTCAAACAACCAGAAAACATTTATTTTTCTAATTCCGTGTACTTTGATTATGATACACGCATCCACCCCATTTTCTATGGGAATAAAGTCGGATTACAATGGTAAAAGAAAATCCGCCGAAAATATGGCGGCCGGGATGTTAGAAAAATCAATAGCACTAGTGATCCCATTGGCCTTTGGGCACGCCCTATTTTTATAACCAACAGCATCCCGACCCGCTTATATCGCGCCAGGAAACGGTGCAATCGCACCCAAAAATATTACGATGCTTTCGCACCGAGTGCTATAAAGGGATTTTCTAAGTCCCGAACTTCAATCCATATTGAAATCCACGCCCATTGTATTGAGAAATGCGCCGCATGTAAAGAAAATAATCTAACAGTTTGTTATTTGTTATCTGAATTAAAACGCGTATGGCTTGGCGTGGAAATTTTCACGTGCCGTGCGGATATTTGTTGCCACGTCCGATGCGCGACGTCCCATATCGGTTAAATCCAATGAACCAAAATACGCTGTCATCATCGGGTCATATGCGTTTGTTGATGAAATCCATTTATCTGTTCCGGCATTTGGTGTACCATATTTTTCCAACACAGCCTGCCACCATGCCAGAATTTTCTTGTCCCGTTGGTTCGCAAATTTTTCAGCGGTGCCTTCGATTTCATTTACATCATTGTTATACATAACACGCCACACCAGATTATCTGTCGCATTACTGGTAAAATACACAACCAATGTTTCACCCGTATTTTCGCGCATCAGATGCATTTCAGACGCATACAGCAGCCCGCGACTGCGCGCCAGACTATTGATACATTTTTCAATTTCACTGGGGATAATAATATTTTGCTGGCGACACTCGTAATCCAGGTTATCTTTCCAGTCTTTATGAATTGTATAAATAATACTGTCTTTTTGGCGCGGTGCATATAGTGCCTTGGTCTTGTAAAACAGCGTTTGTACATCTTCAAACGGCATGCCCAGTAATACGCCTGCAATATCAAATGCGCCAACGTTCGCGATTTCTGCACCCGCGTTCAGTGATACAGATTCTGTCGTTATATCGGCGTCACCACTATCTTGTATTGCTGATAAAAACGGATCATCCAGTTCAACACACATCGCCGGTGATACTGCGAATAACATTGCGGCCAACAGAATCTTTCTCTTCATGTTCATTGCATATTCCTTATGGCATTATAGCCTTTTCTACACGGAACGAACCCTGGAATACGATTACCAAATCGCGACCCCGTTCAATCACGGTATGCATATTTTCCATAATATAATCATTGACGCGTGGCGTGTCAGATACCAATAAATATATTATACCTGTTTCAATTTGCGGCAATTCGTCCATGTCATTTGGTGTATGCCATGTTTTTAATTGATATTCAACCGCATGATAGTCACCATATCTTTGTATGCCTGTGACGGACACTGTGCGCAACATGCCGGCATTCGCCATTTCTGTAATCTGTGGGGCGATATTATCTTTCCATTGTGCGAATACATCCGGTGCAGACATTATATCCAATGCACTGCGTGGGGATTGTCGTTGTTCTATATTTGACATATCCGGCAGAACATAAAAATAATCATTTACATATTTGGTCACCAGCATATCAAACATCTTTACATCACCCAAATCCTTGGGTGTTTTTGGGGCCCCGGGGCGTTGGTCTGAGAAAGAATTACCCTGGAAAAAATATGTTTCAACCGATTGCTTGCCCGCCATGTCAAATATTGCGCCCGCAAAGAACATGATGATAAACATTATCACCAATAACATCACACCGGCCATGAACGTAATCAGTTTTTTCATCTGTCTGTTATTTTATCCTGTATGAATCAAATTTGGTTATATAGAAACCGTTGGTTAATACATAATTTACCGGATATCTGTTTTCCAAAATCATATCCGTGCCTGTATCACGTGCCACCTTGGCATAGCCCAATATTTCAAAATCACCGATATTTGATACGATTGTCGCAGTCACGCGCCATGTCCCAGATGTTGGGGTAATTTCACCCGCGGGAACAATTTGAATTGTATTAGAATCCAACGCCCAATGTTGCCCCAATAATGCACGTTCACGATAATCCGGCATGACATTTGTGGCGAAATCCTGGTATACATCATCTGTTGTCTGACAATATATAGCGCATTGGGTATCACCACTCATGATACTGTTGTTATCCTGGCACATATCACGGTCACACGCGTTCCATTGCGCAGAATTTTCATCCATATTTGGTGATATATAAAACCAATTGTGAACAAAGTGATTTATTGCGGCAATTTGTGCCATCGCATCTGTGGGATATTCTTTTTTTCTGTCGTGGGTGCGGACAACATATTCCCAACCACCAGTTATTGGATTTACATATATAATAACCGGGTTAACAGTTCGATATGTATTCGCCCATAAAATCATACCACACGTACATATAATCAGCAAAAACGTCACCAAGCATCCAATACCCATCACGCGGGACGTTGCAATATGCGTTCCCGCCGGAAATGCCGGTACATTGAATTCGCCTGGATAGTCCAATTTGCATCCCTCCTGATATATGCGCTATGGCGGTGATATGACAAATTATGCCTGATATACCATAATGCATGCGCACGGGCTTAACTTCAGTTCATTGTTGTCATATCCAACACCGACCGGTTCACGATCATAAACCTGGCCACATCCTGCCAACGCCAATGCGACAAATATGCCACAGATTAACTTTTTCATGCCTTTCCCCCTTTCTTATTATTTTGATTATAAGAAAAATCCATTTTGCCGGTCAAGTATTATTACCAAACGACCCTAGAACTGTGTTTCAAACGATAACAAGAAACGCTGTTCGCGGTCGTACTTATTCATCTTTAACGGCCATCCCCAACTGAAATTCATTGGCCCCATCGGCGTGTTCCAGTAAATACCGACACCGTATGATGTGCGCAAATCACTGTCTATGTCATTTTCCCGCCCCAGATAGTAATCTTCACGCTTTGGTGGTTTGCCGAGCCACCCATAGTCCATGAATACAAATCCCTTGACCTGATATTCATCCGGGATAAAGATTGGGAAATTCAACTGGGTTGAACCGTTCAATTTCCACATACCGCCCAGTGAATAATTCGTATACAGCCAATTGCGTGAACCGACACCCGCATAGTCAAATCCGCGCAACGTTTCCCCGCCCAAGAAATAGCGATACACACGTGATACATAGTCACCATCCAGTGCCTGGATATATCCGAAATCCAACGAAGAACGCAACTGCCATCTGTCGTTAAAGAATTTAATCATACCAGTAATATCCGCGTTATAGCGCATAAATGTTTCTGTGCCACCAAATCCGGTGTATGCAATCCCCAGATTACCAACAACACCAGTGTGGGTGTTTTGTTCAAAATTTGTATCCAGATTATAGTACTTTAAATACGTTGCCAATGTGTACAGACTTGCATCCTGCCAACCGTTTGATTGAATATCATAGTTCTGGTCAAAAGACGCCGACAGACGTAATGTCTGACTCCAATGGTCGGTCAGTTTCCATCCCATACGTCCTGCGACCATTAATGAATCACGGTCATATCCAAAACTGCCTAATGATGAATAGTCGTACATTGTATACGATACATCAAATCCACCAGACAGTGCACGCCCAAACAAGTATGGTTCTGTAAAACTGAACAATGCCTGCTTTTGGTATTGTGCGATTGAACCGCGCAGTTGCACAATCTGGCCACGTCCCATAAAGTTGTTTTCGGTAATGCCCGCATCAACCATAAATCCATTTATGTTTGACCAACCAAAACCACCCGACAGTTCGCCTGTTGGCTGTTCTTCAACGCGAACGTCTAATGCCATCATATTTGTTTCTGCAATACGACTGGGGACGATTTGAACATCCTTGAAATATCGTGTGCGCATCAATTTCTGGCGACCTTCTTCAATTGTTTGCAGCGAGAACGGGTCACCCGCCCGCATTGGCATTAATTGTTCAATCACAGTATCAAATGTGCGAACATTACCCAAAATATTAATAGAATCAATATATATGCGGTTGGTCTTTTGAATCTTGTATTCCAAATCCACCGTACGCGTGTCATCATGCTTTACCGGTACCGGTTCCACATTGATAAACGCATATCCATAGTCTGCAACCTTGCCACGCAGTGCAGACATTGTTGCTTCTACCTGGTCAATATTATAAACATGACCCGATTTGGATTCTATTATATCTGTCAGAACACTGTCTGGTACATCTGGGAACGGGTTATCAATTGTTATTTTGCCGAATTTGTATTTGGGCCCTTCATCCACTGTGAACGTCACAGAATAATACTGGCGATCAGGTGTAAATATGCCATTAGCATCCGTCACCTGGAAATCAACATAACCATTACGCAGATAGAATTGACGCAACATCTGCTGGTCATATTGAATACGGTCTTCGTCAAAGACATCAAATTGTGTCATAAACCGCCACCATGCATGTTCGCGTGATAATATTTCGCCACGCAATGTTCGATCGCTGAATTTTTTGTTGCCCTTGAAATCAATGTCGGTGATGTATGTTGGATGACCTTCGGTGATTTCATATACAATATTAACGCGATTGTCATCCAGATTGATTTTCTTTGGCTCGATTTTTGTACCGAAAAAACCCTTGCGCTGATAAATGGTCAGCATGCGCTGAACATCTGCACCTATAACAGATTCATCGTATGCAGTGCGTTCTTTGGTGCGAATTTCTTTCTTTAAATCATCAGTTGATATTTCATCATTGCCTTCAACTGTGACCATGTTTATAGTTGGGGCTTCAATAATCGCAATTTTTAATGTGTTTCCCGACATTTGGACAGAAACATTTGAGAAATATCCGCTTTCTTGCAATTTCTTGGCAATTTCATTTGTGCGTTGTGTATTGATATTATCGCCAACCTTGACCTCGGACAAGATACGTATAGATTCTGCATCCATACGCTGGTTCCCGGTCACATCAATACGCGATACGGTTGCGGCATTTGCCACTGGAATAACCGCGGTTGAACATATTGCAAATAAAATTTTATTAGTCTTTTTCATCTTAATTCAATCCAAATACACGTGCCAAATCGTTCCACATAGTAAGCAAGAATAGGGCACCGATTAATATCCATCCCAACATAATTGCGATTTCCATGCCTTTGCCTTCTAGTTTACGACGTGTGACACCTTCGATTATTAAAATCAACAGATACCCACCATCTAATACCGGCAGTGGTAATAGATTTATAACACCTAAATTCACAGATAACAATGCGATTATTGACAACAATGCAAAGAATCCTGCCTCTAATGCATTACCTGATACCTGGGCAATTGTTATGAACGAACCCAATTGCTTGGATGAACGTTCACCTGTTATAATTTGTTTTAATACAACCAACAATGTTTTTGATTGATAATATGTTTCACGTGCACCAGAATAAATCGCACCAAAGAAGCCCTTTTTGCGAAATTCTGTTTTGGAACCATCTGCAACCAGTCCCCACCGTTCCGCCGGGCTTAGTTGTACAACCACAATGTCGTTTGCACGCTGAATTTCAACACTGGCATCACGATTTGACGCCAATTCTTTGGCGATAATCAATTCACCCCAGTTTGTTATCTTATCACCGTCAATGCGCATAATTACATCACCCGGTTTAACGCCGGCATTAAAGGCAACACTTTCTTGGATAACCTGGCCAACAACAGGTAATTGCACATTTTTTGCTTGGAACATGAAAATTGCGGAATAAATGACCCATGCCAGCATAAAGTTCATAAACACACCGGCGGCGATGATAATAAATTGTTTCCATGGGCGCACCGACAGATAATGTCCCTTTTTCTTGTCCGCGGTCAAATCTTTGTATTTTTTGCGGTCAAACATGTCTTCTTGGCCATAAATGGAAACATATCCACCCAGTGGCAATGCGGCAATCTGCCACTGCGTACCATGTTTGTCGTGCCATTTGATTAAGGCTGGGCCAAAACCAATTGAAAATTTATCAACACGTACATGTGCCCAACGGGCCGCCAAGAAATGCCCCAATTCGTGCACAAATACAACAATCCCCAAAACAATAACCAATGCAACAATGGTTAAAACGATATGCATAAAATACCTTCCTTATACTTTTTATAACATAACCAGCCATACAATCGGCAATACGTAAATCCAACCGTCAAATCTATCCAATACACCACCGTGCCCTGGGATAATATTGCCAAAATCTTTTATACCAATTTTGCGTTTAATCCAACTGGCGGTCAGGTCACCATACTGGCTTAACAATGCGACACTGATACCAATCCACATTAATTGTGGCATAAATATATCCGCGCCCAACAAGCCATACATAATTGATGCCGCGGTTCCGCAAATAATGCCTGCAATTTGGCCAGACCATGTTTTACCCGAACTCAGTCTTTCCCACATCTTGTCGCCGCCAATTAATTTGCCAAAGAACCATGCACCGATATCTGCACTGCATATAATCATCAGCATCAGTAAAATAATCCATGGTCGCGCCCCGACATAGTTTGCCGCCATCAATACCAGACCCAACAATACCAAAAACGCAATAAACGCAACCGCATTTTTACGCCACACATCACGTGATGTACGCACCATGCATATAATCGTTTCTGCAATCATTGCCAACGCAATGATAATGGTCAGATACCGAACCGCACCGAATCCAAAATATTCACCGACGCCTGCCGCCAGGGCAATCAGTGCCATGACACAACCTGCGATAATTCTTTTCTTTGTTTCAGACATGATTATTTCGCCTTTGTCTTGTTGCCCGCATAGTCCTTCTTTTTGCCACCGCCGAAACGACGATTGCGTTTTGCATACTCATCCAACGTATACTGCCACAGTTTTTCGCTGCGCACCAAGTCTGGCCAATGTTCCGGCAAGAACAACAGTTCCGCATACGCCAGTTTCCACAACAGGAAATTTGAAATTCTAAATTCATTACTGGTGCGCACCATCAAGTCAATTGGCAACAAATCACCTGTATCCAAGAATGTTTCAAATGTATCCTTGTCAACTGGTTCGCCGGCCGCGATTGCGTCATTTACTGCGGTGATAATCTCGTCCTGGCCACCATAGTTTAATGCAAATACAACCGTTCCACCGGTATGTTCTGCAGATATTTCTTCCAATTTGTCACACATTTCCGCCAGTTTTTGTGGCAACCGGTCGCGTGAACCAATAACACGATAGCGCAGATTCTTGTCCAGCGCGTGTTTCATATTCTTTTCCAGTTCGGTGCAGAATAAATCCATCAAGAAATTTACTTCTTCATCAGACCGATTCCAGTTTTCTGTTGAAAACAAAAAGAAAGTGATTGTTGTCACCCCGCGTGTGATAAACCAGTCAACCAAGTTTTCAAAATTGGCAATTCCAGCCTTGTGCCCGGCTAGTGGCGCCAGACCGCGCATTTCTGCCCAACGACGATTGCCGTCACAAATAAACGCGATATGCTGGGGAATTGACGCAGATACATCTGCCGCCGGCGCGATTGATTTTTTACTTTTTAATAATTTAAACATTTATTCTAATTCCAGTGTTTGATTGTGATGCAAAATATATAATCTGTTGATTTAGACAGCCATAATGTCTGCTTCTTTTTGCTTTGCGGTGGCATCAACTTCGGCCGCGCGACGGTCAAACACTTTTTGAATATCTTCTTCATACTTGCGCTGGTCATCTTCGGAAATTTCTTTGTCGGTGACCGCACGCTTGATTTTGCCCATCGCATCCTGACGAATATTGCGCATAGAAATCTTGGCTTCTTCGGCGTATTTGCCAGAAACCTTTACCAGTTCTTTGCGACGTTCTTCGGTCAACGGTGGCATGTTCAGACGAATAACACCGCCTGCTGTCATCGGGTTCAGTCCCAATCCAGAATCACGAATTGCCTTTTCAACCGCCGGTGCGTTTGAAATATCCCAAACGGTCACAGACAATGTTTGGTTGTCTGGTGTTGATACGGTTGCAACCTGGTTAATTGGCATTTCAGACCCATATACTGGCACACGTACACCATCCAACAGATGCACCGACGCGCGACCTGTGCGCAAACCTGCATATTCATTTTTCAAAACTTCGATAGATTGTGCGGTTTTCTGTTCAACTTCCGCCTTTAAAGCTTGGTAATCCATAATATATTCTCCTTATGATAAAAAAGATTAGCAAATTGATTTGACATTTGGCAAGAAGAAATATAGAATAAACACTCGCACGGGGTTGTAGCTCAGTTGGTAGAGCACTTGCATGGCATGCAAGGGGTCGTCGGTTCGAGTCCGATCAGCTCCACCATAAGTTTTCGTTAATGGCATTGCAATTTAAGAAAACTTAATGTTGCGCCATAGCCTTGGCAAAGGCGGACAAAAAAAAGGAAACAATAGGTTTCCAAACAGTATGGCGGATGTAGCTCAGTTGGTTAGAGCACTGGTTTGTGGTACCAGGTGTCGCCGGTTCGAATCCGGTCATCCGCCCCATTATAAAATATCCCCCACCAACTGGTGGGGGATATTTTATAATCTTGGACGGGTCAGATTCGAACCGTGGTTCGCATACGAGTAAGCGAGACAAGCCACGCGTAGTCGAGCGCAAAGGAGTGGTGAGGGCGATAATTATATCGCCCGAACTATCCGGTCATCCGTGCATATGTATTGTGTTTTTTTGTGGTGTTAATTGGCATGAAATATGTAGAAATTTCTTGCTAAAAACTGTCTTTTTGATACCATTATCACCATGACAACACAAATAAAAGATTCCGGTTTACAGTTTCACCCACGCAAGCGCGAAATATTGATATGTGATTTTAAGGGTAATATTGTCCCAGAAATAGTCAAAAAGCGTCCCGTTGTTGTTTTGCGTGATCCTTTGCCATATCGCAGTGATTTAGCAATCGTTGTTCCGTTAAGTTCTACACCGCCTTTATACGCAGTGCCATATTGTGTCTTGCTGTCACAAAACTATTTGTCTCAGGACGATAAACCAATGTGTGCCAAGTGCGATTTAGCATGTTCCGTTTCCTTGAAACGTCTGGATAGGATAAAAGTAGGAAAACGAAAGTACGTTTGTCCACGTATGAACGAAGATGATTTTTCTAACGTAGTGCGCGGCGTAGGTTGGGCGTTTGGTTTTGCTGCTTGACAATACTGGGGCGTTAACTATATAATAGCAATGTATCCAGGAAACTGGCTTGCAAGACCTGATTCTTAGAAGAATAAGGCAGCCCTCGGTAATAAGCGATAACAAGCTTATCAGGGGCTCATTTTATATATTAATAAAAATTTTTAATCCCCGTTCAGCGCCAATCCGGTTATAAAAAAATCCCCCATCGGGGGAATTTTTAGATTTGTGGCCACAGACCCGGTGTTATCAGTTCTGGCTGGGTCGCATTGATAATCATGTACATTTGAAATAAAGAGATTGGTTCTGCCCCCGATTCAAATCGCAAATATTGCGCCACAGGCACATCTAAAATCATCGCCATTTCTTGTGGTGTCTTGTTCTGTTGTTCGCGTACACCGCGAATAGATGCACCAATTTGTTCATAGAAAACTTGTTCTGCCTTGTTTAGTGTCATGCTAAATCCTTGATATAGTCATAATACATTGTAAATGGATTTAAATGGAATTTCCATATTTTTTATTACACAAAAAAATCCCCCGTCATGATATATATTATATGGTCAGAGTTTATATGGACACACGTCTGTCAGTTTAAATGTCCCGGTCACATCGTAATCTGTGCCTGTTGATATATAGCACCCAGTGATTGCAGTGGCGCCGGCGGCACTGGTCCCACGTACCAGTGTTGTTTTTGCAGATGTTGTATAAACACCTGTCCATGTCGGACACTGGGTACATCCTGATGTACCATTGGTTGAACTGCCGTAATATCCCGCGGCACATCGATACGAATATGACGTATTGCATGTTCCATTACATGCGCATGTGCGATATGTTATACGTTGATATCCCGTCCCATATGCAGACCAACTGGTATCACTGGTACAGTTTGAACAACTGGTACATTTTACACACTTGGCATTAACGCATCCATATCCAGAATTACAGTCATCATCTTCTTCACATTTGCACGGTACCGTTATCGTTTTTGTGTCATCTTCTTCGCTTATGCAATAGCATGTTGAATTAATACAATGTGCAATCAGTGAATCGCCTTGCCAATGTCCAGTGGTTGGGCATGTCCCGCCATATTCATTACAATATCCGAAATTTGGTATCCATACTTTTGCGTGCACCTCGCTATTAATCGTGATAATTGCCATAGTAATTGTGATTAAATATTTTTTCATGATTTTCAATTCCCTGTTTTTTGTTAGACAAAAACCGCCATGGAATTGGCGGTCGGGGATTTCAGAAAATCATAACATAAAATGACCCTGTGACTTTTGGTATAAAACCTGTTGTATAATCACAGATCCCCGACCGGTGTCAGTCGGGTTATATAAAACACACGGCGCATCCATGCGCCGACAGTTTCGTCGGATTCAGTGCGATATCGCACCGTTATGTTATGGGATTTCTGAGGTCCCTGAGCCAACATCCCTGTTGATTCAAGTGTAAGTATATAAATAACGGATTTTTATGTAAAGAAATAAAATAAAAAATCCCCGATGTATATCAGGGATTTTTGTATCAGACAATATATTAAATGAACGAATATTCCATTTTCAGATGGTCTGGATTGTATTTGTTATTCATGATTGCCAGTGTATCTTCAACGATAACCAATTCTTCGTTGGTTGGAATCATGAATATTTTGACGCGTGAATCAGATGCACTGATTTCAACTTCGCCAGCACCCAGACGGGCCAATGCGGTTTTGTTCTTTTCCGCGTCCAATTTGATACCCAGTTCTTCCAGCCCTGAACAGAACTTTTCGCGCAGATATTCGTCATTTTCACCAACACCGGCGGTAAATACGATTGCATCTGTATGACCCAATTCTGCCATATATGCGCCAATATATTTCTTTACATTTTGCACTTCCATATCCAGTGCCAGACGGCATGCATCGTTTGTGCCTTTGTTTTCTTCAACATCACGACGGTCTGCATAGCATTCAGTCAACCCCATGATACCGCAGTCTTTGCTTAAATGCTTTTCCATCTGGGCGGCAGACAGTCCCAAACGTCCCATTACATACAGAACAACACCTGGATCCAAATCGCCTGGACGTGTGCCCATTGTCAGCCCCGACAGCGGTGTCATCCCCAGGGACGTATCAACTGATACACCGCCACGAATTGCGGTTGCAGATGCGCCAGAGCCGATATGCAATGTAATCAGATTGCATTCAGATGCCGGTTTGCCTAACATTTTGGCCGCACGTTTTGATACATACAGATGGCTGGTTCCATGGAAACCGTATCTGCGCACGCCCAAGTTGCGATACCATGCGGCCGGCACGGCATAACGATACGAATAATCCGGCATGGTCTGATGGAACGCGGTGTCAAATACGGCAACCTGGGTTGCGTTTGGCAATAATTGCTTTGCGGTGACAATACCCATTAATGCCGACGGATTATGCAACGGTGCCAATGGTGCCAGTTCATCAATCGTTTTGATAACGTCATCGGTGATTTCAACAGACGATGCAAATTTATCACCACCCATAACAACGCGATGACCCACGCCCTTGATTTCGTTCAGATCAATTGATGCCTCGCGCAGCATGAACAAGACGACATTTAATGCCTCGTCATGGTTTTTCATAGATGTTTCTTTCTTGGTTTTTGTGCCATCTGGATACTTTTGCGTAATAAAAGAATCTGGCAGCCCGATTTTTTCAACATTGCCGCTGACGACAACTTTCATAGAATCTGCATCAAATACCTGATATTTCAGTGATGAAGAACCACAGTTCAGTGCGAGTATGTACATATTTGCATCCTTTTCTTGATTTATGTCGCCAGCATAGCAAATGTTTTTATCCGTTTCAATAATAAAGGCGGAATTTTATACGCCAATTATCAGAACTGGCAACTGTCTTGGCGCATGTTGATTTGTTATACACCCAGAAATCGCCACCCGCCGTCGGTAGTTTCACATGCACACCGTTTTTGTCTGTAATCAGGTTTGGCACCATCACCGGATGGTCACCCACGCCAAATGCGTATACTGTGTCGCCCACGGCGTATCCTGCATCTGCGTTAATGCATACCAGTATTGGCATAGCATGCGCGGGATTGGACGGTATATCTGAAAATATGTATTCAATGAATGCACCGCCACCAAAACGCATCGGCTGGCTATCGACCGTGCGGATAACATTTTGCATCATGCGCCCGAACAATGATTGCCAAAATTCATCAGATACAGATTCAATATCAAATGATTGACAGTTGCCACCGGTGGCGTCGTCTGTGGGTGTGGCAACCGGATATCCACCGAGTCTAATCCCGTCGTGCACGCGCAGTGTATTTTTTTCTGTATCAAATGTTATTTCACCGGCCAACCCCGTAAAATTATCATTTTGTGCGGTTGTCCCGCGCCGAATTTGTAAAACTTTCGCCATTTGTGTTCCTTTGGTTAAATTGTGTTGGTTTTTACATTTATACAAATATTGATTTATATCGTCACCCCTGCGCAGGCAACGGAACAGACCCACACTGGTCGTCATACCGGCGACGGCCGGTATCCAGTGCACCGCAGGTAATTCGCCCGTTGGGCGAACATAATATCAAATATTATGCTGCGCAGCACTGGGCCCTGGCCTGCGCCAGGGTGACGGTGTGTGATTACTCTTATCTGGTGCCCTGCAATGTGTTGCAAATTTCGTTTGCCAATTTCTTTATATAAATGCCATAAAAAACGCCGCAAAATGCGACGTTTTGATTAATACAATTATATCATAAAACACACAAGAAATCAAGTATGCCTTATGCAGCGTTGCTGTATCCGTGCTTTTTCAACCATTGCATGCGCAGCCAATCCTTTTGTGACATTTTTTCTGTCGCATTTGTAAATGGATTTGTGCGGTCTTTTTGTGTGTCATACTTCTTTTGCTTGCCTTCCTGGCTGATTGGCATCAAACCATTCCACATCTGTTGCAGGATATTTTCACCCGTTCTGGATGATCCTGATTGCAAGAAGTCCCAGTGCGCCATTAACTGTGTGAATTTATCCTGGTGGTCTTTGTCCCAGTTGTCAATTTTCTGTTTCCTGTCACGCATTTGGGCATTTATCATTTTTACCGTATCGGTGCCATTTTGAAATTCTTGACGTTTATCGGTCGCGCCTTGCAGTTTATTTTGGGTGTCTGCAATCGTGGACAAATCATTTTGTATATCGTCAATTGATGACTGCAGATAAGGGTCAGTCCCGGTAATCGTTATCGGGGTTGGTGACTGTTGATTGTCTATTTCTTCGTAAAAACGTTGAACATTTGCAAAATCAGGGTCGGATTGGTTGGCCGGGTCATTCAGCCAATGGTTTATATAACTCATCGGGATGCGCTGTCTGTTGTACAAATCTTGCAAATCGGTATTATATCGTGTGATGTCCGCATCCAATGTTGCCTCGGTCACGCCAGTGCGGCGATATTGGTTCAGTTTGGTATTGATGCGTCTTTTTTGATTACTGTCTGTACGTTGCTGGCGTTCCAGTTCTGCTTTTTCCGCATCGGTTCTGGATTTTAAATCTTTCTGATATTTGTTGGGCTTGCCTGATTTTGCATTAAATTTTTTGTTGCGTGTTTTTATAAAGTGTCCGGCACCGTTCAGCAAATATCCCGCACCCAAGAACGCAAATTTAATACTTTTATCCATCGCAGTGGTGACAAATCGCATGCCTTCGTGTTTATTCCAAGACAGACTTTTGTCCGAGAAAATGCTGACATCTTCCTTTTTCATTGCGTCCATGACATTGCTGGTGGTGTATCCGTATTTTATAACGGTTAACACTTCCATCGCGGTCTTGACCGCATCCATGGAATCAGATTTGCCATCTTCCAGTGCCATAATCGCCAGTTCGGAAACCAACGCCTTCATCTGTGATGCATTTTTTAATGCACCCTCAAACATCTTTTTACTTTTTAATTCACCCAGTTTTTTTGTCATCCATTCAAAGTGGGCAGTCGCAGACGGCGATTTATATTGCAGATTCTTTTTTATTTTGTCTGCATTTTCCAGTAATTTACCCAAACCATCATTTGGTTTGAACTTTGCGCCATCCAACGCATTAACAATGGATTTTGCCTGGGGTGAAAAATATACATGACCGCCACGCAGTTTTGTATATTTATCCATATGGTCAGACCAGCGTTTGCCAACCCAGTCCGATATTTTTTGCCAATCAGTCAGTTGGTCATTACGCTTTGGCGGGATGTAATCCTTGCTGTTTGGGTTATTATAGTCCACCTTTTCTTTGGCGTATTCAACAGCGCCCGCAATACTGGAACTATAATTTTTAACAACATCATAGACTTTGTCTTGCGTGGCCCCCAGCAAGATGTTCTGATAATTGCGTTTAAAGTAATCTAGTTTATTCGGGTTAATAACTTCGTTTTTATCGTTTAATCCGGATATAATCGCATCAATGCCTACGCCGGCCAATGTCGCGGCGATTTGTGGATGTTTTGTAAAACCATCGCCCCAGTTCATTTCATGGGATATCGCATTAATTATGCGTAATAATTTATCACGTGTTTTAGGATTGCTGTTATATTTTTCATCCTTGATATCTTTTACAAATTTATCATAGTCTTGGCGTGTTTCAAATATGTTGGATAACAACGGATGCATTGTATTTGCATGCGTTTTCAATAAATCTTGCAACTTATCTATGTGTGATTTTGTTTGCGGCGTCGCCTTGTACATAGAAAACAGTTTGTTGTCGCCAAAATATTCGTCTAAAAATTCGGTTGCTTTCTTGTTATCTTTGAAATCGTCACGATTGGCCGCCATGTCACGAAATGCGTTTTGCAATTCGCGGAACAACTTTTCCCAATCTTTGTCTTCCATTTGGGTTGGACTTGGGGCAATTGCTGCATGGGCGCTGGAACCGCGTGTGCCTTGGTCGC
Source organism: Muribaculaceae bacterium (assembly GCA_023665245.1). The sequence goes on from JAMPEH010000001.1 coordinate 220,030, forward strand.
CAACGTATTGCATGTTGCGTTCCCAGAATACATCTATTACTTTGCCATTTTTATCTTTTTTTTCTATGCGATTAACAAGGCCCTTGTCACGCCACATTTTCATGTTGCCACGGAAATCACCTTTGCCATCATTGGCCTTTAAATACGCCTGATATTGGGCAAACTGAGCCTCTGGCATATTGATGATTAAATCCTGCATATAGAACAATTGTAAAAAATCTTTCATAGATACATTATTTGCCATGGTTGCCCCCTTTGGTTCACTCACACATACTATTATAGTCAAATTTGACAAAAATTCAAGTTTTTGTCTGGCTTTTTTAACGTGCGTTGCCGGAAATATTTATATATAATATCTGTTATTCTGTGACATGGGGGGCAGGGTATGACCACACAAAACACAACCAGGCAATTTCTAACGGATATTTACGGGTACACATTTTTCAATTCTTTGATGATGTTGTCACCTGTTTATGCCGTATTTATGCAGTCGCATGGCATGACGGATTTTGATATATCATTGCTGTTAATGCTGTGGTCGGGCGCGGTTTTAGTGACCCAGTTTCCAATTGCGGCATGCGCCCGTAAATGCGGTGCAAAACATATCCTGTTTATCGGTCAAATATTAAAGTCAATTGCGTTTATTTTATGGATGATATGGCCATGTTATATAGGATTCGCGTTGGGGATGATTCTGTGGGGAATGCACGGCGCAATTTATAACGTTATATCCGAAGATGTATTATACGATGAACTGCGTGCGCGTACACATAATTTAACGTATGAACGTGTCTTGGGCCGGCGTCGCAGTATCGCCGCCCTGGGGACGGCATTGTCTGCGGCGGGGTCACTGTTGTTGGTGTATGGATATGGTGTTATTACCAGTGTATCAATTGTATCACTGGCGATATCAATGCTGTTTTTAATGCGTATGAACCTGATTCAGGATTACCATGGCGCACAAAGTGGCGGTACATCACAGATTGCTGCGATTAAAACAGCATTGTCAACTATGCGTATCACCCCAGCGATAATCGCAATGTTGATAATGAGTGTACTGGTGACTAACTTTTCATACCTGAATGATTATCTTAGTCTGATTGGCCTGGATATCGGATTGCCACCGCAATATATCGGCATTGTTCCGTTTTTCATATTGTGCTGTCAGATTGCAGGACAATCTGTTGCGCATAAATTTACCGGCGTGAAATCTGGGGCATTGTACACCGGTATAATTGCAGCAGGTGCGTTGTTTGGTGTGTTTGTATGGCAATATAATGTGGCGGGCCTGATTGCATTGGGGGCGGCGTATGTAATATGTGCGATAATAAAGATATTATTATATGCGCGATTCCAGAATTTAACACCGACAGAACACAGAATTGAAATCCTGTCTTTTTACAGCATCGCCGACCAGGGGTCTTATATGATTATGTGTTTTATAATTGGACTGGGGTCATTGATGGGCGGATGGCGGTTCAGTGTTCTGATAATGGCGGTATTGCTGGGGATGCTGGGGATATGGGCATTGGCTTTTGTGCGACGCAGATATCGCCGCGCCAATATAACACACGATACACCCCAGATGACAGTTCGCCCGTCTGGCGGTCTGGTCTGACGGAATTTGTTCTTGTTTTCGTCGGCGATACGTTCCTGTACAATATTGCGTAATGATGAATATCCAACTGCGCAATTTGTTGTTAAAAAGTATACCGTACCTGCTGTCAATCGTGGGCGGATTGGTATTATTCTTGGTCACCAAAGACAATGTGCATAATCCCGACTGGGTTGATTTAATAAACAATATCGCGGCGTCCTTGCTATCGATACCGGTGGTGTTTTTACTGTATGACTATTCAAACTATCGTATTGCGCGAAAATTAAGCAATGCCACCGCCACAACAATACATGACAGGATTGATACTGTAATGATAAGTATTATTGTATCCCTGCGTAAAATGATGGGAATGCGGGACACGTTGACTTTTGGCGGATTGAACAAGATGGCGGATTTGCGCGTTGGCCAAATTGCATCACGAATCAAGATGACGCCTGCAAACATGAAAACATTGACTGGATTACATAATGAACTGAACGAATTGATATACCAAAATTCTGGTGGTGGCATATTATCACTGGGCCAGGTTCAGACAATGACAGACCTGTCGCATAATGTCCAGCGTTTGATAAACACCCATCGCTTTCATCAAGACAGACGTGTCGCCGCCCACAGTGCGGCAACAATAATCCGCACAATAATTGATTTGATGGATACCGACGCATCCGCCGCCGTACGGTTTGAACAGTTGCTGTCTGGCACACCCACCACCAAATCATCCCCAACAATGAATAAATAATTATATTGAAAGTGGGCGTCTTTTTACATAAAATGTCATTATGACATTAAAAAATATTCAATTTGATAGGCGTGCATTGACCATATATGGTGTGAAATTCCCTGATTTGGATACACTAAATTCTGTGGCCAGTGCGATTGCATCCCAAGTATACGAGGGGTTTCACCCAACACCGCAATTGATTGAAATGTATCGTGATTACAGATTGGGTAAAATTTCTACCGCAGATTTGGCAAAACGGATTCATAATGTCATTTAATAACGATTATAAATATATTGATTGCGAATATCTTTACACAGACCGAAATACAGGGGTTTTATTAAATCTGCAGAATATAACAGATTATTCGGAACTGGTTGCGTTTGAATCATTGTGTGTTGCACGCCGTCTGGAACAATTACATAACAATCCATTTCAAATTAAATATGCCAACGACCTGTTGCAGATTCATAAATTTTTATTCCAAGATGTATATTCGTGGGCTGGTGAATGCCGCAGGGTAGAAATCAGCAAGGGTGGACGACAATTTTTACCAATGCACGCATTTCCGCAGGCGTTTGCGTATATTGATAAGTTGTTGACGGAATATTTCGTGTTGCCAAATGACCGTGCGCTAATTGCACAAAAACTGGCAGAAATATTGGACAATATAAATTTCTTACATCCATTTCGTGAAGGCAATGGACGAACCCAGCGTGAATTTATACGAATGCTTGCACATCAAAAGGGATATATACTGGACTTGAATCCAATGGATAATCATTCGGTCTATGAACGATATATGACTGATACCATCAATGGCGATTTACAAGATTTAGCAAATTTAATTTATGAATTGATACATTAATATTTATTTATGTCGTGTAATCAGAAGAAATGGCTATACCACACCGGCCATTTTTGCAAATTGATGCCATACATCGCAATATGGTCCGCGGTTATCCCATGGCTTGTCATTGCCGGCATAGTGCAACACGCAATAGTTATAATAATCATCAATCAAATTTTCGCGTGACAGGCCGGTGCGTCCATATTCTTTGATATACAATTCGATTGGTAATTTGGACATGCGATTGAACCGCAATGGCATATATGCAATTTTACCACAACTGACCGAATTTATCACATCTTGGTCAAAATACCATATATTACGTTGTTCGCTTTGAATTCGTTTCATGCATTTTTCCGTCCATCCAAATATCCGCATTTCGCGCAGATTCATCAGCAATACACCACTGTTAACATATTCGTGATGTGCAACCATGTGATTAAGATTATATTCATCATAATGTGCGAATTCTGTCGGATATTTTTTTACAATTGGACCAATGTTAATGTCACGCACGGCACCAATCAGTTTGCCGTGCATTTTAATACGCCACATTGGGGTCAGACTTTTGCACACAATCACATCAGAATCCATCCATATAATTTTGCCGACATTTTTCAATATCTGGGGCAGAAATATTCGCGCCATCGCCGCCCGCGGAAATCGTGCCATGCCTGTATCATAAAATTCATGCGATAACAAATTTCCATTAAATCCGATAAAATGAATCCGTGCCCGCCGATTGCCAGATTTTTTGACCACCAAACGTACTAAATCACGCATTACGCCATGTACGTTTTGGTCAACCAATGCATAAATTTCATATCGTACATGTGGCGCGGCCTGGCACATTGAAAAAATAGCCACCGCTGTCTGACGCCACAGGTTTTCATCAAATGCAAACGCAACATTAATTTTTGTCATCACCATATGCCATATACAAGAAATATTGTTTGATTAAGAATACATACGCAAAACGCTGTAATTGCCGGGGCAGCATTTTAATAAACTTTTTCTGTCCCCATATTCGTTTGCGCAACGCGGGCGCCAGTATTGTTTTACTGGTATTTATTTCACGCATTTCATATTCAACCATGCATTTGGTCAGATTAAATATTACCGATTCTATAAAAAATTTCGGCAGTGCCCGATTTTCTGCAATGCGTTCAATGACTGTTATTAATTGGTCTGTGCGGCCGATATTACCCGCACCACGTGTCACAGATTGCCGCCATATCCGGTGATACAGTACAGATGGGCTGGCCTTGGCCATTATGGGATGTTGCGCGATAACATCCATGAACCATAACAGGTCTTCGTTAATTTCAATGTTTTCTGGAAATGGAATATTTTTTATCAGATTTGCCCGATATATTCTGCGCCATATCCATGCGATATTGTTGCAATGTTTTTGTACATCAATAAACAGATTTTCAAATCTGATAATCGCTGCGGCATGTGGGTCAAATACCGCGGGTAATTCCTGAATGGCAAAATCTTGATGTGTTAAAACAGTGCCACCTTCTATGATATCGGCATTTGTCACAGATTGTGTATACAATAATATATCCAGTGCCGCTGGCAATAACATGTCATCTGAATCCAGAAATGAAATCCATGTACCCGATGCGACATCAATGCCGGCATTCCGTGCCACCGATACACCGCGTCGCGATTGGTAAATGGCACAAAATCGTTTGTCGTGTTTGCAAAATTTTTCAATTATAGTGCGCGAATTATCCGTACTGCCGTCGTCAATGATAATACATTCCCAATCAGTCACTGTTTGGGATTTGACCGATTCCAGACATTGCGCCAAATATTGCCCATTATTGTAATTTGGAATGATGATGGATACCAATGGCATGTATCACCCCGCTTAACTTTTATAACTGCATGTGTGTGATGTATAGCATCCCGTTGCGTCACACCCGGCTGGAATATATACCCGACAATCGGTAATACTGCCACCCAGGTTTGTTGTTGTGCGTCTGCCGATTGTATATGCGTTCGCACTGATGGCGTGTGATGGACATGTATACTGGCATGATGAACCATAGAATTTATAGTCTTTACACTCTTCAAATCCGCCGCTGTATGAACTGGCATACCGGCAACTGCATGCCTGGGATGTTGCAGATGCGTTAAACAGGTATGTTTTGCGGCACTTTACATTTCCATAATCACAATTGCTGTATGAAAATGAAAAGCAGTAAAAATCTTTGACTGCACAATGCGAAAATGAACAATGTCCACCACCGCTGCAATTATATGCCTGGGTATTGGTTGCATAATAACATGCAAAATCACCATATTCTGATACCATACTGGCATCACATCCGCAATTGCATGATACTGAATTATATCGGCTGTCCCAGTCGCAACTTAACACACTCAGATTCCCGCATTTACTGGCACACGAATTAAACTGTGTCGTACCACATGTCGTAGCAAATGTGTCATTTATCTTTATAAAATAATTACACACTGAAATCAGACCAATTAACAGGCCGTGAAAAAATGATAATTTATTTATGCGATGCACGTTCGAACCTCTTGAAAAAATAAAACCGCCAGCAAGGAACAAGCGGTCGGGGTGGTTCGAAAAATCAGTATATCATTGACTCTGATGGTCTTTCGGACGAATCCGTATTATATAACCACCAGCCCCCCGACATATACAAGTCAGGGATAAATAACGGTGCAAAATATGGGAATATCGGATTAACGATGTTCCTTCTGCACCGGATATACCAAGCTTTTCGACAGCCCCGAACCAGCGTCCCCACTGATTCAAACCCCATTATATTGAAATACGCATAAAATGTAAACTGAAAAAATCATTAACCCGTTGCAATGTTGTCAGAAATCGTTTATGGTGTTTGAAAATATATCGGACTTTGCTATGAATTTATCAGAAAAACTTTACAAGTTATATTTATTATTGCGGTTTCGCAATCGCGATTGTGCCGAAATCTATCCTGTAATACGCCATTTGTTAAAGAACAATCATGACCAGATATATCATATTGTTGATGATAATTCATATATCATGCATGCGCCGTTGTATGATGATGGATATCTATTTGATGATGGCTCGCATAAAATATTTGCGGCACGGCGCAGGACATATGAAAAAATAGCTTTGCCGTTTGAACCGGGCGTGGCATATAAAATAGGTATATTGTATGATTTTGAGGTGACTGCCCCACACGGCAAATTATTTCAAAACGATAAAAACTGTTCGGTATTTACCGTGACCGGTGCCCGTCGCAACATGCCACGAAAGATATTCCGCTATATGCGCCGCCACAGTCCAAAACAAAATATAATTCACGACGTTATATCCAACCATATACGGTATTAATAGCACGGTATTTAAATAATAGTTGAATATAAAACATCTTGCTAAAATTTTTATTCTGACATAAAATATTTATGACGTGATGAATTGTCACGTTGGGGTGTCGTAACCTCTGTTTGACTGCGCGTATCCAAGCGTTAATGGACTCCTGCCGATGTTGCAGGAGGGTTGGTTAATATATTGAATATCCAACACTATTTCAGTCAAAGTAGTTACGAACCTCCTGCCACCAAATAAATTGGTGGTTTGTTTATTTTGACATGAAACAAAGGATGGGATATGAAATATACGAAAATGTTGGCTATGTGTACTGTAATAGCATTGACCTGTACATCCCGTGCTGTGGCCGGATATGTATGCGCATGGTACGTTGGTGGTGGATATACGTTGGAACCAGAACTAAACAATGGTGATTATGGCGATAACATTGCAACGTGCTATTCTGATGCAAACGGCAACAACAGGGTTAACGCATATAGCAATTCTAATTACGATGCGGTATGCTTTACATATGATAGAGAGGTTGTTGATGTCATCGGCCATCATTTATTATATGGATGCAAAGTATCTGGATACGGTTGTCGCCCCAAAAGTTATTATGATAATGACGCGGGTAAATGCGTAAATTGTCCCGATGGTTCATTTGCACAAATTCGTGATGGTACAACACATCTATATAGCACATGTGATTATTGTCTGCGTGGATATTATTGGGATGGTACGGCGTGCGTCCCATGTCCTGATGATGGCATGATGCTGCCAACGGGCGATGTGGCGGTATGGCAACGCGCTGTGACAGAATGTTTCTTGGCACCCGGTGACCACGTTGACGATACTGGTGCATTTATAATCGCACCACCTAAAAATCCCCCAACAGATTTTTGCTATTATGTGAAATGAATTTTTCTGCCCTGAATACAACTGTTCGGAAATCCCGAACAGTTTGTCTCCAAACCTGCGGCTGCACGACTTGCGCCGCACATTGGGCAGTTATCAGGCCATCGCGGGTTCAAGTCTACATATCATCGGCCAATCGTTGGGGCATAAATCACAAGCGTCAACCGCAATATATGCACAATTAACGTATGACCCAATAAAAGAATCTTTGCAAAACGGAACAGATAAAATTATGAGTTTTGTTGACAGAAATATAAAAATCATTTAACCGATTGTTATATTTAATAAATATGCCTGAACCGAACAAAAAAATAAATAAAGCACTCTGGGTATGGAGAATAATGCTGTTTAATAAAATGTGCGGAACCGAACAAAAAAATAAATAGTTTGTGCTGTGAGTATATTTGTGTTAAGATAGTAAAAAAGGACAGAAATAATGGATATTGTGATTAAGCGAGATATGTATTTGAACCGTTTGATTGCCCACAAACATAATGGGTTGGTAAAAATCATAAGCGGATTACGTCGTTGTGGCAAATCATATTTGTTATTTAATTTGTTCAAAGCCCATCTGTTAAAGTCGGGGGTAAAAGAAGACCATATAATTACACTTGCACTGGATGATTACAAAAATAAAAAGTATAGAAACCCAGATGCTTGCTATGATTTTGTGATGGCGAATATCAAAGACACTGAAAAATATTATGTCTTGATTGACGAAATTCAAATGTTGAACGATTTTGTTGATGTCTTAAACGGCTTTTTGCATATACCAAATTTGGATATCTATGTTACAGGCAGCAGTTCAAAATTAATATCGTCTGAGGTTGTCACAGAATTTCGTGGACGTGGTGATGAAATACGTGTATATCCATTAAGTTTTTCAGAATATTATGCGGCCGTTGGTGGTGATTGGTGGAATGCGTGGAAGCAATATTCTATATTTGGTGGTATGCCGGCAACGGTATCGTTGAAATCTGATGAAGAAAAGATTGTATATTTGGATAATCTGTTCCGGGAAACGTACCTGCGTGATATAATTGAACGCAAGAAAATTCGTTCTAATATTGATGAATTGGGCGCTTTAATAAATGTGGTTGCATCCGGTGTCGGGGGCTTGTTGAACCCCAAAAAACTGGAAAACACATTCAAAAGCAAGGACAAATCCGCAATAAGCGCTTTTACAATAAAACGTTATTTAAGTTATTTAGAAGATTCTTTTATTATATCCAAGGCTTTACGCTATGATATAAAAGGTAAAAAATACATAAGCACGCCATCAAAATATTATTTTACAGATATTGGGCTGCGTAATTCTCGCCTGAATTTCCGGCAGCAAGAAGAAACGCATATAATGGAAAATATTATATATAATGAATTAAAAATACGTGGTTTTGCGGTAGATGTGGGCAATGTAAATATATTTGATAATAATGCAAAAAAACAGGTGGAAGTTGATTTTGTGGCCAATTTAGGCGACCGGCGTTATTATATTCAATCTGCAACATATTTGCCCACAGATGAAAAACGTCAACAAGAAGAGCGCCCATTATTAGGTATCAAGGATGGATTTAAAAAGATTATAATTATCAAAGATGACATTCGCCCATATAAAAATGAAAAGGGCATATCTATAATTGGATTAAAAGATTTTCTCTTAAACCCAGACAGCTTAGATTTATAGGACAAGGCTTATTTGCAAACCGTTTTTTCCACCGAATTGGTACGGCAGGTTAATTTTGTCCCCGCATTATTGGTACAAACAGTGTTCCCAATGGCGTTTTTACGGCACTTTGTGCGATTGCCACGATTATCGGTATATGTTGTAATACCGCTTGTTGATTGCCGCGCCTTTATTGTTTGACCGGAACTTGTCGTGTATTTGGTTGAACCCGATGCGCTGGTGCGTTCGCGAATACGCGCACCTGTGGCACTATCCGTGCAGATTGTTTTACCCAGTGCATTTGTTTTACACGATATTGTAGCATACGAGGGTGTATTGCAACTTAATATTATTAAAACCGCAAAAATTAACTTTTTCAAATAATAAGCCTTTTAATCCAATATTAAAGCCTTTAAACCAATTCGCAATGATTAAATTGTTATTAATAGTCCATAACCCTAAAGCCAGATTGAGCAAAAAATAATTAATGTCTGGTCTCGTTTTCAAAATCTTCGTAAGTGCCGAGTTTTTTGAAATTGATATTATAACTGTCATTGGTATTTTTTGATATTTCTATGCTATCAATACCTTTTTGAATAAGAATATCATAGGTTAATAATTGACCTTCTGGCAGGCGTAGAACTTTACGTAATAACCACTTGCCCAAATCTTTGTTTGGGTTGCTCATAAGAGCTTTACTGCCGTCCTGGCATACCTTGGCAGATAATACGGTTTTGGCACTGTCGGGCAGGATTAAATCAAATGGCACATCTCTATCTGGAAAGAAATTTGGATAGACCTTGTGTATCCATGCGGGGATAGGAATATATACTTCGTCTGGGTCGCGTGCACGCCCTTGTGCATTCCATTGATTAAGACCACTCTTTGCCGGAACGCTTTTTATACCACCACGGTTGGAATATAGTGGCAAAACTACACGACCGACTATATTTGTAGTTGGGGCGACTACTTCTGTCACTCGTTCTGCGGGTATGTCATCATTCAATAGGTCGTATAATACAGAATATGGGTCATCATATATCGGGACTTCAAAATCTGTCAAAGTATCAACATTGAATTTCTTGAACAGTGTTGATTTGGATATATTAAAGCAATATTCGTTATGGCGGTCGTTGAAATAGACTGTATTATCTGTGGATTTGCGAATTCCGTTTATATTTGGAATATCTATTAAATCCATACCAGTTTCATATATGATAAACCGCTTATCTGTTCTGACAACGCAATGATAGAGCAGTTTTTCCAGTTCAACCCCGGTTATGTCTACTGTTGTCGTAATGCGCTGGTTTCGTAATTCGGCAATGGTGTTTATCAGATGTAGAATATCTGTCTGCTCTGCATGGGCAAATAAGCTACGTTGTCGATTAAATTCTGCTACTTTTTCAACACAACAGCCGTTTTTATATAGGAACGTTTTTAATCCAATACCATAGTCGCCCTTGGATGCGTCTATTGATATATCACTGCGTGCTAAATTGGTTGCCCCAAATGCTTTGCAAAATATGTTTTCGGCCATTCTATAATACAAGTATGGAATATCACTGTCGCTGGATAATCGTGATAAAGAACCAACTATACGAAGCAACTGTTTATATTCATTTTGCAAAGAAAGCTTTTGGGTATCGTAAAACAATTAAGACACCTTCTTTATTGCCTTCATTATTTCTTTCGCCACGGCTTCTATAACCGGAACAGATACAGAATTTCCGAATTGCTTATACAGCGCAGAATTTGCAATGTCTGGGAATTTGTAATTTTCTGGGAATCCTTGAAATCTAGCACATTCTCTTGGGGTTAGTTTGCGAATTCCTTTGGAGTCTAAAATAAGAGGAACATTATGACCGCCCATTCCCATATTTGCTGTAAGTGTTGGACATAAATTATTCTTGTTTTCGCGTAAATAAACCCTGCGCCATTGATAAACAGTGCAATGTTTTATCATTTCTTTCTTTAAGATTGGATAAAATGATGATTTACTGTCATAGTAATATTTATCGTCTGCGCTATCGTCCAATAATTCACATATTGGTTTATGTTTGTTTACTTTTTTTGGAAATTCAAAGGCTTCATATATTGCCTTGTTTGTGAAAGCGATAATATAAATGCGCTCTCTGTTCTGGGGGACATCGGAATATTCACAGGTATTTAATACTTTATATTTTACATAATAGCCACGTTTTTCTAGTTCTGAAATAATGACTTTGAATGTATTGCCTTTGTCGTGTCGTTCAAGGTTTTTTACATTTTCTAAAAACAGGTATTCTGGTTGAATAGAATCAACAAGATGCATTATTTCAAAGAATAATGTACCACGTGTATCTCCAAAGCCCTTGCGATAACCGGCGATACTGAATGCCTGACAAGGAAATCCGCCGGCTAGCATATTTACTTTTGGTAATTCTTCTGGGTTCAATTTTTGTATTTCGCATTCATATAATTTATGCTTAAAGTTGGTTGAATATGTCGTACAGGCATTATGGTCCATTTCGTTTGCCCATAATATTTTGAATCCTGCCCGCTTTAAGCCTAGTGCAATACCACCAATGCCGGCAAATAAATCGGCAACAGTAATACTGTTGTTTTTCATTGTTTCCCCCTTGACGAATAAAAATACCGCTCAACAGAGAGCGGTCGGGGAGTTTGCGAAATCAGTTTTAATCACTGGATTTCTGTTGCCTTCGGTTGCGCACCTATTTTATAACAACAGCTCCCCGACATAAGTCAGGGATGATAACAGTGCAGATTGCACCACATCATATAACGATGCAAAACTGCACCGGATTAAAACTAGGCTCGCAAAAGCCCCGAACCAGCGTCCCCACTGATTCAAAGAGTAATTATATTGCAATGCGCGTTAAATGTAAATCAAAATATATCATACGCAATATAGGGTTATGCATATTTTTATACAATCCAAAAAATAAAACCGCCAAACGGCGGCTAATTTCCTGGTGGGGACACAGGGACTCGAACCCTGGACCCAATGATTAAAAGTAAGGCTATGGGCTCTGAACATCCCCCATTTCTGCGGATTTATTGTTGTGTTTTATTCGGTTTTATCGGGATACTGGGACATAATCGGGATTTTATTTAGATTTTGCCGACCTTATCTTATAATTGTCTCAAAGGCATATATAAATGAAATCAAAGTTTAATTTTACCACCGCCACGTTGGATAATCTGCCACCGCCCAGCAAAGATGTTAAAAAGTCGGCATTTCGTGATATAAATCAGCGGGGCCTGGTGTTAATCGTTGGCTATGGCGGGGCAAAAACGTTCTATTTTCGTGGTAAATCAAATAAAAAGAAAGTTATGTTCAAGATTGGTGAATATCCGTATATGAACATTGACGACGCCCGCGAAAGGGCGTTTTTATTAAATAAAGATATAAAAAACGGAATCTTGCCGACTAATGCGGCATATAATCAGACTGTGGCCGCAACGGTCAGCCTAAACGACTTTTTCTATGATGAATATATACCGAAATACGCCAAAATATTCAAAAAACAGGATACCTGGCAAGAAAACGAGAGAATGTTTAAGGCTCGGTTTAGTGGCTTAAAAGACTGTCCGATTAATCAAATCTCGCGCTTAAATGTCGATGCTTGGCATAAGGATATCGGCTCACACCGCGGCATTTATATGGCGAACCGCTGTCTGGCATTATTACGTCATATGTTGAATATGGCGGTTGATTGGGGGCTGATTTCGTCTAATCCGGCATCTCATATCCGTATGTATAAAGAAACCGCACGGGATAGGTTCTTGCAACCCTCCGAGATAAGCCGTTTTATGGATGTGTTAAACGCAAGTACGAATAAAAAACTGAAAAATTTTATATTGTTGTTGCTGTTTTCGGGACAAAGAAAGGCGAATATTTTGTCATTACGTTGGGAATACTTTAACTTTCATAACAACATAATGTACTTGCCGGATACCAAGAACAATCAATCGCAACAAATACCACTGACCGAGCAAGCGATAGCGGTATTAAAAGATATTGGCATCCGTGAATCTGGTTGGGTGTTTCCGAGTGACGCCAGCGCAAGCGGTCATCTGGAAAGTCCGAAACGATTTTGGGCTGAATTATTGGCGCAATCTGGGATAGAAAATTTACGAATGCATGATTTGCGGCGTACAATGGGGTCTTATCAGGCTATTATTGGCAGCAGTTTGAATGTTATTGGTAAATCGTTGGGACATAAGTCTTTGCAATCAACGACAATTTACGCCAGATTATCGCTTGCCCCTGTCCGGGAATCCATGCAAAAAGCCACTGATGAAATATACAAAATGCTAAAAAAGTAAATGTCGTTGTTCACTTCTGACTATGTTGTGTTATATTATTGCCACATCTAATGATGACCTGTTCTAAGGTTAGGATTTTCTGACCTTGCGTTGAGTAAGTCAGCGTGTTATAATTGCCTTGAATCGCAAGCGTGGTTCAGGGCGTCGAAACCCTTTATATGCTCAGTGTCCGCGGGGACATTAAACACCTGCCGTTCCAACTCTTGGTTGGAGGGCGGTGAATATATTGAATAAGCCCGCTATTTTCTGAGCATAATAGTTTCGAACCTCCAACCACCGCGATTTGGTGGTTTTTTGTTATAAACAACAGGAGCGTATAATGAGTACAGAAAACAATAAACAGCAACCATATATAAACAGCTCTGGCGAATTGCATATAAATGTAATGCCTTTTTTATGGGTGTTTTTGACAGTTGCGGCAATTTATATGGCGATTTCATGGCTGCTTGACACATCCCTTATCTCTCTCTTGGAATGCAAAGAAACGATAAGTGAAACCATGTGTATGAGCGATATAGCAAGCTTGCCGTTATTCACAAAGATTCAAATGTTAGTTGTCCATTTGTTTTAATAAAGGAGTATAAAATGGGGATGGCTTTATTTTTGGTTTGGGTTATATGCTTGGCGATATATTTCTTGCCGACAATCGTTGCTTTTTCAAATAAAAAGTGCGGCAATAAGGTAGGTGTATTTTTCTTGAACTTTTTGCTGGGCTGGACATTTATCGCATGGGTTATTGCATTGGTTATGGCGTGCAGCAGTGGACATCAAACCGTTATTATTAACAATGGGGCTGGCGACACTAAAACCAATAAATAATCATATGGGGGATTATAAATGAAAACGTATATAGTTGCGCCAGTATTGATATTGGCGGCGTGTGGTGGTTTATCGCGCGAAAAGTTTTACCAAGACAAAGAAAACGCTGAAACCGCAGTCAAAATAACGCAAGCAGTGAAACGAACATCTGATTGTGATAAACTGGGGCAACTGTATGAATTTGCAGCGAAAGACAGCCCTAGTGTCTCAGATTTAGAAAAAATCTTGCCATTGTTAGATGTTAAACAGAAAGATTTTAAGAATATAGATAAGCTATATTCGCTTGATTACAGTGTAATAGATAAATATCAGTGTACAGATAATCGCAAGTCTTTACGAAAGTATGCAAAAGCCTATTGTTCAGAGAAGTATTACGATGAATATGGACTAGAAACAGCCTTGTATTTTCCGTTTAGACTTGTATCTACGGTATCTGTGCTTACGATAGTTGGTGCAATTCCTTTTACGATGCATAGCTGTGGTATTGAATCTGCTTGGCATCCGATTGCGTGCCATAGAAAGTTAGATTGTGATACGATTTTGACAGAAACGGTTCCAAGTGAGGATAAGGACTATTCTAGGATAAAAACAAATGACCTAAAAACATCCATTTCAAATAAGATAAAGAATATCTATCCAATACCACGAACTGCTGTGTATTATGATTTCCATACATACGATCTAAATAATTGGTTTAATAAGACAGAAATTGCTCTTTCCAATAAAGAACATATGGGTGTATATGACGGTCAAGACTGTTATATTGATTTGCCATATAAAACATACCGTGTATGCGACGATGTTAATACAAAGATTATATCGCGCTGGAATGCCGCACAGGTTGTTTGGGACTTTTGCGTCAATGAAAATTCTGAATTCATCGAAGATTGGGTAATCGACAAAGAACGTAATTGGGAAAAGCGGTCTGATAAACGCGCCGCCTTGTGCGGTTGTGTTTCACACAGTACGTATAAGAATATTACATTAAAGAATCTGTTATACATAGCCGAAAAGGACAGTGTTCCGTCCGCTAAAAATACAGCATATCGACAAGCAGTCCAACAATGCATGAAAGAACTTATGCAAGAAAGCAAAAAGCATAACAAAGACCGTTATGGCGAATAAAATGAAAGGAGACTTAATATGAATGTAAAAATGCACGTCGGCACAATGTTTGAATGTCGCACAATATCAACATTATTGGATTATTGTTGTAAGAAAGAGAAAAATTGGAGCATATATGAGCCAGTTGTGGACGATATCGGTATAGATTTAGTCGTACGAACAAGCGCAGGCCATTATACAGACATCCAGGTTAAAGGACGAACAAAAAGACGTTATTTTACGATAAGCGATTTTACGCCAAGAGATTATTATTGGTTTGTTTTTTATTTTTGGGATAAAAATTCAGAAACAGAAAATCGTTATATCTTGTCGTCGTATGAAGTAAAACAGCTATTATCCAAATGGGGACATATTCATTTGACACCGGATATGGAAAAGTACAAGGAACGTACTTATGACTGCCTTGAAACAGATGGTCGAATAGTTGAATAACCACATTGCCGAAATAAATGAGTGTACGTGGCTGATAACAGGAATCGATTAGTGATTTATAATAAAAATCGCCCATCGTCAGCTACGCGCTAAAAAAACGCTGATTAGACAGCGTTAAATAACATATCGCTGGTGTACAGGTTCTCAAAATCTATATATCGGCGGTTAAAATTGTATTCTTTACTCATATAGCCAAGTACATCCATATTAAAGACCGAACGAACAAGTATATGGTTTTTGACGGGTGTATAATTGTTCGTCTTTTGAAACAAATCGCTGAATATGTCAAAGTCTAGATATAGATACGGATACTTGTTCATGCAGATAAGCATCGCTAGGCCAAAATCATAAATAGTTTGTTGACCTATATTAAAGACAGAGTGGGTGTGCAAGGTATTCGTCTTGCCGTGTTCAATTATACTTACAGATGGCAAAGGATGCTTATACCACCTGCGACCCTGAAATTGGTTAAGTATGCGAGAGTATATCTTGCGTGTGGTCTGCTTTGCTTGCTCTATATCTTTTTGCGGATTGTTAAAGCGAAGCGTACAGAATACTAGGTTATCGTTAGCATGGATAGATAGTGAATGCCGCAGAAAGCGTGTAAAGGCACTTTCAGCGTTTACGCTTGTGTATATCATGTGAATATCTCCTTGGGTATAAAATTTAGTATTTCGACCTTATTTTGGGTATAACCAGCACATAGGAAAAACCGTTGTTTTCCCTTTGAACAGGTGCGACTCCCATATATTTATAGCGGCACCCGTTTTGCCAAGATAAATCGTATGGGTGATATATTATTATTTATCGCAAAATCCGAAATTTGTAAACCAGCACATGAAATTTTCTCAAATTTTTCGCTGTGTGGCGCGGAAATTCGGGGAAAATGGGCAATAAAAGGGAAACAAAATTAGAGAAAAATCGACACAAAAATTATTTTGGAATAAAAAATCCCTTAGAAACCTAAGGGAAATTTCTGGTGGGGACACAGGGACTCGAACCCTGGACCCAATGATTAAAAGTCATTTGCTCTACCAACTGAGCTATGTCCCCAGAACCCGGACCCGGAATCAAAAGAACTTGCGTTTCTTGTTCCGTGGTTCGGGGCAAATTTTGACATATTAAAAAACAAAAATCAAGAAAAAATGCATCTTTTTGTAATTTTTGTTTCGTGACACCGGATTGCGCGGTTTTATTCATTTTGACATGATATTTTTTTAATAGTAAACTGTGCACCCGTATGGGGGAAATAATGAAATATCTGTTTCAGGTTTTTGTTATCATGTTTTTCGTATTCCTGGGCGAAATTCTGGGGTATATCATTCCATTGCCAATCGCCGGCAGTATTTATGGACTTGTATTATTATTCATTGCGCTGGTGACCGGTGTTGTAAAGTTATCTTGGGTGGCGGACGTCGCCGATTGGTTGCACGGTGTGATGCCGTTGTTCTTTGTTGCACCGGCGGTTGCCGTTATTGACGTGTGGCCTGAAATTGCAGACGTTTGGTGGAAACTGGTACTGTTGTTGATTGCGGCATACGTTATAACAATGATTGCAACGGGACTGACCGCCGACAGGTTAATCGCGCCCCAAGACCGCCAGTCTAAAAATGCCAAAGGTGATAAAAAATGATGGAATTTTTGCAATCGTCCCAGTATTTTGGTGTGGCATTAACATTAGGGATGTTTATGCTGGCGGTGTTATTTAATCGTCGGTTCCCGTCACCATTTACAACGCCGCTGTTTCTGGCGACGATATTTGTAGTGATTATATTACTGCTGTTTCAGGTGCCATATTCCACATATAACGCCAGTGCACAGTATATTACATATTTCTTGGTGCCGGTGACGGTGTGCTTTGCGGTGCCAATGTATCGCCAGTTGCCCGTATTGCGTCGGCATATTGTGCCTATCTTGGTTGCAATGGCTGTGGGTGTTCTGGCGTCTGTTTTTGCCGTTGGGATTATTTGTATAGTATTTGGTCTGGGGGATATTGTGGCCAAGTCGTTGGTATCAATATCCGTCACGACCGCGATTGCGATTGGCATTACCCAACGTTTGGGTGGTGTTGTTGCACTGACGGTATCTGCGGTAATCGTCACGGGTATTCTGGGCGCATCGGTCAGCGATGTTTTATGCCGATGGCTGCGCCTGCGCAGTCCGATTGCACGTGGGCTGGCAATTGGGAACGCGTCGCATGCAGCCGGTACGGCCAAGGCCATGGAAATGGGCCCGATAGAGGGCGCAATGAGCAGCCTGGCCATTGTAATTTCTGGCCTTATGACGGCGATTGCGGCCCCATTTGCAATATGGGTTTTGTTTTAGTATAAATTAAATTATGCAAAAATATATTGATGCACATTGTCATATCGGATGTGACGCGGCAGATGATGCTGTCGCGGCGTTTTTCTGTAATAGTGCCACCCCTGATGATTGGGCGGATATATTGACGGTGGCTGAACACGATGCACGAATTTGTCCGTGTATTGGTGTGCATCCGTGGTGTGCGACATCTGTGTCTGACGATTGGGATACACAATTGCGCAAATTATTAATGTCGCATCCGCATGCAATGATGGGTGAAATCGGTCTGGATAAAACGCGTCCAGATATGGATATTCAATGTAATGTGTTTGCTAAGCAATTGAAAATTGCAGTGGATATGGGTCGCACTGCACATATACATTGTGTGCATGCATGGGGTAAAATGCTGGAAATATTGCGCGGGGGCGACTTGCCGCCGACAATTATATTTCATGGGTTTGGCGGTGCGGTGGATGTTATGCGCGAAATCCTGCGATTGGGGGGCAACGTATATTTTTCATATTCGCCCACAATCGCAAATGTGCGTTATCAGACGATGCGTAATGCCGTTGCCGCCACCCCGATGGATAGAATTTTAATCGAAAGCGATGGTGCAATGTCTGCGTCTGGGGGCGCATTGTCAACCGCCGCCGCGACCATATCAGATATAAAACATATAGACATCGCCACAATGGCTGATACACTGTATCGCAATTCAGACAGGATTATTAAACAATGGATAGATTAAATAGAATACGCATGTTGCTGGGCGATGACGCAATCAGCAAATTACAAAATGCAACGGTCATGGTTGTTGGATGTGGCGCGGTTGGGTCTTTCGCGATAGAGGCTTTATCGCGTTCCGGCGTTGGTACATTGATACTGGTGGATTTTGATACGGTCGCCACATCAAATATAAATCGCCAATTGTTTGCACTGGATTCAACGGTGGCCCAGGCCAAGGTTGATGTGGCCCGCAACCGTATCCACGATATAAATCCTGATATTATTGTACATCCAATAAATATGTGTTGGGATGAAAATACAGATATCGACGCGCGTCCTAACTTTGTGATTGATGCGATTGATGATGTGGCGGGCAAGATTGCACTGTATAAATGGTGCCGTGGGCATAATATACCGTTTATATCCAGTATGGGCGCCGCACGCAAGACGGACATTTCACAAATTAGAGTGGGGCGCATATCAAAAACAACTGTTTGCCCATTGGCGGCAAAAATCCGTCGGTTGGTGCGTGATACGAATATTGGTGATTTCCCGGTCGTATATTCGACCGAGGTTGCCAACCCAAACACCGCCCCAAATCATACATTTGGCTCAATCATAACTGTGACGGGTACATTTGGTCTGAATATGGCACAGTTTGTAATTAATGAAATTACCAAATAATGCGGCAATATGTATTCGGGTATGGTATAAAATCCAATAATAAGAACCTTTTCCTAAATGCAGTATTAGATTTGCAACCGTGTTTAATGCGGTGTATAATAGTCATGTCTTTTAGTCAAGACAACATCAAACCTTGAAAGGAGAAAAAAGAGATGAGAGGACTAACCAACTATGTTTTGAAACCGCTGACTTTTATCGGCGCATTGAACTGGGGGCTGATTGGAATCTTTGGTTTTGATTTAGTCGCGTTTATATTTGGCCCGGGCACGGTTGCCAGCAATATCGTGTACAGCATAATCGGTATCGCCGCGTTGATATGGTTAATATGGTACTTTATCGACCGTCCAGTACGCAACGATCGTTAACGTTCGCGTATTATGTTTTCATGTCATAAAAATTCCCACCGATTGGTGGGTGTTTTTTATTTGCGATTGTTAAAATTACGTGCCTTTAACATCATGATACCGTATGACATTATTCGATATAAAACATCTTCGGGGATAACCAGGCGTCCTGATTCATATTGTGCCAGTTCACAACGCTGTATCCGCAGAATTGGTGCCAATTCTCTGCGTCCTAAACATGCACTGCGTCGTGCGTGTCGCAGTGCCGCGCCCACATGCCGTGTGTCAATTAATACTATTGTCATTTTTTTCTCCATTGTTTTATTCTCCGCCACCGGAGGGGTGCCCGCAAGGCGGGGAGGGTTATAAAAACACCGCTTTGATTAGAAGCGGTTGGAGGTTAACAACTATTAAAAGATAAATAGCGTCGTTTATTGGATATTCACGACCCTCCAACCAGGTTGGAGAATATTCTTTTAAAGAGGTTGTTAAGCCTCACATTGGTAATCACCCAATGCAAGGGCATTATAACATGTAATTTTTAGATTGTAAAACACTAATAAAAATGGCGGATATTATATCCGCCATTGGTTATCCAACCAGTTTTTGCCACAACGTTTTCTTTTTTTGCTGCTTTTTGCGGCGACGCCGTGGTGCATTCATTGTTGTCTTTTTGGCATCAACATGACGTGAATTTTTCTTTTGTGCATCTGTTGATGGTGCGTGTGCGTTCAACAATTCTTCGGTTTTATTTTGTTCTGGGGCGACACGCTGGATTGAATATTGATCAATATTCATCAGACTGTCGTCACCGACAATTACAATTTCCGTATCAAATTGTGATTCCATTTCTGCCAGTTCTGCGCGTTTGTGATTCAACAAATACACCGCGACATCAGTCGGTACTGTCATAATGATTTTTTGCGCGCTTTTTGCCAACAATTTTTCCTGTAAATGGCGGAACAATATTATTGCTGCGGTTTGAATTGATGGAACAACACCGGCCCCCAGACAGTGCGGGCACGCCACGTATGACGATTCCATAAAACTGCTGCGCAGACGTTGACGTGACAACATCAACACACCAAATGCATTGATTTTTGCAACCTGGGTACGGGCGCGGTCACGTTTCATAACCTCGCGCATTTTCATTTCCAGTTTGCGATTGTTCTTTTCTTCTTCCATGTCGATAAAGTCAATCGCAACAATCCCGGCCAAATCACGCAGACGCAATTGGATGGCGATTTCTTCGGCGGCCTCTAAATTTGTGTTCAGTGCTGTTTGTTCGATATCTTTTTCTTTTATCGCACGGGACGAATTTACGTCAATGGTCACCATTGCCTCGGTCTGGTTAATAACCAGTGACCCACCTGATGGCAATGCAACATATGGGCCGTGCAACCCTTCCAGTTGTTTTTCAACACCGGCCTTGGTCATTAATGGAACCGCCGCATCTTTGTACAGTACCAATTGCTTGCGCGGGGCGCGACCATACATCTGTTGAAAATATTGTTTGGCGGCGTCAAATGCCTCTTCGCCCTGGATGACCAAAACATCATCTTTATCGGCCAAGAAATCACGCACCACACGACGCAGCAGCGAATCTTCGGTATGAATAATGACAGGCGCCACTGATTCCAATGTCGTTTTACGAATTTCGTTCCACAGATTTACCAAGTAATCATAGTCGCCCGCGATATCTTCGGCCGATGCACCAAACGCAGCCGTACGCAGAACAACGGTCATACCCTTTGGGATTTTTAAGCCATGCATAATTTCACGCAGACGTGCGCGTTCAGATTTGTCTGAAATCTTTTTTGAAATACCATAACTGTTGCGTTTGCGCGAATTCGGCATCAGAACCGCAAAACGACCTGCCAACGACAGATATGTTGTCATCGACGCACCCTTTTGGCCGCGTTCTTCTTTAACGCCTTGAACCAGCAGAATCTGCTTTGGTTTTATTACATCCTGAATTTTAAATTCACGTGCGCGTTTTACAAATTCTTTGTTATCTTCGCCGGCACTGTGGTCATCATATTCAGCGACTTCGTCCCCTTCGTCATCAGGGTCATCGTCATCATCAACAATATTGGCATGTGCCAGTTCCAACAGTTTCTTTTTTTGTTCCGGTGTCACCTGGTAATAATCCGGGTGGATTTCCGAAAATGGCAAAAATCCGTTCTTGCCTGTGCCATAATCAACGAACGCCGCCTGCAATGACGGTTCTACACGTATAACCTTGGCCAGATAAATATTCCCCTTTATTTGGGGCTTTGTCGTTGTTTCAACGTCAAAATCAGAAACGCGATTTATTGCCGTATCAACAACTACCACCCTGGTTTCTTCCGGGTGGACTGCATCCACATAAATCTTTTTTGACATCAATTAATCCTTTGGTTTTCAGTGCGTATGCGATGGCAATAATCCGTCCCCGTGGGGCGTCCATGCCCATGCCAAGGGATTGCACCACGATAATCATCAGTGCACATCGGATTAATGAAAATAGAGATAAAATAAACACCTATATTAACCCCATATCATACGACAAGCCTCAGCATACCATGTCGCATAATATGTTGGCAAGGTATTTATTTTCGCACCCGGCGATTTTTTGGAATATGTGGCAATTTCTGGCGGGCGTCGTCAATTCTTTGTTTGGCACGGTTTGCCCACGACCGCATTTTTGCCCGCAACCAGCGTTCGTATATAAAGAACAAACTGCCAACCCCAATTAATGGCAAAACATAGTAAATGATGCGATATGCCAACAGTGCGCCAAAAATGTTCGCCTTGTCTACGGTATCGGGCAATGCGACCAAAAACACTGTTTCAAATACACCGATTCCACCGGGGACCTGGCTGAATACACCTGTGGTCTGGGCAATAACAAACAGACCGATATATGTTCCAAACGGAATATTTATAAATGGTGACATACAGAAATACAAAACCAATCCTGCCAGTAAACTGTCCGTTATCCCCAGCAGCATTTGTACCAGTGCCATACGTGTTGTCGGAATTTCAAAGCGTAATTTGCCAATATTCAGACTTTTTTTATGAAAGAACAGCGTCATCGCAAAGTATGCCAGTATCGCCGCCCCACAGAATATGAACAGGGTATCTAATCCGACACTGGCGGCCTGGGGGAATACTTCGCGTGGAACCAGGAAATATCCGATAATTACAATTGCCGCCGCACCCAAGAAGTATGTAAATCCATTTATAGTCAGCATTTTTACAATGTCGCCACCACGAATGCGCCACCGTGTATACAGGCGATATCGAATTGCGCCACCACTGACAACCGCGTGTCCGGCATTGTTGCTGATTGCAAACCCCAGCATCCCGGCCAGCATCCATTTCCACCATGTCACTTTTTTATGTTCGCCCACATACCATAATGCCAAATAGTCATATAACGACAATGCAAAATATCCTGCCAGACATGCTAAACATGCTGCAATCAGGCTGGCCATTGGAATTGCGGCAATCGCATGTGCAATGTCGCGCAGCCTGTAATTGCGCAACTGCCACCACAACATACCAACCGCCAGAACAAAAAAGAAAATCCCAGAATAACTGACCAGTTTTTTGAACAAACGCTTTGTTTTGTTTGACATATATATCCTTTTACAGATACGACAGGATAACAATATGCATATAAAAATGCAAACCTTAATATTTTATCGTAAATCATAAACATATAGTTTATGTGGGTATTTCTTTAAACCATACCGTGTATAGCCACGGGGCAGGGTGATAACCCGGGTCGGCGTCATATTATCTGCCGGTATGACCAGTGTAATCAGAACCCGGAACTTATCTTGATATTTATATAGGTACTCATTAAATCCAGGGCCCATATATGCAACAGAGATATCGAAACCGTCGGATTGCGCCAAATATTCAAACGCGTCACACCATACGGTTTTATTGTGACTGAACGTGATGAAATCCTTTGTCTTTGAAACAAGTGCCGCAAACGGCATGTTTTCCAGACCGACAGTTGACATTTTACATCTGCGTGAAATCATGCGTGCCATACCACCATATCCCGACCCGATATCGCATACAGTGTGCATATCTGAAAAATGCATATTTATTTCATCCACAACCGCCCGACGCAGTCTGTGTGTACTGGGGACCAATGGGATTTTACGCCGAATATAACATACGACTACCTCCATACTGTCCAGGAACAAGAATAACACCAATACAGTGATAATCCCTGCAATTAAGTAAAATGATATTGGTATTTGCATAAGATTATTATGGATTATATCGCGTACGAAAACAATGAAATAATCGGAAATCGTGCCTATTGCGATTATGATATTGATTGGTATTATTATAATGCTTTGACACAGAAGAGAGAGCCCGCCAAAAGGGGATATCACGCACCAATTAAATGGATTTGTTTGATATTTCCTTTGGCTTTTATTATAATTATATTGATGAAACGAAAATATATATTTTGCCTGTTGGGGTTGGGGATGTCTGTTGTATTGTCTGCACATGCCGATGATGTTTATTTGCCACAGACAGACGTTGTTGCTGAACCGTCAGTGCCTGCACCGGCGCCAACGTCTTTTATATCAATAAATACTGATGGCGCATTGGATATGAATTGGACGGCGGCATTGGAATTCACAGATCCCGCATTGCGACCTGTGCCAATTGTTTTGCCATTTTTATCCGATTATCCCATTGATAATCTGGAAATAAAACTGCGTGTTTTAAACCTGAAATTCTAGATTTATTTGTTTTTTTATCTTGCACTTGACACAGTGTCAGAATTGCGATATGTTCTAAATATCTGACACGGTGTCAGAAAGGGTAAGGAAACATTATAATGACTGACATAACACACAGTGATATACGTCGTGCGGAAATAATTAATGCATGCCGCCAATTGTATTTAACACGTAATTTCAAAGATATATCAATTAAAGAAATTAGTCATTTAACCAGTTTTTCACGACCGTCTATTTATAATTATTTCACCAGCCTGGAAAGTATTTTTCTGGAAATTTTCCGTCAAGAGTATGTTTGTTGGTGCGATGATATGGATGAAATATTAAAAAATAACACTACGTTGTCCGTCACCGTATTTGCAGATAAATTGGCGCAAACACTGCAACGGCGCGCAGTATTATTAAAATTGCTGTCTATGAATCTGTATGATTTGGAAGAAAATTGCACCCTGGATGAATTGATTGCGTTTAAGCGCGAATACAAGCGGGCGCTGAATACAGTGGAACGGTTGCTGAATACTTATTTCCCTGAAATGGGCAGTAATGACACAGAACAATTTATATTCTGCTTCTTTCCGTTTTTATTCGGATTGTATCCGTATACCAACGTCACACAAAAACAGTCTGATGCAATGGTGGTGGCCGGTGCACGGTTCCCACAAAAGAAAGACGTTTATGGTTTCGCATATCAAACGATTTTAACACTGCTGCACGGCATTATGCCCGTGGCAAATAACACACAAAAGGAGTAATGGATGAAAACAACCGCGATAATTTTTGGCCTGATTTGCATTTGCGCATTAATCATTGGGGGCATAAAATTAATAAACAATAACAAATGGGATAAGACATTTGCGCGAAATGAAAATGTTTCCGTACACAGGGTACATTTTAAAAACCGCTATGGCATTGAATTGGCTGGTGATTTGTATATTCCGAAAAACAAGACTGCCGATAAAATGCCGGCGATTGTGGTGTCCGGCCCATTTGGTGCAAATAAAGAACAGGCGTCTGGACTCTATGCCCAGGAATTGGCATCACGTGGATTTGTCACATTGGCATTTGACCCGTCGTTCACGGGTGAAAGTGGTGGTGCCCCACGTAATGTCGCATCCCCTGATATCAGCACCGAAGATATATCTGCGGCTGTAGATTACCTGTCTAATAATAAAAATGTTGATGCGGATAAAATTGGGGCACTGGGGATATGTGGCTTTGGCGGTTTTGCACTAAATGCCGCGGCAATGGATACGCGTATTCACGCGACAGTCACGTCAACAATGTATGATATGAGCCGCGTTAACGCAAACGGATACTTTGACGCCATGGATGCGGATGCACGTCACGCATTAAAAGAACAATTGAACACACAACGTACGGCAGATTTTGCATCGGGTACATATGCAATTGGCGATGGTTTGCCAAACGAATTGACCGGCGATGAACCACAATTTCTGAAAGATTACTATGATTATTATAAAACACCACGCGGATATCACAAACGGTCAAAGAATTCAAATACAGATTGGACAAAAACAACAGCACTGTCATTTATGAATATGCCGATTTTGTCATACAGTAATGAAATTCGTACGCCGGTATTAATGATTCATGGGGCAAATGCGCACAGCCGCTATTTCAGCGAAGACTCATTCAAGAAACTGACTGGCGATAACAAAGAACTGATGATTATCCCGGATGCGGTTCACGTCGATTTGTATGACAATATGGAAAAAATACCATTTGATAAAATCGAAACGTTCTTTAAAACAAGCTTGAAATAGGGGGCATAAAAATGAGAAAAACAATAATCGCATTGGGGGCGATTATGGCGACCGCATATGCGGCAAATGCAAAGACATTGGTTGTATATTATTCTGCCACAGGTGTCACCCAGGGTGTCGCAGAAAAAATCGCAAATGCAACAGGTGGCGATTTGTGGAAATTGGAACCCGCACAACCGTACACAGATGCAGATTTAAGTTATACAGACCCAGAATCCCGCGTTATGCGTGAACACAACAGTGGCAATCCACACACGGAATTGGCAAATCCGACGCCTGATAATTGGGCCGAATACGATACCGTGTTTATTGGCGCACCAATTTGGTGGTACCAGGCATCGTGGGTTATAAACGAATTTCTGACACAAAATGATTTCGGTACCAAGACGGTTGTCCCGTTTGTCACATCCGCATCCAGCCCGCTGGCGGATTCCGATACAAAAATGCAAAGTCTGGCCACCGGTGGCAATTGGGTCGCGGGCCAACGTTTTGGATATGGCACCACTGCCGATGATGTTAATGCATTTGTGACACGTGCCACCGCAAAATAATTACATAAAAACACCGCCGATTGGGCGGTGTTTTTTGATTTTATCCACCACATACTTGACATGGACGGCCGCCACGTGCACGGGCGTCGGTATGATCAATAGAAATGCAGTTCTTGGTACACTTTTTTGCCCATTTGCAATTATGTTTGTGATAGATATGGGAATTTGTGTTGTAATACACGCTGCGTGCATATGCTGTGCTTGAACCCATGCCGATACAAAACACCGTACCAATGATTAAAAACAACTTTTTCATATATTAGCCTTTACCTATTATGCCATGAAATCAGATTTCTTATAACCTGCAAATAATATGGCAAGTCTGTATGGTTTACAATTTTGTTTAATTTATCGCGGTTTTGCGGACTTAATACCAGACAACCTGTATTAATTCCATAATTGTTTTGCATTTGTTTTTTGAACGCCAATTGCTCTGCATAGCGCGCGTTAAATTGCTTTTTTGTCTGTGCCGGATTTATATGTTCAATCGAATATTCATATACATCATATGGGTGAAATTGAAAACCAACACCCAATATTGCACCGATAATTTGTGACCATTGTTCCGGGGCTGGCATACACATTTGTTGGGCAATGTCGCGACATACCTGGGGATTGCCGGTCCACAAATATTGCGCATAATAATAAGACAAATGAAATGCATTATTAATTATATTAAAATATTCTTTGGTGTATTTTGTGCGTGGGATTGCAGTATTGTAAATTTGATTGAACCAATCCAGGCAATACGCATCATGTATAATTTGCTGTGGACTTAATCCGCCGGTTCTATAATTATAAGAAAACCTGTATGTTGTTTTAAAACCTTTGTCACGCAGTTGTTTGTCTAAATTTATCGCACTGGACGGTATGTCTTGGTATGCACGAATACATAATGCCGCATATTCATCTGGTGTACATTGGCTGGGGGATATTCCATAATCGCAAATAAAAACAGTGACATTTGATTTGTTGTTATCTATATATTTGCGAACATCATATCCGCACAGTTCTTGCATAGACTGCTGTAAATCTTTGTTCGTAAATCTGTCTCCTTGCTTTATCATTATATTCAACCTGTCATTATACATAATAATACAAAATCGTAAATTGTCAATATTTTTGTGCACCTGAAACAATATTTCGCAACATCCCCAGGTATTCATACCTGTATCAATTCATGCATGTTTGGCATAAGATATTGATACATGGATTAAATGATGCGCCGCCGACCCGACACAAATACACAATCAAACATTAAATTCTACCGTGTAAAAACGGGAGCGCATTTTCAAATACCATTTTATATATCCGCAATTCATGCCGGTTTCCCCAGTCCTGCCGAAGATTATATTTCTGCATCGATTGATTTAAATGCCGAACTGATAGTGCACCCATCTACTACATTTATGGGCCGTGTTCAGGGCGACAGTATGCGTGATGCCGGAATAATGGATGGCGATTTGCTGATTATTGATAAATCATTACACCCCAAGACAGGGGATGTCGCTGTATGCTTTATTGATGGCGAATTCACAATCAAATATATCCATATTCAAACGGATTGTATTTTATTGGTGCCTGCAAATCCAGATTATCCACAAATACGTGTGACACCAGAAAATGAATTTATGATTTGGGGCATCGTCACATTTTCAATTCGCCGTCACAGGGAATCGTTGCGATGATAGGACTGGTCGATTGCAACAATTTTTATGTCAGTTGCGAACGCGTCTTTGCGCCCGACCTAAATGGGCGTGCGGTAGTGGTGCTCAGCAATAATGACGGATGCGTAATCGCGCGGTCATCCCAGGCTAAATTACTCGGTATCCAAATGGGAACGCCTGCATTCCAGATACGGCATTTAATAACAAGTGGTACGCTGGTTGCATTATCATCAAACTATAAATTATATGGTGATATGTCCGGACGTGTTATGTCGATACTGGCCGATATTGTTGGTGACCTGGAAATCTATTCCATTGACGAGGCATTCTTTACTATCCCTGACAACGCGGATTTTGTCACCATTGGCCACCAAATCGCGGACCAGATTTCGCGTGGTACAGGTATCCCTGTATCCATTGGCATCGCCAAAACGAAAACATTGGCCAAGGTTGCAAATCATGCCGCCAAAAAGTATCCCGGATACAAGAAAGTTTGTGTTATTCAAAATGATGCACAGCGTATTGTCGCATTAGATATAACCCCATTAGACGAAGTCTGGGGAATAGGGCGCCGATACGGGCAACGTTTGGCAAATCATGGGATAAAAACAGCACTGGATTTTGCAAATATGCCCCGTGATTTGGTTCGTAAAATAATGACTGTGACGGGTGAACGCGCATGGTGTGAATTGCGTGGGCAATCGTGCATTAATATTGACAGCGCACCGCACATTAAACGCCAGATTTGTAAATCGCGCAGTTTTGGAACATTGATTGATGAATATGAACAACTGGTACCAGCCATCGCAACATTTGCCGGAATGTGTGCAGAAAAATTGCGTGCTGGTGACCTGTGTGCAGCGGCGGTTGGTGTCTTTATCACAACAAATAAATTTCGCATGGATTTACCGCAATACGCAATGTATACGACTATGCCATTGTCACAATATACCGGTGATACGCGTATAATATCCAGTGTGGCGCAACGTGGTTTGCGTGAAATATTTCGTCCAAATTATAAGTATCACAAAGCCGGTGTAATCATCTCTGATATATTACCGCGCGATTGTCTGCCACTGGATTTATTCTCGACAGGGGATGGGGTATCTGATAATGCGCTGATGTCAGCCATCGATAACATTAATCACAAATATGGTCGTGGTACAGTGCAAATGCTGGCCCAGATTGCAGACAACACATGGCAGAATCGTCACGATATGCTGTCACCAAATTATACAACAGACATTCACGACATCATCAAAATCAAATGCATCCAGTAATTATATTGGTATTTCGATCAAACGTGCCCAGGATATAATTGACTAAGTTCGTACGGCATTATAGTCGCCACATTTTACATACATATAATTTTCATTGTGGATATTTTACACCATTTGGTGTAAAATATGACACGAATCCAATGGGAATTGGGTTCGGGGCTGTCGTAAGCCTGCTTTATCCGGTGCGGTGGTGTCGTAATCTGTAAATTCTTCCCCATTGTATCGTCAGAATATCCCCCGACTTCGTGTCGGGGAGCTGTCGGTTATACAATACAGACTATCTGAAAGACCGTCAGAATCAATGATAAAGCGATTTACGAACTCCCCGACCGTCAAATTCCTTTTTGGCGGTTTAATTTTATAACAAATGGAGTATCAATATGGGCAACCTTATAACAAGATGGGCAAGTAGCAGAACATACGTAAGTAAACGTACCGGCGGTACACGCAGTGTTAGTGTTCGTGGAAGTACATATAGACGAAAAAAATAACCAAAGTCTAGGGCATGCAAGTGTCCGGGATTCTATATAATTTGAGAATAATTACAATGTGGGGAAATGTTTGGGGTGCATTAGGGGCAATTGGCACTATTTGTGCAGTAATGCGTTCGCTAAATATGTTGCCGTTGAAAAGTCATAGTTTGACAGGTCAATATTGGTTTGAAAACAAAAACGGCTTTCGGATTTGTATACAGTTACAAAACAATTCGCGATGCTTTGATAATGTTTTTATCCCAGGACGAGGTGCCTTGGTTTCAACGAAAACAGATTCCAGATATCTGACATTAAACGCTGATAGACAGGGGTATATAATTGCTCATCGAACATCACGTCTGTTGAAAATAAAAACACCGAAACATGCAGATGCATACAAGTTCTTACACAATAACCCAAATCATACTTTATGGATTTTTACCATTGATAATCAACGCATAAAACTAACATATAAATATGGAGAAAAGAAAAATGAAACTGAACGCAATCTTATTAATATTATGTTGTCTTGGCTTGGTCGCTTGCGACGACCCGGGGGCATGCAATAAAATGACCGCTGCACAATTTTTTGTTGATTTTAGAGCCTCTAGTGGTTATCCGATTGATTGGTCGCTACAATATATAGCAGACGAATATATTTTAAAGGTTGATAAGACAGAGTATATCGATAAACGATACGGTTCAAGAGTCTGTCAAATGACAGCAAAAAACGTTGGGCATCATATGATTTCGCCAGATGCTTGTAATGTTTGTTATGTGTATACTCCAAGGACAAAATCTTATTCCATAGCAACAGGGATGCCAGGCTGTTGTAAACCATATGATGCCCGCCTGTTATTTGTATTCATACAATAAATGTACAGTGTTGCATCATTCGCCGATATACGGCGGTATTTTTTTATGAATTCATACCTGTGGCGTATTTGTGTCGCTGGTTGGCGAATATTTATACACCACCCCGGTCGGGGTGGTGTATAATTTATTATTCTGTATCAGGTTCTGTTTGGGCAAAGAACTCTGATTCTGATGTGCCTGTTGCGTCCAGCAGTTTTGACAATGTTTGGCTGGATGGCCAACGTGGTTTGCCATATTTATCGTAGCGCTTGCTTTTGTTAAATGTTGTCGCATCCAATCCACATTCTTTTGCCAGGCCGGAACAAGATTTTCCCAATTTCGCTGCCAAACCGTCTATTGCCAACCATAACCCCGTATGTGTCATATCCTTTCCTTTTTATTTATTTCTTTCTTTTACCAATCTGTAATATATACATAATCGGGTATCCAATCCTATTGGAAAGAATTCCTTTTGTAGACATGTGCCTGATTTGCATACAGTTGGTAAAATGTTTGCACTTAATAATACTAGAATTTTATATAAAACACAACTTAAAATTGATATAAAATTGAAAAATATAAATGTTTTTACAAATTTTGATTCATTTCACTAATCTTTATATTCTCCTTCACACGGTGTTTTTTTCGAAATATGGCAAATAGAGGCAACAAAAATGGGTGTGGAGCCAAACAAAAAAACGCGCCAATATAACGGATTTTCGATTTCATGATATTCGCCGAACGTTTGGCCGTTATCAGGCCATAAACGGTGCCTCGTCGTTTGTGTTGGGGCGTGCCCTGGGGGACAAAACGGACGCCGCAGTCCGTGTCTATGATCATCTGACCGACGATCCGGTCCGCCAATCAATCCAATCCGCCGCTAACATGATGCTGGGGTATGCAAATATTTCAAAGGATTTATAGTCGTCATTGGTATACGTCTTTTGTGTTGATTTTTTGATGCTTTTCTGATATAATGCAAATCAAGTTAAGTAGGCAACATTTGTTGCCATTTTTTTATATTTGAACCACCATATGCGGTGGTTCTTTTATTAGCATAAGGAGATATATATGGCAAAATTGCCAGATAATATAATGGGCTTGATGAAAAGTGACGCGTATACTAATTCCAACAATCCTAACCACGCAAGTGTTGCCGCACAGGTCGCCAAATATTTTCAAGACAAATACGGTAACAGCACAACCGATGCCACGGGGCGTAATGTTGCCATTCGTAAAGTGTGGGTTTGGCATGCAGAACTGGACGACAGAGTATGCGAAGAATGCGAAAGTTTTTCAGAAGAAATTTATGAAAATGAATCCGATATACCCGAACACCCGCATCACCCCAATTGCCGCTGTTGAATAGAAGAAGTATATATGGATGACACAAACAACCAAATACCTGTTAAAAAATTCGATGATTATAACGACAAAAGCAGACATTTAGAAGGTGGATATGAAGACGATCCAAAAAAGATAGATCAGCCAACAAACAGTGGCATAACTGGACCAACATTAAAACAATACAATAAATTACATCCAACATTTAACTTTCCTGATAATGTAAAAGATTTGACCTCGGAACAAATAGACCAAATATACAAAGAATTATTTTTTGAAAACCGCAGAATAGACGAAATTGAAAACGAAAGAATGGGATATGCAATATACGATATGGGGGTTATGAGTAAGTTTAAGAACGTGGTGAAATTAGTCCAAGAAACTATCAACGAAGTGACTAATGACAATGTTTCTGTCGATGGTATAATTGGTGATGAAACCATAAATGCGCTTAATAAAATCCCAGATGACAATGTCGATGATTTTATGGAAACGCTCAAAGAAAACCGATTGGAATACTTGCGAGGCTTGGACACTTGGGACGAATATGGGCGCGGATGGACCGCGCGCACAAATAAATATTGATTTGTTACGCGACTGTCTGCAATACTGTATTACATGAGGTTCTTGCTAGTACTATTTGCAATTTTATTACCAAACGTTTCTAATGCGGTCAGCTGGGATTTTATACGCAACCACTATGAATGGGGACAGAATTCCGAACAAACTAAGCCAACCAAAAATGTTGCACGGATAAACGCGTTTGCTGTAAACCAGGAAAAACTGGATATGTACCGCGCGGCTCATCCGCGGTACCATTTCCCGGCAAAAATAAAAGACCTGAATGAAAAGCAAGCCGAGCAGATTCTTAATTATTTCTGGGACAATTACAGATTTGGCGATTATAAGTATGATGAAATCCAAGAAAAAGTCTGGGATATGATGATTCATATGTCTATGGCAGACTTGGAACGTGAGATAAACGAGTGCATTCGTAAATATTACCATTTAGGTAAATATTATGAAGGCCCCGATTGGGCCAAGAAAGAAACGCCGGACTTTTATGCGCCATTCGGGTCTGTGGCGTCTGTCGAATTGCTAAATGGTATGCAGCCCAAAGACATACCGGGCTTTTTGATAATCTTAAATACGGTGAAATATTAATTATTTGTGACAAAGTAGCAAAAGTGTGAAATTTACCGAAATATTCATTGTAAAAAGTGTAATGTTTCGCAAAATATTCGTTGAATTTTGTGTAAATAAATGCAATCATATACACGAATAAAAGGGGCCATAATATGAAAAGATATGCAATATCAGCCTTGGAAAACTGGAAAAATTCGCCAAACCGAAAGCCGTTATTGCTTTACGGCGCGCGCCAAGTTGGAAAGACATGGCTTGTTCGGGATTTTGCGTCCAAATATTATGGCAACTTGATAGAATTGAACTTCTTTACCAACGAACGCCTGCGCCAGATTTTTGATGCAAACATATCGCCTGAATTTATCATTGGCCAGTTGGAATTGCTGTATAACACCAAGATAGATCCGCAAAAAACATTATTGTTCTTTGATGAAATCCAGGAATCGCAACGTGCCATGGATGCATTAAAAGCGTTTAATGATTTGGCTCCACAGTATAATATTATCGCCGCAGGCAGTTTCCTGGGGGGTGTGACTGCCCGTCAACCGGTTGGCCAAACGGACCATTACACGCTGTATCCAATGTCTTTTTGCGAGTTTTTAGAGGCCAAAGGCCAAGAAAACTTGGCCGCACTGGTTAATAATCGTCAAACAGATATGTTGACCGATCCCGTGCGTGCTGAATTTGAAAATGCGCTGCGCCAGTATTTTTATGTGGGTGGTATGCCCGCCGCGGTAAATGAATTTGTTGAAACAGGTGATTTGAAGCGCGTACGAATAATCCAAGATAAGTTATTGACCGAATATCGGGGCGATTTTTCCAAGCATATTGACAGGAAAGACGCACCGCGTGTCCGGCTGTTATGGGATTCTATACCGCTACACCTGTTCCGGGAAAACAAGAAGTTTGTCTATAAAAATGTAAAGGTTGGTGGTCGTGCGGCGGAATTTGAAATCGCAATGCAATGGCTGGTTGATACAGGGCTGGTTTACAAAATAAATAAAACAGAATGTCCGAAATTGCCACTGGCGATGCATTACCTGCCGGATCACTTTAAATTGTATATGATGGATATCGGCCTGTTTGGTGCCATGGCGGGAATTCAACCGTCCGATTTGCTGTTACAGGGCACAGATATAGTCAGTGATATGTATGGTGCGTTGGCGGAACAGTTTGTGTTGCAGGAATTAAAGGCATCCGGAATTTCACCACTGTTTTATTGGGGACGCGAAGGCTCCGCACGTTCAGAACTGGATTTCGTGACCCAAATAGACGGTCGGGGCGTTGTACCAATCGAAGTTAAATCTGTATCAAATACCAAGGCGAAATCTTTACAGGTATACACCAAACTATATCAACCACAGGTTGCCGTCAGAACATCATTAAACCAATATCGCACCACCGATGGACTGTACGATATACCGCTGTATATGATTTCGCAAATGGGAACGTTGATCGGCTAAAGCCGATTATCTGGTAATATCTGGGAAAATAAATTAAATCAGAACTTCCCAGATCGTGGAAATCATGGTCGGTCTGGATAAGAATCCTGAAACAGTCAGAAATATGGTACAAACTCTGGTCAAGGTTGATCGCTTGACAAAAGTCGGAACCACCAAAGGCGCGGGTATGAATGAGCAAAACAAGCATTTAAATTGGCCAAATAATAAACATAACAGATAACAAGATAAAAAACGGGGGTTTGTACCCCCGTTTTTTATCTTGTTTTTACCGGGATTCGGAATGCACGTTTACCATAATCTTTGGCATATAACTTGCGCCCGCCGACAGTGATACATGTTCTATAAACATATACTTCTGTCATTCCCGATAAGTGAATGCGATTGTATTTCATAGCATTCTCCTTATTTGGTCTTTTGTTATACCGCGATTTTAATTTTTGTTTGCATGGTTTTGATAAAACCATTGGACAAACTTCTAAAGAAGGAGTATACTATTATTGCGTACAAACATACTTTCCTTCTTTGATTCCCAGTAGCGGATTTCACTGGAAATATGTTTAAAAGGGTGTTATTGTCATAATAATGACCCTTTTTTTATAGGTCGTGTTTCCTTAATCTGGCTTCCCTTGCGACTGCAGCGGATGCAGAAACTCCGAACAGTTTTTCTATTTCAGCTGCGCATTTCCCCCGCGCTTGTTCAGAAGGCATTAGTAGATATGCTGCAAAAGTGTCTGCCTGCCATTCAGAATCACGATATGTAGGAATAGTAGTATTTATATTTGCACGAGCAAAAACACCATCATATTCATGACCAAGCAGTAGATGCCAAGCTCATGCGCAACCGTAAATCGTGCCTGCGGATTGTTTTCACATGCTTTTTTGTAAACAGATTCGCTGATGTAAATACATTTATCTGATGGGTTGGTACAAGCCCATTTCCCCACCAACATGGGGTCATCATCTGCAAGAACTGCGAAACTGAAACGTTCAAAAGATTTTTGCCCAAGCATTTCAAGTGCATTAACTATTGGACAAAAGGTGCCATAATCCCCGAAATATTCTCTAATGCGCAGACGGAATAAATCTGCAAGGCGCTTGATTTCCATTTTGCTGGCTGCCTTTACAGGGAAGCCAGGCTTCCTAATTTGAAACACGTTAATTTCCTCCCTTTGCTTCTGCCAGTATTTCCAGCAGTTTCTTACGTTGTTCTTCGGTTAAATAATTAGCGTTACGTGCGAACGACACCGCCAAATTATCTACGCCTTTGCGCGGATTGTTAATTGTGAACTTTATGGCATTTTTCTCTGACGCTAATTGTTCCCGCGTGCTAACAATCGCTGCCAAAAGTTCGTTCTTTTGTTCCTGTGACAAGGTGTATAATTCTGTCATCTTGTCAAAAAAATTCGTTGGCACTGTTTTTTTACCTGTTTCTATTGCGGATAAAAATGCTGATGATACATTCATTTTATCCGCCATATCGTACAACCTGATACCTTCGGACAGTCTAAATAACTTTAGCCATTTCCCAAGTTCTGTGTACATTTTTGACTCCTTTTTTATTGGCAAATCATTAATTTCGATTCGCTTTACTGTAATAATATAATGTATGCACGAGCAAAAGTCAACCATAAAGGTTAATTTTTTTACCTGATGGTTAAAACCGGGTCGCTTCCAGCTTATCAATCAAAATTCAACCAAGTATTTTCCTGGTCGCATGATGCAATCATTATATATATGCATAAGCGATTAGCACGGCTATATTTTGCCAGCAGAACTTGTTGTTTAATATAGAGATACTAAATATTGTTGCGCGGTCACTTTTAGATAAAATCTGTATAAAGAGGGTATTTGCAAGTATATACGTAGCCGGGCTTATTTACAAACCGTTTTTCCCACCGAATTGGTACGACAGGTTAATTTTGTCCCAGCATTATCTGTACAAACAGTGTTTCCAATGGTGTTTTGACGGCACTTTGTGCGATTGCCATGATTATCGGTATATGTTGTAATACCACTTGTTGATTGCCGCGCCTTTATTGTTTGTCCGGAACTTGTCGTGTATTTGGTTGAACCCGATGCGCTGGTGTGTTCGCTAATTTTTATACCTGTATTACTATCAGTGCAGATTGTTTTACCCAGTGCATTTGTTTTACACGAAACATCGGCATATGCTGCCCCAGCGCACATAAATAAACATATAACAGAAACAATAAACTTATTCATTTCCTATATCCATTGAATTGGCGTAAATTCACCGTCTGATGCATCTTTCAGGTACATTGCGTTATTATCACGAACATCTATTATACCACCAAACAGGTTTAGTTCATTGTGTTCGGTTATATATTTGTGCAATGCGTTTAATTTTGCATCCGTTTCCTTGCTGGTTGCGTGTATTCCTGATTTTGTATCAAATATACCAATCCGTCCATCCGTAAATTTAACAATATAATCCGGATAAAATCCACGTGTTTCTGATAGGCTTGTATCTTTATTTGGAAATTCATACATAACCGCAAAGTATTTTGGTTCATTAACCCCATTGCGATACCACCAAAGAACATTGGCGCAATTTTCCAAAAGTTGTTCAAATGCCATTTCTGGGGCAGAAATTACCTTTGGATTATAATAATATGGTTGCAGGGCGTGTTTCGGGCAATCACGTGTACAATATCCCTGGCCGTATTCAATATCTGATGGAATATGGAAAACATTCGTGGAAAAGGTGCGATATTCCCCGTTTGTGTGGCCATATTCTTTTTTTGCATCATTTATAATAGGCGTCAGGATTTGTTGAATTCCATCCGGTTTTGTTTCATCAGAACAGGTTAATATGCGTTGAACATCCAGTTTATCGGTAAATCCATTTTCGGCAAACCATTTGTATAATGCCTGGCGCAATGTATTGATTGAATCCGCGGGCGCATAGGGTGCAACCCACGCACGCAATAACATATTAAATGCACGGCCAATATATGCCGCGTCGGCCTTTACTTTGGCGGTATTCTGTTCCCATTGGCTTTTATCAATATTATCTAAATTATCCAGAACGATATTGGATAACATCGGTATGGTTAATTCTTCTGGATATAGTTGCAGATATTTATCCAGTTTTTTATATCGCACGCCATTATCATCACCAATTTGAATATCAAATTTTTCATCCAGTTTTTTGATTAAAATCGCTTTGAATGACCCCATCAGGCGTTGGCGGTTTTGGCGTGTTGAATAAGAATTATCCAGCAATGTTATATTTTCAATATCATCACGCAGTTTTGCCCGATATGTGCGGAAAAACACCTGGGAATCCGTCTCATTATCAATATTTATTTCTTTGATATTGGTAAATACATATGCTGTGTTCAATTCGTCATCCGTATAATGCTTTAATTCTGGCATACGCAAAATGCGCCCAACGGTTTGGATTTCAAATGTAATGCTTTTTATATCGCGCAACATAACCAGTATTTGCGCCCGCGGGCAATCCCAGCCAGTTGCGATGGCCTGTTTGAAAATTAGAACCTGGACAGGTGAATCTGGTCTATCAACCAGTGATTTATTTGTTTTATCATCACTTAACCAAATGGCCAATTTTTGATTATCGTATGTAATGCCGTGCTTTTTTAATATTTCTTCAACGCATTCACGCATATTTTCATCTGCGCTGGCATCTTTATGGGTATCTGGGATTTGAATCAGTACTAATGGTAGGATTGGACTGCCGTTTTCAATATATTTCTGTGCCAAGATTTCGCGTTGGCGCAGGGCGGCAGATATAACAATTTCATCCGTGCTGGCGGTGGTTATTTCGCCTGTTATATTGTGATTTATAATGGTTTTGTTCTTTATCAGACCGCTTTCAATAACATCTTGCAGGGGAACCTCAATAAATCGGCCAATATTTTTTTCATAATATCCCGCCGGCAGCGTTATTTTTGGTGTGGCCGAAACTTCTATTGTTAAATCTGGTTGAATTACTTCGTTGACCAATTTTTGTGAATTTGTCCCCAGATATGTCTGGTGGGCTTCATCAACAATCAATACAATTTTGCGATGTTCACGGCGTGTTTTTTCCAATACTTCCTGTAAATTGCGCCCATTTTCGCCAATGCGAACAAAAACATTATCCCAATCAACAATTTCTGTACCATCATCTGCTTGCTTTTTCTTGGTTTTGAACAGACTTGCCCAATTACAGAATAAAACCGTATTGGGCGCCAGTGCATCCGCCCCCATCTGTTCCAATAATATCATATTTAATTCAGAATCAGGCAGGTATTGGTATTTTAACTTATTATAACTCTGTTTATGCAATTCGCCAGTTGCCGCCCAAATATACACAATATCAGCATCCATCTTTTCATCGGTCAGTGTTTCCAATACTTTCGCCATCATAATGGTTTTACCACTGCCGGTGGGGGATTTGAATATCATTTGCGTGCGCTGATTGCCGGAATACAGTAATTCCTTGATGCCCGTGACGATTTTGGAAACGGCGGTTAATTGATAATTACCAATTAAATCATACATCATATCAGGCATCCTTTGTGTTAAATATGCGGCGATAAACGGCCAATACACCATCGGGAATTGGGCTATTTATATATTTATGCTTTGTTTTGGCGGGCATTTCATATGTGCGAGCATTGGAATCATAACTGAATACATACAGTTTTATCGGTTTATCTGTTTTTAATTTTTCCAATTCACTGATATATGGCGCCAATTCATATTCATCAAATACCAGCGCAACAAATTCATTATTGTTTTTGAATACCTTTAATTGCGCCGTATCAGATATTGTTTCAAAACAATTTTCGCGAATTTTTATCATATCTGTGCATAATGGCGCAATTTTTTCCCGCAGGCGGTCATTTGATTTATCCCTGTCAATAAAATCCGTTTTAAAATAGCGAACATTCCCGGGCACCCCATCACTGTATTTCGTGCCGTTGGGACGAACGCCGGTTATAACTGTTTTAATACGCGGGTATGTAATATCGCGGGCAATATTGTTTTCATTATTTGTGCATAATATAAATTGGCGATTGCCCCCGTCTTCGGCGTTTAATTCCAATACCGCGTGCCCCGTGGTGCCAGAACCGGCAAAAAAGTCAAGGATTGTTAAATTCTTATTCGGATATGCGCGCATAAATAATTTAATCAATTCCGGATTTTTGGGATTTGTAAATGTACAACCCGGTAAAACACCATTATTACCGGATAAAATACTACTGCCCGCAGAGTTGGTTATTTCTATTATGCTTTGAATTGGCAACCGGTTGGTTTTGACATAATACTTTTTGCCATTTAATTCTATAACAGATGCGGCATCAACAAATTCTTTTTTGATAACATTTTTTGCATTTTTTATCAAAACCTGATTGTTGTTCCATAACTCCTTGAAATTACTTAATGACCACGTCCAGCGCCCTAATTTTCCGCCCTTGCGCTTTGGCGGGCGGATTTTAACATATCCCAAATCTAATAATTCCTGGACATCTTTGTACACATCTTGTTCGGTTGAATCCGGTTTCAAATTATCTGTTGAATAATCAGGAACCGCAATCGCATGAATAATTTTTTTGCCGTTATCAAATATCTTAAATCCTGGGTAAATAGTATATCCAAGTTTAGGCCGTTCTAATAGTTTGTTATGATTACCTGTTGCACCATTTATCGCCTGTTCATAATAGTAAATAGTATATCCAAGTTTAGGCCGTTCTAATAGTTTGTTATGATTACCTGTTGCACCATTTATCGCCTGTTCATAATAGTAAATAGTATATCCAAGTTTAGGCCGTTCTAATAGTTTGTCGTGCCCCGATGATGCGCCCGTATCGCGCCCCAGATAAAATTCGTCTTCAAATACTTCTTTTTTTACATCATTGGTATATGTTAGCAATAAGTCGGCTTTTTGTTTGCAATATACCAAAATATATTCGTGATTGCGTTGGATGGTTTTAGAATCATTTTGGGTATTGCCCTTTAATTGGATTAGTTCACCATAGAAGTTATCAATTCCAAACACTTCATCACAAAGTAATTTTAATCTGGCCTGTTCGTTATCATCAATGCTGATAAAAATAACCCCGGTATCAGATAACAAATTCTTGGCCAGCCTCAGCCGTTTTTCCATAAACGACAGCCATTTGGAATGCCGATAACCATCTTCGGCATCAACAATGCGGTCATTATATATAAAATCCTTGTTCCCGGTATTATATGGTGGGTCAATATAGATTAAGTCTATTTTCCCAGCGTGAGTATAATTTAATACCGACAGGGCGTGGTAATTATCCCCCTCTATAATAATATTTGTTGGGGCATCTGCGCTGGTTGTAATGGATTGGGCGGGAACCTCGCTTAAAACCGGCAATTTGGTTTGGCAATCAATGACGACCTGTTCGGGTTTATCTTCCCATACCAGGCCAAATTTTTTGCATTCTTTTAGATTGCAAACCATTTGAATCAGTTCTTCCTTGGTACGCCCCGCCAATGCTTGTTTCTGGGCGGCATTTTGTTGAGGACGAATATGTCAACCCGGCTCTTAATAAATAATAATTTTTTATGTTGTAAAACTGGGGAATTTTATTCTATGATTTGCCCAAAAGGATGGACAAATTATGGCTCATTGAATTGTCTTTAACTTTCTGGCCAGTGTCCGTTCACTGACGTGCAACTTGCGTGAAATCGCCTTTTTTGACATATTTTTGGCAATCATTGCCATAATTATGGAATCTTTGTTATCCAATTTGCGCTTTTTATTTTTACATCCAAATGGGCGGCCTAATTTATGTCCCAATGCACGCTTTCTGGCGAACGCCTCTTTGGTGCGTTGGGCAATCAGGTCGCGTTCCATTTCTGCAAATGCGCTGAATATCGCAATCATCAATTTGCCCATAATTGTTTGGTCTATCTGCATTGCTTGCTTTATCATATAGCAATTTGCGCGTTTTTCGGCAATCTGATTACAGGTATTTATAACATCAACCGTTGAACGCCCCAATCTGGACAGTTCACTGGTTATAATGGTGTCGCCTGGATTTAATATCTTTAATAATTTGCCCAGATTGCGCTTTCGGGCAACAACCATACCACTGACGCCATCGTCTAAAAATTCTTTGTCTATGATTAAATTATGACGCTTACAATATTGTGTAACACCCATTTTTTGAGATTTATAATCTTGGCGTTCGGTGGAAACGCGATAATATGCATAAATCATTGGATGCCCCTCCTTTTAATCTTCAAATATACCAGTGGCGGTGGCACGGGATTGCATATTGGGGTTAAATCCGTATTTGTTGCCTTGGCCATTCCGTTCGACGGCGATTTCACGGGCAATATCGGCCTGATGTATCATTTCACAAATTCCCATCCATTTATAAATCAATCGTTCATAGCGGTCTGTCTTTTTGACCTGGGTGGCATATTTAACATCAAACAAAACGCGCCGTTCGCGCCAGTGTTTCAGGCGGCGGTCTTTTGATTTAGCGGTGGTGTGCCAAGAGCCCAATTCGGCAATTTTCGTATCACATTCAGATAGCCTAGTTAAATACCATTGTTCCGCCCGATATGAGGCTTGGATTTTTGCCTGATATCGTTCCAACAACTCCATCGCACTTATCTGTCGCCGCGCCCCATATGCCCGTGGGCGAATGTCGTCAGCCTCGGCATCTTGCCATTCTGGGCGTGTTTTTAATTCACCCAGCGCACGGTTCAATAATCGAAGTTCGTATTCTTTTAACTGATCTATTGGTTCAAATACAGGACTGCGGGCCAGGTGGCGTTCAAATGCGCTGGTGTTATAAAAATCACCGTTTTCAATCGCACGTTGATCGGCGTATTCCCGATATTGGTTTTCAAAATCTGTTTTATCCATGTCTCTATCCTTTCCGTACGCGTATATGCGGGTTGATATTTGAAAAATTATAAAAATGGATATGGCTAGGCATGGTCGCCCCCGTGCGTATTGGCACGAATCCAGGCGTCCAGATCTTCCCGACGATAACGAATACGATTACCCCAGCGCACATAGGGGATTGTATTTTTGCCACAATGCCGCCATGTGTTGAGTGTGCCAACAGTTGTGCCCAGATATTGAGCAGCTTCTTCTTGGGTAAGTAGTATTTTGTTTGTGTTCATTTTTTGCTCCATGTTAAAAAATTAATACGAGCAAAATATGACCAAGACGGACATTTTTGTAAATGCCCAAAACCCTTGAACCCATAGCTGCATGGCGCAGAAAACTAACAAAAAAAGGGTTGAACCCAACCCCCTTAAAATTTTATGTGAAAACGCAATGGGTTTAACCCTTACGGGGACGGCCGTTTTGCGATTCTGGCATACGAATCAATGTTGCCATTGCGCCGGCTAGATTAGATGATTCTTTTAATCCTCTCTTAGCCATTTTCTTGGCTATAATATCGGCCAGAACATCTTTTTTGGATTGATTGTCTATGGAAAGTTTTTCTTCATGTATGGTTTCAAGCATTATTTCCATATATGGGGTTATATAGCCTTTGAATTCTTCTGGTATACGTGTTGTAAATGGCGGGAATTGTTGTTTTAGTATGTCGGCCAGAATCTGGATGTTATGGTAAGCATAATCGTCAGTTTCCAAAGAATTTTGTTCAGGGAATATGTCCAGCGGTTCGGTTAATGTAGTTATTTCTTGAATTGG
Source organism: Muribaculaceae bacterium (assembly GCA_023665245.1). Next base: position 263,907 of record JAMPEH010000001.1, read on the forward strand.
CTCAGAACATTCATATACGATGCGATCCATATAGGTAAGATTTGATTTGTTTGACAATTCGCCCAATATTCTGACTTTGTGCATTAATATGGCTTGGGTTAAAGTAGTAAGCGCTTTATCTAGCTCTGCTCGGTGGTTGGTCGCATATTCGGCGGTCACCTCTGCGCTTTCTTTACGAAAGGCAATCCATTCTATGGCCTCTTGAATTGTATAAAAAGCTTTGCTTGATTCTGACATGTAAGTCTCCTTTGCAAACATAATATCACATTTAATATATCTTAATATTCTATAATAAACAAATACATAAATTCATGCCGCGGGTAGCAAATAGGTAGCAAAAAGAAAACAAATAAAAACAGGGCTTCGTGTGGAAGCCCCGGAATTCTTGGCTCGGGCAGCTGGACTCGAACCAGCGACATACGGATTAACAGTCCGTTGTTCTACCGACTGAACTATGCCCGAATAGCAGGCGTATAATATATCTTTTCCCATAACATTTCAAGCACTTTTTTTGATAACATGCATTTTTTTATTTATTCCCTATATTTCCGGTATTTTTGCCTGGGGCAGGGCAGCGGTGTGTTAATCTGCATATAACTATATGTGGGGGGACAGATTATGATATATGCTTATATTCGGGTCAGTACAGATCATCAAGATTGTGAAAACCAAAAAATTGGTATAGAGGCCAAGGCTGCCACCATGGGGCTGTCAATTGACAGATATATCCAAGATGCCGGTGTGTCCGGAACACTGGCCCCAGACAGTCGTGCACTGGGTGGATGTTTGCGGCAACTGGCACCCGGCGATATTATCATTTGCAGTGAATTATCCAGGCTGGGGCGCAAATTATTCATGATAATGCATATATTGGAACACTGTATGAACGTCGGCGCACGCGTATACACAGTCAAAGATGGATACGAGTTGGGTGATAATATTCAATCCAAAGTCATGGCATTTGCGTTTGGCCTGACGGCGGAAATAGAACGCGACCTTATCAGTAAACGCACCAAAGAGGCCCTGGCGCGTCGGCGTATGTCAGGCCTATGCTTGGGGCGGCCCCGTGGTGCCAAGAATAAAATTTATAAACTAACGTATCATGCAGATTATATTAAACAACAACTGAGTAATGGTGTACCGCGATATAAAATTGCCCAGAAATTAAAAGTAAATCCCCGCACGCTGCGGCGCTTTATTCGGCATTTTTAACCAACAATAAAAATACCTATGCCAAAGGTTGACTTTCTGGGCTTTTTCTCCTAACATTATAAATAAAATAAAAGGCACAAATAAACCTTGGTTAAAACTGCTGAAACTTTATTCCCATAAGACGCATGCGACCGGTTTTGTTTTGCCTTTTGTTTATGTGGCGGGTGTGACATATCGCAAGACTGTCAGGTTTGGTGTGCTAAGTCCCGAACGTTTGAACCCCGCCACGTTTCATCAACGAAAAGAGTACCCTATGCCAAAAGTATCTGTATTAATGCCTGCATATAATTCTGCAAAATATATTTCTGTGGCTATTGATAGTATCCTGAATCAGACATTTACAGATTTTGAATTAATTATTATAAATGATGGCAGTACCGATAACACCGCCGAAATTGTCCACAAATATACAGATACGCGCATTAAATTCATTGATAATACCCAGAACCAGGGACTGATTGCCGTATTAAATCAGGGCTTGGATTTATGCGCGGGTGAATATATTGCCCGTATGGACAGTGATGATATTTCAATGCCAGAACGCCTGGCAAAACAGGTTGCGTATATGGACGCCAATCCGGATGTTTGTGTTGTTGGTGCGTGGATACAAATGTTTGGTGATAAAAATAAACAGATAAAATATCCTGAATCTGTTAAATTATTTGACTTATTGATATATGGTTCGCAGGTTGCGCATCCAACATCAATGCTGCGTACAAGTGTCTTGCGTAAAAATAACATCCGCTATGACTCTGCATATCTGCATGCCGAAGATTATGGGCTGTGGGCGACATTGGCAAAATATGGCAAAATACACAATCTGCAACAGGTATTATTAAAATACCGATATCACAAATCCAGTGTTTCCGTATTGCATCACCAGACCCAAATGCAAAATGCAAATTTAGTAAGAAAAAATATATTAAAACCATTACTAAGCAATCAGGCAGATGCTGATAAGATTGTATCGTTGACGACAGAGTTAAACCAATATTTCTATTTGTTTGGATTTATCCCATTAATACGTCGGAAACAATATTCAATTACCAAGACCAAGTATTACCTGTTTGGGAAATTACCACTGGTGCGGGTTCAAAACAGCAAAATTTATTTATTTGAATTTATAGAAATAGGAAATATAAAATGAGTATCAATACAAAGGTATGTAAAGCAGAAATTATTTCATTTGATATATTTGATACACTGCTGTTTCGTCCATACGTCAGACCGATTGATTTGTTTTTACATATGGAGAAAGTGTTTAATAAACCATTCTTTATGAACGCACGCATACACGCGGAAAAACATGCACGGGATAAATCAACGCGCGAAGATATAACACTGGATGAAATATATGCAGAATTGGATTCGCAATTCCAAGATATGAAACAACGGGAATTAGATTGGGAATATATGGTTTTAACGCCAAATATGGAAATGAAATCTGTCTGGGATTTTGCAAAGCAACATGGCAAGAAAATTATTGTCACATCTGATATGTATCTGCCGACGGAATTTATAAAGCGTGTATTACAGAAAAACGGCTTTGGCGACTATGATAAATTATATGTGTCGGGGGATGTCGGCAAGACTAAATCAACCGGCACATTATTTGAGTATATCATCAAAGAATTAAATATACGTGCCGATAAAATATTGCATATCGGTGATAATAAAAAGTCTGATTACCAAAATCCACGTCGGCATGGTATAAAATCCGTTTTGTACCCACAGATAATACGTAATTTTATAAAGCACACACCAAAAATAGACAAATTTTACAATCGTAATTCATATAATTTGGATTCAGGTATTCTGGTATCAATATTGGCAATTCGTAATCACAATGCGGGATTTTGTCCAGACAACAAAAACTATTGGTATAATCTGGGCTATGAATATGCAGGGCCTGTAATTTATGGCTACACTCGTTTTATAGAAAATGTTGCAAAAAAACAAAACTTACAACACATAATGTTCGTTGCACGTGATGGATATACGTTGCAAAAAGTGTTTCAGACATTTGATAACAATATCGATAATTCATATGTTTATGCGCCACGTTTTTTGAACCTGATATGTCGATTGGATTATGCCAAAGAAGACATAAAACAATCCGAGGCAATTATAAAATATTTCTGTCAGAAAGATAAAAACCTTAACAAGGCATTTGCAACTGCAAAACCATCACATTGGCGCGATTATCATTCTTTTATCCAAAATAATAAAGATGTGTTTATAGATTATGCATTGCAAGAGCATGAAAATTATAAAAAATACCTATTAAGTCATACGAAGTCAGCAAATGCTATCGGTATTGTTGATACCATTACCGGACAATTTTCGTCACAAAAACTGATTGAAAATTCACTGGGATTGCAAACCACAGCCATGTATTGGTCTGTATTAAAAACGGGGTTCCAGGGTATATTTAATTACCAAGAATTTATACAAAATGATTATAACAGTCATAATGTATTTACCAAAAATTGGGATTTTATGGAATTGTTAATGACCGCGCCTGAATATCCCATCAGTAATATAAAGCCAGATGGCACACCAATATATAAACCAAACCCCAGTTCCGCAGAACAATTCAGAAAGCAAATTTATCCAGATATATCCAATGGCGCGTTGGATTTTGCCAATGATATTAAATCATGGTTTGGTGGATATGATATTTCCCTGAATGCATCAACACTTGTATCGTATGTAAACAGTTTTATTGATTATCCGACAAAAAATGACATACAAAATATGTCTGAAATCAAACATGCATACGACAGTGGTCACAGTGATTATCGCCCGTTATTTTCTGTTAAAATATCAGCTTCGCTGGTGTTGCATAAACCATTAGTTGCATTGCGATTGATAAAATCTGCAATATGGCGTACACCATTACAAAATGTTGTCGTATGTATATGTGACCCAATAAAAATCAGGATGCGTGGTCTGAAACAAATTCGTATTTTATTGTTGCCAAAATTACAACACAGATATTTAACTATATTATTGCGAATAACGCATAATTGTCTCTATCAAATATCTGTTGGCAAACCAAAAATATAGAGATAAAAATGACACGGAAACAACCTGTTGAAATTGTTTTTTCAACAACACAAAACTATTTACCATATTATATTGTATTGGCACATTCTATTGCCAGTAATTTGAACGGTCGTCCATTTAAAATTCACGTACTATATACAGAATCTTTTAATAAGATTCCTGATGCAGATTGGTTAAAATATACAGACTGTATGTATAATACATTATCCAGATTTCCGGGGGCACAAATAAATTTCTGTGATATCACGGATAAAATGCATTTGCTGGACGGTCAAAATATAGGGATGTGGGGAAATCAAGTATCATTAACGCACTATATTTATTTATTATCACAAATAGCCTTGCCTGATTCTGATAAAGTTATATATATGGACGGTGATATGATTTGTAACTGTGATTTATCAGATGTATTTGATACCGATATGTCAGAAAAATTGATATTAATGGCAGAACACAGTGGCGGTGATGACCTTTCTGAAAAAGAATTAAGCCCCACGGCTAGTAACTCTGGATTTTTAGTATTAAATTTGAAACAGTGGCGTATAACAAATACAATGGAACGAATCTTAGAGTTTGGCAGACGAATGCCGACAACTTCTTTTTGCGATCAGGCTTTATTATACTATTATTTTGCAGTTAATAATCCTGAAAAAATCTCGTATGTAGATAAATTATATAATATTTTTCCTGGTGCGTTCCCAAATATACCAACCAGACAAATGAAAGTTTTACATTTTACATCATATCGTGATCCGAAACCATGGTTACATCTGGGCGGTTATTCTTGGCGTGGCAGTGACATTTGGTGGTATCATGCAAGACAAACCGCGTTTTATGAAAATTTTATAGATGCCATAGTGGACAAGAAAATTCATATTAAGTCTAAAAAGAAAGAAACTAAATTACAGCGACTGTGGCGGCATATTTCTATATTAAAATTTTAAACACTGGGCGTTTGCCCAGTGTTTCTATGCGGCGTGCGCGTTTAATATCAGCCAACCGATTTTCATTGATGCACTGTCGCCATATTTTGAAACGGTAAAACTGGCAACGTTTCGTGATGCAACAACCAGGTGTGTTGTTGCCCAATATGATGGCGACGAGTTTTTAGTTATTTGTACCGTATAATTTGTATTTTGCAGTATTATTGGTAATTGTACTGTTTTTTCATTTCCTGCATATTCGCCACCAATATCCACGCGTCCACTTTTGTATTTCCGGTACCAGGTGTAATTATTTTCGGCGGTGGGTATTTGTGTCGCAACGACATAGTCAGCGGTTTCGGGGATTGTGGGGCTGGTGCTGACATCTGCGGCGCGGGCCAATTTTACGCCGCCCGGTGTTGTGCCATCATGCACGCGCAGTGTCTTGTTTGTTGTGTCCATCGTGATTTCACCAATGGCCCCGGTAAATGTTTCGTGTTTGGCTGCCGTTCCGCGCCGTATTTGTATTTGTCGTGACATATTTTTTGTTTCCCCTTGTGGCTTGTGCCCCGACACCGGTTGTGTGTTTGACGGCACGTGCCACTAATCGGGACATGATAAAATTATCGCGGGGCGCATGGCCCCCGGCTAAGTCACATTAATTAAATAAAAAAAGCGCCACACGAATGGCACCTATTTCAATATATGTAGTATACCACAAACTGCCCCTTTTGTCAACAGAATAATATATTGATTGATATCTGGTGCGGCGGGTGCTATATTAAAACCATGTCCAATAAAGATGACAAAAAAGGAAACAAAATGTTATTGAAAGGAAAAAAGATTTTAATCACAGGTGTTGCCAACGATTGGTCTATGGCGTGGGCAATTGCCAAACGTGCACATGAAATGGGCGCTGAAATCGCGATGCCGTATGCGATGCCAAACTTGGAAAAACGTGTTCGCCCATTGGCAGAATCAATTGGTGCGAAATTTGTCCAAGAATGCAATGTTCAAAACGATGAACAAATGGATTCTTTGTTCGCCGCCATTGAAAAAGAATGGGGCCACTTGGACGGTATGCTGCACGCGATTGCGTTTTCAGATAAAAACGAATTAACCGGTCGCTATGCCGATACAACGCGTGATAATTTCAAGAATACAATGGATATTTCTGTGTATTCATTGGTTGACCTGACACGTCGTGCATCAAAATTAATGAGTGACGGCGGTTCTATCGTCGCATTGACATATTTTGGCGGGGAAAAGTCTGTGCCAAATTATAACGTAATGGGTGTTGCAAAATCCGCCCTGGACAGCAGTGTTCGCTATCTGGCGTCCGACCTGGGACGTGATAAAATCCGCGTTAATGCGATTTCAGCCGGCCCAATTATGACATTGGCGTCATCTGGTGTTGGCGGATTCAAGGCTATGTTGCGTCTGAATGCAGAACAGACCCCATTGCGTCGCAATATGACATTGGATGATGTATCGGGCGCCGCAGTGTATTTGTTCAGTGACCTGTCGTCTGCGGTGACGGGCGAAGTCCACCACGTTGATTGTGGTTATTCAACAACCGGCATGATGCCAAATGAATTAAAAGACATTTTATTAAAGGGTCTGGATTCATAATTGTGCTACCAACCGTCAATCCAACAAAAATCCGCCGTCTGGCGGATTTTTTGTTTATTGCTTGTAATAGCAATTACTGGTGTATTTGTATGTACCGGTGGTATCTTTGCCACTGGTGACAAAGCAGGTGGTTATACCCGGATTACTGCACTCAGATCCAAAGCCTACCCAATATGTCCAATAATTACACCATGATCGCCCTTTGGTTCCATCTGGCGCGGTTGGACAGTCGGCACATGCGTATTCAATGAACGACCCATCGTCACGCCAATTTTCGTATATATATTGGGTGGATAGACAAGTGCGACCAATAACCTCGCAATCTTTGACATATGAATATCCGTCACGTTTGTCTTCGGTGGATTCGTCATACCATATTTCGACGTAATCAAAATTCCGTTCCATGTCTTCAAATCCGTTTTCGCAATGGTATTCCCATCCAACTTCATTATTATCATCATATGTTGATGTGAACCAGTAATACGTACCGTTGTACATGTGGTTTTGGACATATCCAGATACTTCTGCGTGTGCGTTTATTGGTATGGCAAATGCGATACACATCGCCAAGGTTATAATTTTAGGTTTCATTTTTCAATCTCCTGCTTTTCGTTGTTAAACAAAAAACCACCAGATAAATCTAAGTGGTTGGAGGTTGATAGCTATTCGTAGGAAATAGTGGGGTGCCTTCGATATATAACACCACCCCTCCAACCCAAATAATTTGGTTGGAGATTCGTTTTACGTCACTCCGACGCCTACTGTTTAAGGGCTATCACACCCCGATGTTGAATAATCCCAACATCATTTTCAGTTTATTATTAATTACACATAAAATCAAGATGGATATTCCGATATAAAAAATCCGCCATCCGGCGGATTTAATAAATTATTTACTGCTGGTTATAATATTCTTGAAATCATCTTCGTCCCAGATGGTAATGCCCAGTTCCCGTGCTTTGGCGAGTTTTGAACCTGCATCCGCACCGGCCAGCACAATGTCCGTCTTGGCAGAAACACTGCCCGTGATGGTCGCGCCCATGCGTTCCAGTAATTCTTTGGCCGCATCCCGGGTATAGTTGGCAAGTGTTCCCGTCAGAACAATTTTCTTGCCGGCAATTGGGCTGTCAATAATCTGTGGCGCGGGGGCGGCATCGCGTACGTGTATTTGTTGCGTCAATGCGTCTATTACCGATTGAGTGTGTGTGTCACTGAAAAAAGATACAATTTCATCAGCGATTGTATCGCCAATACCGTCAACTTGCTTTAATTTCCATGCGGGCGCATTGCGTACCGCGTCCAATGTGCCAAAGTTCCGCGCCAGTATTTTTGCGGTGACTTCGCCAACCTCTGGTATTCCAATGGCGAATAAAAATCTGTGCAAATCAATTTCACGTGCGCGTTCAATCGCGTCATTCAGGTTCGCGACCGATTTATCACCAAATCCATCCAGCCGTCGTATTTCATCCCCATGACGCGCAATCAGTGTAAATATATCCGCCGCGGTATTTATCCACCCGTTTGATATAAACAGTTCCAGTTGTTTGGTACCCAATCCCTCTATATCAAAGCCCTTGCGTGAAACAAAGTGTTCCAGTTCGCCAACACGTTGCGCCGGGCACCCCAGTGTGTTTATGCATCGGCGTGCAACCTGACCGGATTCTTGGATTACCGCGCCCCCGCACACCGGGCATGCATCGGGAAATTTAAAATCATGCGCATCTGGGGCACTTTCTGCGACACCAATAATTTGTGGTATTACATCGCCGGCACGTTGAACAATAACTTTGTCGCCAATACGCACGCCTAAACGAGCTATCTCGTCCGCATTATGCAGTGTCGCACGTGATACAACAACGCCACCAATATTTATCGGTTCCAGTTCGGCCACCGGCGTTAAAACACCGGTACGTCCAACCTGAATTGTTATGTCATGCAGTGTGGTTATTGCCCGTGCGGCGGGGAATTTATATGCTACCTCCCACCGGGGGGAATTTGCCCGTGCGCCCATTTTTTCCTGCAGGTCGACGTTATTTACCTTGATAACCAGTCCGTCGATATCAAACGGGATATCAGGCCGCATTAGCATCATATTATTATAAACAGTGTCAATTTCATCCAGATTGTGCGCGTGGTGCGCCCAGGCGCGCGTCGTCTTGAATCCCCATGATTCCAATTTTTCAAAAAATTCGCTTTGTGTTTGCCATGTGCGTGCGGACAATTCGCCATACGTATACCCAAATGCCGACAGGCGTCGCGTCGCGGTTATCTTTGGATTTAATTGGCGCAGTGACCCGGCGGCGGCATTACGCGGATTGGCAAAAACCTTGCCACCGAATTGTTCCGCGACCGCATTCAATGCCAAGAAATCATCACGCATCATATATACTTCGCCACGGATTTCAATTACGTCTGGATATTCGCCACACAGTTTTTGTGGAATATCTGGAATTGTTTTCAGGTTTTCCGTTATATCTTCGCCCATAATACCACTGCCCCGGGTCAGCCCACGTACCAGTATACCGTTTTCATAGCGTGCAGAAAACGAAACCCCGTCAATTTTTAATTCGATAAATACATCTGTGGTATCTAATTTGTTAAACCAGTCTGCAACCTCTGCCGCGTTGAATACGTCGGATATCGACAGCATCGGCACCGCATGCGGATGTGATTTGAATTTGTTTGATACCGCCGCGCCCACGTGTGTTGATGCGCCACCCGTCGCCAGTTCTGGATATTCAGATTCAATCGCCAGTGCGCGTGATTTTGCCGCGTCATACGTTGCATCATCAACAATTGGCGCATCATTTTGATGATATGCAATATCCCATTGCTTTAATTTTTGTATTAAATCTGCGTGCTCGGCACGGATAAATAAATCAGATGTCTTTGCCATAATTACATCCCGAATTTGTATGATGCCCCCAGATAAATTTGTGTGGCATCAACCTTGCTGACAGCGGTGTCATGTTCAACGCGGCCGTAATTTACATATTTAAATCCTAAATCCAATGCAATTCGGTCGTTCAGGTCAAACCAGATGCCAACCATTGCCTGATACGACAGGTCAAATGCATTGTCCAATTCGCCGTCAACTTCGCCCCAAATACCAGTCAAACCTAATCCTGCACCAATATAGGGTGCAACCGCGCCACCAAATTCCTGGAACAGGTATGCGTTCAAGAAATTTGCCCATATGTCATATTCAAAGTCACGATTTGCTGCCGTTTCTTGGGCGCCCATGTATAATGTTTCATATTCTATGCGCAGAAAATCAGTTAATCTGTTTCCCATGACCGTACCGAAACCAAAGTTATCCTTGGAAAACGTGTCGTGATGGCCGTTTGGAAATGTGTACGCGTATTCGGCATGTTCGTTCTTATAGATGCGAAATCCTGTGTAATTATCGCGTTTTGGTGTCGTCGTCGCCGCCACCGAATTGGCACAGTCACAATGGCAATCATATGTCTGATATGATTCAATATCTTCTTCAAATGCGCCGTATTCATTGGCATATGCGCATGTTGCGGTAATTAATAATGCAAAAATAGTGGTGGATAGAATTCTCATGCTCTGGTGTCCCTTTGTTTATAACTGCATTAAAATATAATAGTTGGAAAAATACAAGCCATTTGTGATATAATTCTGTCAAAGGGAGATTTTATAAATTGCCACGTGCCACGCCACGTAATATTGATGACGACAAAGAACCACAGCCACGCACGTCGTGTCGCATGCGCATATTAATATGGGCGATTGATTTGGCGCTGATGCTGATTGTTGCGGTGGCGACGTACGTTATGATTATATACCTGCGAATGCCGTCGTTGGATGCGATATTGCATGAAACGCGTCCGCCTGCAATTATTTTTTTAGATAAAAACGGAACTGAAATTCGCGCATCAAACCGTATTATGGGAACACCTGTGTCGGTTGATACGTTGCCGCCATATGTCTGGCAGGCGATTGTTGCAATTGAAGACAAACGCTTTTTTGACCATGGGCCGATTGATATGCGTGGCATGACGCGTGCGATGATTGGTAATTTGGTGCATGGACGAATTACCGCCGGTGGTTCATCCATTACCCAGCAAACGGCAAAAAACATTTTCTTATCGCGCGAGAAAAAGATATCCCGCAAAGTTCAAGAATTAATACTGTCATATTGGCTGGAAAACAGATTTAATAAAAATCAGGTCTTGGATTTATATATGAACCGCGTATCACTGGTTGGCGGAATGCGCGGTATTGATGCCGCTGCCCGCGGTATGTTCCAGGTATCAGCAAATAATATCAGTCTGGCCCAGGCTGCACAAATTGCCGCAATGTTAAAGGCCCCAACGACATACAGCCCACTGCGTAATCCGGAAAAGAATATTAAACGTGCCCGGATAATTTTACAAGAAATGGTGCGACAGGGGTATATTACGATTAATCAGGCCCGTATCGCGGCATCTGAACTGGGGCCTGCAACACCGGCACCTGATACAAATATATATCGATACTGGACCGATTATGTGTCTGACGAATTGCGTTCGCGCATGGGTGAATTTACATCTGATATGTATGTGCATACAACGTTGGATATGAATTTACAAGAACACGTTGCCGCGATTTTGCCCCGTCATGTTGGTGCATATCAGGGGGCCACGGTGGCATTTGCGCGTGATGGTGCGATATTGACCATGGTTGGTGGCGCCAATTACCAGGCCAGCCAATTTAATCGCGTGCTTGCCGCACGTCAGCCCGGCAGTTCGTTTAAACCAGTTGTATACTTGGTCGCGTTAGAGGGGGGCATGACCCCAGACATGTATGTGAACGACAGTCCGTTTTCCATTGGCGACTATACACCGCAAAACTATAACGCGCGTTATTATGGTGATATCACATTGGCAACGGCATTTGCAAAAAGTGTCAATTCCGTTCCTTTAAAATTAACAGAAATTTATGGCATTGATTCTGTTTTAGATATGGCTGGGCGACTGGGGGTGGGAACGCAACTGCGCCGTGAATATTCGACGGTGTTGGGGGCGTCTGAAATGAATCTGATGGATTTGACAACAATATATGCGGTTATTTGGAATAACGGTGCGTCTGTGCGACCGTATTCAATAACACGTGTCACAGACCCGCACGGCAACATATTGTATGAACGCGACCCGTCTGACCCGATACAGATTTTAACCCCTGTGACGGTTGGGTATATGGCCGAATTGTTGGCCGATGTTGTGGCGCCGGGTGGGACTGGCAAACGTGCGGCGGCGCCAAATGTTCTGGGCGGGAAAACCGGCACCAGTAATAATAACCGTGACGCGTGGTTTGTTGGCGCAACACCAAATATGACAATTGGCGTTTGGGTTGGCAATGATGATTTTACGCCCATGGATTCCAAGATTACGGGTGGCACCATCCCCGCTGAAATTTTCCACGATATCGTCTTGCAATAAAATTTGAAATTTGCAATATTTGGCCCAGAATAATTCGCGGGGGGACTATATGTCGAATAAAGCCAATTTTTTACCAAACTCATTATGGGTGTTTTATTTAAAATACGCATTTCGCGGCCATTGGGGATGGCTGATTGCGTATGCAGTGTTTTTCGCAGGACTGATGTCTGATGGTATTTTATTCCCAAATTTTCAGCGTTGGTTTATCGCATTGTTTGAACAGACACCACCGGATGGAATGAATCTGATTACATATGCAACGCCAACAATAATGCTGATTGTGGGATTGCTGATAATGATTGATGGATGTGCTGCATTACGCAATTGGGCGCGCAGCCGCTGGGCAAACCGAATTCCAAATCAGATTACAGAAATCTTGACCGATTATGTACATAATCAATCTATGACATTTTGGACGGGGCGCATGCCGGGCAAGGTACATTCGCAAATAAATTATGTTGCGACCGGTGTGCGTGTGATTGAAAATCTGTTGGAAATATTGTTTTCCGCATTAATTATAATCATAAATGTTGGTTTAATTTTGCAGATTAATGCGTATGTTGCATTAATATTTGCCGCGGTCTTTGTGTTCCGTATTGTATTCGGGTTGGCATTGATGCGTCCAATGTCACGCGCATCCAAAGACGCCAGTTCCGCATCCAGTTCTGCAACCGGCAAAGAAATCGACAGTATGTCTAACTATTCGGTTGTAAAATTATTTGCAGGCGCATCCAAAGAACGCAAATATCTGACCGCACCACGTCAGAAACGTGTGGCCACCGCAATTTATGCCCAGTTTGTCCAACGTGTGTTTTGGTCTGTCCCCAGTTTTGTATGGGATTTTGCATTTGGCGGAACAATGTTTTTATGTGTGTGGCTGTTTATGCATGGACACCTGGTCGTGTCTGAAATTGTGTTCACTATGTCGGTGTTCTTTTCCGTTATGGGCACAATCGGCCGTATTATTAACCAGGTACCAACAATCGTTGATAACATCAGTTCGGCATCCCGCGCATATACGGAACTAAACGTATCTATGGATGTAATAGATGCGCCAAACGCATCGAATTTGGTTGTCACACATGGAAAAATTGAATTTAAAAATGTCTGGTTTAAATATAAACGTAAATGGGTTCTGCAAGATTTTAATCTGACTATCCAACCGGGCGAACGTGTGGGCTTGGTTGGTGCGTCGGGTGCCGGAAAAACAACATTGGTGAACCTGCTGATGCGGTTTTATGAACCCAGCCGTGGCGAAATATTGATAGACGGGCAAAATATACGTGATGTATCCCAGGATTCATTACGTTGTGCAATCGCCTTTATTCCCCAAGAACCGACAATGTTTAACCGTACAATTCGCGATAATATTGAATATGGCCGCCCGGGGGCCAGTCTGCCACAAATTCGCCGTGCCGCACAACGTGCCGCCGCCGATAAATTCATAATGACAACAGACAAGAAATATGACAGTCTGGTTGGCGACCGTGGCATAAAATTATCCGGCGGCCAGCGCCAGCGTATCGCAATCGCGCGTGCGTTTTTGAAAGATGCACCGATATTAGTATTGGACGAGGCAACATCCGCCATGGACAGTGAAACCGAGGTTGCAATCCAAAAATCATTCGAAGAACTGGCATCTGGGCGTACAACAATTGCCATTGCGCATCGCCTGTCAACACTGCGCAATATGGATAAAATTGTTGTTTTGGAAAATGGTCAGATTGTTGAATCTGGTACACATACATCACTGATGCGCAAACGTGGTGAATATGCGCGTTTGTGGAAATTGCAGTCTGGCGGATTTTTCGGCGATTAATAAATATGTTTTATCAAAATGGCTTTTGTGATATAATGGACAACATGAAAAACAGAATTTTACATATTTTACCTGTGATTGTGTGCCTGGCATCTGGCGCGGCACATGCAAATTGGCAGTATCCGGGAACATACGTCGGCGACGGTTGGTATGCCGATGATGGCAGTCGTTTCACCATATCCGTACGCGGTGGTGCGTCTTATTCGTTCGCATCTATCAAGAACGATGTCGGCACCATGTCCGCACGTTATTATTATGATGCGGCCAACGGTTGGGTTGTGCCGGAAACCAGTTGCGCCATCAGTGGTGGATGTGATACCGAAAATTATCAATATGCCGGTATTGGTGATTTGGCGGATTTGCCGGCGGCTGATGATTATTCTGATTACTCGTTCGCGGCAGGTGCGTCAATTGGTTGGACAATACCAAATCGCCCCCAGTGGCGGTTAGAGGCGGGCTGGGATCACATCGCCGAAACACATTATAATGCGTCACCGTTATTTTCTGGCCAGATGGAATTGACCGGTGGTGATATTTCTGGGATTGCGGTTGATGTCCAAAGCGGCAGTGTTCATTCCGATATCAACACTGATATTATCAGTATAATGGCGTTCTATGATTTCTTTGACGGTGTGCAAAAGCCGACACATAAGATGATACCTTATATTGGATTGGGGTTGGGCTATGCAGATACCAAAACAACACTGAATTTGTCTGATTCTTATGGTGATTTGTCTGAATCTATTGAATTGCGTCAATTTGGTGATGTGACGGAATATGTTGGCGCCGATGGCTCGACGGTCAGTGTGGTTGAATTCTATCCATCTGAAACCACCAATTCCAATGTCGCAGGAATTTTGGCAATGGGGTTTTCGTATGGCCTGTCAGAAACGATGTTCTTGGATTTTGGTGCACGTCTGACATATGTTCCAAAAATCAAGTGGGCCCTATCGAACGAGGATGATACCCGTCATCGTGATTGGTTCAGTGCAGAAAACCTGATATATGCAAATATCATGTTGGGATTGCGATTTGAATTTTAATTAGACTTCGCCCATTGTTATTTGCGCTTTGTTAATTGTTCATTGTAAAAAAAACGCCCCTTGGGCGTTTTTTTACAACTTTACACCATATTTGCCGCGACCAATTGGGCGATATGATAATGCCTCGGCTAAATCTGCCATTTCAATATCATCACCACCACGCAGGTCGGCAATCGTACGCGCAATGCGTTTAATGCGATTATATCCGCGTGCAGACATGTGCATTTTTTCCGCGGCTGCATTTAAAAACGTTGTTAGTTCATCCGATAATTTTATTACTGCGTTTAATGCCGCACCATCTAGTTGTGCGTTCATGATACCTTGACGTGCGATTTGGCGCTTGCGTGCTGCGGCAACACGTTGCCGGATTGTTGCACTGGATTCTGCGTTTGAATCTGGCGTCGTATTCATGTCCCATGGATTTACCGCATCTACATCAACGTGTAAATCTATACGGTCTAATAGCGGGCCAGAAATTTTATTCTGATATGCCTCGGCACAGCGTGGCGCACGCGAGCAGGACAGGGCGGCATTACCCAAATGTCCGCACGGACATGGATTCATTGCCGCGATTAATTGGAATTGCGCCGGGTATGTTGCATTGTGACGTGCACGCGAAATTGTGATTTTGCCACTTTCCATTGGCTGGCGCAGGATTTCCAATGTTGCCCGATTAAATTCAGGTAATTCGTCCAAGAATAATACACCATTGTGTGCCAATGAGATTTCGCCGGGGCGTGCGTCCGAACTACCCCCGGCCAGTGCTGCCGGACTGGCGGTATGATGTACCGCACGAAATGGGCGCGACGACATCAGGGACGCCCCCGGCAATTTCCCCGCAATAGAATACAGGATAGATGTTTCTAATATTTCATCCGCCGTCATTTCCGGTAATATTCCCGGCAATCGCGATGCCAACATTGTCTTGCCAGACCCCGGTGGCCCCACCATCAACATTGCATGCCCGCCGGCGGCTGCGATTTCCAGTGCGCGTTTTGCCGCCGCCTGACCATGCACTTCGGACATATCGCCAACATTCGCATTGTGTGCGGTGGGCGAAATCTCGTCCGGTATCGGCAATGTCATCGCGCCTTTGAAATGATTAATCAGTTCCAATACATGAAACGGTGCCAATATGTTTGTGTGGCCGGCCCAACGTGCGTGTGCACCTTGGTCGCCAGGGCATATTATGCCCAGATTATTTTTATTTGCCCAAACACTGGCCGGCAATACACCATCTGTTTTTAATATCGCGCCGTTCAAACTTACTTCGCCCAGTATCAAGTATTTTGACAATTGGTCTTCGGGTAAAATCCCCAGTGCGCATAATATCCCGCACAGTATCGGCAAATCAAAGTGTGATCCACTTTTTTCAACGTCCGCCGGTGACAGGTTTACCGTCAGACGCTTTGGCGGCAGTGATATGTTCAGTGCCCCCAATACATTGCGTACGCGTTCCGCAGATTCTTTGACCGCGCGATCGGCCAATCCAATAATATTAAATTCAGGCTTTGACAGGCCGGACGCCAATTGTACTTGCACATCTATGCGGGTTGCATCCATGCCATTAAAAATGATTGAATTCAAAGAAATCATATGTAAATAATATATCTTGCACATGTGTGAATCAAGTTTTAAAATACCACCTGTAAAGATAAGGATTGTTATATGCCCGCAAAGAATAAAAATGTCACACGTGAATGGTTTAATACGATATTTTACGGTGCGCTGATTGCTATCGTTTTTCGCAGTTTGTTGTTGGAACCGTTTAATATTCCGTCTGGGTCAATGATACCGACACTGCATGTTGGTGACCATATATTTGTGCAAAAATGGGCGTATGGATATTCGCGCTATTCGTTTCCGTTTGGTTCTTGGAAATTATGGGACGGTCGTTTCTTTGCCACAGAACCCAATGTCGGTGACGTTATTGTGTTCCGCAATCCAATTGATGAATCCCAAGATTATGTTAAACGCCTGATTGCACGTCCTGGTGACACGGTTCAGGTAAAGGCCGGGCGCCTGTATCTGAACGATGAAATTGTACCACGTGAAAACCCACGCCCATATATTGTTGCAACATTGCCGAAATCACTGCGCAGCGTTGGATATTATTTGGATAATATGACGATAAAGGGTAATAAAATTTGGGTTGATAATAAACCTGCTGATTTCAATTACACAATTGAATACAAGTCGGACAAGGACTGCAAACGTTATGCCGGTATGTGTGGTGTGTTCCCGGCGATTGAATATACTGAAACATTACCAAATGGCGTATCGCACAGCATAATTGAAATGTCGGATGATGCGGTCTTGGATAATACGCCGCTGTTTACAGTACCCGATGGACATTATTTCTTTATGGGCGACAACCGTGACAACAGTGCGGACAGTCGCGCCAATATCGGATACGTGTCGCGTGATAATGTGCTGGGGCGCGTGTGGTTTATATGGTATTCGCATAATTATTATGCGCCAATGCTGTCGGTTTGGAACTGGGGCAATAAAATGCGCTGGGCTCGATTTGGAAAGGATGTGAAATAATATGTTAAGCATAGGATATAAATTTAGAAATTTAAAGTTGTTGTCGTTGGCATTAACGCAAAGTGGTGTTGATTCAAACAATAATAATGAACGCTTGGAATTTGTTGGCGACCGTGTACTGGGACTGACGGTGGCGCAAATGCTGTACACTATGTACCCAGATGAAAAAGAAGGCGAACTGGCCCGGCGTCATGCGGTGTTGGTATCGACGGATACTCTGGCGCGTGTTGCACGCAAAATAGAGCTAGACCGTTCGCTGCACCACGGTCACATGACAGGTGGCCGTATTCGTCATGTATTGGCCAACGCGATGGAGGCTGTATTGGGTGCCGTCTTTATCGATGGTGGATTTGACGCGGCACGTGATGTGATTATGAATCTGTGGCACGATTTGGCAACGGCGGATGCGTTCCCGCCCAAGGATGCCAAGACAAAATTGCAAGAATACGTCCAGAAAAATGACAATGGTGCATTGCCGGTATATGAATTTTCAGAAACCACCGGTGCATCACACTGTCCGACATTTAATGTGACCGTCACCGCAATGGGTAAATCGGCGTCTGGCAGTGGCGCATCTAAAAAGACGGCCGGCATTGCTGCCGCAACAGAATTGTTAAAAATCCTTGCAATTGAAGAAATTGACAGTTAAAATCACCGCATAATCAAAGGATATAATACATGTTTTCAATTTTATTGGTATTGTTGATAATCGTTGCAGTTTTAATGATTGGCTTGATTTTATTACAGAAATCAGAGGGCAGTGGTATGTCCGGTTCGTCTGCGGCATCTATGTTTGGTGGCGCATTGACCGGGGCGGCCGCGGGTAATTTCCTTACCAAGATGACTGCATGGCTGGCAACATTATTCTTTATTTTGTGCGGTGCGCTGGCATTGGTTTCGTCAAAATCAAATGTTGCAAACCAACAAAGTGATCTGCGTTATGAATTGACGGCGCCTGACGCCCCGACGCCAGAGGTTATGGACATGGATACATTAATCGAAAAAGTATCCGAAACAAATACCAACAATCAGTAATTCCCAATCCCGCCCCGCGGGATTTTTTGTAATAATACCAAATAAAAACACCCCACAATCGTGGGGCGTTTTTTATCAAATACCCAGATTATTTTGATTTCTTTTTTGCTGGGGCTTTCTTGGATGCCACTGCCTTTTTTGTGGCTGGGGCGGTTTGGTATTCTTTGACCAAGATATATATGCATGCTGCGGCAACAACTGCGGCGGCGGCTGTAATCAAGCCACCAATCAGATCGCCACCACATGACCATACAAACAGTACCAGTGCAACAATCATAACAATTGTGCAAACCAAGTTGCTTTTAAAAACGTTTAATAATTTTTCCATTTTATTTTTCCTTTCGTTTGGATGTGTGAATTATATCATATTTGGCAAAAAATATCCATAAAAAAAGAACCGCCAATTGGCGGTTCGCATACCAGGGGATGATTTACAGAATTACCTGGCCGCCCAGACGCGCGGTGCGTGGAATCGGACCAAACGATGAACGCGGGCTGACATAAATATTGCCGGTAATTGTAAAATCACCACAGAACTGCAACATACCCATGTCGCGCAAGAACAGATTGCCTTCTATCTTGATGTCGCATGGCAATGTGTATTTGCGCATGTTTTGTATGAACAGGTTGCCTTTGATTTGTGTGCCATTATGCAAAATTGTGCCATCTGCACGGTTGTCAATAATAATATCGCCATACATTTTGCTGGTTGCATTATCTGTGGCCACCTGGATGGTCGGGGCAGCCGTCGGCACGACATGTACTGGTTCCGCCATCATTTTGCGTGTGACGATGTCTTGTTTGATTGGTAATGCGACCTGTGGGCGTGGCTTTACAATGCGGCGCGGGGTGTAATTATCGTTTGTCACCTCTACTGTATGGGGGGCGACAACGACAACCTGGGGCTTTTTGAATTTCAGTATATCTATAATCAGCATAGAAAACAGAACGATTATCGCAATCAGCAAAGTGATATTTACCAGCCCAATTAAATCAATCCCGCAAATCCATTTCCAGATACGTTTGCATGCGCGTGCAATCATTTTAAATGGCCAACATATAATCCGCCATGTGCGTGCCCAGAATTGATGCCATTTGGATTGACGTGGCTGTGTTGCATGGGCAACCCGACGTGTCGCGGTCTTAATCTTTTGTCCTTTTTGCATATAGTGCCCCTTTAGGTCTTTTATTTTTTTATTTATATGATGCCCAAAAAAATCAGTTTGTCAAGCGGTTTTGTCAATCTATTTTGTCAAATATGTGTATGGTTGTGTGTTGACTGATACCGTATAATAGAATACCATATATGTTAGTATGTTGTTTCGTCTGTTGATTTTATGCGGTTTGTGTATTTTTGCAGGTTGTGCCGGGTATATAGATATGCCGGACGATTTTGTATATACGCCGATTGCAACCGCGAATTATAACATTGCATCATGGCAGAAATTATCATCACCCACCGCACCCATCTATATTTATATCGAAGGCGACGGTCACGCATTTGATGGATATGGTCGTCCAACATCCGACCCGACACCGCGGTCGCGTATGCTGCGCGATATGGCGTCGCGTGACATGAATCCTAATGTTGTATATATGGCGCGCCCGTGCCAGTTTATAATGTCTGATAATTGTAATATCACTGATTGGACATCTGGACGTTTTTCATCGCGTGCAACAGATACAATGGCGACCGCCATACGTAATGTTGCAAATGGACGACCTGTTATTCTGATTGGGTATTCTGGCGGGGCGATGATATCAGGCCTGGTTATTGAACAGAATCCGGATATAGATGTTAAACAGTGGATAACAATTTCTGGTGTTTTAAATCATCACGATTGGACAGAATACTTTTGCGACAGTCCACTGACACAATCCGCCGACCTGAACAGATTGCCGCGCGTACCACAGTGTCATTATGTGGCGGAATCTGATATTGTTGTGCCGCGTCATCTGTCCCAGAAATGGACGAATAATAATATTATAATTGTGCCAGATTCCACACATAATGATTTTGGCGATTTTGACCCAGATTGCAATGCGTCCGACTTTGTATTATAATGCAAAACATGAATATGATAAAAATCAAACCAATTTTTAATCAGTCTGCACCTGGTGTATGGGATATTTTTGCCCGAATTCAGGCCGCGGCTGTGGTTGCCGATTATAATATCGAATGGCCGGAATCCCAGCATGCCTCCGTTGTCACCGAATACCAACGCCAATGGCGCCACAGAACGTCAAATTTTGCATTTGGTGCGTATGATTCAGATTCTTTAATCGGATTTATCCGTGGTAATATTTCACGTTCTGAAATGAAAATAGAAGGATTATATGTCTTGCCCGAATATCAGAATCTGAAAATCGGCGGTCGACTGTTGGATGCAGCAGAACGGGCTGGCTCGCTGGGCACCGGGTATGTCAGTCTGACCGCGCGTCCATTGGCCGAACGCTTTTACCAGCGTCATGGATATCATGCATCATACAGCACTGTTTACGATAAATCAATTCGGGCAGCGGGGCGTTCTGGGGCTGTACCGGTATTTAAATTAAGTGCACCATTGGCACGCATCGTGGCAGATATGTTGGCACCATATAATATATCAATTGAACGGAATTCGCCCGCATTTGTATATATGAACGCCGATTTTCAGTTATTAGGTGTCGCCACATCCAAGGCAGATGAGTTTGGCCACGCCCGTGCCGTTATTGCATCACGTGCACCGGATAATATGAAAAATATGGTCGAACGCAGTTTGAATACGGCAATTGCGCCATTTGTCGATCGTTAAATATTTTCAAACACCAATACGCGGGCAATGCCACCCAAATCATATTCTGTACGGATATAGTTCCAGCCCGCACGCACAAATATATCACGTACAGCGATATCTTGGTCAATGCCGATTTCCAGATAAATTTTACCACCCGATATTAACCAGTTTTTTGCGTTCTGGGCAATTGCCATATACGCCGCCAGTCCATTTTCATCGGCATACAGGGCGCATTTCGGGTCGTGTATGGCACCAATATCCACACGCGCGTCGCCACGTGCAATATATGGCGGATTTGATACGATTATATCAAATTTATCTGATACAGTACGTGGATGCGTGAAATCCCCATGCTGGATATCCACCATGTCTGCCAATCCCAATGTTTTGATATTTTTTTTAGCAACACGCAGTGCACACCACGATTTTTCAATCGCATATCCGCATGCACCTGGAATATTTTTTACCAGTGCTGAAATAATGCAACCTGTGCCAGTACCTAAATCCAATATACGTGGGACACATCCCGCGCCACAATCTGTGATGACGGCGGACACCAATGTTTCTGTGTCTGGGCGTGGGTCTAATGTATACTTGTTAGTATAAAATTTTAAACCATAGAACCAACGCATACCAATAATTTTAGCAACCGGTACCCCACGTCGCAATTGACGTGCCATATACCATACATTGAATTTAGTCAGATTTTTTTTATTTTCTGTTATTATGCGTGCCGCCCGCACACCGCCGGCAGATTGCAAGATTGTGAACGCTTGATTTATTTTCATAAAGCAATTATAATGTGCCCCATGGAAAAAGCAAAAGATATTATGAATTCAAAGTGGCTGGCCCGTGTAGTAATCGGGTTGGCGGTGTTATTAACAGTTGTTGCCGTGTTCTTGGTTGCGACCACACGTCATACGGTACGTACGGCGTCATCAGAATCTGCGCAATGCCGTACGGTTGTGGTTGTGGCATCTGGCGATACATTGGGCAAATTATTAATGGCCCAGGGTCTGACACATAATGATGTGACGGAAATTGCCCAGATTTTAAAGTCTGATGCTGGCATTTCTACATTGCGTGCCGACCGGGACAAGATTGAGTTTGTGCGTGATGCTGATGATAAACCTGTATCAAAAATCGTGATAATTCCATCCCCATGGCGCCAGGTTGAATTGACATGTGGCGACACGGGTAATTGGTCTTGTCAGACAACGGATATTGAACGCGATACACGCGCGGTTTGGCGCCAGGGTGAAATCCTGGACGGCGACAGTTTCTATCTGGCGGGCCAGCGTGCAGGTATCCCTGCGGGAATTTTGGCCGATGTGTATGATTTGCTGGCGTTTGAAATGGACTTTGAACGTGATATTCGTGCCGGGCAAAAGTTTTCTGTATTATATGAAGAAAACTTCTCGGACGGGCAAAAGGTTGATAATGGTCATGTTTTAGCGATATCGTTCCAAGCGCTGCGTGGTAATGTTCAAATGTATCGTTTCCGCAAATCAGATGGCACAATCGGATACTATGATGGCGAAGGAAACGGCGCAATTAAATCTTTAAAGCGTACCCCTATTAATAATGCCAAGGTCACCAGCAGTTTTACCACCCGCAGAAAACATCCGGTGCTTGGCTTTACCCGTGCGCACAAGGGTGTCGATTTCCGTGCGCCAACCGGCACACCAATTCCGGCCGCCGGTGCGGGGCGCGTTGTTGCGCGTGCATACAACCGCGGACATGGTAATTATGTAAAAATCCGTCATAATGGAACGTATGAAACATTATATGCACACATGTCCAAATTTGCCAAGGGTGTAAATGTTGGCACCACTGTTCGCCAGGGACAAATCATTGGTTATGCGGGTTCCACAGGATTATCAACCGGGCCGCATTTGCACTATGAAATAATTAAAAATGGCCAGCATGTAAATCCATTGACTGTTAAATTGCCGGCGATTAATAACCTGAACCAGGCGGACAAGAAAAAGTTCTTGGAATATAAAAAGATTCTGGAATCAGGAATTGAACAATTATCCAAGAATCCAAATCTGTATATTCAGTTATAAAAAACGCCCAGATGGGCGTTTTTTCATTTGAATTATTTCAATGTACGATATATAATTGCAACGTCAGCGGGTGTTCCGTTGATGGGGTGTGACTACCTGTGCCTTAGCGTCGGAATATAATCTTGTGGCGCGTGTATGCGCTATTTTTTTATTCTGATGACAAATAAATCTCCTGACCCATGGTCAGGAGGGCTGTGAATATATTGAATAAGCACACAATTCTAAGGATTGTAGTCAACCTCCTGACCACTCAATGTTTTGGGTGGTTTTTCATTTGAAAAACAAAACAGGAGATTGATTAAATGAAAAAAATTATTGCAACCTGTGTATTTTGTATATGTATGTGCGTTTCGTATGCGTATGGGAAATGTGCTGCCTGTGCAGTAGACAGCAACGGTTTGTGTTCGGGCAATTGTAAGATATGTGGTAATGGTGGCTGCTATGCCTGTTGTGATTCAACAAATGGTGGCGAGAATCCAACCCCCATAGACCCAACCCCAACATGTTCTGCGGGAAATTATGCCAGCGCAGATACATGTGTACCATGTCCAGAATGGACAGGCGTGTACACAACATCAGCACTCACAACAATTGTCCGTGGTACATCTGCTGCCGGTGCCACCGCAATAACAGGATGTTATGGTGTGGCCGGAACATATTATGATACAACCGGTACGTTTTCAACAACTGGCCAGTGTAAATATCAGAAATAGTAAAATCATAAATAACTATATTGGCACAATGCCCAAGGATTCGTACAGACGCGTAGACCGGGAGTCCAATTAGTGCCCGTTAAAACAAATATCCCAGATATTATCCGGGATATTTGTTTGACATAATGATACTACATCATGCCTGGCATACCACCGGGCATTTGGGCGTCCGGTTTTTCTTCGGGGATTTCCGTCATAACAACGCCTGTGGTCAATATTGCACCGGCGGTGGATGATGCGGCCAGAATTGCCGTCTTTACAACCTTGGCCGGGTCAATGATTCCTGCGGCCATCATATCAACATATTCACCGGTCGCGGCGTTGTATCCAACGTTATAATCATCGTTTTCCATAACCTTGCCAACGACGATTTCACCAGACACACCGGCGTTTTCTGCAATCTGGGCCATTGGGGCAACCAATGCGCGACGAACGATATCGATACCGACATTTTGGTCTGTATTTGCACCCTGTAATTTTTCCAGGGCCCTTGTCGCACGAACCAATGCAACGCCACCACCTGCGACGATACCATCGGCAACGGCTGCACGTGTTGCCGCCAATGCGTCATCAACACGGTCTTTCTTTTCTTTTACTTCGACTTCGGTCATGCCACCCACCTTGATAACTGCGACACCACCCACCAATTTGGCCAGACGTTCCGCCAGTTTTTCGCGGTCATAGTCACTGGTAGATGCGGCCAACAATTTGCGAATTTCATCCGCGCGGGCAGAAATTGCCGCTTTGTCACCGGCACCTTGGGCCAACAGTGTTGAATCCTTGCTGACGACCACTTTTTTTGCAGAACCCAATACCGCTGGTGTTATATTTTCCAATGTCATACCCATATCATCAGATATAACCGTTGCACCGGTGACGGCTGCAATGTCTTTTAACATTTCTTTGCGACGGTCACCAAATCCTGGGGCTTTGACCGCACATACTTTTAATCCGCCACGCAGACGGTTTAAGACCAGTGTTGCCAATGCTTCGGATTCAACATCTTCAGCAATAATCAGCAATGGACGGCCCGATTGTGCAATTGGTTCCAAAATTGGCAACAATGCCTGTAATCCTGTGATTTTCTTTTCAGATACCAAAATTTGGGCACCATCCAGTTCTGCCAACATCTTTTCAGTATTGGTCACGAAATAGGGTGACATAAAACCTTGGTCAAATTGCATGCCTTCGACAACATCAATTTCTGTATCCAGTCCCTTGGCTTCTTCGACCGTAATAACGCCTTCTTTGCCGACGCGCTTCATTGCATCTGCGATTTTTTCGCCAATGTCGCTATCTGAATTTGCAGAAATTGTTGCAACCTGGGCGATTTCCGCACTGTTTTTTACAGGGCGGGCATGTACTTCGATATCATCAACAACCGCCATAACAGCCATATCAATACCGCGTTTGATATCCATTGGATTCATCCCAGCCGCGATAACGCGACGACCCTCGCGGATTAATTTTTGTGCCAATACAGTTGCCGTTGTTGTACCGTCACCGGCATCATCGCCGGCCTTTTTTGCAACTTCTTGAACCATACGTGCACCAACGTTTTCCATTGGGTCTTTTAAAGATACAGCCTTGGCTACGGTCACGCCATCCTTGGTCGCAACTGGTGCACCATACGATTTTTCAATAACAACCGTGCGACCCTTGGGGCCCATAGTAATTTTTACTGCGTCGGCCAATTTATCAACGCCTGCCGCCAGTTTATCTGTATTAAAAACAATCTCTTTTGCCATAATTATTTCTCCTTATAATATGCCTAATATATCCGCTTCTTTAATCAACACATAATCTTTGCCATCGATTTTTACTTCGTTTGCCGTGGATGCCCATTTCGCAAACAGAACAACGTCACCGGTCGCGACCGACATCGGGACACGTACACCGTGCTCAAATGCGCCGTCACCGACCGCAATAACACGACCACGTGATGGTTTTTCACGTGCGTTATCCGGAATAATAATTCCACCGGCGGTTTTGATTTCTTCTTCCAGCCGTTCCAGTAATACATAATTATGCAGTGGTTTAAACATTTATATTTCTCCTATAAAAATGTGTGTTGCCTTGATGCACATGAATATAGTGCACCATATTCTGATTTCAAGGCTTGATTTTATGCCCCCAGTGTAATACGCTGAAAACCACAGCACAAGGGGAATAAAAT
This sequence comes from Muribaculaceae bacterium, assembly GCA_023665245.1. Next base: position 290,369 of record JAMPEH010000001.1, read on the forward strand.
GATGTATGATAATGAAAATGTCTTTGCAAAAATAATTCGCGGTGAAATTCCATGTAAAAAAATTGCCGAAAATGAACACGCCATCAGTTTCTATGACGTGAATCCAATATTTGAAAAACATGCATTGGTTATCCCAAAGGGGCCGTATCAAAATATCCTCGATTTTACAAAAAATGCGTCCGCCACGGAACAGTTGGCGTTCTGGGAATGCTTTAATAAAACCGCAGATATGCTGGGGATTACCGGTGCGTTTAATGTTATGGCAAATGCCGGCGCCGATGCACCATTTATTAAACAGAGTGTTTTTCATTTTCACTTGCATCTGGTGGCAGGTGCACCTAAAACAACATTATCCGCGATTTTGGGACAATAATGATAATAAATATACGCGTCACGGCACATGCCAGACAAAATAAGATAACCCCATCTGATGATGGGGCGTTGCGGGTATATACGACGTCTGCGGCGACCGATGGCCAGGCAAATGCGGCGGTAATAAAAATGCTGGCTGAATACTTTCATGTACCCAAGACCAGCATTAAAATCGTCCGTGGCGCGACATCCCGTGACAAAGTTATTGAAATACCGGATTAGTATTCCAAAATCTGCCGCATCAATTCATCAGGTGTTGCGGCGTTATGCATTTTATAGTCGTCGACGCTTTCAATAAAGCCCTCGTGCTGCATATGCACGAACAGGTTGCCGAACGGTTCCCAGAATTTTGCAGTATTTAAAAAGAACAATGGTTTTCTGGTTTCGCCGATTTGTTGCATTGTCATAATATCGGTCAATTCGTTCAGTGTCCCAATTCCACCCGGCAGGATAATAAATGCATCCGACAGGTCAAACATCTTTTGCTTTCTTTCATTAACACCAGATACAATTTCAACGTCAATTTCTGCATGCACAGGTTCTTGTTTCGCCACCACATCGTGCGTTGATACACCAACAACATGTGCGCCATTTGCCAATGCAGCACTGGCAACAGTTCCCATTAATCCAACGTCACCCCCACCAAATACCATGCGAAATTTATTGCGCCCCAGTAATTCGCCAATTTTAGCGGCCGCCCGCGCATATTCGGGGTTTGTTCCAAATTCATGACCACAGTATACGGCAATAGATTTTATTTTTTCTGTCATTTTCTTTTTCCCTTTATTTTTGCGAATTATACCATAAAATACAAACGACATGAATCAGAATTTTGTTCATTTTATGGGGCGTTATTCCGGTAAAAGATTAGCCGTCGCGGTCAGTGGTGGCGTTGATTCCATATGCTTGTTGCATTGGATGCATGAACTGAAAATGGATATGGTATGTCTGCATGTAAATCACGGCCTGCGCAGGGCGGCAGACACAGAAACCCAATACGTGCGTGATTTATGCGATAAACTGGGGGTGCCATGTCATGTGTTCTATTGGTTGGATATAAAGCCCACCACGGGGCTAGAGGCGGCGGCCCGTACCGCACGATATCGTATGATGACCGATTGGTGCCATGCAAATAATATTGATGCATTGGTTGTTGCGCACCAGGCTGACGACCAGATTGAAACATTTTTGATGAATCTGGCACGGGGCAGTGGTGTGACGGGCCTGGCTGCAATGCGTGATGTGTCGATGCGTGATGGATTGATGATTTTGCGTCCGCTGCTAAATGTATATCGGTCAGAATTAATCCAATATTGCGACACGCATAAAATCAAATATTTCACCGATGAAATGAACAGTGACCCACATTATACGCGTGTAAAAATCCGCCAGAACCGCCATCTGTTGCGCGAAAAATTGGGGATTTTAGACAACCGCATTTTATTGGCAATTCAAAATTTATCGCGTGCACGTGATGCGTTGGGTATGGATATGGATGCACGTATTGCCAGTGTTATGGATTCAGACGGTGCGTATTTTTTCTCTTCTTTTCTATTTGACCAGGCACCAGATATTAGATTAAAGTTCTTTGGTACACTGATTCAAAAAATAGGGGGGAACAGTTATCAGCCACGCTTGAAATCGTTGGAATCTGCGCTAAATAGATTGCAGTCGGATTGCAAGTTCACGTTGGGGCACTGTACGGTGCGGCGACTGGGCGACGAAATTTTGATTGTTCACGAAGGAAACAGGGCAAGTTTTAGGAAAAGACATGAAAAACAAAAGAAACGCATTAAACAAAAACAAATTTGACACATCTAAATTATATATCATCGGTTTTGTAATATTGTTTGTGGCCGTTGTGGTGTTCACGTTCGGCCTGGGGCCAAATATGAATATGCCGACGATGCCGGGCGCAACGGTGCAACCTCGCCCAGTCGAGATGTCTTTTTCAGACGTTATGCGTCGCGCATCAGATATTAAAACAATGAATATTCATGGCAATGATGCCACGGGGACTTTAAACGATGGTACGCCGTTTAATGCAACAATCGCATACGACCCACAATTGCTGACTAAATTGGCCGACGGTGGTGCGCAAATTTCAATTGATACATCAAAATCATTTGGTGAACGCGCAATGACGGGCCTGTCATTGTTGATTGGAATAATGTTTTTGTGGTGGTTATTTCGCGGATTCAAAGGTGGCGGTATCAGTCGTACATTAACCCAACAGAATCCGACAAAAATCACCACCGGTAAAACCAAGACGACATTTAAAGATGTCGCCGGCATTGATTCTGAAAAACAAGAATTAATGGAAATAGTAGATTTCTTGAAAAATCGTGAAAAATTCAAGGGGATTGGTGCCCGTGTTCCACGTGGTGTATTACTGTCAGGACAACCGGGAACGGGTAAAACATTACTGGCCCGCGCAATTGCAGGCGAGGCAAATGTCCCTTTCTTTGCCGCATCTGGCAGTGATTTTTCCGGCATCATCGTGGGATTGGGCGTTGCAAAAATCAAAGAAATCTTTGATATGGCAAAGCGAAATGCCCCATGCATACTGTTTATTGATGAAATTGATGCCATTGGTCAAAAGCGCAGCAAACACTCATATAATGACCAAGACCGCGAACAGACACTGAACCAATTGCTGATAGAAATGGACGGATTTGCAAACAATACAGGTATCATTGTAATTGGTGCGACAAACCGTGCAGATATGCTGGATCCGGCGTTGTTGCGCCCCGGGCGCTTTGACCGCCAGGTATATATTGAATTGCCAGATATGGCCGGTCGTCGTGAAATCTTAGACCTGTATGCGAAACGCGTAAAGATAAATGACGATGTTAATATCCAGGATTTGGCACGTGGCACAACAGGTTTTTCTGGTGCAGACTTGGAAAATCTGCTGAACGAGGCCGCCCTGCATGCTGTCCGCAACGGTCGTGATGCAATCGCCCCAACCGACGTAGAAGAGGCGCGCGATAAAATCCTGATGGGCCCACGCAAAGTTCGCAAAATGCGCGATGCTGATAAAAAACTGACCGCCTATCACGAGGCCGGACATGCATTTGTATCCATGATGTATGCAGATGTGACAGACCCAATCCACAAGGCAACAATTATCCCGCGCGGTCGGGCTCTCGGGATGGTGCAACACCTGCCAATTGATGACAAGGTTTCCATGACCATTGCCGAGGTTCGTGCAACATTATCCATAGATTTGGCCGGGCGTGCCGCCGAAGAAGTATTCTTTGGTGCGGACAAAATTACCACCGGTGCCGAAAGTGATATTGCCATGGCAACGCGTCTTGCGCGTTATTCAATAACAACGGCCGGTCTGTCGCCAAAGATTGGTTTGGCCGCAATTAATCAGGCCAGTACATTTGGTGGCCGTGCAGCGTTGGAAAATGCGTCTGAAAAAACAGCCGAGGCCGTAGATGCCGAAATCAAATCGTGGCTGGATGTGGCACATCGCGACGCCACAAATTTATTGTCAAAAAATAAAAAGACCGTGGCACGTTTGGCAGACGAATTATTGGCACGCGAAACATTGACGGGTGATGAAATCCACGAAATTATATTTGGCAAGAAATCTGCCCGGAAAACATCAACTAAAAAGAAGACCGCCAAAAATGACAAATAATTGCGACATTAAATTTGAAATTTTGCGCATGGCACCAGAAAATACGAATTCCGTATTGGTGACGCTGGACGGCGATTGTGTAATATTTGACGCATGGGGCCGGGCCGACGCATGGGATAAATTATTAGATGAACGTGGATTAAAACTGCGTGCAATATACACGACACACGGGCACAGTGACCACATATCTGCCGCACCAGACTTGGCCATGCGTCATAATATTCCATGGTATATGAATCATGCGGATATGGATTTGATTTTATGGGGCAATGCGTTGCTGGATTTCTTTGAAATGCCACATATAAAGTCTGATTTTGTGCGCCCGGAAAATCTGCCGGCGGGTGAATATGAAATATTACCAAATGTTTGGATGCATGCGGTGTCTGCACCCGGACATTCGGCCGGCGGTATGATGTTTTTGTTCACAGAATATGATATTTTATTGTCGGGTGATACATTGTTTCACGATAGGGTGGGGCGTACAGATTTTCCAACTGGTGACGCATGCAGTTTGCGCAAATCAATTGCACAAATTTGTGATATGAATTTGCCGGACGAAACATATGTTGTCCACGGCCATGGCCCAGATTCAACCATTGGATGGCTGAAATCAAATCATCCATATTTTCTGATGCGCCACTGCAAATGTGGTGATGGCGGCGGCTGCGGATGTGGTGGCGGCCATCATCATTGTCACTGTTGCAATTAATAAAAAGTCCCGCAATACGCGGGATTTTTTATGTATTATTTCATCAAACTGTCCAATGAACTTTCATCAACATGACACAGTTTTAGTGTTGTCTTATTTCCTGGTTCGAACAGCAATTGTTCCGACGGTTCTTGCACAATTTCAACACATTGTTTAAAATATTCGCTGTTGGGGCATGCAAAACATTTTTTCATTGCCCAGCCTGGGATTTGCTTATATTTATCCTTGCCAACACATGTTTGTGATTTTCTGTCAAAGAATCGGGCATTATTTTCACATTTCATACATATTTTGTGCCCATCAGGTGTGTTTGTTTTTATACCTTGGTAATTTGTTGTTTTACAATCGATACATTTATTTGATGTCGCAGATTCGTATGCCTGACCGTCTGGACATTCCGCGGCACATTCACCATTGCGCATGACATGCCCAGAATTACATGTGCCCGGACTGTCACAATCAACAGTTATTTCGTCACCGCAAATTGTCTTTTGAATCCTTTGTTCGCATGTGCCATTGCCAACAGATTTTGTTTTGGGGTCGTCGTGGACAATCCATTTGTCGCCTTCTTCATAATGGCCTGCGGTTCCCGCCGTATCATTACAGCACCAAAAATTACGCCCATTCCATGAAAAGCCTTCGCCATGATATTGTACTTTCATCAGATCGTGACCCTTGTGTGTTTTGCCGTCGCACTTTGTCGCAGATGCACCACAAAAATAATACGCCCAATTATTACCTGTGCTTTTCTTGCCGTATCCGGAAATATAATAACATGAATTATCACTGCCGTGTTTCAGTTCTTGTTTCGCCATCGCATTGGTTGCGATTAATATAATTGTTAATAATAAAACTGCCTGTTTGCGCATGGCTTTATCCCCCTTGTTTTTGATATAAAAAAACCACTAAGGCAGTTGTTTTAGTGGTCGGGGGGTTAGAAAAATCAATTTAGCGGTGATTCCTGTGACCTTTGGGCATGCCCTGTTGTATAGTCATCAGCCCCCCGACACATTACCGGGGATATGCGATGCTAATGCACCGATTTGTTTGTTTTACGGTGCATAATGCACCGGCTAAATTAGGCTTTCTACGGCCCCGAACCAACATCCCTGCCGGTTCTGAATATCAGTGTATTGAAAATATTAATTAACTTCAATATGAATTTGACATACTAAGACAACTTTTCTTCGTATTTTTCAAATACCTTGTTTAATTGGTTGTTTACCGGTATCAGTGTCGCGCATTTTGACATCTGTTTAACACACGTTGCACCGATATATGTACAGCATGACGCCACGCCACCGCGAATATCCTGGATTATCTGCTGCATATCGCCGGTATACGGTACCAGCATCTCGCGGCCTTCGGATGTTCTGTAATTGGCCATGCCGCCTGCAAATTTGTTATTTGCATATGTTGATGACATACCATAGAAACGTTTAAACTGCTTGGTCACTGTTTTTTTGTCGCCATTCACAATTTCATTTGTCAGATATGTTTTTTCTATTATATCGCCTTCGGCCTGGTCTGTGCCTGCAAACATGCCACCCATCATTACAAAGTCCGCGTTCAGACAAAATGCCTTGCATATATCGCCAACATCGACAATCCCGCCATCTGCACAAATGTGGCCGTCAACCGCATGCGCAACATCGGCGGTTTCTAAAATCAATGATACCATTGGCACACCACATCCTGTTTGGCGACGGGTCAGACATCCAGACCCACTGCCGATACCGCATTTTACAATGTCTACATAATCTAACAATTTGTGTATAATATCAGAACTGGCGATATTGCCTGCCATTATAACAGCGTCTGGGAACGTTTCACGAACGCGTCGTGCAACATCCAGTGCGGAACTGATATAGAAATTTGGCGCATCAATACAAATGTTTTTCTTTGTCGCGCCATTAAAATGATTGTACACAGTTTTTAATTTTTCAATATCTGCATCAGACGTACGCAGTCCCATTGATATAAACAGATTATCTGTATTAATGGATTCGCCCGCACACGCATCATAAAATTTAATTATTTCATCTGCCGAATAAAACTTATGCAACGTTGGGAACATATTGTGTTGCAACATAATCTTTGCAATGCCCAAGTTTCCAGTTGTTGCCATATTTGCACTCATAACCGGCGTACCATCACGTTCCTGGCCGTGCTTAAAAACAAAATGCCGGCTTAAATTTATTAACTTTCGCGATGATAAATTATTGCCCATTTTGGGCTTGATAAGAATATCTGAATAATCCAAGTATTTTTCTGATAAGATTTGTGTCATATTTCATCCCCTTTTAACAAATATTACCTTGTCTTGGCGGATTGTACCAGACATAAAAAATAATTCCAGTTTCCATAATAAAATAATTAGTTGACGGTTTGTTCTTGCAAAATAACACGCGTATTGGCACAATTGTATACGAAGACACAACGGATGTGACTTCGGGACCTGAAAAATCCTTTGTTTTGGCGATGCGGATTTATGTTCGTATCGTAATCCGACGAAAAAATGTCGGTGCTGGTTTAACTTGCGCCGTTATTTTATACCCGACCCTTAAACCCGGTCGGGGGTGTGTGGTTATACAACAGGGCATATGCCCAAAATCCACACGGTCATTCCAAAACATGATTTTTTCAATCCCCGACCGCCGTTATTCATGGCGGTTTTGTTTAATAAAAATTAAAAGGGATAAAAATCATGAAAAAAATAACATTAATGTTAATTATGGGACTGTTGCCCTGTGGCGCATATGCCGCACGCACAAGCCCCAGTACATGCGATTCCGGTGATACGCCAAGTGCAGGATACTGTTGTATCAGTTATTATGACAATGGATCATATGTTGAACGCATGTGGAATTGTGATAATCTGGATTTAGAAGCCACAACCATGGTCGCATGTAAGTCTGAAAAAACAAATTGCATTAATTATTGCAGAACATACGATTTGGATAACAACACATGCAGCAGTAAAACCGTCACAGATCCGTGTGAAGGATGGCAACTGATGGAAAGCGAAATGTACGGAACAAACTGCACAATTCCAAATGCGAAATATTGTGAATATGAACGATACTGTGATTTGTGTGGCAACAATTGTTATAACGAAGACGAAGAAGTATCAGAGTGTATAGATGGATATTATATGACAGAAGACTATATGCAATGCCTGAAATGCCCTGGCAATGGGGTTGTTGATTATGATGCTGGTAACCTGGGTATTGCAACATGTTATATTCCGCGTGGCACAATGACAGGCTCTGATGCAACCGGCACATTCAAATACGTAAACGACAAATGTCATTACAGGGAATAAAAACAAAAACACCGCCAACCGCGGTGTTTTTACAAACTGTTATGATTTATTAATTCCAATTATCGGGCTTTATTATTCCTTTTACACTATCTGGAAACTACGATTTCGCCAGATGAGATGTTTCTATATTATAATGTTTAACATTTGGTATACTTTGCAACGAGAACGCCACACTTTTGTGTGGACATAAATTTATAACCGTTTTTTTCAAATTTTCGGCAACCAGTTTAATTGGCTCTTTCAAATCTGTATCATTCGTGATAATAATCGCCACATCAATATTATTCATGCATGCATCATAGACCAAATGTGCCCCCAAATTAACATCAGAACCCTTTTCTTCTGTACATAAGACAGATTGTAATCTGGGCTTACCACTAGGTTTATATTCTATGGGCGATACAGGTAATATTTTTTCGTGCACCTGAAAGTTGCCAAGAATAATATGTAAGTTCTTTATGGTTTTTAATGCGTTAAAATATAATTGCTGATTACGTGGTGCGTCAATATTGCCAGACCGGTTGCTGACACGTGCAGTATAAAACTTTATAAATTGAACATGTACAACGTTATTTTTGAAATAGTTGTCGCATACTTCGCGTACTAATAATTCTGGGTTCAGCCAGCGATACTTTCTGCGTTCATCTCTTTTTAGCGCCCCATAAAATAAATTGTTCCCATCTATGTAAACGCCAACACGTTGCACTTTTGTCATGATTATCGCCCATATTAAAAAATTGGGGCTTGTTTGGGTTTCCCCTCAGCCCCCATCCCTTGCACGCAAGGGAGTTATTACAAAACAAATATAACATCGTGCATTTCGAAAGTCAATATAAATAAAAAACAGCACCTGGACTTTGCGCTGGATTCTGTATGTGAATTTGTGTCGCATCCACTGGAAATATAGCGCATTGGAAACCATAGCCAAAAGCAAGGGGTTCTAAATTTATGTTTTTCAGAAAAAATTTCATACGACAGGGATAAAAAATTTAGAACCCCCAAATTGTCGCCGATTTTCGCGGTTTTTAATGACAATTTGGGGGAAACTAATAACTGGCGCACCCAGAAGGATTCGAACCCTCAACCTTCTGATCCGTAGTCAGATGCTCTATCCAATTGAGCCATGGGTGCAACGTTGTAATATTTTATACGTTTTTATTCAGATTGCAAGCAAAATATTATTTTGTTTTCGTATTAATGCCAAAACCATGATACAGCGCATTGAAATGCTGGCGGCAGACTGATTTATAATTGCTGTCACCAACCGCGATTTGTGCGCCTTGGCGAACGACATTCCCCAATGTGTCAAACCGCAAATGATGTGTTGCCAGTTTCATGCAACCATTAATCTGGCATGTTGATTCCAAGCGGTGCAATTTTGCGCCAACTTCTATCAGCCTTTGTGCCGCCGGAAACAGTTTTTCATTACTGTCCACCATCAGGCCATAGCACATAACAATAATGTTTTTGCTGTCGGCAATACGTACCAGGCGGTCTATATCGTCCGGGGTAAAGAACTGTACTTCATCAACCAGAATCATTTTTGTGTCCGGGCACGGTTGCCAATTGGCGATGTTTTGGCGTGCAATTGCGGATGCACTGATGCCGATGCGCGATTTAACCATGCCGGCCCCAGAACGGGTATCTGTGGCGGGCATAATGATTTCAACCTTGTTCCCAGTCTGGGTTTGATTATGGGCATTTATAATCAATGCCGCAGATTTTGAACTGCCCATTGTGCCATAATGAAAGTGCAAGTTAGCCATTTTGTATTCCTTTTATATTTTGGACATTGATTCCAGTCTGCTGATGCGTTTTTCCACAGGTGGATGTGTCGCCATCAGTGAACTGCTAAATTCGCGCAAGTTGCCCGGATTTGCAATACATGCTGCGGACATAGACTTGACTTTGTCCAGACACTCGACCCGTGAATCCGTTGAAATTTTGCGCAGTGCGCTGGCCAATGCGTTTGGATTTCTGGTGATGTGGGCGCCTGTTGCATCTGCGGCATATTCACGGTTGCGTGATACAGCCATGCGTAACAGTGGCGTGATAATAAAATTAAATACCATAAATGCCAACCATACCATCACCAGTATTACGGCCGCGCCCTTGTTATCATTATCGTTTGATGAACGCGCTGCGCCTGACATTATTGTGCGACCAATTACGTCCGCTGCAAAGACCGTCACGCCGATACCCGTAATCAGCAACATGTCCAGACGTATATCGCGATTGCCAATGTGCGCCATTTCGTGGGCGATGACCCCTTCCAGTTCCAGTCTGTCCAGGCGTTTTATTATCCCGTGTGTTAATGCAACTGATGCGTCGCGTGGACTGCGCCCTGTGGCAAACGCGTTCATAGATATGTCATCAATGATATAGACGCGTGGTGCGGGTAATCCTGCCGCCAAGGCTACATTTTCAACTGCACGAAAAATTTCGCGATTTTTCGGGTCTGAATCATTAATTTCGTGTGCGCCCGCCATATTCAGCATCATAGAATCGCCAAACATCCACGATATGCCCAACCATACCAGACACGCAATCGCCGTCGGTACGGCAACCGCAATTGTTATTTCAAATGCACGCGACGCCGGTACGACAATCCACGTGAACAAGAACACCAGCGCAATAAATATTAACGGAAACATCGCAACCAGCACGGCTGTCTTGATATTATTTTCACGAATATGGTCATATACTGTTTTGACTTTGTTCATGGTAAATGATTCCTGTAATCTTTTTATATCAACGCCCGTATTATAAACAAAAAAGCAGCCACGTCATGAGAAAAATTTTAATACCACTGTTTATCGTGCCAATGGTATGGTCTACATCAGATTCCGTTTTAATTTAGCCGCATTTATGATATAATTCACCGCATGAAAGGTGTGTCTGTTGCCACTTGTTTAGTATTAATAACGGGTCTTGCCGTGGCAAAGCCCGCGGGCAGTTTACTGACCAGTGCATCATTCCCAAAAACCGCCGATGATTTAACATTTTCCCAGCGTGTTGATTTATTGACCGAAGGGTACGAGCCATTTGAAACCGAATTTGATAGTTCTGGCAGATGTATCAGCAACTGTCCATATGTTGGTTTTACTATATCAGACCAAATTGCACAGAACGCGCGTAACGAACAAATATCGCAGCAATTATTGGATGAAAATGATAACCAGTCCGATGACGACGATGGTAATGGTGTATATAATCCGCCAAACCAAGATGAACCGCCACAATCACCTGGCCCAAATCATGGTATACAAAGCGTGCGCCAATGCTCTGTGTTTTTGTCAGATAACAAAATAGGCACGCAGGGCCCGCGTGGTGAACCATTGGCAAATTGTCCGCGTATTACATCAAAATACGGTTTTCGTACACATCCTGTGACAGGTGAAAGATCTAAAATGCATAACGGTGTGGATTTGTCGGCAACGGTTGGTACAAATGTTTATGCCACTGGTGATGGCACCGTGTCCAAGGTGGTGGAAAATGAACGTTTGGACCCATGTGGAAAGTATATAAAAATAACACATCCAAATGGCATGATAAGTGTATATTGTCATTTAAGTGAAATATTGGTCAAAAATGGCGAAAAGATTCAGTCGGGGTGCCTGATTGCAAAGTCTGGTAAAACTGGACGTGTCACTGGGCCGCATTTACATTACAGTGTTCGACTGTCAAATAATCAGGGTGTTGACCCAGAAAAATGGTTGCCGTGCAAACATTCGCATTAATTATACGTTATTGTTTTTTGAATTTGACACTAAAACTGCCGTTGTTTATTGGTGTATACGATATGATATATGGGGCCAGTAAACTATCACGTGCCCATTGTTGAAATTTGATTTTTAATATGCCGCTGGCGCCGGTGATAATTGTTGCACGTCGCGTGCCAGATGTCACAATTTCCATAATCGCGTTCCATGCCTGTTCTTCGGTATATGTATGCAAATCAAGTGTCGCATGATGCGGGGCAGGCGTGTCTGGTTTTGGAATGCGCTGGGCCAGGTGCAATTGTCGTACACTTTCACGGGCCGCGTCCATGTCCAGTGATACCGGTTCACCAATCATGCCCAATATATCATCATCGGTTAATTGTTTCATCCCAGACAGATTTTAGTCGCGTTCCATTTTATTTGTCGGCTTGTCTAACTTTTTTGTCCAGTCGTTATCTGGGAAATTCAGTTTCAGCATATCGGCATAACCTTGGGCTTGTTCAGGCAAACCGATTGCCGTATAGCATTCGGTTAATCTATATAAAGCCTCTGGCGTCATGACAGTTTCTTGGGCGTCTGTGACGACTTTTTGCAGGTGTGATATTGCGCTGGGCCAATTTTCGCGTGCCATATCGGTGCGGGCGGCATACATAACTTTGCCAGCAATATAATTTTTTAGGATAATGATTTTATTTTCCGCGTTCTTTGCATATTCTGAATTTGGAAAACGGTCAACCAACTGCTGAAATTGTTGCAGGGCATACGCACTCATACCTGGTTCGCGACGCACATCCGATACCTGGCGGTAATAGCACATGCCGCGCAAATACAAAACATATGGCACGTCCGCACTGCCGGGGTGAAACCGCATAAAGCGGTCGGCGGCCAAAATTGCGCCCGCAAAGTCTTTATCCATATATTGCGAATATGCCGCCATCACCAGCGCATCGCCGGCCCATGGGCTGGATGGATATTGTGTTTCTGCCTTTAAAAATTCCTTGGCGGCGGATTCATAGTCCTTGTCGTCCAGTTCCGCGTACGCGTTTTTATATATTTCAGTCAATGGTTCCTGGGGTACGATTTCGTTATCAGAACCCGCGCATGCGCCCAATGTTGCCGCTGTCATAATCATCAGAATCAGTTTTTTCATCTCTTTTTATTCCTGTCTTGATTTTATCTGTTTCGTTTCAGTATAATCAAAACCATGAAACTAGGCAAACATATTTTCGGGGTTGGTGCCATGACCGGCATCAGTCGCATTTTTGGATTCGTGCGCGATATGCTGATTGCGCGTATTCTGGGCGCTGGCGCCATGTCAGACGCGTTCTTGGCGGCGTTCAAATTGCCGAATTTGTTCCGCGATTTACTGGGCGAAGGCGCATTGTCCGCCATATTTATCCCGATGTATACCGATAAACACAAAGATAAAACATTTGCGCAAAATGTATTCTCGTGGTTGATGGTTGTATTGCTGGGGATTACAATATTGTTTGAAATATTTATGCCGCTGGTTATTTGGATTTTGGCGCCCGGATTCGCAGACGACCCGGCCAAGATGCAGATAACTGTCTTTATTTCGCGAATTATGTTTGTATACGTCATATTCGTATGTGGTGCGGCGTTTTTATCGGCGATTTTGAATGCATTTTCGCGGTTTTTGTTGGCGGCATTTATGCCGGTGCTGTTAAATATCATGTTGATTGGTGCATTGTTAATGTCTGCGCGATTGGTGCCGATTTCTGTTTTGTATGTAATGGCGGCAACAGTCGTTGCGTCTGGCGTTATCCAGTTTGGTGTTATGTGGGCGCGTATCCGCAGTAAACATTTTGGCCTGCGACTGGTTATACCACGATGGACGGACGGAATTCGCGATTTGTTTAAAAGATTGGGGATAAGCATTATCGGCAGTGGTTTTTACCAGATAACAATAATTATTGGTACCCTGGTGGCCAGTTTTCAAAACGGGGCAGTGTCATGGTTGTATTATTCTGACAGAATTGTTCAATTGCCATTTGCAATGATTGGATTGGCGGTGGGGACGGTATTGATATCATCAATATCAAATGCGTTGGCAGATAAAAATATGCGCAGTGTTTATGTTCAGCAAAATTCATCTATGCGCCGGTCAATGATGCTGATACTGCCATGTGTGGCGGGATTGGTCGTACTGGCCGAACCGATAATCAGGTATCTGTTTCAGTATGGCGCGTGGACATCCGCGTCAACGCATGCGGTTGCCATGGCAATCCAGATTCAGGCATGGGTGTTGCCTGCAATGATGGTCAGCCAGATTTACAGCAAGACATTATACGCATCCCAGGATGTAAAAACGCCTGTACGTACCAGTATGGTATCACTGGCGGCGGCATCCGTGATTTATTTGGCGGCATTTCCGTTTGTCGGATATCTGGCGATACCGATTGGTGTGGTGGCCAGTGGTTATTTGAAAAATTATTTGCTGGGGCGTGCATGTCGCCGCCGGGAATTGGTGCATCATGATGCGCGAACAATTCGGGCGATTATTGCGTTTGGCGCGTTGTCGGTGGTGCTGGGGGTGGGGCTGGCCATGGTGCCGATAACCAGCATCTGGATACTGGCGACATCAATTGTTGGATTTGCCATCATTTACCTGCCGATGGCATATGTTGTTGACCGAAAAATTTAACATATTAAATAAAGTTGAAACCGGACTTTTTATATGATAAAATAATACTCAGAATGTAAGGAGTCCTAAAAAATGAAAAAAATCATTTCATTGGCAGTATTAACTGCCCTGGTTGCAGGTTGTACGAATATGGGTACAAACAGCACAGCAAATTCCGGTTATGGTACAGCAGATGGTTTCGGCGAAGAAACATTGGTGACAACAAATACAACAACACCAACGTTGAACGATGCGTATTTGTTGGCGGCCGCACCTAAATACTATGTGGGCAGCGCATATAAAGTCGAAGATGTTCAGTACATACCAATGGAAGATTTGACATATAATCAGACGGGTGTTGCTGGTATTATTCCAACAGAATTAAATGGTACGAAAACCAGCAATGGTGAACTGTTTGATGTAAATCAGATGTTGGCGACCAGCAAGACATTACCTTTGCCGACAATTGCGCGTGTGACGAATTTGGATAATGGTCAGTCTGTGATTGTTCGTGTTAATAATCGCGGGCCATTTGTTAATACACGTATTATGGACTTGTCCCCAGCTGCCGCACGTCAAATTGGCATGAACGGCCAGGCCAAGGTTCAGGTTCAAGTATTGGCTGACCAATCTATGGCTGTAAAGAACGCGACATTGGGTACAACAACATATCAGCAGACCCAGACGATTGAAACAACACCGACCCAGGTGACAGAAACGGTCACAACAACAACCGTCACGCCAACCGCGGTTGCCGCATCTGGTGATTACAGTGTTCAGGTTGCAGCCTTGTATTCCGAAGACAGTGCAAATTCATTGGCGGCCCGTATGCGTTCGTATGGCAATGCAGTTGTTGTAAAAGAAGGTGACTTGTTCAAGGTTCGTATTGTCGATTTGGATGCGTCCAAGGCACGCAGTGTGATTGATGCCCTGCGCAGTAATGAAGGCATGGCGCCTGGTTTATTAAAGAACGGCCGTTGGATTAATGCGGACAGTATTTAATAAATATATTGCAGATTGTAATATAACAAAAATCCCCCGTTTTTCGGGGGATTTTTTATCTTTGTTTTATAAATTTATCAATTGGAATTATTGCTGCGGGTGTGGGGCCTTGTTGGCCATTATAGTGGCTGGCTGTGTTTTGGTCGTATGGTTTGCGCGCCCCAGAAAATTCTTCGTAATAAATCTGGCCGATACGCATGTATGGAAATACGACTGTTGGGTATAATGTTGCAATTTCCAGTGTCCATTGGCCACAGAATCCATCGTCGCCCCGTCCTGCGGTATGGTGATTTAATATAAAATTGCGTCCAACAGATGATTTGCCATCAATATACGGGAACAAATTGCGTGTTTCTGTATATTCAATTGTCGACCCCAGATATCCGATTGTTGGTGATAACAGTAATCCCGTTTCTGGAATTTCAAATTCAATTGTTTCGTGTGATTGGGCATCACATGGATTTAATGCAAATTGTGGATTGCGTGGGTCATAGTCTTGTGGACGACATAGATAGTCTTTGTAAAAACCAATGTCTTCAAACCAATCTGACATTTTCAAACCTGGTCGATATTCTAGTGCGGGTTTCATCCCTTTTGGCAATGTGTGGCGATATATCTTCAGTTTATTGCCCAGATGTAAATCATAACTATTGCTGCCTAAACAATCTTGATGAAATGGTGTGATTACTATGTCCGGCGCATTGTTTGGATTTTTAGGATTAGGTGTATTAATGCGTCTGAGAATTTCGGGGCCGGTTAATTGCATTGCTTATTACCTTTTCGTTGCCTCTCTCTGACGACAATATTAGCAATCAGGCTTTGTTTTGCAAGATTTTTATTCACTTTTGAAATTGGTGTGCTATGGTTTTTATCATGACAAAGACATATTCTGGATTTATTGCAATTATTGGCCCGACAAATGCGGGTAAAAGCACACTGTTAAACCAAATCATGGGACGCAAAGTCTCTATCGTTTCGCACAAGGTGCAAACGACACGAACACGCTTGCGTGCGATAAAGATGATTGGCGATCGTCAATTGATATTTGTTGATACGCCCGGTATTTTCCGTCCTTCACGCAGACTGGACAGGGCAATGGTGGGGGCTGCCATGGATGCGGCGGGTGATGCAGATGCGATTTTATTGATAATTGATGCACAAAAAGGCGTGACGGATACTGTACGTGGATTAATTGAAAAGGTCAAAGACCGTCCTAACTTGTTCGTTGCATTGAACAAGGCTGATGCTGTGCGCAAGCAAGACTTGTTGCCAATCGCGGCAGAAATTTCAGCATTGGCACCGTGGCGTGAAATATTTATGATTTCTGCATTAAAAGATGATGGGGTTCGGCAAATGTTGAATTCTTTGGCGGATGTTATGCCAGAAAGTCCGTATCTATTTGATACTGTTGATGCACCGGATGTACCTGATATGTTGTATTTGGCGGAACTGACCCGTGAAAAGGTTTATAAATATATTCACCAAGAATTGCCATATCATATTAATGTCGTGACTGAACGTGTTGATGTGGATGACGAGGGTGTACTGGATATATATCAGAAAATCGTCGTTCAAAACGATGCACATAAAAAAATTGTTATTGGTCGCGGTGGGGCGCAATTGCAAAAAATTGGTACTGCTGCGCGTCATGATATCCAAGATCAGTGGGGTGTAAACGCACGATTGCACCTGTTTGTGCGTGTAGAACCAGACTGGGAAAACAAATCTGAAAATTATATTGACCAAGGTTTAGAGTTTAAAAAATAAAGGCATAATAAAATGGCAAAAAAAAATAAAAGTCGTGTTTTTGAATTGCAACTGTTTTTGCTGATGCCGGTGGCGATGATTGGTGTATTAGCTTCTAAATGTATATCCAATAATGAACATGGGCAATATGTTGTTTCGGCCAAGGGTGCAAACAAGATTGAATATTATTCAATCCAGAATCCCCAGAATAAGCATATTATGGAATTTGATGGCGATACGATTTTCAAAAATGGTGGGTGGTATCCATACGTAAATATTGGTGACACAATAAGTGGCAAAGCGCGTTTTATGAACGAACCTGTGAATAAATCATGGTATTATAGTTCTTTGCGTTGTCCCACACCGCTTACAACAATAGAGCAGGTAAATGGATGCAAACTGGGGACTGTGCGTGAAATCGCACGTCGCGACAGCTTGATGCGTGAAATTCAGTCGCACCAGAAATAAAAGGATAAAAAATGAAAATATCATATAAGCAGATTTTACCATTTTTATTGGGAACAGGTATGTTGGGTGGATGTGCCACATCGCATGATGGTAATTTGGCGCGCTATGTTGTCACCGATCGCGCAGATAATAAGATTGTATTTGAAAATGTCGTGGGTGTACCAACAAAACGTGTAATGACATTTGAAGATGCAGATTTGGTATACTATCGGGCAATTCATATCGGTGATACGATTGGTTGTGCGCAACCGTTTTCGGATACACAATTGGTTGTTGGTGTAAAAAATGCAAATATTCGATTAATCAGTCGCGGTGATATTCTGCGTATGTACGAATTGCAGCAACAAACCGCTAAACGTGACAGTCTGATTAACAATATGAATACACGGCAGAAATAAAATGATAAATACATCGCTACATACGTCTGATTTTGATTTTGAATTGCCGACTGAATTAATCGCGTCACATCCATTGGCGCAGCGTGATGCGTCACGCATGTTGGTGGTTTCAGGGCAAGATATCGCTGATAAACATATTCGTGATTTTTTAGATTATTTACGTCCAGGGGATGTGGTGGTATTTAATAATTCGCGTGTTATTCCGGCGCGATTTATTGCCGATGGTAAACATGAAATAACCCTGCATACATGTATGTCCGACGATAACAAGATATGGTGGGGCCTGTGTCGTAAATTTACAAAAATGCATATCGGGGACATATTAACATTAGATGACAGTACGCAAATAAAAATCTTGTCCAAGAATCAGGACAGCGGCCTGAAAATTGAATTTTTATGTGAAGATGTGTTTGCAGTATTGGATAAGGTTGGCAAAATGCCCCTGCCACCGTATATGAAGCGTGAAGAAGAAATTGACGACCGTGAACGGTACCAGACGGTGTACAGTCAGCCGCTGGGCTCATTGGCGGCACCAACCGCCGGATTGCATTTTACACCGGAATTATTGGATGAAATTGAAAAACGCGGTGCGACAGTGGTCAAGGTGACTTTGCACGTTGGTGCAGGTACTTGGATGCCGGTTAAAACCGAAAATTTATCAGAACACAAAATGCATCGCGAGTGGTGCTGTATAACACCGGCCCAAGCAGATATTATAAATAATGCCAAACGTGTAATTGCGGTGGGTACAACATCGATGCGAACATTGGAATCGGCGGCGCGTCGTGCGATGCCAGGCAAACGTGTTGCGCCATTTTGTTCAACAACAAACATATTTATCACGCCGGGGTATTCGTTCCGGGCTGTGGATATATTGCTGACAAACTTTCACTTGCCAAAATCAACACTGTTTATGCTGGTGTCTGCATTTGCAGGTCTGGACGAAATGAAATCCGCATACACGCATGCAGTTGCTGAAAAGTATCGCTTTTTTTCGTATGGCGATTGCTGTCTGTTATTCAGGAAATAATTGACAATATTAAAATTTGGTATATATTATATCGCGTAATAAATCTAAGGACGCGATATGGCAAACAAACCACAATTACACACATTACCAAATGGTATCAGGGTCGTTTTGGATCAATGTCCCACCAAAACATGTGCAATACGTGTTTGTTTCCCATTTATGCCTGATGTAAATGGGGCCAAAGGATTGGCGCATTTTTGTGAACACATGATATGCAATAGTGGCGCACAATTCCCCGATGGTATTCATTCGGATGGTTTGTCTGGATGTCATTTGAACGGTTGGACATATTATAATGGTGTTATGTTTGGTGGTGAAATGTTACCGCGTCGCGCTAAACTGGTTCTGGATGTGATATCAGATGGTCTGAAAAATCGGTTGTTCCGTCCAGATGTATTGGAACGTGAACGTAACGCGGTGCGTGATGAATTTTATCGCGGGGAACATGATTTTATCATCACAGATATTTATCCAGGTGTCAGTAATGATAAAAGTCTAAATGATTATGTTATTGGTACTGTGGACAGTATAGATTCATTTACAAATGAACAAGTTGTCGATTTTATTCAGCGTAATTTTACAAAATCAAACTGTATAGTTATTTTGTCGGGAAATTTTGAACCAGATATTGTAAATTATATTGGCGAAAAGTTTGATTGTTTGCCAGATGGGCCGATTGAACCCAGAATATCACCATTATTCCCATATACGTCATGCAAAATGAAGTTTGCCAGTCCGACTGCGCGCCGTACATCCGTTGCCGCCGTCAGTGCAATAGATTCAGATATTGCAATAAATCGTGATAATAGATACAAATGGGCATGTCATCAGGTTTTATTTGACTGGCTGCGCCACAATATGCGCATTGATTTACGTCGTCTGGTGTATACATCTCGGTTGGTAACAATGGAAGACGTATCAAAAATATTATTGATAATGATGGCAGAATGCCAGTCAGACAAAAAACAAGTTCAAGATTTGTACTCGCAAATGGCACAGACGTGCTATCGCGCATTACATACTGATAAAATTACAAAAAGATTCATAGATGATTGGCGTCAAAATGAACGTTTCAATATGGCACAATTGTTGTCAAATTCGTCCCGACGTTGTGAAATTATTGCTTACAATATAATGAGGCATTTTTGTGTTACAAATTGGTCGTCAGATATGAAAATGTTGCGTCAATTAAAACGCAGTGATATTATTGAAAATACACGTGATGTATTTTCGCCTGACAAAATGTCATATGCTATCAAGGGACAGGACTTTGGGCTTGATTTGAAAACTATTTGGGCTGAAAATTTTAGATCAAAAATAAAATAATAATGGCAACCACTCAAAAAGATGATAAGATTCATTAAATCTTATTTCAAAAGGGGGATAAAATGGTTGCATGGCTGCGAGTTTTGGCAAATCCAAAGGTTATAAAGCACGCTGGTGTGATTATTTCAAATCCGCGTGTGCTGGGGCGTTTTATAAAAACACCGGCGGGGCGTCGCGCGGCGTTTAAATATGCGTCAATGGCGGTGAATTCACGGGCGGTTCAAGACAGTATAAATCGGTTTATGACGCAAAATAATGATAAATTACAGGATGATACACAATATACTGCACAGTCTGCGGAATATGCCGAATTACAGAAACGTGTTGCCGCACTGGAATCGCAATTAAAACAATCGCGCGACAATGAATCCGAATTGCAAACCGCAACATTTACACTGGGGCGACGTGTTATTGAAATGCAACACCTGTACGCAGATATGCAATCGGTATTACAACAGATTCGGATGGCACAAATGGCGCGCGCCACCACCGCACACACACGATAACAGGGATTAGCAATGACACATTTAGATTTACATGCGGATAAACAATCGCGTATGCAATTAGGAAACAGATTATCAGGATTTGCATGTGGATTTGGTATAAAGTTATATCAATCCGATTTAGATTACGCATGTAATGTTATGTGGCGTGATAAATCCGCGCGAATTTTATTGCACGGTATGGAATATCGTGGACTGGAAAATAATCCAAATTATGCAGACCAATATATGGATATGCCAGAACTGATAAATCTGTGGTGCAGATATATTGTTATTGCCGAACGTTTTTATTATGACCCGCGTTGTCCACGGGGGATAAAGTGTGTTTTATTCGCATTTATGGGTATGTATCGCAATCAGCTGGGGAATATTCCAGGTGGTATGGCAGTATTAAATATGCGCCGTAAATATATTGAACGTTGGTTTGAAATGTGCAGATAAGGGGAGGAAAAGACAATGTCATTAAAGTTTGATTTGATTACAACTGATGGTAATGCGCGTCGCGGGCGGGTGCACACGGCGCACGGTGACTTTGAAACACCTGCATTTATGGCGGTGGGCACGGCGGCCACGGTCAAGGCGTTAACCATGGACCAGGTTGCGGCAACTGGTACCCAGGTTATTTTGGGTAATACATATCATTTGATGATGCGCCCGGGCGGTGATTTGGTTGAAAAAATGGGTGGCCTGCATAAATTTTGCGGCTGGCACGGACCTATCTTAACCGATTCTGGTGGGTTCCAAGTTATGTCGTTATCCAATCTGGTAAAAATGAAAGAAGAAGGGGTTGAATTCACATCACACATTGATGGCGGTGTAAAGCATTTCTTGCGCCCCGAAGATTCTGTTCACATCCAACATCAATTGGATTCAAATATAACGATGGTGCTGGACGAATGTCTGCATTTGCCGACGACACGCGAACGCGCCGAAAAGAATGTTGATATGGTTGCCCGTTGGGCGCGTCGTTCACGCGATGCATTTATTGACCGTCCGGGATACGGAATCTTTGGCATTGTTCAGGGGGCGGATTTTCCTGACCTGCGTGAAAAATCTGCAAAACAGTTAACTGATATTGGATTTGATGGATATGCGGTCGGCGGCTTGGCGGTGGGTGAACCCCAGGATGTTATGTTTGATATGATTGCAACCACAACGCCATTATTGCCAACGGATAAACCACGCTATTTAATGGGCGTGGGCACACCGCTGGACATATTGGGCGCGGTTGAACGCGGTATTGATATGTTTGATTGTGTTATGCCAACGCGTGCCGGACGTACCGCCCAGGCATTTACGCGTCATGGCACAATGAATATGAAAAATGCGCGTTTCCGTGATGACCCGACGCCCATTGATGGCAAATGCGGATGCCCGGCGTGCAAATTGTCACGCGCGTATATGCATCACTTGATTAAATGCAATGAAATATTGGGCGCAACATTGCTGACACAACACAATTTGTGGTTCTATCAAGACCTGATGCGTGATATCCGCACGGCGATAGAGCAGGGTAATTTCCAACAATTCAAACAAGAATTTATTGACCAATATACAGGAAATAATGAATAATATTTCCTGATTAAAGAAAAGGAGAAATCATGCCATGCAAGAAAAAAGAAATCGAGGTTATTGACCACGGTGGTGCAAAAACTGTCGCAAAAAAGACGTCTTATGTGACAATGGTTAAGCGTACATTTGCCATTGTGTCTGTTATATGGATGTTGATTGTGATAACGGCACCGCTGTATGTAAAAAATACTTATTCGCAACCGATAAAGAAATCAATTGTTGTGTCAATGTTCTTTGACCTGCAACGCAATATGGTTGAACAATATGAAAAGTTATTAAAAGGTGTCGCCGACGCAATCAATCTGGAAAAACCTGTCGCATTCGCTATTGACAAGGTAAAGATGGCGGGTGATGCGGTTGATAAAGTGACAGACGCCACGGCCAAGGCCAAAGAACAAACTGCCAAGGCGCATGATGCCAACGCCAAAGCAAAAGAAACCACCGCTGGTGTTAAAAAATTAACCAGCGTTGCCGGAATGTTTGGCATAAAAACCGACGGCATAAATAATGCACTGGATAAAGTAGATGCTGGCGTTGACAAGGCAGATGCCACGGTCGCCAAGGCTGATCAGGCAATTGCCAAGGTTGATGATATCGCCGCCAAGGTAAACGCCCAACTGGACAAGGCTGAACAAGACCTGACCGCGTTGTTGCAGGTTGAATTTGATAAAATGATAGACCAGGTTATCAAAGAACAACTGGATAAAAGCACCGGTGGTCTGGGGACAACATTGCTGACCAATTATGGTATTAAACATGTGTATCCATGGCGTCCGTCATCCTGGCCGGTTGCAACCAAGATTTACAATGACCTGGCGCGGTCTGATGTGACAATTATCACAACATTAACCAAGACTGTTGATAAATACTTTGGTTATGTTGCCTGGTTATTGGTCATTGCCGCATGGGCAGTTGGATTGTATATCTGGATGATGGTGAACAAGAAAGTTAAAATGATGATTGCGCCGTTCCAGGTATGCCCACGCTGTGGTCACACGTTCGTTGATAAACGTGGTGCAATGAACTTTATAAAAATGTTGCAACCATGGAAATGGTTCTAAAAACACAAAATCCCCCGTGTTCGGGGGATTTTTAATATTCATCTAATTTAATTCTTATACGGACAATTATCAGTTATTTTGAATGTCCCTGTTGTGTCGTAATACGTGCCTGGCGCAACATAACATTTTGTTATTGCGGTGGCGGCGGCACTGGATGTACCACGCACCAACGTTGTTTTTGCAGATGTGGTATAAACACCCGACCATGTTGGACATGGTGTGCACGATGTCGCTGTCCCAGAATCGGATTTATACGTTCCTGCGTCGCATGCGATACATTTTTCGCCTGATAAATAATATCCTGCACGACAGCCACATTGTTGTCCATCTTCAGATGGAACCTTGGTTGTATCAGAACATTGGGTTATAAAGCAACGCGTATAGCCCGCCTGGTTCACCCCACGATGCGCACCATTATCGCACAAACGTGAATATAACACAGATGCGCCAGCGTCTGTATAACAGTTATCATTACCGTTATAACTGTTAATTGCACACCATACGGTATCACCCAAAATTTTTATTCCGGCGGAATCACCGCAATTGGCTGTCGTGCATGGAACGGTATCCGCCATTGAAATATTGCATATGCAACACAGACCAATTATACATATTATGTTTTTTTTCATTTTTCAACATCCCTGTTTTTTGGTTAAACAAAAACCACCGAATATTTCAGGTGGTCGGGAAGTTCGAAAAATCATATAAGCTAAATGACCACGCAGTCTTTGGGTAAGCCCTGTTGTATAACTGCGACAACCCGACCAATATGTCGGGATAACGGCATTGCGCCATTGTTAATAACGACGCAATTCGCGCCGAGCTTATAAGGGATTTTCGAAGTCCCGAATCCACAACCGTGAATTCAAAACAAATTATAATGCGCCCACGCCACAAAAACAAGAATTAAAAATTATACATAGTACATACATTCAGTATGGTGAATTGCCACCGCCTTTGGCGGGGGCTGTCAGGTTTTGCCTGACTGGGGGTGGCTTAAAATATGCAGAATATATTAACTGGATTGCCACACTTCGTCCGTCTTCGCTGACGCTGCGACGCGACTCGTTCGCAATGAATCCGAGTATGCGAGAATTTGTTCGAACAACTATCGAGGATACGCGCAGATGCATCGCATCAAGCGACACATGAACCTAGCACTAGGACAGTCGAGGAACACACTGGCCCCGTTCTTCAACGGGGTGACGAATGTTTTAAGTTTTGTCTCCATGTTTTACACACTCTCGTCATGCCGTTGCAGAACGGCATCCACTGCGCCGCAGGCACTATTATAAAAAAATTACAAATAAACACTTGCAATGGTTAAAAATATATGTAATAATACCTGACGCAATGCGAGCGTAGCTCAGTTGGCTAGAGCGCAACCTTGCCAAGGTTGAGGTCGAGGGTTCGAGCCCCTTTGCTCGCACCAAAGTTTGAAAAAACACCCAACAGGGTGTTTTTTATTTTGTATAATGACAATCGCTGGTGTATTTATATGTACCGGTTCTGTCTGTGAATGTTTTGTTCATTGGGATATAGCAATCTGTTATAGCGAGAGTCCCGCCCAAAACCGTATCTGTTGTTGCCTTAGGTGCGCCAGTAACTGGACTGGTGGCAGGACATTTTTTGCATCCTTCTAGATAATCACTGATAGAATCGGGTGTGTCATACGGTTTTCCATACCATCCAGGCGCACATGCAATAAGACTGGGGTTTTCAATATAGCAGAAATAATCATAATCCTGTGTGTCGTACATAAACACAATTCCGCGATATTCTGTATCGCCATCGTCAATTGATGAAATCATACCGGTATCGTATTTGCCGTACAGACAGTTGTAGCACTCATCGTCTATGTCATCGTCCAGGCAATCCTGATATCTGTCATAACGTTGATAGCGGCTGTCGTCATCGATTGTGCATTCAAGTGTATCGGTATTAAATGTTATTCGTCCACGGCTGCGCAAGGTAAAGGCATTTGGGTCGGGATTACTCACTTGAAAACAAGACAAACATGCCTGTTTGGTGGTTTGATTGCGAATATTATTACAGCCATCATACCAGGTTTGGTAATATGGCACATGCGACGATATTTCGTCGGCATACGCCAATGGCGACAATATTGACAGTACCGTGGCGCCAATTAAAATTTTGTTTTTCATTCTTAAACCTCCTTTTCATTGTTGTGAATGAAAAACCACCTGAATTTAAGGTGGTTGGAGGTTCATAGCTATAAGTCAGATATAGTGTGCTTATTTATATATATCGCAACCCTCCAACCGAATTGATTGGAGTTTTTTACGTCCGATGGACGCTGACTATACGGGCTATGACACCCCAATATGGCAACTGCCATATCGCACATAATGGTATACTATTGTATTAGAAACTGCAATAATTTATTATTTTTGTTTTTGGTTCATCACCAGATGTTGAATATTTGACGCCAACAGTTTGCGCAGTCTTTTACATGCAACACATTTATTTACGCGTGATGCACATTTGCCGCATATGGCGTTTGGAAACCGTCCGGGTCTGGTTTGGGCGATTTGGCCAATTGCCTTGAATTCACCCAGCCAGTGATAGAATATATCACGATATTGCGGATAATTATATAAATCGTTCAAGAACATGGACAGATGTTGAATTGTTGATAAATCATATGCCGCCCAATAATCTGATGGGGTGGATGCAGAATTATCATGACGTATATATAAATACATAACATCCGGTACGGCAATGATTGTGTCGGCACGTAATACCGCCTGCATACAGAACAATATGTCTTCGTCCAGTTTCATCGCTGGCTGAAACTTTAAATGATGCCTGGCCAGAAAATCGCGGTTATACAACGCAAAGTTTGCATTTTCACGCATGTATGCGTTGCGCAGGGCGGCGTCTTTATCACTGGGGCGTAAATCAAATTCGCATACGTCGTGGTATGTGTATGACGCCATGATGTTTTTGCGTACGTCCAATCCCAATTTGCCGCCAAAAACAATATCTGTATCAGGTTTCGCCACCCGCAGCATATTTGTAAAATAGGTTGTCGTCATTGGTGGGACAAATTCATTAATATTCTTGTATGAAATCGCATCAATATGCATTGGGCCGATGTTTTCACGTTCTGCATAGTGTGCATTAATTATCGGATGTATGCCGTCTGTGGATACACCAACCATATCGTCGGCATCAACAAACGTGATAAATCGCCCACGCGCTAGGCGCATGCCACTGTTTCGTGCAACAGATATACCGTGATTGCGCATCAGGTTTGCCAGTTGAATATTTGGCCGATTATATCGATATTCTTGTACGATTTTTCCTGTATTATCGGTTGAGCCATCGTTTACAACAATGACTTCGAAATCATTGATGCCATCCTGACGCATGATACTATCCAGACATTTGATAATTGTGTCTTGGGCATTGTATGCTGGTATAATAACAGACATTTCAGGTGTTTTCATAGTGCTGTTATAGTATACAACGTGCACAATTTGTCAATGTATTTATTTCTTTACAATTCTATAAATCTTTGTAATAATGCACAACGCTGAACAACAGTTTAACAGGACGCGCGAAAAATGAAATTGAATTTGAAAAAATCTTTGTAATGTAATGTGCGACCATCGAAATCAAGACGGACGCACTAAACTGCGTCCGTTTTTTTAATAAACGCAAAAAGGGAAAAACAAAATGTCTGAAAATACAAACGCAATATCAACAAACGAATTAGAGGCACGTCTGCAAAAGGCTGAAAATATTCGCGCACGCGACGGCGTTGTATGGAAAGATAAATTTGACCGTACCCACACAATTATTGTCGCACGCGACTTGCCAGACGGCATGCCTGTTAAATTGGCAGGACGTGTGACCGCACTGCGTTGGCTGGGGAAATTGATGTTTGGGCGTATCTATGATATCGATGGCGAAATTCAGTTTTCAATGTCCCGCGAAGAACTGGGCGAAGAAACGTACAAATTTATGAAGGCAAACGTTGACCTGGGCGATTTTATTGGAATCACCGGCGAATTGTATCACACAACCGCGGGTGAACTGACCGTTCGCGTCAGTGCGTATGATATTTTGTCCAAGGCACTGCGCCCATTACCAGAAAAATTCCATGGGTTAACCGACATGGAAACACGTTATCGCCAGCGTTATCTGGATATAATTTCAAATGAATCAACACGCAATACGATGAAAATGCGTTTCAAGATGTTGCGCCTGATACGTGAATATCTGAACAATAACGGATTTGTAGAGGTTGAAACCCCCATCATGCAGGTTGTGGCATCTGGTGCGGCGGCCCGTCCGTTCGTCACCCATCATAATGCATTGGATGCAGATTTCTATTTGCGTATTGCACCAGAATTATTCTTAAAGCAGACAATTGCCGCCGGTTTTGACCGCGTATATGAATTGGGTAAAAATTTCCGCAACGAAGGCATGGATGCAATGCACTTGCAAGAATTTACTATGCTGGAATGGTATGCGGCATATTGGGACTATAAACGCAATATCGATTTTTCATGGCAAATGTTGCAGTCTATTCTGATGGAACTGCGTGGCACATTACAGATTGAATACCAGGGTACCCAGTTGGATTTCAGTAAATATGAAGAAATCGACTATACTGCCCGTATGAACGAACTGTTGGGTGTCGATATCTTGGAATTCAAAGATACAGACGCATTAAAAGCCCAATTGGTTGAAAAAGGCATGTTCCCAGCAGATGAACTGGAACCATTAAAATCCGTACCGTCAATCGTTGACTATGTATTCAAACGCAAGATACGTGACCAGATTGTCCAACCTGCGATTGTACATAACTATCCGGCGTATCTGATACCATTGGCGCGTCGCAATAATGACGACAGTCGACGTATTGATATATTCCAATTAATCGTATGTGGTGCAGAATTGATAAAGGCGTATTCAGAACTGGTTGACCCAATCGTTCAACGTGCCGCATTTGAAGAACAGGCAAAAAACAAAGCCGCCGGTGATGATGAAGCCTTTGACTTGGACGAAGACTTTTTGCGTGCGATGGAACACGGCATGCCACCGATTTCGGGACTGGGGCTGGGGATTGACCGTCTGTTTTCAATCTTTGCAGACGCGCCGACCCTGCGTGATGTGATACTATTTCCCATAATGAAGTAGGAGGATTGCCCATGACCACCACACAATGGCCGGACAATTATGCCCGTGACCTGACGGCGGACCACGACAGACGGAACCAGGCGATAATCACACGAGCCTTGGAAAACGGAAAAATTAATGCGGATGCGGCCCAATACCTGACACGTCTATATTCTGATGGATGGCTGTGGTTCCGCGAGGTTTTTCATGTTCTGGGTAAATGCTTTGGTGCGCCCAAGGCGGCGGTCACGCAATATGATTATGCAACCGACACCGCATTGCCAGACCCGGTAAAGATTTCTGATATTAACCCATTGTCGCCGTATATGGTGCATCACCGTTTGGATGCCGACCCAATGCGTAATCAGTTCTTTTCGTCTGGTCAGGGACACAAGATTGACCTGTCCGTGTCATCGATTGTCACGGTTATTGTTGGTGCGCAAAAGAACGTTAATCGTGCGCTGGAAAAAATCACAGGCAAGTATTATGCAGACTATGTAAACGAAGTCGCAGAAACAACGTATCGCGTTATCGCCAGTCACGAGCGCGAGGCATCTGGTCGCGCCATCGCGGACAAAGTGCGGGAAAAGTTTGCATCTGCATATATTTCATCTGCATCTGAAACTGTTCTGGGGATTATTGGGCGTGGACACGAGAAAATTGCAGCCGACCTGGTGCGTGAATTGGACAAGGTAAAGCCGGCGCATTTGCGTATGCAGGATGTGTGGCGTGTAAAATGCCTGTTTGATTTAATCCCCCAGGCACGTACATTTATTGAACGTATTCATGACATGATGCCGGAACGAATTCTGTCTGTCAAAGATACGTTTTATAATATGGAAAATCCGCGTAATTATCGTGATGCCAAATTGATAATTGATATCGGCCACAATGGCCAGGTTGTCCCGATGGAAATTATATGCCAGGTACGTACGTTCTTTGAATTTGAACATCAGACGCATGGTCATTATGAACAGGCACGCAAAAAGAACTGCAAAAACAGTGACAATATCGAACGCAAATTGGCCGATTTTATGGAAGGCGGCGTCCAAGAATACAACACACTGATATGTCAATGTCTGGAAGATTTATTTGAACGTGTCGGCTGGAATATTTTGTACAGCCAGGGCAGTGATGTGTCAATGTTTGACGGATTCCCAAAGCATTGTAAAATGTATTATCCGTCCAAGATGGTGGATAAAATCACCGACAAATTAGATAACGCGATAGAGAACGAGGTGTTCCGTTTCGAAAACGCCCCGGCAAAATTAACCCAGGCCCAAGAAAGTGAAATATTCCGTTTTATGGCAGGATTCGTTTTGGTCGCCGCGATGCCTTATTTACAGACGGGTTGGTCTGTACCATCAGATACACTGGCGGGCAAGTTATTTAATTTTGTAATGACTGAAATCCAACGGTATTATAA
This sequence comes from Muribaculaceae bacterium, assembly GCA_023665245.1. The sequence continues at coordinate 320,476 of JAMPEH010000001.1, forward strand.
AAAGCAGTAAACATAAAAACAGCGGTGATTTTATCACCGCTGTGTCATGTCGTGGGCGATATTATATCATAAATTATACATAAATGCTAGGAAATCAATTTGCTTGCTTTGGTCGCCCGAATAATAAACAATAGTATCAGGTTCTTGTATTTGATAAGAATCATAACAAGCATAACAAAGGATAAAGATTATGCGTCAAGGAAAAGTAAAATGGTACAATGGTAAAAAGTGCTTTGGGTTTATCAGTCCAGATGCACCAAATGATGCAGGCAATACAGATGATGTGTTTGTTCATTCCAGTGCGTTAAAACAGGCTGGTATCAGATTTTTAAATGAAAATGATATTGTTGAATTTGAAGAAGAAGACCGTAACGGCAAATTGTCAGTCACGACATTGACATTGGTTCAGCGTGATGAAGAATCTGCCCGTCGATTCCAAGAACGTCGTGCCGAACGCCGTCGTGCAACCGAAGACAGAAAACAACGCGAAGAAAAATCTACGCGTCGCGGATTTGCATTTTGGAAAAAATAAGAAAAGCATATTTGTATGTTAACTGATTCGCCCAGAAAAAAATCTGGGCGTTTTTTTTGTTATTCTGGCGGGGGGGACGAAGGGATTGTTCGTATGCACTCACCACGCGTAAGGCGCGACTGCGTTTCACTTGTCTTGCCAACTATCGTGTCGAACCCTTGGGTTCTCATGGCACCTATAATCCGCCATAAATTAACCCGCCACAAGGGCGGGTAAATCTCTGGCGGAGACGAAGGGATTCGAACCCTTGATACCGTTGCCGGTATACTACATTTCCAATGTAGCGCACTAGACCAACTATGCGACGTCTCCGGATTTTTTATTCTTCGCTGCTTTCGGCTGATTCTCCAACTGGTTCATCGGCCAACGCGCTTTCCAATTCTGCATCAATTTCACGCAGTAATGGGTCTTCGCTGGTCACTTCCAGGCCTGTATCTTCGGCGCTGGCGATTGGGGCCTCTTTATAAGACTGAACAAATTCATGACGTACATCATCAACATTTAATTTACCACTGGCAATTTCGCGCAGGGCAACAACTGTTAATTTATCATCATCTTTATCAACCACAGGCGCTGCACCACCGTTCAGGTCGCGGACACGTTGTGATGCCAACATCCCCAACTCATAACGGCTTTCTACATATGGTAAAGTATCTGAATTTGTTGTACGGGCCATTGTAAAATCCTTTGTTGAAATCGTTTTTAACCTCGCTATAATGCCCCAAGGACGGTAAAAATGCAAGCAGAAAATACAAAATCTGAAATAAAGACATTATCTTTTGGCTGTCGCCTGAACGCGATGGAATCAGAAAAGATTCAAAAAATGTTGTCTGGTGTTATTGATGTGGCGATTGTGGTCAATACTTGTGCCGTCACGGCCGAGGCCGAACGTCAATGTGGCCAGGCGGTTCGTCGAACGGCACGTGAAAATCCAAACGCCCCAATTTTTGTCACAGGTTGTGCCGCAACGCGCAATCCGCAATTGTTTGCCCAAATTCCAAATACTGTTGTAATACCAAATGCAGATAAATTGAATTTGAACGCATACCTGCATCCAAATAATATCAAGTGCCCAGAAATTAAAGAATTTAATCATCCGGCGCCAAAACTGTCCAAGAAATTTGTGCAAGTTCAAAATGGATGTAATCATCAGTGTACATATTGCGTCACGCGTCTGTTGCGTGGAACGGCGGTATCATTTGATTACAATGATATTTTGGATGATGTATCTGGTGCTGTTCGTGATGGGTTTTCTGAAATTGTGCTGACCGGTGTTGATACCGCGTCTTATGTACGCGATGGACAATTGATTTCGGACGTATGTAAAGGACTTTTACAAGATGCACCGGGAATTCAACGCATGCGCCTGTCGTCAGTAGACCCTGCGTCGCCCCAATTATATAAAATAATTGATATTATGCATGCTGACGCACGTATGTTGCCACATTTGCATTTATCAATGCAGTCCGGGTCAGATGCGATTTTAAGGTCTATGTTGCGTCGTCATAATGCGGATATGGTTCGTCGTGTGGTTGAATATGCTGGTGACAATATCACGTTCAGCTGGGATATAATCTGTGGATTCCCGGGTGAAACAGATGAATTATTCCACGAGACGTTGGATTTAGTACATGAATTAAAGCCAATTCGTATACATGCATTTCCATTTTCGCCGCGTCCTGGTACCGTTGCTGCGACAATGTCAGGACAGGTTCCGCGGCATATATCCAAAGAGCGTGTCAAAATCATTATGGATGCGGCACATGAAAATCTGATTTCGTTTATGAAAACACAAATTGGCCAGCAAACACAGGTCTTGGTAGAGGCGAACAATATCGCCCGCGACCCGCATGACATTGCAGTTGAGATATCAGGATGCGCCATTGCACCACGTACGGTTTGTGATGTTGTCATCACTAGGATGCGTGGTGAAACATTTATCGGCAAAATTATTTAAAAATGTTGTGGCACACACCTGGCGAACTTGCTATTATTCGCATGCTATGAAAAAATATTTATTATCGTCATTATTATGTTTATTTGCCACGTCAGTAATTGCTGCGCCGGCATCGGATGAATTTTCAACCAAGGCACGTTCTGCATTTTTAATAGACTATGATTCAGGTGCAGAAATCGTTGCAAAAAATGCAGATACATTAATGCCGCCATCATCAATGATTAAACTGATGACGTTGGCGGTGTTGTTTGATGAAATCCAGTCAGGGCGCCTGACGATGGATGACCGCCTGCCAGTATCAGAAAACGCAGACTATCAGAATCCTTTGTGGTACCCGGCCAGCAAGATTTGCCTGTCTGCAGGGCAAACAATCAGTGTTCGTGATACAATTTTGGGGCTGATTGTTTTGTCGGGTGGCGATGCGTCTGTTGTTGTGGCAGAAAAATTGGCTGGTTCAGAATCCAAGTTTACAGAACTGATGACACAAAAGGCGCGTTCAATCGGTATGCCTATGTCAACATTTGGTAATGCATCGGGGCTGCCTAATGCAAATAATTTGATGACCAGTCGGGAATTGGCAACCTTGGCAACGCACATTATATCTGATTATCCCGATATTTATCCTATGTTTGCAACCAAACGGTTCGAGTTTGCAGAACATCAGTCTGACTGGTGTCATGAATGGGGACGTACCCATACGGTAAATTACAATAAACTGCTGTTCATAATGCCTGGGGCGGATGGATTGAAAACAGGGCATACTGCTGATGGTGGATATGGCATGGTTGCATCCAGTGTTGTTGGTGGTCGCCGCCTGATTGGTGTTATAAATGGTTTTAATGGTCGTGGGCACGATGCGCTGGCGGCAGAAATGAAGAAATTGCTGAATCATGGATATACCACAACGACCAGCAAGGTTTTTTATCGCCCAGGTGATGCAATTGCAGAAATACCCGTTTGGTATGGGCGTCAGCCAACTGTCACCGCAACAGTTAATCAGACATTTGCCATTACATTGCCAAAGTCTGTAAAAATGTCGGATGTACGTGTTTTGGCGCGATATAATGACCCATTGGCGGCACCTGTACGTCAGGGTGATATCATTGGTGAAATATTTGCTGAACAAAATGGTCGTGTAATTGCACATGCAGATTTGGTCGCAAAAAATCGGGTCAGCAAGACACAGTTCTTTGGTCGTGTAATTAAAAATATCAAAGTTATATTCGGGGGACGGTAAAATATCATGGCACCGAAAAAGTCCGCATCTTCGTATAATTTTCCGCATCCAATGGATAATGATTGCCTGGTTGGGCATGGGGATGTTATGCGTGCGTTTATGGATGCATGGTCGGCACGTGATGCACATCCAATACATCCGGTATGGATGTTAACTGGGCCGCGTGGCATTGGCAAGGCAACATTGGCATATAAAATTGCAAAAATGGTGTACGGCAATGTGGGGGACTTTTTTATCATAGACTTGGAACGCAATATTGATGACAAGGGTAAATCAAAGTCAGATGCAAAACAGATTTCTGTTCATACTGTGCGTGCCATTATTGAAAAAATGCAGATGTCATCAATGTCAGGTGATTGGCGCGTTATACTGATTGATGCAGTTGATGAATTAACGGTGGCGGCATCAAATGCGATATTAAAATTACTGGAAGAACCACCTGCCAAGACATTGTTTCTGTTGGTTGTACATCAATTGGCGAACGTTTTGCCAACGGTTCGGTCGCGTGCGCGTGTTGAAAAAATGCGTCCATTGACAATATCGGAACTGCGTGAACTGTGTGTGAAATTTATACCAGATGCAGATATCAGTACGGAAATGTTAAAACTGTCAAACGGCAGTTTTGGGCGTATTGCAAATCTGAAACAATCTGGCGGTGATGTTATATACGACCAATTAATGGATGTGTTGCGTAATCCGCGTTCATCGGCATCTGATTTGATGACTGTTGCGCAAAAAATTGCCCCAGACCCCGCGTTGCATGGAATATTACTGGATGCAATTGCGGCGCTGAACTTGGCAGATTTGTATCCAATGGCCACACATGCGATTGCGGATATAAAAAATGTATATCTGGAACCGGAAATCGCGATATTTAAAATACTGACGGAAATTCGCAAATGTTTATAGATACCCATTGTCATTTAACAGACCGTCTGTGCGCTGGGGCGGATTTAGATGCGGTTATATCACGCGCGGCTGCCTGTGGTGTTGGCACGATTATTTGTCCGACGGCGGCACCTGATGATATTGCTGGTGCGATAAATATTGCAGACACGCATGATAATATATTCTGTACAATCGGTATTCACCCGGAATATGCGGGTATAAATCCTGATGAATATCTGGCAGAAAGTGTTTTGACACACCCGCGTGTTGTGGGCGTTGGGGAAATCGGCTTGGATTATCATTATGGTGATGAAAATAGGGCGGCACAAATTGAATTGTTCACGCGTCAGTTGGAAACCGCGCGGCGGTATAAATTACCGGTTGCAATACATACGCGTGATGCAGAAACTGACACTGCGGACATATTGACGGGTGATGTGGGTGGTGTTATGCATTGCTTTACCAGTTCTTGGGATTTGGCCAAGGTAATGCTAGACCGCGGATTTTATTTTTCGGCCAGTGGAATCTTGACATTTAAAAACGCCGATGATGTACGCGAAACATTTAAAAAGATTCCGATTGACCGCATTGTAATTGAAACCGACAGTCCATATTGCGCACCTGTCCCGCATCGTGGTCAACCGTGCGAACCTGCATTTGTTGTTGATACGGCGACTGTACTGGCCGACATACGGGGCTTGCATTTAAATGATTTAGAATCTATACTGCAACAAAATACAAAAGCGTTATATCCAAAATGCCACGTCAACTAATAAAATTTGGCCAGGTTTCAGAAAATCGCCGTGCGCGGTTTAATTACTCTATTGATGACACGATAGAGGCTGGGATTTCATTAACTGGCGCAGAAATAAAATCAATTCGGTATGGACTGGTGACAATTGTTGACGGTTTTGTTCAGCGTCGTGGTGATAATTTGTTTCTGGCAGGTGTTGAAATTCAAAAACTGCCAACGGCGGCACGATATGTAAACTTTGATGAACGTCGTTCGCGCCAATTATTATTGCATCGCAGTCAGATTAACCGCCTGATTGGCAAATTACAGGACAAGGGGGCGACAATCGTTCCGTTGAAATTGTACTTTAACAATCGTGGCCGGTTAAAGGTTTTATTGGGTGTCGGATACGGCAAGAACAAGGTTGATAAACGCGAAACAATCAAGCAGCGCGAATGGAACAAGAACAAGGCCCGTATATTAAAGGGATAATTTATAAAGCAAACAAAGGAGTCTTAAAATGTGGACAGCAATCGCAATAATCGCATTTATTTTATTATATTTTGTTATGGTATATAACGGGCTGATTGCACGCCGTAATCAGGCGCGTGAGGCATGGGCAACCATTGACACCCAGTTAAAGCGTCGGTATGACCTGATTCCAAATTTGGTAGAATCTGTCAAGGGTGCCGCCGCACATGAAAAAGATACGTTGACACAGGTGACGGCTGCCCGTACGGCTGCAATGAAAGCAACAGGTCCGGATAAAGCAGATGCAGAAAATAAATTAACCCAAACATTGAAGAGCCTGTTCGCAATATCGGAAAGTTATCCGGAACTGCGTGCAAACGCAAATTTCTTGGAATTACAGCGTGAATTGACCGATACAGAAAACAAGATTCAGGCCACACGTCAGTTTTATAATACAACTGTTATGGCACTGAATACCCAGATTGAACAATTTCCATCAAATATTGTTGCGCGTACATTCGGCATCCAACCCGAAAAGTTATTTGAAATTGATGCCGCCGAACGCACCGCGCCACAGGTAAAGTTTTAATAAAAATCCCTACCCAATTGGTGGGGCCTTTTTTGGATTAACACGTCTTCTGTGTTTCACACCTTTTGTCACTCCTGCGCAGGCAGGAGTGACAATTGTTTCTTTTGTTTTCGTCATACCGACGAAGGTCGGTATCCATTGGGTTCTTAATCCCCCTAGCACCAGAACAATCGAGGAACCCAATGGTCCCCGGTCTCCACCGGGGTGACGACAAGAGAGATGTATTTGCCTAATATCGTAATCTGGGTATATTCTTATAATTGTCCCGTCATGCCGTCACAGGCAAAATATGCTTAACAAAAAATCTGACTTTGTCAGATTTTTTTATTGCCCGCCCATCGATTTCTGACTAATATTTACGATGACGACGGGTGTTCCGTTGTCGGGGTGTCGAAACCCTTATAGTGTTGCCCGGTATACGCTGGGCATAAAGATAAACTCCAATCATTTTGGTTGGAGGGCTTGCGAATATATTGAATAAGCAGCACTATTACACTATATAGTTTCGAACCTCCAACCGTCTGAAATATTTTCAGCGGTTTTTTCGTTCATTGAAAAAAAGGAGGATTGGAATGAAAAGCAAAATTTTGACCAGTGCTGTTTTGATATCATTGCTGATACCAGCCGAGGGGATGTCTGATATAATTATAGTAGGTGAAGATTATTTAATAAGCCCACTATATTATCCTGACCCGACATGTTCTCTTGGAACAACGGATAGATTTAATTGTGTATCGGGTATGAACATCGCACAATTTTATGCTGAATCCGAAAGGGTTGGTACAAACAAGCTTTATATAAATTATAGTAAGTATGTCACCGTCCAAGATACCACCCCGTCTGAATACGGTTGTGGGTATAGTGGTGCAGTATATGATTTATATAATTGTTCTATAGATATGTGGGTATGTCATAATGGTGATTATTGGGATGACATGACAGAAACATGCCGCCCATGCCCGCAGGCAACGAATTATACAAATGTTATATACAGTTCGTCGGAAAGGGTGGATCCAGAAGATAGTGGACCTGAAATGTGCTATATTACAACCGACGGGGGCACAGACCATACAGGTATATTTGTATATAATGGCAGCAAATCTTGTTGGTATGATGATTCTGGCAGTTAATGGTATAAAATCGCTTGATTTCTAAATAAAAACAATATAAACTATGCACCGCTGGATAACCAGAACTGATTAAACGGTGGTGCTTTTTGGTCCCATTTGTGATAAGGATTCTGTGAAACGTTCGGCACAAACAAAAACCAAAAAAAGGAATAAATTATGGCAAGAGCAGGCGCAAAACGCAGCACACGCAAATTGAAAATCGGACGCAGTCTGGGCGTGAACCTGTGGGGTCAGGCAAAATCCCCATTTAACAAACGTAAATATAAACCGGGTCAGCATGGGCCAACATCACGTGGTGGTAATTCATCTGATTACGCAAAACAGATGCGTGCAAAGCAGACACTGAAAGGCTACTATGGCAACGTCGGTGAAAAGAAATTCCGTGCATATTATCTGGAAGCAGACAATATGAAGGGTGACACACCTGATAACTTAATCGGTTTGCTGGAACGCCGTTTGGACGCGGTTGTATATCGCGCAAAATTGGCCCCAACCGTATTTTCTGCCCGTCAATTGGTCAGCCACGGTCACATCTATGTTAACGGCAAACGTGTTAAAATTGCATCATACCAGGTAAAACCGGGCGATGTTATCACCGTCAGTGAAAAAGCAAAACAGATGCCATTGGTTGTATTGGCACTGGAATCTGGCGAACGTACCTGGCCTGATTACATCAGCGTAGACAGCGCGAACTTTACTGCAACATTTACCCGTGTACCGGCATTTGCAGATGTTCCATATCCTGTCCAGATGTTCCCAGAACTGGTCGTCGAATTCTATTCTCGTTAATCATAACGAAAATACGACAAAAATCCGCCAGTTCGGCGGATTTTTATTTTTGCACTTTATTTTTTTATGTTGACGTCTTATCATTATGACCAAAGGAAAGAGTAATTATGTCAAACGATATTATTTTAACAGGTATTAAGCCAACCGGAACCCCACACCTGGGCAACTATGTCGGCGCATTAAAGCCATTGATTGAAATGGCCAAGACAAATAAAACATTTATGTTTATTGCGGATTTGCACGCATTAAATATAATTCATGACCCAAAATTAATACGCCAGCATACGTATGAAATCGCCGCAATGCTGGTTGCATTGGGATTGGATTTACGGAACGCGGTTTTATTCCGCCAATCTGATATTACACAGGTTTATCAGTTATCAAATCTGTTAATGAACGTGACGCCCAAGGGGTTGATGAACCGTGCCCACTCGTACAAAGCGGCAATGGACAGAAACGCTGCGGCCGGTCTGGATGTGGATTCTGGTGTTAATATGGGACTGTACACGTATCCGATTTTAATGGCGGCGGACATTTTATTGTATAATACTGACAAAGTTCCAGTCGGTGCCGACCAGAAACAGCATGTTGAATTTGCGCGTGATATTGCCGGATACTTTAATAATATCTATGGCAAAACGTTTAAACTGCCAGAACCTGTTATCGGCGAAACAACTGGTATAATACCGGGACTTGACGGTCGGAAAATGAGCAAATCTTACGACAACATCATCCCATTGTTCGCGCCATCTAATGAATTGAAAAAGAAAATTATGCGTATCATCACGGATTCAAAAACACCAGATGAACCAAAAGATCCCGAAACATCAACAATATTCCAATTATACCAGAATTTTGCGACGGACGCGGAAATCGCAGATTTGCGGGACAAGTTTGTCTCTGGTGGCATGGGATATGGCACGGCCAAGACGATTTTGTTCGAAAAAATTGATTCTGTTTTGGGCGACGCACGCCGTGAATATGAACGCCTGATGGCAAACCCTGCGGAATTGGATGCGATATTGGCCGACGGTGCCACGCGGGCCCGTGTCGTCGCCGCCGATGTATTTGCGCGTGTAAAACATGCAATGCTGGGATAAATCAACAAAAAGGAGAGAACTCATGAAAAAATCATTATTAATGGCCGGTGGTGTTGCACTGGTATTTTGCTTAATCGTTTGGGCGTTTGGCGCGTTCCATCATGATAACACGCCGCGCACAATTGCCGTGTCTGGTGAATGCTTGACAACGGCACCAAAGGACAGAACGGCAATTACACTGCGCGTGACAACATTGGATAAATCCGCCGCCACATCTATGAAACAGGCAACCACGCAAATTGCCGCGATAACGGAATACCTGAAAACGCAAGACGTACAAATGCAGACGACCGAGTTCAATTCTTATGAAAAGACAGAATGGAATCGTACATTACAGAAATCTGAAACATTGGGAATTGAAACAACAATCGCTGTCGAAGTGTCCAGCGACAACATGGAAAAAATAGAACAGATTTTATCACGTTTCGCAGGCGTCCAAAATGTGTTCACAGAAAATTTACGTATGTATACCAGCAGCCAGGCCATGAAACCAATCTTGGAAGATTGTCTTTCATCAGCGGTAAAAAATGCCCAAGAACGTGCAAATGCATTGGCGGCGGGTACCGGCAATCGTGCAGGTAAAATGTTGGCGGTATCATATGGTGCGTCCAACAATGCACCGCAACCGTATCCAACAAACTTTCTGCGTACATCTGCCAAAATGGCAATGACCGAAGGTGCCATGGATTCAGTCGCCGGCAGTATCGTATCCAAAGATACCGAAGTATCCGTCACTGTATCTGCCGTATTTGAAATAAAATAAAGTATGAACCAAATAATCGTCGATTTTATAGACTACCTGACCGATGTGCGCAATTATTCCACACATACATCCGGTGCCTATGAAATCGACATCCGTGATTTTATCGCGTTTTTATCTGAATATCGTGCCATAGACGTATGTATCACGGACATGGCCGCGGTTGATACAACGACGTTTCGTGCATGGCTGGCGGCGCGGGCCCGGCGTGGATTGACAGCAAAATCAACCGCACGCGCGTTATCGTCATTGCGTGGTTTTTATCGATTCTTGGCCAAGAAGTATAATATCAAAAACGATGCAATCGGATTAATATCCGCACCGAAAATCCCGCGCAAATTATCCAAGGCAATCGATGCATCGGATGTTGCAAACATGCATGACGCGATATGTGAAACAGAAAGTGATGTCCCATGGATTGCCGCGCGTGATTGGGCGCTGGTGGTGCTGATATACGGTTGTGGCCTGCGAATATCCGAGGCATTATCACTGCATCACGCCGATATTGCACATCATCCCGACACATTACGCATCGTGGGCAAGGGCAACAAGGAACGCATAATACCTGTCTTGGCCGCGGTATGGGATGAAATGGATAAATATACATCTATCCAGCCATTTGACAATGCACCGGATTCACCGGTATTCCGCAGTGTCCGTGGCCTGCCAATGTCGCCGCGTATGGCACAAAAAGTTATTGAACATCTGCGTAATTATTTGCAATTACCAGATTACGTCACACCACACGCATTGCGTCATACATTTGCAACAGCATTGCTGGCGGGTGGGGCGGATTTGCGTTCACTGCAAGAATTACTGGGGCATGCATCATTATCCACAACCCAGTTATATACCCGTGTAAATATGGCGGATATTATGTCCGTATATGAAAACGCCCACCCAATGGGACATACATCTGATTAATTGCCGACGCCCACACACGCCGTCATGCCGGTGCTTGACACACCGAGAGCCAGATTAATAGACCCACTCCTGCGCAGGCAGGAGTGGGTCTATTAAGTATAATTAAAATCTTGCCGTCACCCCGACGAAGGTCGGGGACCACTGCATTCCGCGATCCTCCAGGTGCGAGAACTTTACAGAATTCAATGGATGCCGTCCTGCGACGGTGTGACGGGGGGTATGTCATCCCGGTGCCTGACACCGGGATCCAGGTAATATATGTTGCGTGCAACGCACGCACTCTTTATTAACCTAGGTTCCGCGGTCAAGCCGCGGAATGACAGCATAACAATCGAACTGGCCTGCGACGGGATATGTAAAGTATAGCGATAAAAATTAAGCATTCGTCACCCCGTTGAAGAACGGGGGCCATTGTGTGCCTCGGTTCTCCTAGTGCTAGGGGAATACAGAACTCAATGGATACCGACCTTCGTCGGTATGACAGTGTAGGAGCAGGTGTCATCCCGTGGCTCGACCACGGGATCCAGGTTAATAGTCCCATTCCTGCCTACGCAGGAGTGACAAGTGTTTTTCTTGTCCCGTCACTCCGACACTGAATTTGAAAGAAATTGATAATTGTTTTACAAAGAACGGGGGCTAGTGCCCCACAGGAATTCATTGTTCTTTGTTTATTAAAAAATCCCGTCCAATCGGGCGGGAATTTGTTCTTAAAATTCTGCTAATTTGACCTGGCCGGGATTATTTTCAGACGGCATCTTTTTAAATATATACCACATTGCGCCGGCAAATACGGCCGCCGATGCAACTGATATCATGACAATTGTACCAGTATTGCTGTGCTTTTTTGCACTGCGTTCGCTGGTGTTTGCTTCGGGACATGCGCTTGGATTATTCAGACAATAGTCGGCATTATTTGGGCCTATCCATTGTTCAGCACCGCCATCGGGCCGGCCTGTTGCGGCAAATGTTGATGTGACCAAAATCGATGAAACGCACAGTGCGGCAATAATCTTTTTCATTGTCTTGTTCCTTTATCCTTTATATTTTTTACAATAGCACGTACAGGTATCTCAGGGCAAGTATATTTTAAGCGGTATTGTCCCAAAATGAAAATCCCCCATTTGGGGGACTGTTTTATTTCTGGACAAAGTGCACACTGTATTGCGGCTTTTTATCCGCCCCCAGTGATGCGCGTACAACTTTGTTTGACGCAACCTGTACGGCACGAACCAAATTATCACGGTCTTTGCGTTCGGATTTGGTCAGGTTGTCAATCGCCTTGACGATTTCAATCTGAATCTGGCGCTTCATAAATCCGGTGTCATCGGTTTCAAAGATACCGGCACTGGAAACCTCTGGCGTGCCTTTCAAGAATCCGCGTTTGTCGACTGGCAATGTGACGAATACCGCCCCATTAGTCGCGATTTTACGGCGGTTTTTATAAACCTGGTCGTTGGCACTGCGTTCGGTTTCGCCTTCCATAACGACAAAGCCTGTTTCGATTGTTTCGCATACATATGGTTCTGCACCGTCGGCCAACGCAATCATTTCACCATTGTGCACAACCATCATGAATTTTGCGCCACCGCGTTCCATCGCCATTTTACCGTTTAACATTTCGTTGATGTAATCGCCATGCATTGGAACAGATACCTGGGGATGAACCAAGTCATAGAATCGTTCCAGTTCTGGGCGCCCCGCGTGACCACTGGCGTGCAGATGGTCGGTGTCAAATATCGTATGTGTTTTAATACCCATGCGTGCCAGTTTGTTATACAGATACGAAACATCCTGTTCGCGGCCCGGAATAATAATAGAACTGAACAAAATTGTATCTGTTGGCATTAATTTCATTTCTTTCACATGCCCACGGCACAAACGGGTCAGCATTGCAAATTGTTCACCCTGGGAACCTGTCAAGAATATCGCTTGCTTTTCCGCAGGCAGGTCGCGAATTTCACTGTGCAGATACACATCATCGCGGTTCAGGTATCCCATTTCCATACCCATTTCGCGGAATTCTGGCAGTCCGACATATGGCACCGGATTCGGATTACTGCGTTCCTTGATTGCGGCAACACGGCCCGCGGCATGTGCAGCCTCGGCAAACATTTTCATACGCGCAATTGAACGTGAATATCCCGTCACAATAACGCGACCCGGGGCGTTTTTCATTAATTCTGTAAATGTATCGCGAACCTGAACCTCGGTCGTTTGCTTTTCCTGGCGTGATGCAGATGTTGAATCGCACATACACGCCAATAATTTCGGATCAGAACCAATTTCACGCAGACGTGCAAAATCAGTCGGAATTTCAACCGGATTATCATCGTTAAATGTCCAGTCGCCGGTGTGTAATACCTTGCCGGCACCTGTTTTGATGATTAACATTTGTGCCTCTGGTATCGAGTGTGTGACGTGGAACGTTTCAACCGTGAACGGGTTCAAATCCAGTGTTGCACCATTATGGTCAAATTCAATAATATCTTTCTTTGGGTTGAAATCCAGTTCAATGCCTGCAAATGTCTGACGCAGAATTTCCGCCGGGAAACGTGTACAGTAAATTGGCTTTCTGAACTTTGGCCATATATATTTCAACGCGCCAATATGGTCTTCGTGGCCGTGGGTAATAACAAATCCGACAACGTCTTTCTTGCGCTTTTCCAGCCATGTCGTGTCACAGTATTGAACGTCGCCTGCGCCAATTTCTTCTTCCAGAAATCCCATACCGCAATCCACGACCAGATATTTGCCCTTGTATTTATAAATATACATGTTTTGGCCGACGTGTTCCAGACCGCCCAGCGCCATAAAGTACAATTTTTCATCGTTTTTATCACTTTCATGTGCGGGTTTGTCGGCGATTTTGGCGGGCGCCTTGGGTGTATTATCACGTTTACGCGGGGCGCGTTGTGATTGTGGGGCCGCCGCCTGCTTTTTTTCTGCGGCACGTTTTTCGTCTGCCGCATGATCATGTAATCTTACCATCTATATATCCTTTTGTTTTAGTTATCGTTATGATGACGTCACAAAATCCATTGCCAATAAAGAAAAAGCCTTTATTTGTAGTGAATCTGTGACATCACCGGCATTTGTCCCCGTTTGGTTTATAGTTCTAATAAATTCATCAGGGGGCGCATTCCAAACACGAAAATGTGCTGTGGAATAATTCTCTCGGATTCTAATAATACTAAATTTTTTGCCCAAGGCAAGCAAATTAACACAAAAGAAACCGCCCATACGGGCGGTACATAAATATCATATGTTTTTTTATTCTGCGACGTCAACCTGCATTTCGCGTACTTCGCGACGCATCTGTTGTTTTACCGCGCGGAATTCTTCGCGGGTGATGCATCCGTCTTGGTTGATGTCCATCGCCGGCAGGGCCTCTATCAATTTTGGACATTTTACAGATTCTTCAATCATGCATCCATTTGGTGCAAATTCAATACGCGGACCGCGTGGGCCACGATGACCAGCCAATTGCGAGCCTGCAACAAATCCAATTGCCAACAAAATCAACGCAATGATTAATTTTTTAATAATGCGTGCAAATTTGCGACCGCTGCATTTGCATGCGCTGACGCATTGACAATTTGGTCCACAATGACATTCGTGTGCGGCCGGTGCAACCATTGCTGTGGCCTTTGGCGCCTTGGTGGCGGCTGGCTTGGTTGATGTTTTTACAACTTTCTTAGTCGCGGCTTTCTTTGCCACAGGCTTTTTAACTGTGGTTGTTTTAACAGTTGCTTTTTTAGTTGTTTTTGTTGGCATAATCCTTCCTTTATTATGTTTGCACTATGATTTTATTCAATATTGTTTTTTAAGTAAAGTGAAAAAATTAAAATCCTTGCGTTTTATCCATTGGTTGAATTATCATTGATGTGATGTGTGGTATTCACACATTGGGGTGTCGTAGCCCGCGAATTTGGCGTTCAGAAATGGACGAAAGAATCTCCAATCAAATTTGGTTGGGGGGCTGTGAATATATTGAATATCAGCACTATACCAAATTATAGCTACGAACCTCCAACCACCGAAATTCCGGTGGTTTTTCATTCGCAACAATGAAAGGCAAAGGAGGTTTTAGAATGAAAAACAAAATCATATTATATACCGCAGGGGGGCTGATGCTGAATATTCCACCGGCATTTGCATTAAGTTGGGTGAACCCGTCTGAGTGTGTTGATTGCAGAGATCCAATCGATGGTACATGTACACAAACCGGTATTGGATGTTGTGACCCGTGTGCGGCGATTGGTGGAGAAATCAAACCAGTCACCTGTGATGAATCAACCTGTTCGGGGCAAACTGTGTCTGACGGGGATACATGCACCCAAACCGAAACGATGGGATGTCAAAACTTGCTTTGCCAAGTTGTCAGCACAACCGTACAATGTAAAAAAGGATACTATGGTATGTGGCCATCGTATGATTCAGATACCAAAACTTGTTCGGGTTGCACCCGATGCCCGGCCAAGGACGGATATTATGGCACCACGTGGAATGCTGGGGCTATCACGGCGACATCATGCTATCTGCCGTCGGGCACACCGTTCAGTGACGCCACCGGCACCGGCATTTACGGCAGTGATTGTTATTGGGCCGGTTAAGAAACGCCCCAAATGGGGCGTTTCTGATTTGGGTGTCGCAACAATGCACCGCGAATATGGATTATAATTTTTGTAATGCAGATTTTAATGGCTTGTTTTTGCCTGTGCTGTGTTTTATACTAAATCTTGAAATCAATCAGATGTTGGTTTCGGGACGTCGAAAATCCCTTAATTATCCGGTGCAATGCATCGTTAAAATCTGTCACAGCAACGGTTGTTGCTGAACCTGACGCGTAATGGGTCGGGTTGTGTCGGTTATATAACAGGGTTCGCCCAAAGGCCGACAGGTCATTGATAATTATGATTTTTCGAACTTCCCGACCACCAGTGATTTGGTGGTTTTGTTTTATTCACAAACAAATAAAGGAAGCGAAAATGAAAAAATTAATAATATGTACATCCGCGGTCATTTGCATGGCCATAGGCGATGCCAGTGCGTCTGTATCTGAATATACTTGCAAGACAGGGGACTGTAAGCAATCAAGTATATCTTATTCTGGTTCGTCTTGTTCGTGTGATGGGTATATGATGTCTATCAGTCCACAATACACGTGCACGCGTCCGGTCGATTGTGCATATGATGACGATGATACAGAATATGCCCACTGTTATAATGGATGGTGTGCGCGTGTTATTAGGCAGGATTCTTGTGAAGATTATCAGTACGAGGGTAGTCAATATGCCTCGGATGGTCTGTTTGATAATACGTGTTATAATTGTCCCGCCCATGCAACATGTAATGGTTATAGTATGACGTGTGATACAGGGTATTATATGGTTTATTTGGGACAGAATCAGCAGGTTGTCGACAAGACCACTGACGTTGCACTGGTCTTGGGCTGTCAAAAATGCCCCGCAGGGACGGGCGGTCAAATAATAACCAGCGAACCCGATGCAAGAGAGATATGGGAATGTTATGCCACCGGTGGCACCGACAGTACCGGCACATATATTTATAAATCAAAATGTTATTATGATGATTAACTGTATTATAAAATACGCCCCAATCGGGGCGGATTTTAATATGTATTGATTGGTAATTTCGTGTACTGCCAGATTTGTTCTTCTTGAACAGGGGACTGCTTCCCTCTCTTGCCGTCACCCCGTTGAAGAACGTGGGCCATTGCGTTCCTCGGCTCTCCTAGTGCTAGGACAATTCATAGCACAGTGGATGCCGTCCTGCGACGGCATGACTGTGTGTGTATGGGATTATTCTGCCAGTGTTCCGACCGACATTGTGATACGGCGAATACCACTGCTGATAGATTTTTCTTTGTTAATCTTGGCCTTTAAGATTTCACCAGTATGATAGATATGTGTCCCGCCGCACAGTTCGCATGAAACATCGCCGGCGGTAATAACCTTTACCACGTCGCCGTATTTTTCACCAAACAGCGCCATCGCACCACGTGATTTTGCGTCTTCGATTGACATTTCTTCGTGTTTGACGTCCATATCCGCGGCAATCCATTTGTTTACCAAATCTTCAACGGCCGCCTTTTCTTCGGCCGTCATCGCACGACCAAATGAAAAGTCAAAACGCACAGAATCCGGCGATACCTTGGAACCACGCTGGGCAACATCATCGTTTAATACGTGTTGCAATGCCGCCTGCAACAGGTGTGTCGCCGTGTGTGCACGTGCGGTTTGCTGACGAACCAATGCATTAATTTTTGTTTGTACCACGTCACCCACGGCCAGGTCACCTGTCAGTGTACCCTTGTGAATAACAACGTTGTCGGCACGTGCAGCCTCGGCCACGGTCATGACCAATGCGCTATCTTTGATAATTTCGCCACTGTCGCCAACCTGGCCACCCTGGGTGCCATAGAAATTGGTTTTATCCAGTGCAACCTCTACCGCGTCACCTGCATTGGCCGATTGTACAAATTCGCCATCGCGCAAAATGCCCAAAACAGTTGATTTTAATTCAGTGCTCGGTGCGTATTTAGACGTGTCGTCTGTTGCATTCAGGTTCTGTGATTCCCACAGTGTTTTTGTGCCCTTGGTATTGGCGCGTGAACGTTCTTTTTGTTCGGTCATTGATTTTTCAAATCCTGCAACATCAACGTCCAGCCCCTTGTCACGCAAAATCATTTGGGTTAAATCCAGCGGGAATCCGTACGTATCAAACAGTTTGAACGCAACATCCCCCGGCAGTGTCTTGTTATTTAATTTCGGCAATTCCGCATCCAACAGTTTCATGCCGTTTTGCAGCATGTCTGCAAATGCATTTTCTTCATTTTGAATAATTTCAACAACACGTGCCTGTTCGCGGCCCAGTTCTGGATATGCGTCACCCATTTCTGTAATCAACGCCGGATACAGTTTTGATAACAACGCACCGCGATGCCCCAGTATCTGTCCATGTCGCATTGCGCGGCGCAAGATACGGCGAATTACATAACCACGGTCGGTATTGGATGGAATTACACCATCTGCGATTGAAAATCCAACCGCACGCAGATGGTCTGCAATAACCTTGAACGACGCAACATTTTCATCGGTCTTTTTTACGCCCGTCACAGATTCAGTCGCCGCAATCAAATTGCGGAACAGGTCTGTATCATAGTTATCATGTACGCCCTGTAAAATTGATGCAAATCGTTCCAGACCGGCCCCGGTATCAACGTTTTGCTTTGGCAGTGGTGTTAAATTCCCATTTGCATCGCAATCATACTGCATGAACACGTCGTTCCATATTTCGACAAAGCGCCCGCCGTCTTCATTTTCGGACCCCGGCAAACCGCCCGGGATATCTTCGCCAAAGTCATAGTGCATTTCTGTGCATGGGCCACATGGGCCGGTATCGCCCGCCGACCACCAGTTATCTTTGCCCAAGCGAATTGCGTCTTTGCCTGCAACTTTCTTCCAGATGGCGGCGGCCTCGTCATCACTGTGATGAACCGTCACGACAATTCTGTTTGGATCCAGACCAAAAACCTGGGTCAATAATTCCCATGACATTTCAATCGCGCCTTCTTTGAAATAATCACCAAAAGACCAATTGCCTAACATTTCAAAGAACGTATGATGCCGGCCATCAAATCCGACTTCGTCCAAGTCATTATGTTTACCCCCGGCGCGGATACATTTTTGAACGTCGGCAACGCGCGACGCAAACGCAGGTTCTGTCCCTTGTAAAATACCCTTCCATGGAACCATACCGGCAACCGTGAATAATAATGTCGGGTCATTCGGTATCAGTGACGCCGACGGCACTATTTTGTGGCCCTTGGATTCAAAGTAATCTAAAAACAGTTTGCGTATTTCGTTGTATGTCATTGTTTCAGTTTCCTTTATTATTTTTGTGCAATTCTAAATATATTGCGCACATCTTGCAATCAGAATTTTTATTTGTCCGCGCCCGGGTTTAATGCCGCGGCCAATATCGCGTCGTATCGTGCAATCGTGTCATTAATTCGTGCATGTCCTGCCGCACCGCGCAGAATTGCACGCCCATATTTTATCGGGGATGTGTCCAGATTCGTCGTTATATAATTGACCGTATCCATATATATCGGACTGGCGGTTGGATTAATGTGTCGTGCGTATGTATTCAGCATTGTCCACATAATTGCATCAAATGGGGGGCGAAAATCCAAACTGTCGTCAATTTCATGCATTTTGTCATATATCTGTGCAACTGTATCGTTTAAACCACGCATCACAGAAAACCGCAATGGAATGCCGCATATTCCGATATTTGGACGAACCAGCACCGCATTTTCACCATCAGGTACACATGCATCCGGATTCGCAATGGCTGACACCAAATCTGCCACCCGCCGGCGCAGCGATATTGAATTTTGCATTACCGCGAATACATCCAATCCGACATCCGGAATATCCGCATTTACTAGTATGTCGTTATCATTGATGAAAATAATCCATTTTGGCACGTGGTGTAATTTAGACGCCACCCTAACGATTTCCATACGTGCACGCATAGTGTCTACGTTTTCTGTGCCATTTATAATGTGTAATCTACCCCTGTACCCCAGACGTCGAATATCGCGACGGGTGACATTTGTTGTTGGATTGTCATTATATATAATCAGTAAAAATCGCCCACGCAGCCGTGATAACGCCGGCACCGATATTCGCATCAGTTCATTGTGAAAGGTGGTAAGTCCGATAATCAGGTCAATTTTTTTGCCAAACATAGTGTAATAAATTTTAAATAAAACTTTCTAAAATTGCAATTGGTTAATTGTTTATGATATAATCATTAATAATAACCGAGAGAATATTCACATGAAGCCATCGATGATATTTGCAATAATAATGTTAACGGCAATCGTATTGATTGTGTCATTTGATTTGCAATTGTCGCCGACAGTTCCGATTGAATTACCGGCCAGTGTCGATGCTGGCTCTGTATTATACGTGTGTCCCGCGGCCAGTGATATGTGGGATGCAGTCGCCCAGGGTATTCGCCCGTTTGTTCGTCCAATAACAATCGGATTTTTCTTTGCAGCGATGATATTACTGTTTGTATGGGGATGGGCACTGTACCAAAATTTATTAAAAGATAAATTTGACCGTGCATCATTTGCGACGCCGTGGTCTTTTACCAAGTTCTTGTTTTGGGCGATGGTTGTCATTACTATTGCAATTGCAACGCCAAATTATTTTAAAACAGTGCATTTAACCAATTGGAACGGGGATTATGTCTTGTGCGACAGTAATACCCCAAATGCCCAGGCGGTACCTGAAAATCGCGTCACGCGCTGATTTACAGTATTTGGCGGAATTTGTCAAGAATATAAATTTTTTGCAAAAAATAAATATAGTCTTGACTTAAAGGGCGGAATTCTCTACGATTCGTACAAGCAGTACAGGCAATGTCCTTGAAATACGGGTGATATGCGATGTGCATCTGTTCTGAAATGCAGAAATATGCACGGTACAGATTTCAAAGACATTGCCGTGGACTGCCGGACACCTGAAATAATTTATGAAAGGAGAAACATTATGAACAAACAGCAACTGATTGAAGCAATCGCAAACGATGTTGATGTCACCAAGGCAACAGCTGCAGCATGCCTGGATTCATTTATCAACACTGTCACAAAAGTTTTGAAAAAGAAAGGCGAAGTTCGTTTGGTCGGTTTTGGTACATTTACAACTGCAAAACGCAAGGCAACAACTGGCCGTAATCCTCAGACTGGTGCTGCTATCAAAATCCCAGCATCTGTTCAGCCTAAATTCAAACCAGGCAAGGCTTTGAAGGATACATTGAACTAAATCATTTGATTTATGTTTAAAAAACACCCGCCAATTGGTGGGTGTTTTTTTATAAAAATAGCACTTTCTTTTAACCCTAAAAAATGGCATAATATAGGCATGAAAAAGTTAAATTTATTATTCTTGGTGGCGTTAACTATGGCGGCGTGTCATCGTGGCGCCGATGAATATGTCGCGGATAACATGTATTATGAATCAGATACGGTTGTTGAATATACGGCCCCGGTGCCTGTGACAACACGTATTGGCGCAAATCTGGATCGGGATTTGGTTGTTGAAACAGATAAACATATTATCCAGATGGTGGGGAATCCAGATAAAAAATATGAATATCGTGTTTGGATTGGTGATACGGATGAAAGTACAGATCCCGATGTTATTGTAAATCGTGGCACGGTAATGGTGCGGACGGATGACGAATAGGGCGCCGGGTATAAAAACAAATGTTATGCGTGTACTGGATGCGGCGGGCGTTCAGTATGCGCATTTTTCTTATGATGCAGACAAATATAAAACCGGACTGGAAATTGCAACGGCCCTGGGGCAAAATGCGGCGATGGTATTCAAAACATTGGTGACAATTGCGCGACCGGGTAAATATTATGTTTTTATGGTGCCAGTGTGTCATGAATTAGACTTAAAGCGTGCCGCCGCCGCGGTTGGTGAAAAATCTTTAAATATGCTGCCCCAGCGGGAATTATTGGGAATAACTGGCTATATTCATGGCGGATGCAGTCCGATTGGTATGAAAAAACAGTTTGTCACAGTAATTGACGCGTCTGCACAAAACTTTGAAAAAATAATATTCAGTGCCGGCCGTGTCGGTCATCAGGTGGAAATTCCCGTCATTGACCTACAAAAATTAATCAAACCAACATTTGCAGACATTTGTGTTCAATAATTATGCATTTGTGCCTGCAACATATCCACTGGCCCACGCCCAGTGCAGGTTGAATCCACCCAAATCCCCCGCGATATCTAATACTTCGCCAACGAAAAACAGGCCCGGACATAATTTTGATTCCATGGTCTTGGATGATATATCTGTGGTTGCAACGCCGCCACGCATAACCTCGGCCCCACGCATACCGAACAGTTTTATTTTATCCCCCGGGATAAACGTGTATGATATTTTGTCTGCAATTTGACGCAACTGGGCATCTTTATAATCGGCGATATTTTTTGCCCCATCGCCAAACATACGCGCCGCGCGATTTGGCATGTGCGCTGCCAATATGGCGGATATGCTGCGCCGGCCGCACGTTTGTTTCGCACCGCGCAGTAATTCGTACACATCGCCCCCAGGCATCAGATTTATATGAATACCGTTTTGTAAATCCCGTACTGTTGCACGATATGTTGCCGGCCCCCCAATACCAAAATGGGTAAATAACATCGCGTCAACTATTGTTTCGTGTCCCACTGTGATTTGCACCGGCATTGATGTCCCGGCCAGTTCGTGCGAAAATACATCCGTCACGATTCCACACAGGGCAGGGCGTGGTGGTATAATTTTGTGCCCAAAATGCTTGGCGATTTGAAATCCGATATCTGATACGCCGGCCACCGGAAATGATGTTCCGCCCGTTGCAACGATTACAGATTTTGCTGTAAAAGTATCATTGGTGCCGCGTACGATAAAAGTATCATCGTTTTTTTCAATCGCGGTGACGGTGGTATCTGTATATATTTTCGCACCATTTGCCCATTGTATCAATGCATCCACCATACAGGACGCATCGTCTGCACAGAAATATTGTCCTGCGGCTTTCTGAACCCATGTTATATTATGTGCCGCCGCCCAATCCAGCATATCGGATGGTGAAAATTGTGTAATCGCACTGCGGACAAAATCTGGATTTTCGCCAAAGTATCGGTCACGCGCCGCCGCCATGTTGGTAAAATTGCACCGCCCACCACCAGACATCATAACCTTGCGCAGGGGTGTATGCCCCATATCCAGTACCGCAACGCGTTTGCCACGCTTTGCCACAACGCCGGCGGCAAATATTCCAGACGCACCCGCACCAATAATAATTACATCATATTTTTTCATAGTTTAATGATAAATCAATGTCGGTAAAAAATCTATTGTTAATAAACGAGCTTTGTTATATCATAAAAACGACGACGGGTGTTCCGTTGTCGGGGTGTCGAAACCCTTATTATGTTGCCCAGTGTATGCTGGGTATGAACCAAACTCCAACCTTTTACGGTTGGGGGGCTGTGATATATTTGAATAAGCAGCACTATTACATAATATAGTTTCGAACCTCCAACCGTCTGAAATGTTTTCAGCGGTTTTTTCATTCACAACAATGAAAAGGAGGTTTAAGAATGAAAAACAAAATTTTAATTGGTGTCACGGCATTGGCCATAATGTCGCCATTTGACATACGCGCTGAGATATTATCATCACATAATTATACTACATCAGAAATTTACGATAAATGTTGGGAACCATACCGTAATTCCACCGCACAAACCGTACCACAAATTGTTGACGCATGTATGGATTGTTTCTTTCTGTATGATGGCGTTATTAATACAAAAAAATTTCGCAGAAAAGGTGAAATCAGATTTAATACCAATGTCGGTTCGTGCAGCGACATAGAACCCGACAGGTATTTTTATGTTGATACATACAATCAGGTGCCAGATTGGGCTGCATCAGACTTTATAGATGGTGCGGAATGGTGTTTATACGGAAAGAGTCACGAAATCGCGCACTTAGACGAAGGCGAAGACCAATACACCGGTATTGTATTTCGATTTGATGATTCTGGTGACGAGGAACACGAATGTTATATCGAAGATGCCAGTCTGATATCATGTGCCGCCGGATGGTATGGATTCCCATATGATGACTATGATCTTTTGTTGTATGGTTGTACCAAGTGCCCCGGCAATGGCACATCTGACCCGAAATGGGGGCGCAGCACCAGTATAACAGATTGTTATATCCCAATGAATACGAAATCTTCTGATCTCAGTGGAACATATAAATACACCGACGATTGCTATTATACAAAATAAACCAAATCCCACCCTGGGTGGGATATTTTATTATGTATTTAGCATTTTTTTTATGACCGGGATACCAGTGTCAATCCTATCCCGTCATGCCGACGAAGGTCGGCATTCACTGTGTTCTGTAAAGTTCCAGCACTAGCAGGGTCGAGGAACGCAATGGCCCCCGTTCTTCAACGGGGTGACGACTACTTGACAATGTGCCTTGTAAAAAACGCCCCACGTTTGGGGCGTTCTTTCATTACCATTGTGTGTATCCTGGGTTGCACTCTCTTACGCATTTTTTACGCTTGTCATCCCAGTGCCGTGTTCCTGTTTCATCTTGTTCGGCTTCACAAATTGGAACACACTCGTTATTTTCCAGGTTGTATTTTTCACCCTGGTACAGGCATGCGGCAATCTCGCATCCGCTGATGTATGTGCTGGCCGCGACTTCGCCCAGTATACTGAACTTGTTCGCACACACGCCGCATTGCGCACTGTGATCATTTGTTTGCGACGGGTCATTGGTATATCCGGCATCGCACAATGTGGCCACGCACTTGTCCCAAGTGTTGGTTTGATGGTTCCACTCTTTGATACCAACGCCATGGTCAACCGCACAAACTTGTTCGTCTGGGACGCATGCATTTGATGCAATGTGATAGCCAGATTCACATTCTTCGACTATACATACACTGAAACTGTTCAGTTTTGTATCCCATGTCTGTGATGCACGGATTGCATTTGCTGCGGGGCACTCCTTGACATTTTCTTCACAGTACTGACCATTTGGATGATAGCCTGTCGTGCATGATGCAACCATACAGTTCCCATTTGGCAGATATGACAGTGCATGTTCACGGTTGCACGGTACACATGTCCCGTTCACCATTTCATAGATATTGCGACATGATGTTTCAACACATGCACCATCTACGATATCACAGTCATTACCGTTATCAGACTTGCCCTTGAATTCGCACTTGTTGTCATAGAATTCTTTGTCATTGACCGGAACCGCCATACCACCAGAAATCGGATACGCTTCGCATTTCTGATAGCAGTCTTTTTCAGACTTGGCCCCCTTGATAGAGTACGGCCATTTACCCTTGTCCGCGCCGGCGCCAACTGTCGCGCAGGATTTGGTGTCTGTTCCGCAGTTCGTGCCGGTACAGTCAGAACAATCAGGGCCCGAACATCCGCCACAGAAACTGCCTTCTGGACATTCAACGCATTGTCCGTTGTCATAGTGATATCCGGCCCGGCACGTTGCAACCGCACATGTGTCTGGAACATCTGAACCATAGTAATCGCGTCCCTTCATTGTGGCGGCGTTTGTTGCCAATCCACAGTCACGATAGCACTTGGACACACTGGTCGTGCCCGCATCTGAATACGGATATTGACCATTTGTCAGTGACGAACATGTCTTTTCACCCGCACCCGTACAGTCATCGCCGTCACATGGTTCACATACAGAACCCGCCGGGCACGCATAACATGCGTTTGCACTGTCCGATGTTTGTGTCTTGGTCGTCTGGCCTGATGGGCATGATGTACGTTCCAGTTCTGGATTTGGACTATAATATCCGTATCCAACTGCAATACATGCATCAATTGCCGGTATCCCGCTGACCATTGGGCGATAATATCCGCCAACACATGCCGTAATAATTTTGTCTTTACAGTTCAAATCATACTGGCCGGCTTCTCCTGTTGTCTGGTTAACAGATGCTTCGTTGAACGAACACAGATATGTCCCTGTACCATGCGGCACAGTATACGGTACACGCAATACGCAATCTTGCGATGTGGTTGCCGTTTCCAGTTTGCCTGACACTGTGGATTCACGTTTAGGCGTTTCGCCATTTTTTACAACGCCATTTGCATCTGTACGTGCCGGGCATGCATTGCGTTCAACCGCACCGGTAATACTATAATTGTCTGCGCCGGCCGGTATGCATACTTTTGCACTTGTGCTTTCGCGCCAATATCCCGCGTCACAGTACTTTATGCTTTCATTTGCGCATTTATCGGTATATGTAAATCCATTATAGAAACATTTTTGTATACCCTTGCCATGACCATTTGTCGGTGCATATGGTACGTTTGGCAGATAACATGCGGTTGATGCTGTACTGGTTGTGGTTTCTGTTGTACCGCGTACCGTTGTAATGTCTGGGTCGGCACCTTCGACATCATATACATGTACCGTGCCAGATTCACATTGTGTGCGGCCTGTGCCGGTGCCGTCGCTCCACCAACCTGTACCAACAGCCTCGCATGCATTTGCAGCAGTTGATGTTGCGCGCCAATATCCAGCAACACATTTTGTGACGTTATAATCGCGACATTTGTCATTATAGACTTCACTGGTGTTTGCGTTGCAGACCTGTGTTCCTGTTGCGACATGATTGTCTGTGGATGTATATGACACTGTTTTATAGCAGTCTGTCACAACATCACTGGTTGTACCAGATGTTAACCCACTGTCAGGACATGCAATGCGCATGCATGTGTCTTCGCCTGTTGTGGTATTAACCTGACACGTGGATTGCGGACGATAGAAGTTATTGCCCACTGCAACACATTTGTCTGTTGCATATATACCGCCCGTCACAGGTCGATAATACCCACCATCGCATGACGTAATCGTCTTGTCTTCGCAGTTTTTATCGTATTGCCCTTGTTCTTGGGTTGTTGGATTTACAGATGCTTCGTTATACGAACACAGCTGCGTCCCAGTTCCGTTTGTGACTTCATACGGTACACGCAATACGCATGCCTCTGGTGTTTGTGCATTTTTTACCTTGCCAGAACCATCGGTAGTCTGCGTTGTTTCACCGTGTTTTAATACACCTGTTGCATCTGTACGTTCTGGGCATGGTGCGTTTGTTAATACCCCCGGCAAGCTGTAATGGTCTTCGCCTGCCTCAATACAGACTTCATCAGATGCGTTTTTACGCCAGTATCCTGCATCGCAATAGCGGATGACCTTGGTTGTACACGGACGTGATTCATCATTGGTGTTATACACAAAACCATCATAATAACATGTTTGTGTTCCCTTGCCGTGGATTGCACTTGAACCAAATGGCATATTTTCCAGATAGCAGTCTGTTGCCCGTGTGCTTGTAGTGCCTGTCGTTGTGCCACGTGCGGTACTAATGATAGGTTCTTGGCCGTCCGCTGTATACGTGTGGATTGTTCCCTGTTCACATTGCGTGCGGTCTGTGCCGGTGCCATCACTGTACCAACCTTTGCCAACAGCCTCGCATGCGTCTGCTGCTGTCGTTGTTGCATGGTAATATCCTGCGACACATTTTGTAACATTATAATTTGTGCACTTTGTTGCATCATATACATATTGCAGGGATGCATTGGCAGGGCACTTTGCAGTACCAGCTGTTACATGCTTGGCATCTGATGTATATGCGACATTACTCTTATAGCACTGTGTCACATTTGCTGCACCTGCATCAGACGATATATTCAATGCGCCGATCACAAAGTCTGGACAAGTGCTAAGGCCACATACTTTGCCGTTGTTAGAACTGCAAGTACTTTCACCAGTACAGTAGTAGCCATTTTTACATGGTTGACAATTTGTTTCATCGCCTGTACCCGGATAGTATTTACCCGCCGGACATTTAATTGGTGCTGTTTGCCATATTGCCGTTATAACCATGTCATCAGACGGTGTCAGTTTGTTGACATTAAAGTTTCCACTGGCGTTTACAACCTCGGTTCCATCGGTGTATTCATATCCGCCGAACGTATCGCCTGAACCATTTGGTATTGACGGGAATTTGGTCAGTTTTGTTCCTGTTGCCACCGCATCAGAATACCAGCCTTCGCCATATTTTAAATATATGACAATATCTGGGGTTCCGTGCTTCGCATCACGTGCCGTCACAGGGTATACACGTGGTGTCCATTTTGGATACAATGTCATTGCAGACATGCGATTGGCCGGAATTGATGTTATACGGCTGCCAGACAGATTTGCCTGTTCATACCATCCATCAAAGACATATCCTGTCTTGGAAGCGGTTGGCAATGTGCGGTTTGCTGTTTCAACGGTAAAGTTGAATATCACATTACCACTTAATGTATAGCCTTCGCCATTAGCATATTCATAATATGTAATAGACCAGCCTGCACCAACAACACATGTTGGGGATTCTGTGCCTGCATCGCTATTTGCAGGTTGTGGAACATAGCCATCAGAACATTGAGCATTATATTTACATGCCGGATATGTGTCATTAGAAGTGATAAACTGCTGTGCATCAACCGGATTCTTTTGTCCGATTTTTGCGCCCGCATCAGACATTATGTCTATGGCTTTGCACTCAACAAAGCAACGTGACTTGTCTGCTGTTGCGGTACCTGCTGTTGTACCATTGCCCGGACATTTAATCTGCATACATGTATCATTGTCTGTTGTCGGGTTCGCATTACAGATGCCTGCTGGTCTGTAATAACCTTTTTCTGTTGCAGCGCAATAACCTTGCTTTGAATTGCCTTCTTTGATAGGTACATAATATCCACCATCGCAAGATTTTACAGTCGCATTACAGTTTTGTTCATATACTGCGCTGCCATTTACACCGCTGGTATATTTACAAGACGTGTCAGCTGTTCCGTGTGAAATAGTGACATTAGTCAGTGTTTCAACACATTGTGTTTGTGCAGTTGCACCAGATTCTGACGACAAAGTACCACCTTTTGCACTGGTCGGACATCTGACAAAGCAACCCTCGGCGCCTTGGTATGCAGTATTTCCTGCAACATTACCCGGACAGTATGTTCCAGACAGGCAGTCCGCCATCAGCGTGCCAACACCGGTATAATATTTGCCAGCCACACAAGTGATTGGAATACCATGCCATACAGCCTTTAATTCTGTATCTGCGGTAAACGTAGGTTTCGCATTTACAAATGTTCCATCTGCCTTGATTACAGTGTCACCATCTGCATTTGTATATCCTGCAAAATCATAGTTCGCACGTGTTGGAACCGTTATCTTGGGGATAGATGTTGTTGCCGCTGCATTAGAATACCATCCAGTATTATACTTTGCATAAATGTCACTTTGGTTTGTACCACCAGTATAATTTATGTTCAGTTTAATTGTGTACACACTGGGCACGCATGTTGCGGTTGCAGTATTTTGATTCTGTGGTTCATAACCTGTGGCACATGTTGCGGTATATGTACATACCGGATACGTCTTTGTCGTTGTGTCATAGTTCATTGGTTTATTAACCGCTGTTCTATTTCCAATTGTCTTGCCGGACGCATCTTTGATTGCCTCGCTTTGTGTGCACTCAATCAAGCACTGTGTTATTTGTTCTGATTTTGTGCCGGCTGTTGTACCTGGTGTTGGACATGCCTTCTGCATACAGTTATCATTTTCTGCATTGGTCCAATTGGTATTACATGCCCCCGCTGCGCGATAGTAACCTTTGTCAACAGGTGCGCAATAGCCTTGCTTTGAATTACCTTCTTTGATAGGCACATAGTATCCACCGATACAAGACTTTACAGTATAAGAACAGTCTTGTGCATATATTGCATTACCATCAGTTCCGCTGGTATATCCACAGCGCTTATCGGCCGTACCGTTTTTGATTTTGCTGTCATTTTGATCGAATATATCCACATCAACCAATGTTTCAATACAGGCAGATGCACTGGTCGCTCTGGCACTAGATGTTGTCAGTGTGCCGTTGTTCTTACTCTTGGGGCAGGCAACATAGCATCCGGCCGTTCCTGTGCCAATTGCCGCTTTGCCAGTGCCCGGGCAATACCAACCACGACCCGCAGGGCAATCCAACATTGTTTCGCCTGTACCCGGATAGTATTTACCCGCCACGCACTCTAATGCGCCCTGAACACAGACCTTGTTTACCGGATCCCAATCATAGTTAGTATCACATTTTGGAACATCTGGGCTGTCGCCAGGACATGTTGCATGTTCTGGGCAGTCTGACCATTTTGCATAGAAGGTCTTATTCCCTGTAGATGTTGTACTGATTGTTTGTGTCATGAAACAATTAGTCAATGCAGATTCTGTGCACCAACCTGCAAACAGATATCCAGTACGTGACGGCTTGCCGGTAATTGTTGCGCCAACGCCATATGTATATGATGTCGGTACCCCAGACGTCGCATTTGTTCCGCCGTTCAGGGTATACGATATGGTATATGTAATTGCAGTACATGACGGATTATACTTGCCATTGTTTTGAATGTTGTTATAACCCGTTTTACATGACGTTGTGTACGTACATACGCCGTTTGGCGCGGTCAGTGTACATGTCGCACCGGTGCCGGCCGCACATGCCGCGCATCCATCGCTGGTGCCGGCCGCCGCCCATTGTGCGGTCAATGTGATTGTTGCATTATTTGTTGTGGTTGCGTTTTTGATACTGCCGCCTGCGGCGATTATATCACCATCACAACTGGTGCCACCACCTGTGCATTTCCATCCTGTAAACTTGCTGGTGCCGTTGGTGTATGTGTTTGCCGGCGCGGTGCATGTACCATCATATGTACAAGATACCGGTGCCGTTGGCGCACTGCCTGTCGCACCCGTTGCGCCCTCCGCATACGCAATCTTGAACGTATTCGCCGACCATTGGGCCGTAAATGTAGGGCTGGATGTGTAATTCCATGTGATGGAACCCGGTTGAACAGTTTTTGAACCATCCGACCAGCCTGTGAAAGTATATCCTGGCTTTGAACACGTATTTGCCTTTACCGTATATGATTTGCCATATTCCAGATTTGTATCGCGGGCAGGTGCGGTACCACTTCCTGTGCCACATGAATAAGTTGCAGAATATGAATCAATCGCATCCCATATTGCGGTAAATGTTTTTCCTTCTAGATATTTCCATGTAAATGACGCACCTGCTGTCTTAGTATCAGACGTTCCAGACACAGACCAACCAGCGAACTGATGCCCCGCAGGTTCCACACATGTGTTGTCTTTGGGTGTATAACTGGAATTAAATGTTGCCTCGTTTGATGTTGGGGCTGTTCCTGTACCCGTACCACAAGCATATTTTACAGTGTATTTGTTTGCGATACATGCGTCGCCCGCAGCATTTTTTGTATAGCCATCTTCGCAACACAGTGATGTCCCATCCGCGCATAATTCACCGCCAACTGGAATTGTCACACAAACATTATCCGATATATAGAATCCAGAATTACACTTTGTGACCGTACAATATTTTAGATTATCAACCGTGACACCCCATGTACTGGTACTGTTTTTGATAGTTGATGCATTGGTTATATCAGATGCAACACAGTTACGATAACACGCATTACGTGCAATCGCACCACCTGTTGATATTGGATGTGTTGTTGGACACGTCTTACAAGATGTACCGTCGACATAACTGTTCACACTTGCTGTCACGGATGCCACCGTCTTGGTACAATCTGTTGGTGTACATGTTGTATCAGTTGCGCTGTAATAATCCTTGTATGTGCAAGTACCGGGCGTACAAGAATTCCACTCTGTCACAGAATTACAATTTGTTGGTGTGGAACCATTAACTTGAGAACCTGTTTTAGTCACTTCTTTATAACAGTATGCACTGCTGATACTGCCACCATCAGATTTAGGATAAGAACTATTAAAACTAGTACACGTTTTACAAGAGGTGCCATCAACATAACTGTTTGCATTTGCTGTCACAGATGTAATTGTTGCGGTCTTGGTACAATCTGTTGGTGTACATGTTGTATCAGTTGCACCGTTATAGTCTTTCCATGTACATGTTCCAGGAGTACATGCATTTGTTGTATATGTCTTGCTGGCACAGTTTGTAGGTGTCGCAGGTGCCGACGGTTCTAATTGTGAACCTGTTTTGGTTTGATTGCGATAGCAGTAGCTGGCATTAGTAGCACCTGTATCTGATAATGGATATGTGCTGTTGGCATCGCTACATTTGCCGCATGCTGCACCAGAGCCGTTTGTGTATCCATAATATCCTGATTTACCTGTTGTGGTTTTGGCCGTCTTGGTACAATCTGTTGGTGTACATGTTGTATCAGTTGCGCTGTAATAATCCTTGTATGTGCAAGTACCGGGCGTACAAGAATTCCACTCTGTCACAGAATTACAATTTGTTGGTGTGGAACCATTAACTTGAGAACCTGTTTTAGTCACTTCTTTATAACAGTATGCACTGCTGATACTGCCACCATCAGATTTAGGATAAGAACTATTAAAACTAGTACACGTTTTACAAGAGGTGCCATCAACATAACTGTTTGCATTTGCTGTCACAGATGTAATTGTGCGTGCTGTATTATTAGTAGAACATCCGCTTTTAATAGTACCATCACCAGTACCTGAACTGTTGGAATATGCAACATAATCACATGAACCAGGTTGTGCAGAATATGTGACGCTTGCACAGTTGTCCGGCTTGGCTGGTGTAGACCCAGACCAAGCACGTTGTTTTGTATTACTATAACATGCAGTGATACCGCTGCTATTACCAGCATCGGAATTTGGATACGCAGTTGGACATGGTGAACATGAATTACCCGGACCTGTGCCGTTTAAATAATACCCGGCGTTGCATGACGTATACTGCTTTATATCATCGCAAGTATACCCCTCGGCATGGGCATTGCCGGTAATTGCAATCATAAATAAAGATACAAAAATAACCAGGAATCTGCGTATTTTTCCCATTTCTTCCTCTCTTTTGTATTTGATGGTAGAAAAAATCGCATATACTGTGCAAGTAAAAAATATTTTTTATTTGGTATATGTCTGGTGAATGAAAGAAATAATCATGTCGTCCGGATATTTTATATAGCATTAAATAATTTTTTTACAGTGGATGCCGTCCTGCGACGGCATGACGCGGAGAAAAATAAAAAAACACGCCGGTGGCGTGAATTTCTTCCATCGTTAATACGGATGGTGGGTTAGGTAGGACTCGAACCCACGACCAAAGCGTTATGAGCGCTCCGCTCTAACCAACTGAGCTACTAACCCACGGCGGTGATTATATATGTATTCAAAATTTTATGCAAGTGGAAAAATAATATCCGCTTTATTTTTATGCGCCGTTATGGCACTATACATCATTATGAGTGAAATTGTTCCGATTTTAAGTGATGTACAACGCCAGGCTTTTGATGCAATTGAACACACAAATTCAAATCTGTTGATTCTGGGGCCGGCCGGCACGGGTAAATCTACATTTATAAATTATCTGAAATCTGCGTCAAGCAAGCGTATTATTTGTGCGTGCCCCACAGCGGTGTCGGCACTGAACGTTGGGGGTCAGACTATACATTCGCTGTTTCAGATTCAACCGCGCGATTTCATTATGCCTGATATTTTGAAATTAAAGGCAAAGCCCCGCAATATATTAAATGCGACAGATGTTTTGATTATTGATGAAATTTCTATGGTGGCCCCCGATGTGTTGGATGCCATGGATATTCTGGCACGCCAGGCACGTCGAAACAATGCGCCATTTGGCGGGATTCAGGTTGTCGCCATCGGTGATTTATTCCAATTGCCACCGGTTATAACACGTGATGCAATGCAATATTATCAATCAGAGTACGGCAACGCGAACGCGTATTTCTTTGATAGCAATGTCTATAAACGTGCAAACTTTATAAAATACAGTTTTGACAGGGTGTATCGTCAAAACGATATGCCTTTGCTGGAAAATTTGGTGAAATTGCGTCAAAATGACGTATCAGCACTGGATTTTTTTAATAATTGTCATATTGATGATGTGGAACGCTGCGAAACGGCTGTGATTATAACCCCATTTCGCGCGGTGGCCGAACGGATAAACAGTGTTCGCCTGGCACAGATTGCCGCACCAGAAGTTAATTTCGTTGGCGAACTGTCTGGCACTTTTTCAGAACGCGATGTCCCCGCGCCAATGAATTTAACCCTGAAAATCGGGGCGTTGGTGGTATTTGTTAAAAATGCAGATAAATGGCATAACGGTTCGATGGGTATTGTGCGCGAAATTGGTGCGCGTGCGATAACTGTGCAATTATTATCAGACAATCGTGAAATTGTCACAGTAAAACCTGAAAAATGGCAAAAAATTGAATATTCACGCGATGAAAACGACCGACTGATTGAAAATGAAGTCGGTGGATATCGACAATTTCCGTTGAATCTGGGCTATGCCATGACAATACACAAGGCCCAGGGTAAAACGCTGGATAACGTGGTGGTGGATATTTCGCGTGGCGCATTTGCGCATGGCCAGACGTATGTCGCATTATCGCGTACGCGCCGTGCGACTGATATGCATATTGCAAGTCCCCTGCGTCCACGTGATGTAATATTTGATAGTCGTGTATTAGAATTTATGAAATGCGATAATTAAATCTGCTTTTCCATTATAATTGCGTCCACACCATCATAATATTTGGGGCGTGTGCCAACGGTATGATATCCATTTTTTTCATACAATGCGCGTGCGGCGGCGTTATTTTCTGCAACCTCTAAGAATATCTTTTTGGCACCACGTTTTGATGCGTCGTTTTCTGCGATGGCCAACATAGCCGCCGCGATTCCGCCACGTCGTGCGTCTGGTGCAACACCGATAGTTATGATTTCTGCTTCATCTGCGACAACGCGATATACAATGAATCCGTTTTGACTGGCGATAATATCACAGCCAGATTTTTTCAAATCTGCAAAATCTGTGGCCGCCCACGGTTTGTGTGGAAAGCATTTCGCATGTAAATCGGCCAGCATGTTTATCATTTTTTGTTTTCTTCGGCATAACTGGGGCGCAGATACATTGGTACCGCCGGTGCGTTGTCGCCATGTGCAATTTTATTCGCAACGATTTGCGGCGCCAGTTTCAAGTCAAATGGTTTATGTCCAACAGTGCGTGGCCAATCCATCTGGCGTGTTTCCAGTTCATCAATTTCCATTGTGCATGGCGCCATGTTTGCCGCACCGACAAAGAAATCACCACGTCCGGAATCAATCGCGACAAATGCGTCTGGTGTGGCTGCCAAATATAATTCAAATGCATTTATTGGCACAACAGGGATGTTTAATCCCAACCCCAACCCTTTGGCGTATGCAATGCCAAGTCTGATGCCTGTAAAACTGCCTGGGCCGACAACAACGCCAATCGCGGTTAAGTCAGACCATGATTTGCCACATTGTGCGATAAACTGTTCTGTCGTCGCGGGCAGGGCGGTTGATTGTTTTTCAGCCTCCACATGCGCATATTTGTCACCCAACACGAATTCCAGACCCGCCCCAGACGTGTTTATAATCAAAATGTTATCATTATTCATGTTATGCCCCTATGCACGGATGCCGAATCCAATACGCTTTGAAAATCCAGCACTTTGACGGATTGATAACAGACTGTCGATTTTATCAATCGTGAATTCGGTCGGTGTATCTTCGCCATCATTTTCCAATAACTGGCGACGCAAAATCGCAGTCAATTCGCGTTGCAATTGGCGCACGCCCTGTTCAGATGTGTATGCATTTATTATATGACGCAACGCATCATCGTCAATCGTTATGTTGTTGGTGTCCCATCCTGTATCGCGTGCGGCGCGTGCAATCAAGTGTTCACGTGCAATTTGAACTTTTTCATCCAAACTGTATCCTGGGATTTCAATGATTTCCATGCGGTCTTTTAATGCGTTGGATAAATTTAAACTGTTCGCGGTCGCGATGAATAATACATTCGACAGGTCAAAGTCAACTTCCAGATAATGGTCGCGGAAATTCTTGTTTTGTTCCGGGTCCAGTATTTCCAACAATGCAGATTCTGGATCGCCACGCCAATCGCGCCCCATTTTGTCGATTTCATCTAATACAATTACAGGGTTATTCGCCTTGCATCGTTTCAGTGCATCCATAATGCGCCCAGTCTGTGCGCCAATATAGGTCTTGCGATGGCCGCGGAAATGCGCTTCGTCTGATATTCCGCCCAATGAAATACGATGATATTTGCGTCCCAATGCCGACGCAATTGATTTCCCCAGTGACGTTTTACCAACGCCCGGTGCACCAACAAAACACAAAATACTGCCGTGATTACTGTGCGTCTTTTTCATAACAGCAATGTGTTCCAAGATGCGTTCTTTGACCGGTGTCATTCCTGAATGTTCTGAATTCAGGACATTGCGTGCCGTCTTTAAATCAATTTCATCATGGTCAGATTTTGCCCACGGCATAGCCAACAATTCTTCTAGGTATGTTTTTATCAGGCCACCTTCGTTTGACATTGGTGATAGGCTGCGCATACGCCGCCATTCGCCCATTGCTTTTTCTTTTACCTCAGTTGGCAATGGTGCTTTTTCAATACGCTTGCGCATGGATGCAGAATCGGCTTCTTCGGTATCTTCGCCCATTTCTTTTTGCAGTGCGCGCATTTTTTCTTGTAATATTGCCTCGCGCCGGCCAGTTTCCATCTGGTGTTGGATACGTTTATTAATAGAATCTTCAATTTTTGCCGTTTCTGCCAGCAAGTTTACCTGTTCTAATAACAATATCAGTTTGTCACGCCATGATGGTGTGGCCAGAATCTTTACCGCACAATCCGTATCAATTTCCGCCATCCCAATCACAGAATCAATAAATGCAGGTAATGGATAGTTCTGAATAATATTGCGCAGTTTGTCCATTTTTAATTTGCGGCTGACCGCCAGCAATTGCATATTATCCGCGATTTTGTCACGCAGCGCCAATGTTGTGTCAAACGCCATATCGTCCGCTAATTCAATATTTGTGGGCACACCCATAAACAGGCCGTTATCAACAGTGACGTCATCTAAGTTTACCGCATGCGTTGTGCGTATAACGGCATGGATTGCACCGTCCGGCATGTGCAGAACCTGGGTTAAATCACCGATTGTGCCCACATGATAAATGTCGTCTGATGCGGTCGGGTATGCCCACGTATGCTGGGCAGCAACGATTAATCGTTTGGAACCATTTGCCGCGGCATTAACGCATGCAACAGATTGCGGGTTATCAATATACACCGGCAATGTCATGCCTGGGTGTACAACTAAATCACGAAGAGGCAGGATATATTCTTTATTCATAGTGAAATTAAATATAAGTCTTTTTCATAATATTTCAAGGTAATAAAAAACGTCCCGAATAAAAACCGGGACGTATATTGTTTTTACAGCCGAAATTAACGACGACGGTTAAAACCATTATGCTGGGCGGCGCCACTGCTACGCTTTGACAGATAGCGTGCGGCAATCAAAATCAACCATTCCAGGGATAACAAGCCCATGCCTAACATTTTGTTGTCAATATCGCCACCCCATACCAATACGTATACCAATTGGGCGATAAAAGATACATACAAAATCCCGAAAACGCCGGTAAAGAATACTTTTTTTACTTTTCCAAACATATCATGTTCCTTTTTGTGTTTTAATAATCAATCGAGTGTCGGGTTTCTGGTGCCAGGTACCCGACCGACCCCGCAATCGCTAAAACGGATATGTCAACAATCGCCAACAATATCCAACGCCATCTTAGGCAGCCATTGCAAAGCGAACATTGTCGTTCGCAGCGATTCTATCGCCATTCAGTTTTTGTTTTGGTGTTTAACGACAACCGTGTCGGATTCACCCAATTTGTCTTTCGTCATCTGTCGAATCTATATCATCCCCATAATTTTTATTGGTGGAGATGCCGGGTACCGCCCCCGGGTCCAAAATGATTATTGCACAATGGATTCAGAATCATCATCGCGTTTGCGACATTCGTATTATAAATATTCGTACTGGAAAATGCAAGTTTTTAAGTTATAATGACCACAAAAGGTAAATAGATATGAAGTTTTTAGACAAGGCAAAGATTTTTATCCAAGCGGGTCACGGCGGCAACGGCAGTGCCAGTTTTAGACGCGAGAAGTATATCGAATTCGGTGGCCCAAACGGCGGTGATGGTGGCCGTGGCGGTGATATTGTATTTGTTGCCGTGCCAAATGTGAATACATTGATTGACTATCGGTTCAAGACAAAATTTGTTGCCCAGCGTGGTGAAAACGGTATGGGTAAAATGCGCACGGGTGCATCTGGCGAAACGCTGCGCCTGCCAGTTCCGACAGGTACAGTTATTTTGTCTGAAAATGAAGAAATTGAATACGCAGACTTAAATGTTGACGGCATGGAATATCGCGCGGCGCGTGGTGGTAATGGCGGATGGGGAAATTTGCATTTTAAAAGCCCAACAAATCGCGCCCCGCGCCAGGCGAATGACGGTCTGCCGGGCGAAGAACGCACGGTCGTATTGCGTCTGAAACTGATTGCAGATATCGGACTGGTTGGTTTCCCAAATGCGGGTAAATCAACGCTATTGTCGGCCGTCACATCTGCGCGACCAAAGATTGCAAATTATCCATTTACAACACTGAATCCGCAATTGGGGGTTATGTACGCACATAACCGTGAATTTGTAATGGTGGATTTGCCCGGATTGATAGAAGGTGCACATACTGGTGTCGGACTGGGTGACCGGTTCCTGGGGCATGCCGAACGTACCAAGATGATTTTGCATGTAATTGACGGCACAGAACCAGACTGGGCCGCGCGATATGCGGCAATTCGTCATGAAATGGATTCGTATGGTGGCGGATTGATTGGCAAACCTGAAATTGTCGTTATAAATAAAATTGATGCGATTGACCCAGACGAATTAAAAGAACGCATGGCTGCGTTTAAAAAGTCGTTTGTTCGCAAAAAGAAACCAGAAATATTAACAATCAGTGCGGCCGGGCAGTTGGGAATAAGCGAGTTGATATCCGCCGTCGAAAAGAAATTTTTAGAGGTTGATTCCCATGATACTGAAAAATCCGCTGGCGACGCAGCATAAAACACCCGGTGAAAAGATTGCCGCGTTTACCGCGGGGTGCAAATCTGGCGCGATGGCGCATAAATCAGATGGTACATCTGTGGCCTTGAAAACATTGCAACCAAATCAGGTTGAATTTATTGCGGGGCTTTGGCGTGTTCAAGACGAAACAAATTATGAAATACGTCAAATTCGTGACCGCCAGTTAATTTTGGGTGAACGTATGCCGCATCGCGAACGCACACTGTTTGAATTTTATCAGGCAATGCAGCCGACATTTAATTGTTATGGTTTGATTTGTAATGGATTTGATATCGTTGTTGCAAAATACACCACCAACAGTGGTACATTTTGGGGATATGGCCGTAATATAGAACAGGCCCGTGCATTTCTGGGGATAAAACTATACGACGCGCACCAGGAATTAATAAACGACGTTTTAAACAAACAAAATATAAAATAGAAAAGTTGCATTTGCAGAATATTTTGATATGATTTTATCATCAAATTAACAGCTGTTTTACAAAGGAGAAAATATCATGGCAGCATTGTCCTTAAAGGGTACACAAACAGAAAAAAATCTGATGATTGCATTTGCTGGCGAATCCCAGGCCCGCAACCGTTATACTTTTTTTGCATCACGGGCCAAAGACGAAGGATACCAGGCAATTGGTAAAATTTTCTTGGAAACCGCGGACCAGGAAAAAGAACATGCGTCCCGTCTGTTCAAATTCTTAGAAGGTGGCATGTTGGAAATCACCGCGTCGTTTCCTGCCGGTAAAATCGGCACAACGCTGGAAAATCTGAAAGCATCTGCATTCGGTGAAAACGAAGAAAACACAGATATGTATCCAAAGTTCGCGCAAATCGCCGCCCAAGAAGGTTTCTTGGAAATTGCCGAAGTTTTGAAAAATATCGGATATGCTGAACGCTATCATGAATCACGTTTCCGTGCATTGATTGATGCAATTGAAAATGGAACATTGTTCAAACAGGATAAAATCGTTATGTGGCGCTGCACAAACTGTGGCAATTGGCATATTGGAACCGAGGCACCACAGGTTTGCCCGGCATGCCTGCATCCCCAGGGATACTTTATCAGCGAAGGCACAATTTCACGCTGTGACACGAACGAAGGGTTCTGCGAATACACAAACATTGATTAATTATTATCAATCGAAAAAAATCCCCACAACCCGTGGGGATTTTTTTTATGTAAAAAAGATTGTTATTTAATTACATATGTTATACACTGGTTATTGACATGGGGAATTCCCATGTTGGGGCGTCGAAACCCGGAATCCATTGTCCACGTGACATAAAAAATAACTCCAACTTACTTGGGTTGGAGGGCAGTGAATATTTTGAATAAACCCGCTATAATGGATTATAGTTTCGAACCTCCAACCACCAACGAAAACGGTGGTTTTTTCATTACGAAAATATAGGAGACAGAAACAATGAAAAAACTATTAATCATGATACCAACGTTAATGGCGGTGCAAATGTCGCACGCCGGCACACAGTTGTTCTTGGGAAATTCTGGGTCTAACTTGAATTCAGTAATACCCGGTGCGCGCGGCGGTTATTATAAATGCACCAACAGTGTGGCATTCAGCTGTCAATCAGATTATATATCAATAGAATACGGCAGTATGTCAGGTGGTTCCGGCACCGCCGTCAGTCCGTATATTCTGACAAATTGTTCGTTTATCACGTGTGCGTGTGGATACAAATATTATTTAATTGGCAAAACGTGTGTAGCGTGTGATTTTGATGCAATGGTTGCGCCGGATGTTTCTGTAATACACGCAAACAGCAGTGCCAGTGCATGCACATATTGTCCGTCCGACATGTTAAAGACAGAGTATCGTCCCGCCCCCCGGCGTAGAATTAACAAAATGTATAACGTGCCCATCAAATGGTACATGCGATGGCAGCTCGACACTCCGCTGCAACGCAGGATATTATGGCAGTACCAGTTGCACCCAGTGCCAGCTATGGTCAGGTGTTTATACAACGGCCGCCAAAACAACAACGGTACGTGGTACCTGTAATGCCGGTTCTGCCCCGATAACGAATTGTTATATTCCATCTGGAACGTATTATGACATAACCGGAACATTTAAGATTAATACCGCAAATGTGTGCCCATACATCAGTTAAAGAAAAATTGACAATTAACAGGATTGCTTCACTTCGTCCGTCTTCGCTGTTGCTACGACGCAACTCGTTCGCAATGACTGGAAATCTAGGCTCTTTGTCATTGCGAGCGTAAGCGTGGCAATCCAGGAAATAAATTTGTAAAATCATATTAACCTAGATCCCGTGGTCAGGCCACGGGATGACAAACCTAATGTATCCTGTCATGCCGTCACAGGTCAAAGTTCCCCTCCGTTGGAGGGGTGGCACTACGAAGCCTTGGCGTAGTAGTGACGGGGTGGTAAGAGAGTGCGCATAAAATAATAATATTTTTTAATCAC
The DNA here is from genome assembly GCA_023665245.1 of Muribaculaceae bacterium. The sequence goes on from JAMPEH010000001.1 coordinate 361,819, forward strand.
CTCCCGGCTGCGCCGTACTCCTCCGCAGGAGGAGAACTTGCCACCGCCATTTGCGGGGGCTGTCACGTTGAAAACGTGACTGGGGGTGGCTTATAGGTGCTTATCAACCTAGATTCCGTGGTCAGGCCACGGGATGACATTACCAAACACAGCGTGGCAATCCAGTTATTCTTTTATTTCTAATTTATCCAATATTTTATCCAGTTTACGCAGGGAACTGTTTTCACATCCGCGCCCGCGCCATGACATGATTTCTTGGCCCGTTGTCTGGTCTGCAATTGATACATTAAAATTCCACCACCAGAATCCATTAAACACACACCAAATCGGACGGAATGTTTCCTGTCGTTCGTCTACCTTGATAATATACTTGGCATCATTTGGAATTGTAGATTTGTTCATGTCGATATCTCTGTCGCCATCACCGTCGCGTTCGTGTTTTGCACGCCCAACGACAACATTGTATCCACGATTTTCCATTTGTTGCTTTATCCCGCGTCGCATTGTGTATCCACCGCGGTCAGCATAAATAACATCGTTTTTATTTAACGTATTCGGCTTAACATATACACTGTTGCATCCGGTCAGTATGACCGCCATGATTATAAATCTGCGCATTTATCTATCTCCTTGTTTAATGCTGTACATTGTATACGTAGCGTGGGAATAAAAACAAGGATAAAAATCCGGATTAGTATTTGATTTATATTTTCATATAAATTATAATTATAACGTCATTGGGAATTCCAATGATGGGGTGTCGAAACCTCTGCTTGTGCGTCGGAATATAATATGGGGCGCGGTTATGCGCTGTTTTTTATATTTTGATGATGTTATCTCCTGATCATTCTGGTCAGGAGGGCTGTGAATAATGCGCACCTGCGCAGAATAAGCACACAATTCACAAGATTGTTTCGAACCTCCTGACCACTCAAAGACTTGGGTGGTTTTTCATTTTGAAAATCAAAACAGGAGAAAGGAATAATGAAAACAAAAATATTATTAATATCATGCATGGCGATGCTGTGTACTGATGCATTCGGCGATTGTGGCTCAGAGAACAATTTGTGCTATGCGAATAATATGAAACTCGCAGACGGAAGCTTATATCGTCGGGGATACTATTATGAAGGTGCTAGCCATACCCCAACATATGTTAACAAGATTTGGGTTCAGGGCTGTGCCGACGGATATTATATGCCATCAAATGCGCCCAGGCCAAAATGCACAGGCGGTACGATCACTTTGGCAGGCGGTCAGCTGCCAAAAGATGTGATTAAGATTGACGAATGTTGCTGGCCGTGTCCATTCCTGGACCAGGATGAATCGTATCAGCAGTGTTATCGCATAATATATGGTACTGATGCATATGTATCACAGTGTGATTTGGACTGGTGTCGTGGCAGTGTATCCGGCAAAAATCCGTATGGTGGAATCAACACGTGTCAAATAACCCCAGAAGATACATCTGATTTGCCCGTTGGGGGCGATAAAACAGGTGAATATGTAATGACAGGGGCATGTCGATTCACAGGTTTACAAACAGATGTAGACAATCAATGCGATTGTTACCCACGTACAGATTATGCTAATCAGTATTGTGCAGGTTAATGAATGATTGTGCGCCCGGCGGATACACTCGGCATAAATGCCTGCGTGGCATTCGTGACATCTCGAACGGCGCAGGGGCTTGTTCTCGATTACTCATTGTCGAACGCTGCGCGTTCAAATCACTACGACTTCGTCGTAAATAAAAAACAAAACCATCTGACGATGGTTTCATTTTTTATTCTGGTGCACCCGGCGCGATTCGAACGCGCAGTCCCCGCCTTCGGAGGGCGATGCTCTATCCAGTTGAGCCACGGGTGCGATTTCATCCTATTATATTTATTTGATGCAAAATTGCAAGAATTAACGCGTTATGTTAAATGCATGTTCAAATTTGCGTCGTGCAATGCTGGCGCGTTGCAACAGGTTCAACATCGCTAAAACCTGAACCTTGGTCAGTTTTTGTTTTGTTAATTCTTCGTAAAAATCCAACAGTTCACGATATCGCGATATTGGGCACGATTGTATCATGCGTATCAAACTGAACGGCGTGTTGCTGATATTAATGCCGTCCAAGTCCAGTAAATACGATACGCGATTGTCATTTGATACTAAAATGTTTCCGGGATTTAAATCATTATGGAACAGGTGCATTTTTCCGCTGCGCGATAATGCAAATATTGTTGCGATGGAAATGTGTGAAACAATCGGCGGTAATTCTGTTCGGGTGCGTTTTGAATAAATGTTGTAATAATACTTGTTTGATATGTCCGCCAATTCGCGTACATCAATCCTGGACATTTGATATTGTGCGCGTAATGCATCTTGGTATACGGCGACAATGTCGTCATCGGTCATGCCGGCGATTATACGTTCTTGCAGTGTCGGGTCAGGACAATATTTATATTTTTCAAACAGTGTTTTCATATAGCAGTGCACGGTTGTGCGTGGCGCCGGCACATCGCACAGTGCCAACAGTTGACTGATTTTATGATTGCGTCTGATAAAATATTCGTCGGTAAATCTGTATACGTATGTGTTGCGTGCAACATCGGCAAAGAATACATGTGCATTTTTGCCTGCGATTTTTGGTGTGCGAATATCACATGCATCTGCATCCACAGACTTGATTGCTGCATGGTAAAAATCCATACTGTGGGAATTTATCATTTGGTTTTTGTCCTGTACAGAATATTGCGACCAAAGTTTTGAACTGCAATAACCGCAGACAGGTGCAATCGATTAATATGTTGGCCCGTTGTTCGTTCGTATTCATCACACAATGATTTTGTATCCATGCCGATTAATTTTGCCTTGGCCAGCATAACACCCAGTGCATAGTTGCGGTTGCAGATACCGGCCTCGTCAATATCCAAGATGCCGGCAATTTCGCCGCGATTTGAAATAATAATGTTTTTTGGGGTCATACCATGATGGTACAGGCCGGTGTTATTTCGGGGACCAATGTTCATTAATTGAACCGCACCCGACACCAGTCTGCCAAAGAACACGTTATTTGTTTTTTTTGTATCACGATATGCAATTTGATGTGCGTGTCTTAATGTTCCGAAATTAACAGCGTCGCTATCAATTTGTGACATCTTTTCAAATATTTTTAATAACTGGGTATATATGCCAACCAGTTCTGTGTGACTTATCCCATCACCAACGCATTCATACAGCGTTTGACCATTAATTGCGGGATATATCTCAAACCATTGATTATCAAATTGCATGGCGATAATATTGGGGACGGGTATGCCTGCATCTCGCAAAGCCTGGGCAATACTGGCATTGCGTATGGCATAGTTTTGATCTGTAAACTTAAATGCATATGTGTCACCACCTGGTTCGCGGGCCAAAACTACATTTTGTTTTGCCCCAGGAACAGCCGGCGTCCAGATATAATTCGTACGGGGCAGGGTCTGGTAAATAATCTCTTTATAAAAATGAAAATTATCTGTCATAAAACAATTATAGACAATAAATATTTATTGTCAACAAGTATAATAGGTTATTCACGCACCAATGCGGCCAGCATAAAGTCATCCAAATCACCATCCAAAACCGCCCCAGAATCCGTTTTTTCAACGTTTGTGCGTACGTCTTTGACCAACTGATATGGATACAAAACATAGTTCCTGATTTGGCTGCCCCACTCAATTTTCTTTTGTGCGGCCTTGGCGGCGTCTTGTTCGGCGGCGCGTTTTTGCATTTCCAGTTCGTACAATTTACTGCGCAGCATTTTCATCGCCATGTCTTTGTTTTGAATCTGGCTACGTTCGTTCTGACATGTGACGACAGTGTTTGTTGGAATATGCGTAATACGAACGGCACTGTCAGTCTTGTTAACATGCTGGCCGCCGGCACCCGATGCGCGATATGTATCAATACGCAGGTCTTTTTCATTTATTTCAATTTCGATTGTGTCATCAATATCTGGCCATACATCCACAGATGCGAAACTGGTCTGGCGTTTGCCATTGGCATTAAACGGCGATATGCGAACCAAACGATGAACCCCGATTTCGTTTTTCAGCCATCCGTATGCACGGTCGCCAGATATACGATATGTGATATTTTTAATGCCGGCAGTGTCACCTTCGTGTTCTTCGATTATTTCACAGGCAAACCCGTGACGTTCGGCCCAGCGTGCATACATGCGTGATAACATTTGTGCCCAATCTTGTGCCTCGGTCCCGCCGGCGCCGGCCTGGATAAACAAAAATGCACCGTTGTTATCGGCCGGTTCCCGGAACAGGGTGATAAATTTTGCACGATGCGCCTGGTCAGCCAACGTTTCAATCGCCGCGATAACATCAGTGTCTTCGGGTGCAATCTGGTATAATTCATTTAAATTTTCATATTCAGATTCCAACGCCGTCAATTCGGTCAATGATTTTTCTAAATTTGACTTCTTTTGCAGCAATAAACGGGCATTATCAGGATTGTCCCATAAATCCGGGGCATTAACCTGGTTATTTAGACTGTCTATTTGTGATTTTAATTTGTCTGGGTCAAAGAAACCCCCTGACGGCAGAAATGTCGTCTGAAATTTGTGATAAAACGTCGTTCAGCATAATCATGCCATAAATAATACCAACTTATTTCAATAAATCAATGCGATTTATAAATTGCCTTTTACGTGATAATGTGTTAAAATTCACCATAACGAGAGGGATTAATCCATGAAACATTTATTTGCAGGTATCGCATTGGCTGGTGTATTTTGTTGTGCTGGGGCATATGCAACAACGGCGACAAATCGCGGAAATCAGGGGCTGGCGAACGCATATAAACAAAATCAGAAAAACACATATTATATGGTTCAGTATCCTGATGTTGATACCGCATGTCGGGAAAAGATTTTTAATTGTCTGACAGATTATTGTGGCGACGTCACGGTTGTCGCAGGCCAGCGTTCTGGTCGTTGCCAGTATGCGACAGAAAGTGAATTGTACAACTACACATTATTATGCCTGCAAAAGGATACATCTGTATTATTACCACAGTATAATTCAAATTACCGCACCAGTGGTTCTGGGATGAACACTGCGGCGCGTCTGTGCCCGTCATATGTTCAGCAAGAATTAATGTCGTATTTGTCTATGTCCAATATGGCAGAACAGTTAAGCAAATCTCACTCTGACCTGTGTCTGAAACGACGTCAAGAATTAGAGGCTGCTATGGCATGCCATTCGGTCGCGTTGGCATATGGAAACGAAACGTCCAGCATGCTGACAACGCAACTAACCGATTATTGTGGTGCGGGTGTCCCGGGCGGTTCTGCAGAAATGGTGACGCGTTTTTCCAATGCAGGTAATGTTGGCGCAAATATTTGGGGATGGGCTGAAAAAATCGTCAGTCTGGACATGAATAACAAGGGCGCAGATTGGCAGGCGGCGGTGGATGCCGTTTTGGCCGGATATACAAACCGTATGAATTTGGCCTGTGGTGACAATATGCAATTGAATACTGTATCGCACACATCCGGCACATCCCAGCCATCGGCGTTGCAAACCGCGGCGGCATTGGCGGTTGGTGTTGCATTCCCAACAACTGATCAAAAGATTGAAAACCCATATGAAACATGGTCGGTTTATCAGGAAATAACCAGTCGTTCTGAATTATGGGATGCCGATACCGCGCGTCAGGTTGTGATGGCAGGATTATCAAATTCATCACTGACGCAAAATGCATTTTTAACCAGTGCGCAAATGGATGACATGCAAACCGCATACAAACGCGGCACCAAAGTATTTATCATCCGCGACAGTGCGCGTTGCTATATCGTGCCGGTATCAGAAATGACCGATAGTGAAAAATCACTGGTTTCACAATCATTTGCAAATTGTTTGAAATAATAAATCCGCCAAATGGCGGATTTATTTTACCAATCTAGGTATGTTGTACCGATATTTATTCCAAACAGATAATATCGTATTTTGTTATAAAAAATATCCTTTTTAGCAATTGTTATATTGAACATCTTGAATGTATTTGTATGCACTGGCCATTCATCGTGTGACATTAATGTTGTGGCGTTATGCTTAAACAAGAATTCTTGATATTTTTTACCGGCTGCGATGGCTGCAGGCGTATTGTTTCTTTCGTTAATTTTGCTTCTGGATTTGCCCAGTGCGGTGTCTGTGTCTACCACGTTGTAAATTGCGCTGGGGACAGTGGCAACACTGGTTGCCAAAATGATGGCAGGTTTTGTAAAGTAAACATCTTGATCACCGAAAATCGCAGATTCGTATCTCAGATTGTTTTGTTTCAAAAACGATTTTTTATACATGTACCGCCATGCAGGATTTAGACGATTTGCCCGAGTTTTATGAATTTTATCTGATAATTCTGTACAGATTTCAATGGATGCAAATTTTGGAAAGTTGTATTGTGGCTGATTAACCTCGCTGCACATAATATCTGCATCGGTCAGTACGGCTGCGTTTATCATCTTTTCAAAATAATCTAAATTCACCCAGTCATCATGATCATGAAAATGAATATATTGTCCGCATGATGCATCCATTCCAGTATTCATCGCGACAGATGGGCCAGAATTCTGTTGGGTTATAATCTGAATACGACTGTCAATTTTTGCATATTCTTTGCAAATGTCGACGCATTTGTCCGTACTGCCGTCATCGACAATTATTATTTCAATATTTTTATATGTTTGATGTACCAAATGTGTCAGACATTTGGATATAAACTTTTCCGCATTGTACATTGGTATGATTACTGAAATTAATGGTGATTGTGACATAAAAAACTCCTGTTCTGTAAACCAGATTAGGAGTCGGGAAGTTCGATAAGTCAGATAACTTTGACCCTGTGGTTTTTAGACGCGCAAAAAAATGCGCATCCTGTTGTATGGCCACAACTTCCCGACTATTAATGTCGGGATAGTTAGTCAAAACACTTTTGTGTCAGTTATCTGGGTTATCGACGCCCAACTACTAACTGTGATTGCGTTGCAAGAACATAAATTCCTGCAAACAGTGTGATTGTAAATTATTTTTTATTATAAATCAATATTTTAGGTTTTAGGTCTCAAACACACTTGAAACATAACACCGTTTTTGATAAAATATGTATCAATGAAAAATATAAAAATAACACGTCGCAATCTTTTAAAAATCGCAGGTTTTGGCACGGCGGCCATCGCATTGTTGCCACGTGTGGCATTTGCGGCACGCAATTCATTGCAATCAATTCGCACCGGGGTTCAACCCGGCAATAAAACGCGCCTGGTAATCGAAACATCGGCACGACCGTCATACTCGTTATCATATCCTGCGGGCCAATTGATTGTTAGCCTGTCTAACACCGCGGCGAACACGTCACTCAGCCCGAAATTGGCATCCGGCACGTTGGCCAAATCTGTCACCCAGGCACAATCTGGCGACCAATTGCAAATCATTGTTGATTTACGCCAGTCTATTGCAAATATCCCGAAATCAAACATTATGATATTGGAACCAAACGGTGATAATGATTATCGTTTGGTGTTGGATTTTGTCGCCGGACAAAATGCCACCGCAACCCAGAATACAACGGCAAATACGATTGCGGCGGCAACGACATCTGCAAAAAAATACGTAATTGTTATTGATGCCGGCCACGGGGGCAAGGATCCGGGATGCATCGGCAAAAATGGAACCAAGGAAAAGACGGTTGTTCTGGCAACTGCAAAAAAGTTAAAGGCCAAACTGGATTCTGCGGGATTTACAACATATATGACGCGCAGCGATGACCGCTACCTAAAATTGGCCGAGCGTGCGGAAATAGCCGAAAAACGCAAGGCTGACTTGTTCTTGTCGCTGCATGCGAACGCGAACCCCAGCCGCGCAATGAAGGGTTTTTCGATTTACACCCTGTCGGAAAAGGCGTCTGACGAAGAGGCAAAAAAACTGGCGGAATCTGAAAACGCCGCCGACAGAATAGGGGTCGAAGGTTTTTCGGAGTTTGAGGCAAATATCCGCAGCGCCCTGTCATCATTACAACAGCACGCAATTGCAGAAATGAGTGAAGAATACGCCAACGGCTGCTCGCGAACATTTCGCAGTGCCAAGATAGAGGCACAACCAGGCCCGGGCGTCCGTCATGCGCCATTTGCAGTATTGCGTTCGGCGGTGCCGGGTGCATTGATTGAATTGGGACACCTGTCTAATGCGGCCGAAGAAAAATTATTAGCCAGTGCATCCCACCAAGACAAACTGGTAAACGCGATTGTAAAATCTATCAAAAACTATAATTTTGATGTTTAAAAATACCGCGAAATATTTCGCGGTATTTTTTTTACTTATCAATATGCAGTGTGCCACCCTTGCCAGATTTTAAGATTTGCAACATTTTTATTCTGGCATCAATCCCCGGAACTTGTGCATCCCCAACAACAGGTTTGCGGGCTTCTAATTTCTCTATAACTGTGTCTATTAATTGAATCAGTTCATCGTTCATTATGCGTTCCATAATATTCCTCCTAGTTATCGGATTGATTGTCTTTGATTAATCCTTAATTGATTTTGCAACAGGTTTATTTTGCGTGATGGATATTTTGTTTTTAAGTCCATTAAATCGGGCCATATTCTTACGCAGTCGCCGGTTTCATCAATATCTATTATGCAAACTGCGTCCTCTGGTATAATTAATTCTTCTTGCTCTTCATCATCAGATGCGAATTTATATTTTGTTGATGGTTTTGTTTTGAAATAATATAACAACATTGGTTTGCTTTTTTTGTGCAATAGATTTCATTTTTTGTACTCCTTTGAGTTTAGCTGATAAAACCTATATGCTATTTAATTATATTCATGTGTAAGGGCGTGTCAAGGGCTAAACAATGCCACCGTTTGGTGGCATTATTCTAATTTTTATAAAAACATTCGCCATCACTAATACCATATCCATCGATATAACAACATGTGATATTATATCCGCCATAAATTAACCCGCCACAAGGGCGGGGAATATCTGGCGGAGCGTATAGGACTCGAACCTATGGACCGCTATAACACGGTCACGGATTAGCAATCCGCTGCATTACCACTCTGCCAACGCTCCGGATTCATGTGGTTGCAGGTGGCATTATAACGATTTCGCAAAATAATTGCAAGTGTGAAAAATATCAAAATTTATTTTTGTTGTTAAACCCGGTGAATATGATATACTGGGAATTGAATCCATTGGAATTTGGGTTCGGGGCTGTAGTAAGCCTATATTTGTGCGGTGCGAAAGCATCGTTATATATCTTATACCGGTGCTTTTTGCATCGTTAAATCCCTGACATCGGTCGGGGAGCTGATGGTTATAAAATACGGACAAACCGAAAGACCACAGAGTCATTCACAAATATGATTTACTAACTCCCCGGCCGTCAATTTCATTGGCGGTTCTGTTTTTATTACATGAACGGTAGGGGATATTTATGCGCATATTTTTTATCTGCATCATGGTATTTACCTGTGCTATCGCATATGCTGATTGCGGTTCGGGTATGTATGCCAACGAATTTGGCGAATGTGCGCAATGCCCAGATAGCACGCACCGTATTGAAGCAGTCGGCGCCATACGCGAATGTGGCCCAGTACTGCGTTTTGACAATGCTGAATATAAATTACAATTTACCCAGATGAAATACACATCGCCCACAATGTGTATTGAATACAACGGCAGTACATATTATGCAGGACTGACAAACGAAACAATGGACGCCGGTCCTGGTCTGCATGCTATGTTTCAAAATACAGAATACGTGACACAAAATCCAGACAAACTGCGTCCATACATGCGGCGTCTGGAATACATCCAGGCAACCGGCACGCAATATATCGACACCGGATATTATGTACAATATGGTATTCCTGCCAGTGTCACAATGGTAATCAGTGATGCCATATCCAACGATTCAAACCGCGAATGGAATTGGACAGGCGCAAATGCGTTATTGCAGTTGCGTATTATGAAAAACGGATACGACACAACATTATCACAAAGGGGTTCCGAACCCGTCCCATTTGGTGGCGGCAAAGACAAATTAACCGAATATTTTGACGGGCGTTATACATACCTGGATATAAACGACGCAAAAACAGTTCAAACCCAGGATTGGATAACATACAAGGACTATGGCCGGGTTCAATATGGGATTTTTGTACTGGGGTACCCGTCATGGTTTGCCAACACATCACTGATGAAATTATATTCATTGCAATTGACAATTAATAACATACTGGTGCGCGATTATGTCCCGGTTTTGGATTGGGATGGGCGGCCCGCACTGTATGATTTTATCAGCAACAAATTATTTTATAATATTGGCAGTGGTGAATTCCTGTACGGTGAAATTAAATAGTTAGGAATATCGTCCTTTAAAGTTTTATTGGAAATTAGCAATATTATTGTTATAATAGGCATTGAATCCGATGGAAATTGGGTTCGGTGGCTGTGATAAGCCAGTATCAAGTCGGTGCAAGAGCACCGTAAAAACTTTATTGTGTCTCGGTTGCTTTTGCTCCGTGATATTATCCCCGTATAACGGTCGGGGTGTTGTTGGTTATAAAATACAGGAAACTGAAAGGCCAACAAAATCATGACTTGATCTGATTTATCACCACCCCGGCCGTCAATTTCATTGACGGCTTTATCATAATATTAACAACAAGGATTGATTATGTTATTTTGGGGATTGGCAACATTACATATGTTTATATTACTTTTTATTGGCGGGCCGGCGGGCGCAATAGTTGGCGGATGCTATACCATTGTCATATTTTTGATTGCCAGATTTATCGCACGGAACAGATGCACTCCATTTTGCAAATCGGAAAAATAAAAACCGCCCCAAATGGGGCGGCATTTTTTAGTGTTCTTCGGTTGTATGTTCGGGTTGATAAATTTCAACGTCGCGCGTCATTGCGATGAATTTATCGCCGCGCCGGCCGGTTAATTCATTAACTGGGATTTCTTGCAATTGCGTAATCTGTTCTGCAACCGCCGATGATAACAATTCCATTGTTGTTTGCCAATCGGTATGTGCGCCGCCTGCCGGTTCATCAATAATTTTATCAATTACGTTTAAATTCGCCATATCACGCGCCGTCAATTTCATCGCCGCCGCCGCAGTGGCGCGGAATTTATTATCCTTCCATAAAATACTGGCACACGATTCCGGCGCAATTACAGAATAAATCGCATTTTCCAACATTAATACGCGATCACCGGTCCCAATTGCAATTGCCCCGCCAGAACCACCTTGGCCTACGTTTACTGCCACATACGGCGCACGCATATTTAGGCCCGCGGCGATTGATGACGCAACCGCCTGGGATTGGCCGCGTTCTTCACCCTCGCGCCCGGCAAATGCACCGGCCGTATCAAACAATGATATCAGTGGCAAATTAAACTTTTCAGCCAACTTCATCATGCGGATTGCCTTGCGATAGCCTTCGGGATTAACCATTCCAAAGCGATGCTTTTGACGGGTTTCAATTGTGCGACCCTGTTCTTGACCGATTATGACAGCTGGGATTCCGCGCCAGTATCCGATACCAGACCCCATTGCTGCATCTTCGCCAAAGCAACGGTCGCCGGCCAGATATGTCCAATCGTCAACAATGCCATTGATATAATCCAAAAAGTGCGGGCGATTTTCGTTTCGTGCCAACAGTACTTTGTCATACGCATCTGTTTCGCCCATGCCGCGTGGCTTTTTAGATGCATCAAATTCCGGTGTCGTCACATTGATTGTTTTTGGCGCCCGTGGCTGTTTGGTCAATATGTTTAAAATCCGAACCAGTGCATCATGCATATCTGCACGCTTTACCACCATATCAACCATGCCGTGTTCATACAAGTATTCGGCGGTTTGGAAATTAGACGGTAATTTTTCACGTATATTTTGTTCGATTACACGACGACCGGCAAATCCGATACGCGCACCAGATTCTGCGATATGAATATCCCCCAGCATTGCAAACGATGCCGTCACACCACCGTATGTCGGGTCTGTCAAAATAACAATGTATGGAATTCCATTTGCATGCAGTTTATTAACTGCAACAGTTGTACGCGCCATTTGCATTAATGACAATACGTTTTCTTGCATGCGGGCGCCACCACTGGCAACAACCATGACAAATGGCTGCTTTAATTCAATGGCATGTTCCATACTGGCGACAATACCGTCGCCGGCAGCACGTCCCATAGAGCCCATAATAAAATCACCGTTCAACACACATATCGTTGTTGGAATGCCACCAATAACACCATCTGCGGCGACAACAGCCTCGGTATTACCTGTTTCGGAACGGGCATCGGACAATCTTTCTTTATAAGAGATACGGTCTGTAAATTCCAACGGATCATCTGATGCCGTCGGCAAATCCAAGCGCTGCCACTCGTTATTATCAAACAACAGGTCAAATCGCTGCTTTGGACTCATAATAAATGCCCGGCCACATAATGGGCATATATATAGATTGTCCTTGTAATCCTTGTAATATACCAATTTGCCACAGGATTCGCATTTTATCCACATTAAACGACGCACGCGGTCATAACGTTCGCGATTTGCGTTTTTTATCCCTGATTTTTTACCAAATAACATTTTATTATCCATTCATTTTCTTGGTTAATTCACGGCTGGGCTTGAACAAGATTGTTGTGCTGGCCGGTAAATCCATCGGTTTACCTGTACACGGGTTATATCCAACCTTGGTTGCGCGGGCGCGTGGCTGAAACGTGCCAAATCCACGAATTTCTATTCTGTTGCCATCAGCCACCGACTGAATCATGTAATCCGATACCGTATCTAATACCGCCGCCGCATCGTTGGCACGCATGTGTTTAAATTTTACTTGAATAGACCGCACTATATCTGAACGTTTCATAATTTCTTTCCTTTATCTTGCCAAACATAATTATTTATATCTTAGCATATTTTATCAAGAGTAAAGTTTTTTAATTTAAGAATACGTTCTTACAGACATATTCAATGCACGGCGATAACCTGAAAACCGTATTGCAAAAGGAGAGAGCCATGCAAGACACACAAAAAAACATTGGACCGAAACGCTGTACATCGATGCCGCTAATCGGCGACGCCGCACCAGAGTTTACCGCCCAATCAACAAATGGAACAATTCATTTTCCAACAGACTATGCCGGCAAATGGATTGTACTGTTTTCACATCCGTCTGACTTTACCCCGGTATGCACGTCAGAATTCATGACATTTCAAAAAATGATTGATGAATTTCGTGAACTGGATACGGAATTGGTCGGTTTGTCCGTCGGAACATTAACATCGCATTTGGCCTGGGTTGGCGCAATCAGCGAAATAAAATGGAAAGACATGGAAAATACGGAAATCACATTTCCGATAATTGATGATTTGGGAATGCACGTTGCCAAACAATACGGCATGATTCATCCCAATGCATCAGGCACCACGGCTGTGCGTGCGGTATTTATTATTGACCCCACGGGTATAATCCGGGCGATTATATATTATCCGGCCGCCGTCGGACGCAATTTCCAAGAAATCAAACGTTTGATTGTCGCCCTGCAGGTGCATGATGAATTTGGTGTTTCAACACCGGCAGACTGGACACCTGGGGATGATATTTTGGTATCCAGTCCGGCAACCAGTCGCGACATGCGCGATATAAAAAATCGCGGTGCAGACTATGACATAAAGTCTTGGTTCTTGGTGTTCAAAAAATTGTCTGCGGACAAAATAAAAGAACGCCTGGGTGCCAAGAAATCAAACACCAAATCAAAAACACAAAACCAAAAGGCATCACGATAAGAGATATCCGTCTGGACGCTTACAAGAATGGGATTTCGACACCCCCACAACACGCACGGCACTTGCACGGCGTGTTTTTTCTTTGTCACCAAATCAGAGAGTGTTTTGCCAGCCCATAAGTCTATGCACTTTAGCAACTGTTTCGTAAATAGTATTTCCGTGCGCACCACCCATTAATTGATTTATATAGGCTTGCTGACCGTTCCAGTCTGGCAATGGACTATTAGCAGCAGTTCCGACAATTCCCCTTCCGCCAGCAGACTGACGACCTATTGTTTCTAAAACATATTCTGTATCACGCAAATCGCCCAAGCTGCCGTCCAGCGCGTTGGCTATTTGTTGTAAATACGGACTGTTATAATGCTTTATAATATCTTCAAGCGTTCCCTTTTGGAACCAATTTGGGTTGCTCATTCCGACACCCCCGTATCCCCCAAAAAATTCCCACATCCCAGTTGGAACAGTCGTTTTCCCAGCAGTACCTGTTGATACATAAAAAGGTACGGCCACGTGTGCTCCTGTTCTGGTATTTGTTAAACCAACCAATGCAACAGGACGCCCGCCAATCTGTCCGACTTCTCCTAATCTAGCAATAACATCACCAGAATTCATCAGCGTTATACCCGTGTAAGAATTGGCATTGGTTGCACGATACAAATTATCCATATTCGTTTTGACAAGGTTCTGGCCATTATAACTTACATCACTGCCCAGGTCTGCTATCTTGGATTGATGCACTGCAACAATTACATATTCTTCGGAATTGGCGCCACCACGCGTACCCTGACGTATTGCAATGTATCCATTATTTTGTAATTCTGCGACCATCTGTTGTGCCTGTGAACTGCTATAACGTCCACGGGAAACAGACGTACCACGTAATGATACAAAATCACGTGCAAGTATATTTGATATTTGGGAACCGTGACTTGCTCCATTACGCAACCAATTCCCAGATTGTCTTTCCCATGCACTGAACATATTCTTGTCAGAAAAGCCAAGGAATCTGCGCCCTGCTTGGGTTGTGCCACTGGATACATACATACCATTTTCCCGTAATGTACGAATAATCTCTGTGATTTCTGTATTGCTTTTGTTGCCAACATACATACGTACATATGTTTGCCCACCAAGTGTAGAACTGTCAACCGCATCCATTATAGGTAAATATTTTTTTGAAAAAGTCATCATTCGCCATTTGCCTAACTTTGCCGCCAGTCGTGGCGCACGCGTTGCCAATTTCGTCAGCACCGATTGTGGGTCAACAACCAATCCAACCGCCAGCATCATCGGCATCACTATAGATGCGGTTTTGGTTTCTATATTTACCGTAGATACATTCATTGCTGATTCAAATTCATTATCTGATAACATATCTGACAATCTGTCTATGTGATTAAAAACCGCATTGATTGTATCAGGATCATCCAAACCATCAAATGTTGCCTGTAATGTATTGAAATACTCTGTAATAATACTTTTAGCACATTGCGTGTTTTTACATGGAACAGCCTGTTTTAAAAATTTAGTTGCCTGGTGATGTGGGTTATTTTCAACCCATTCTGATGCCAGTTCAAATCCAATACTGAACCCAACATCTGCACCGACTGCCGCAATAACAACCGCTGCGGAACCACCACTGGCATATGTCACAACACCAGCCAAAACCGCACTGCCAATTGTTATCGCCGTATTACTTATTGTATAATACATTGACACATTATTTAATTCACAATATCCGTCATTTGCATTCCATTTTGTGCCACCCGTGATTTGTGAACTAATGGATTCGCATTGCTGACGCGTTAACATTGAACATTTTTTGCCCTTGTATCTGCCACCATTAATCATACACTCTATCCCAGAACGCCCTGATGTAATCTCGTAATCCATACTTTCTGCCAGGTCATCAAATACAAAATCAACACTTCCTTCGCCAGATACATGACAACGCAATACATCATCTGATATTAATCCAGATAAATCAGTTGTATCCTCAAAGTGTCTGATATTACTATCACAGGATATTCCCGAACGCGCCACACCAGGAAACAGATAGTGTAAATACGATTCTACCAGTGGTACCGCTAAATCAGATCTGATTTGAACATTACGAAATGCATAACTATCAACACCTTTGATATGCGATAATTCCAATCTGCTTGTTTTTTGTGCATATCGGGCAATACGACAGATTTCGTCATAATACATTTCTGTATAATTACCAGCGATATTACGTATTGTTATGCATTGTTCTTTATCAATATTGTCGCAATATAGATATTGTTCGGGTAATACACCGGTGGTTTCGGTACCACCCATCAGTTTGCACGCGGCCTTTGCCTGGCTGAGTGCGGCAGTATCATCAACATCTTGATTTAAATCATCAAATTCAAATTCGTATGCGTTGCCACCTGCGCTGCATCTGATATAATCTTGCCCCAACGGACTGGTTATGCCACGTCGCGTTTCAACATCAGAGTGGCACGTTAATCTAATGTTTTTTTGCAAACCCCACTGATTTATAAATTGCCGTCCAATCGCCGTCTGGGTTTGTAAATCTGCAAAATCCTTGATACATTGTCCACCAGCATCGTCGCACGATTTTTTATAAACAAGCAATGAGCCATCGCGACCAACACATTGGTATGTCTTGCCATCCGAACTTTTAGTCCAAACACCATTCATTTTTGTAATGCAATTTTGTTGCGTTGACGAGCCTGTGCCAAAACCAGACAAAGTCATCATTTTATTCAGCATATTACGACATAATCTAAAACCATCATCTTGTTTAAGATCAAAATTTGCCGCAACACAAACACGATAAATACCTGCAACAGATATTTTTCCTGTTTCGGCATCCATTTGTTCCTGATACGTATCAGCTGCTGATTGCTGATATCGCGGGTTAACATATTCATTTATTGCTTGTTCAACCGCATCACTGGTAAATGCAACCCAGTTCGTATCCGTCACGGTAAAATCTGCATGTGAATTGCCACAAACGACTAATAATGCGAACGCAATCAGTATTTTCTTCATTTTGATAACTCCCGTTCGCAATTATCCGCAATGCTTGCGACCTTTTTTATCGCCGATATCTGGGTTGCATTAAATGCTGTTGCAGTTGCAGACGCAACAGTTGTCGTACCAGCCAATACATTAGATGCGGTATTTAAATTCTTTTCTTTTTGTTTATTTTTATCGTCATTACGAATTGCATTTGTATTTGCAACCGCGCTGGTAATCGTACCAGATATCCCCGTGGCCGCCCCAACAATTGATGCAATCATTGCGCCTTGGGCCTTGTTATCAATCTTGGATAAATCGACATATTTATATTCACTACATTCGCGAACAATTTCTTGTGCATGCGAAATATCATATCCATCGATACGGGCTTGGCCAATTGCGTTTTGCAGTTGTTCCACCGCCGCCAGACAATATTCAATTTGTGAATGTACATCATCATCTGTTTTATTATTGCCCGCAATAATCGCCCCCGCGACATTGGTCGCCGTACTGCCCGCCAAAAGGCCTGTACGCCAGTTTCCTAAATTTTTAGATTGTTTGGTTATTTTATCCAATTCTGCCTGTTGTTTTTCAATTTCTGCAATTATATTCTGGCGTTCGGTGTCAAATTCAGTCAAAAATAAATTTGCACTTTCTTCTGATGTGTGCGCCAATCTGCCAGTTTGTTCAATCTGACGCAATTTTTCCAAATTAATTTCTATTTTATCTGCTTTTTTATCTTTTGACGCTTTTACCAATCCTGTCACCGTGGCACCAATACCCGCCGCAGTACCCACGCCCGTCACCGCAGTATTTATTCCTGCCATTTGTTTTAAATGCGCCATATTATCACTGATACCACGGCACGCCGCTTTGGTATTATTCAGTGCGACATCAAACGAAACGGGTTCTGCCGCATACGCGTGCGTCCCCATACATACATACATACATACATACATACATACATACATACATACATACATACATATTATGAATTAAAATTCTACACTTTCCCATATTCAGGATATTAGTTAAATCACAAAATAAATACAAGTGTTTTTTATTAAATTAAAACACCAACGGCAAATCGCGGATATCCATTGGCACGCCATCACGATCCGGATACCATTGGTATTTATCCATTAAAACTTTCTTTTCTTTGTCGAATTTTACGCCTTCGGATTTTAATGCCTTGTATTGCTGTTCAAAAAATCCGGCACCACATAGGCTGCCATCTTTAAATACAACCCGATGCCACGGCAGGTGCCATGATGCCTTGTTATTAGATGCGTATCCAACAAACCGCGCCATACGTGGACGCCCAATCATACGGGCAATTTGACCAAATGTCGCGACCCGGCCCGCGGGGATTCGTGCAACAATATCATAAACCTGTTCGTTAAATGTAGCCATGTGCAATATTTTACAACAACCATCACCAATGTCAAATACAAAGCCCTTGCAAAAAGAATTATAACCTGTATAATACTGCGCACCGGAGACGTGGCAGAGTGGTTGAATGTACCTGACTCGAAATCAGGCATAGTCGCAAGGCTATCAAGGGTCCGAATCCCTTCGTCTCCGCCAGATATTCCCCACCCACAAAGGGAAAATCCCATGGCAAGAGGTTTGTGTCTTATGTGTCCGCAAAATATCAATTCCAATATAACTTATGACAAGAAACGCACAGACATAACGTTCTGTACAATACTGTTTCAAATACCATCACCAGGAAATCTGGATTCTTTGAAACGTATGGACAGAAAGTTTGAAAATTTCTATCTGCCATCATTACAACGTTTAATAGAAACTTTTGAACGTGTGGCATTGTGGTGCGATGAACAAACCGCACAATTTTTAACTGCGCGTGGTTTAGATAAACAGATTAACATGCATGTAATGCGCTTTCAGGATTTGCCACATTATACCGAACGGGACGAGTGGCTAAAAATCCTGCACAGCATGAAAAATAATGTTGGATTTTTATTACATCATAAAACACCGGAACAATGGATTGATTATATGATATTGATTGCCGCCAAGCCGGCAGTCATAGATTGGGCGGCAAAAAATAATAAATTTAATTCGGATTATTTTATGTGGATTGATGCCGGGTGCTTTAATCCAATATACCAGGAATTCTGGGAAAATTGGGCCGTGGGGGGGGGCAGAATTGCCGCGTATCCCGACCGCTGTCGGTTTACAATTGCGCCTACGCTGGGTAAATCAAGGCCGCATTTTGTGCCAAAACCGCTGTATCAAATTTGGAAAAAGTTTCAACCTAAAATTCAGCCTGCAACTGCATCGCGTCTGGCACGACAATCATTGACAGATATTGCAATGATAAATGCAGACTATGATGTTCCTGCGACCAGTTTTATTATCCCATATAAATGGGCGACCAAATTCTATGAACAATTTGAAACTGTACGTAAAATCATGAAACGTCATGGATTGGTTTCAACCGAACAGGCCGTGTTTCAAGCAATGATGAAATTTGATACGTGTGACATGTTCGAAGTATCTTATATCCACGGATACACCGGGGTATATGCCGCCGTTGCGGGCGAACATGCCGACCACATGCTATAATAAGTTTGACATTTCGTCGCGCACTTGATATCATATTAACTGATATGACAATTCAATTTATTAATTTTTACTGTTGTCGTTAATATTTGCATTTCGCAAACATCTTTTGTTTGCAACAGATTTTATACTCCATTAACATTTTTCTGATAAAAATTTAATCAAAGGAAAGGCAACTATGACTATCAGACTATATAATACAATGACGCGTAAAATAGAAGATTTTGTGCCACTGGTACCCGGCAAGGTCAGCTTTTATTCTTGCGGCCCGACGGTTTATCATTATGCACATATCGGTAATTTGCGCAGTTTTGTTCTGGCTGATTTATTAAAACGTATGTTTATCGAAAATGGATTTGATGTACGAAATGTTATGAACATTACAGATGTCGGCCATCTGACCAGTGACGATGATGATTCTGGCGAAGACAAAATGGAAAAGGGTGCGGCACGTGATAATAAATCTGTTTGGGATATTGCGAAATTTTATACAGATGAATTTTTGCGCGACAGTAACGATATGAACTTGTTGTCGCCAACTGAACGTCCACGTGCCACAGAATATATACAACAACAAATTGATTTGGTGCAACGCCTGGTGGATTTAGGATACACATACGAAATTCCAGGCGATGGCATATATTATGACACATCTAAATTTGCAGCATATGGTCAATTGACAGGTGGTAATTTGTCTGGTAATCGGGCTGGGGCGCGTGTTGAATTTAACGATGCAAAGCGTAATCCGACAGATTTTGCGTTATGGAAATTTTCGCCGACAGATAAAAAGCGTCAAATGGAATGGAACAGTCCATGGGGCGTTGGATTCCCGGGATGGCACATAGAGTGCAGTGCAATGTCAATGGCATTACTGGGCAATCATTTTGATATCCATACCGGTGGCATAGATTTGTCGCGTATTCACCATGCAAACGAAATTGCGCAAAGCGAGCCTATCACCGGTGCCCCATGGGTAATATATTGGGTGCATTCGGAATTTTTGGTGGATAAAAGTGGTGACAAGATGTCAAAATCCAACGGTGAATTCTTGACATTAAGTGTCTTGAAAAATCATGGTTTTGATCCAATGGCGTATCGATATATGTTGTTGTTGGGACATTATCAATCACAATTGGCGTTTTCTTGGCAGGGATTGGAATCTGCTGCAAACGGGTATAGTAATTTGGTGCGACGTATTGCTGATATATTAGCCGACAAGAATCCAGGCGCAATCAATGACGAAATCTATAGCGTATGGCATGATAAAATATTGGTGCAAGTGTCCGATAACCTAAAAACAGCCGAGGCATTGGTGTCAACCCAGGAATTACTGAAAGACGCATCTGTAAATCCTGCAACCAAAATTGCGTTGTTGGAATTTATTGACAGATTACTGGGGTTGCGGCTGATTGAACATGCATCAAAATTGGTGTCTGCGCAGTCAGAAACCGCACCTGCCCAGATTGTTGCACTGTCGGATGCGCGTACCGCTGCCAAGGCTGCACGTGATTGGGCTACGGCCGATGCGTTGCGTGCCCAGATAGACACCGCTGGTTGGACGGTCGTTGATACCAAAGACGGTGTAAAACTGGTCAAAAAAGTTTAATGTGTTGCCAGAACAACTAAATCCCCCGCGTTTGCGGGGGTGTTTTTTATATAAAAATATCTTGAAAGCAGGGGACTTTTGGTGTATATTGCCCCGAGATACAAGAGGATATTTCATGAATTACCCATATATGCCTAAATCAACAGCCCTGTGGTTAATTGAAAACACAGCACTGACTTTTGAACAAATTGCAGATTTCTGCGGTATGCACGAATTAGAAGTAAAAAACATCGCAGATGCAGAAACTTATAAAATCCAGGGTCTGAACCCAATCTTGAACGGTCAATTAACCCGTGAAGATATTGAGGCGTGCGAAGCCGACCCGGCGAAACGCCTGACATTGCGCGAAGAAATTGTTGCCGCGCAAAGTGCCCAAAACAAGCGTGGTGTTGGATACACACCAAAATTACATCGTCAAAACAGATTGGGCGGTATTTTATGGATTATTAAAAATTATCCAGAACTGTCTGATGGCCAGGTTGCACGCCTGATGCGCAGTACAAACCCGACGGTTGCATCTATCCGCAACAAAACGCATAAATCATATTCGTTGATTCAAATCCAAAGCCCATTGGTATTGGGGCTGATATCTGAATCTGCGTTACATGACGCGGTTGCAAAGGCAAAGAAATAATCTTTAATCTGATTCACACAAAAAACGGCAAGGGTTGTCTGATGGCAAAAAAACTGGATGAAGAAACAAAGTTAGTTATAGAATCATTTCCGGAAAATTTGCGGAAATTGGCGTTGTCTGCGACAGAAATCGGCTATCTGTCGCAGTCTGATTTGGATTCCGCAATCGAGGCGGATGAAATTCCATCGGATGAACAAGAAGGCTATACTGCATTTTTTCAACAGGATTTAGGACTGGAAATTCTGGAACTGGATAACTTTGCACAGAGTATGGAAAAATACTATGACGAAGACAATGACGAGCCACGCGACAAAACACGCAACTTGTTAAATGCAGATGCAGAACAGGTTGATGTCAATGATGACGACTATGAACACTTTGCCAAACAATTGGAACGCAGTTCAACAGGCAATTTGGTTTTGGGTGTCCAAGATTCAGTTCAATCGTATTTAAAACAAATCGGTACAGTTCAATTATTGACCGCCGCAGGCGAGGTCGCAATTGCCCAACGTATCGAGGCAGCATCCCGTCTGATGGTATATGGCCTGTGCGAAAGTCCAATGACAATCCAGGCAATGTTGGATTGGTACCAGCAATTATTAAACGAAGATATTCGTCTGCGCTATATCGTGAATTTGGAAGTCATGTATTCATCTGACGCCGAACAAAAATCATTGGCGGCACTGTCCGAGGCTTTGAAATCCAAGGGCGTTGAACACGTTGATGAATTGGATGATGACGAATTGGATGATTTGGAAGAATCCACCGCCACCGAAGAAGATGACGAAGATGAAGATGTCGATGAAGAAGACGGTATCAAAAAAGAAGACACGCCGCGTGGCACATCTGGTGTGCCAATCCCAGTAATGGAAGAATCATTGATGCCAATGGTTCTGGATTTGTTTGCCAAGATTAAACGCATATTTAACAATATGCAGAAACTGCAAACCAAGCGTCTGGAAAACCTGATGACATCTGATACGCCGGATGCGGCACTGGAAAAGAAATACGCAAAAATGCGTCTGGAATTGTTTGAACACGTCAGCAAAATTCGTCTGAACGATGACCGTAATGCCGAAATTTTGGAACAGTTGACCAAACGCGACCAATTATTAATGGGACTGGAAGGCAAATTGTTGCGCCTGGCCTTGGCAAACAAGATAAAACGTGAAGATTTCCTGGCCGAATATGCCGGCAATGAATTGAACCGTAATTGGGTTAAAAAGTTGGCCAAGCACAAGAATCCTGCATGGGCGAACTTTGCCAAAAAGCACGAGGCAGATATTCTAAAAATCCAGGAAAGTATTACCGCCATCGCCCAAGAGACTGGCCAGCCCACCGCCGAATATAAAAAGGTTGTTGAATTGGTTCGTCGTGGCCAGGTCGAGGCCGCCCGTGCCAAACGCGAAATGATAGAGGCGAACCTGCGTCTGGTTATAAAATTTGCCAAAAAATCCAGCAATCGCGGTCTGGGCTTGGATTTTTCAGACTTGGTTCAGGATGGTAATATCGGATTGATGAAGGCTGTTGATAAATTTGATTATCGTTTGGGTAATAAGTTTTCAACATATGCCACAAACTGGATTCAACAGGGAATTTCACGCAGCATTGCCGACCAGGCCCGCACAATTCGTATCCCTGTGCACATGATTGATAATATTCACAAGATACAACGTGCGTCACGTCAGTTTATGCATAAATACGGACGCCAGCCAACGGCCGAAGAATTGTCCAAGATTATCTATCTGCCGGTGGACAAGATTCATAAAGCGATGAAGGTTAATCTGAAACCAATTTCATTAGAGGCACCCGTTGGTTCCGAAGATGACAGTTCACGTATTGAAATCATCGCAGATGAAACAGCGAAAAATCCGTTTACATCGGCGGCCCAGAAAAACCTGCGTAATATTGTCACACAAATATTACTGGAATTGGATCCAAAAGAAGCAACAGTTCTGTGTAAACGTTTTGGTATCAATACTAACAAGACCAGCACGTTGGAAGAAGTTGGTGAAGATATCGGCGTGACGCGTGAACGTATCCGCCAGATTGAACAAAAGGCACTGCAAAAATTAAAACACCCCAGCCGTGCCCGTAAACTGCGCAGTTTCTTAGAAGAATAATATATACAAATATCCCGCATACGCGGGATGTTTTACATAAAGGCGATTATAAATGAAAAATACTGTTTTATTTTGTTGTGGTCTGTCAGGCAGCGGGAAGAGTTATTTTATTAAAAACATACTGCCCTGTGGTTCGTTCTATAAATTAAAATCTGCAACCACACGACCAATGCGGCCGGGCGAACAACACGGACGCGAATATTATTTTGTTGATGAAATATATTTTGACACTACGCCATTGGTGACGCGTCTGTTTGTAAATCAGGCATTTTGGCAACCAGGTAAACCGAAATGGCTTTATGGTGTGCCAGAATTCGAAGTGTTGAATAACATTGGTAAAAACTTTGTTTATGATGTTATTCAACCGCAATACGCCCGCCAAATGCGCGATTGGTTTGTTGCACACGGCATGCAGTCAACCTATGATTTCAAGACATTATATTTTATTCCGCCCGAAAATAACTTTAAAATTGCCGCAGACCGTGCAAATATGCCAGATGACCGTAGTGTACGCACAACAAATACTTGTAACCCGATTGATTTCCTTCGTACAGATTTGGATGTCGATTTTATGCTGAAATCCAGCGCTGATGAAACGATAATCCCAACATCCCTGCAGCAATACCTGCAAAACATAAAAACACGATGATATTTTTTGTGCCAGTATCCATTGTTATTAATTGCCCCGTCACATTGGAAACGTGACGGGGTGATGATAAAAGAAAACTCTGTGGCCATACGGATGTTTGTGTACGAAGTTAACTCTTGTATGGGCAGGTGCTGGTAATTTTAAATGTACCAGTAGTGTCATAATATGTCCCAGCCGAAATATAGCATCCTGTAATAGATGTTGCGCCGGCACTGCTGTTACCGCGTGCCAATATTGTCTTGGTTGAATTTGTGTACACACCAGTCCAGTTTGGGCATCGGGTACATCCTGATGTGCCATTTGTACTGCTGCCGTAATATCCTGCGGCACAACGGTATTTGGTTGATGCAACACAATCTGTGTTATAGACGGTTTGCTTTTGATATCCGGTGCCGGACGCCGCCCAATCGGTATCGTCTGGACAATTTTTAACGCATGTATGATATGGATACGGTTCTTTGTTTATATCTTCATCTGGCTCATACCAGCAGAGATAATCAAGTGCAATGCCAGTTGTATCTTCGTCAATGTATTCCAAGCTATATCCCGATGGACACGTTGCGCATGATTGAACGTAATAACATTTACCATCTGTTTCGTGCCACATAAAACTCTCGGTTTGATTCATTGTAGCGCAATTGTTGGCGCCAATAAGGGCTGATGTTTTGTCGGTACAGTTGCTATACTCGCTCTTCAGAGCACTATAATCGCCCCAGTCGTCGCAATATGCAAATGCATTGCCGTGCACACTAATAATTGCCAGCACAGTGGGTGTGATAATAAATTTTGTTTTCATTGTTGAAACTCCTGCGTTTGGTTAAACAAAAAACCACCGTTTTTATTGGTGGTTCAGGAGGTTCAGAACAATCCACAGAATTGCGTCGCGTATTGGTTATTCCGCGAACCCTCCTGAACCGAACGTTCAGGAGTTATCTTCGTTGCATATATTAAAAATGACGCATTTAATGCGCCACAGGTATATGTTCCAACGCCGTGGCAGAGGTTCTGACGCCTCATCAACGGAATACCCGTTGACAATATTCATTGTATGCAATTATAGGATTTTAATCAAGGAAATATTCAGTATTACACATTGGCTTTCAGTGCCATGTAAACCTGACCTAAATCTGTTTTTATTAATGTTGCAGATAATTTATCTGAATTGTCCGCGGCGCGGGCACTGGATAATATCTTGTCAAAACTGCGCACAAATTGTGTCGCCTGGGAACGGAATACCGCGTCAGACTTCATCATGTCGCGCACGCGTTTTTTATCCGCCGCCGCCAACATCTTGGCCAGCCATTTTGAAAATATAGTTTTATCCCCGTCGTGATATTTTTTCCATACGACATCCGGAATATCTGCACCGGCGGCACGGATTAAATCCAATGATTGTTCATGCATTTTTTCAAACATGCGTTCGCTTTGTTTCAAGAAATCGCCGCCACTGATACGGCCAACATTTTCAGATGGTGCATTTTTTATCGCGTCCATTGGCGCCGATGCACGCGCAACCATCATTTGCTTGTTCAATGTCTGCATGGTATTTACCGCCTTGGCATAATCAGACATTAAATCAATCATTTGCTGGCGTGATTGACTGGCTAATTCTTCTAATTTAATTGCAGACTGGGTGACTGTATCCGTAGATTCTGAAACAGTCGTTTTCATTGCGTTAATCTTATCATTTAATCCCGCAACAATCTTGTTCAGATTGTCACTGGCCGCAACAGAATCACGTGACAAATCGGGCAGGGCGGCAAAATACTTTTCAATCAATGCCGACAACGGCTGTAATTGTGCGGTGGTGTCGGTTGACATCTTTATCAGGTTTGCAGATTGTCCCGATAATTGTGCGTGTGCGGTGTTCATCTTTATCAATGTTTCGCGAACACCGGTTGCCATTGCCTTAACAGATTCAGAAAACGCACCGGCGGCTGATTTTGTGTTTTCCAGTGTTGTATTTGCAACACCAGATACCGTTTTGATTTCTGATACAACACCTGTTGCGAATTCTTTGATTTCGCCATTAAACCGATTTGTTAATGTGGCCAGTTCTGACGATATGCCACGAACAGATGTTTCCGTTGTGCCGGCGGTCGCCATTAATTTTTCAACCACATCAGACAGTTTGCGAATTTGTTTGTCTATTGATGATTCTGCCAAACGAACCTGGCCACCAACAGTATTGGATGTAATTGTCAGTGTGTTTACCTGGCTGGTTAATTGTTTCTTGGATTGTTTACCAAATGTATCTAATTTCGTCAGATATTTATCAATTAAATCATTATTATGTGTCATCACAGATTCATAATCTGTCGCAGCCGTCTTTACATTATTAAATTCTGTGGCTGTATTTTGCGCCAGGGCCGACAACGCAGATTGTAATTCCTGGGCACCGGTGGTCAGTTCCTGATTCTGTTGTTTGTTGTTTTCAAATTCTGACTTTAATCCATCGGATAAAGTCTTGCCAGATTCTATCCATGCATCAATATGGTCGCGAATCTGTGAAATCTTATCGGTTGTATCTTGTGATGTTTTATCAATTTGTGCCAGTAATTCGTTGATAGTATTGCTGAATTTGTCTGTTGATACTTCTACATCGTGCCATCCGTTTGATTCAACAATTGCACGCAGTCCATCAACTGTATTGTCCAGACGTCCAGACATAGTGGTCAATCGCTTGGTTGCATCATCCGCCAATGTCACCAGATTACTGTTTTGTGTATCCAGTTGTTGACGCAATTCGTTTGCACTGGCAATTTGCGCATTTAAAGTATCGCGCATTGTCTGAAAACTGACTTCTATTTTTTGAATTTCGTCGGCTAATATCGTATTCAGCACGCGTACCGCATCCTGAACCTTGGCACGTTCTGGGCGCGTCATTATCTGCAACAGTGATTCCATAACCTTTTGTGAGCGTCGCGACACAAAAAATAACACAATTAACGCGACAAACATCAAAAAACAGATAACACCACTGCCAATCAATAAGATTTGAACCAGATTCATGCGCTTTCCCCCTATATCACTTGCGATTTCATGGGATTTATACTAAAATTCACATAATAAAGCAAGGGTATAAATATGTCTTTTACACGCGCACAGTTGGATGCGGTAAACCCAATGCAAAGCGCATTTGTTCAGGCAAACGCCGGAACCGGAAAAACAACCGTCTTGACGGGGCGTCTGTTGCGAATATTATTTTCAATGGAATCGTTGGATTCGACCGGGGTTTTGTGTCTGACATATACCAAGGCGGGTGCTGGCGAAATGCGCAACAGAATACTGCGCGAAATGCGACGTCTGGCAATGGCGGATGATGATACACTGGCCGAATTGGTGGGACAAATAATATCACCACGTACCGTCACGTCTGATGATATGCGACATGCGCGCGATATATTTTATGCATACATTGACAATCCTGATATCTTGAACGTAAAAACAATTCATAGTTTTTGCGAAGAAATCCTGCGACGTTTCCCATTAGAGGCCGGTCTTTCACCTGCATGGACAATGGCAACAGATTCAATGCAGAATATTTTACGGCGCGATGCATTTCTGCAAATGATACGTATTGCAAAAAGTGCAGGTGACGGCTCGCCAAACATTATAAATGCGTTTGATACGATTTTGGATATTGTATCCGAAGATTCACGTTCATTTGGTCGTCTGATGGCGATGTTGGGTGGTCAATATAAATACTTTTTTGGATTAAACAATTATGATAATTATAGAAAATACTTTGTTGATACGACTAAGAAGTTTTTAAATATACAGAATCCAATTGTTGATGAAGTTGATATAAATTCTCTGCAAAATATTATTGCACAGGCAAAAAACGTTAAAAATCCGCCAAATTATATTATCGATATTATCACAAAAACTCAACAGTATATTGATAAAACGATAGATTTTGATAATTACAAATATGCGTATTTGACACGCAGTGAACAGACCAAAATTGCCAACGTTGCCAAGAAAGATTTTTTGGTTGCAGAACAAAATCGCGTTTATGAAATTGATCAGTACAACAAACGCAAAAACGTCTTTGATAACACAATCGCATTATTTGATTTGTCGGCGGAATTTGCACGCGTATACCAAGAATTAAAAAAACAACATGATTTATTGGATTTTGAAGACTTGATTTTATACACGCGAAATCTGTTTTCTAACCAAGAAACCATGGGCTGGGTTTTGTCACAAATGAACACGTCAATAAACCATATTTTGGTAGACGAGGCCCAAGATACCAGTCCCGACCAATGGAATATAATTGTGTCACTGGTACATACGATTATGTCTGTGCCGGATTATGATACAATTCCGCCAACATCGTTCGTTGTGGGCGATACCAAGCAGTCTATCTTTGGATTCCAGGGCGCCGACCCGCATGCGTTTTCAGAAAGTCGTGACGTGTTCGAACACCAGATAGAAGAAAGCAGATTGATTTTTAAAGAACCTGTTCTGGACGTAAACTATCGTTCTGTTGCGCCAATTTTGGAAACGGTTGATGAATTTTTTAATGTATTGCCCGGATTTTATAACAATACCCATAAATGCAGTGACAAGAACAAGGGTGTCAAAGGTTGTGTAGAGGTTCATAATGTTGTATATGCCGACGAAGATAACGGGATGAATTTATCTGTATATCTGGATAAAATCGCCGACGAAATCGCGGGCTTGATACAATCTGGATACGCACGCGCATCAGATATAATGGTGCTGGTGCGCGACCGTAATCCAATGGCGCCAATAATGGTTAATAAATTAAAGGCACGTAATATTCAGGTCGCGGGCAGTGATCGTATCCAGTTGCCAGATTTTCCGGTGATACGCGACCTGATGCATTTGGTGCGTTTCTGTATTGATACGTCAAATGATTATAGTTTATGTTGTATATTAAAAAGTCCATTGTTCCGATTGATAGAACGTGATATTTTTAATTTATGCAAAATCAAGAATACAGAAAACACCGCACGGAAACAACAATCAGACAATCCCACTTTAATGACGGTATTTGACGCATTGGAATCACAACATCCGGATATATACGCGTATTTAACCGACGTTGTAAAATGGGCATCTGATTTATCGGCGTATTCATTTTTTACGCGTGTGTTGGCGCACGATGATGCCCGCACCAGTATGATTGCGGCACTGGGTAATCAAATCGTTGAACCATTGGAAGAATTTATGACGATATGTCTGTCGTATGAACGTACCGAACCTGGTACTATGCGCGATTTTATAAAGTGGTTTATAACCGGCGCCAGTGAAATTAAGCGTGATGTAAACCATGCCGATGGTGCGCGCGTTATCACAGTACACGGCAGCAAAGGATTACAGTCCAAGGTTGTATTTATGATTGATACGGCCAAAATGCCCAAGGGTGACGCAATCGCCCCCATTACAACAAACACATTGGCACAACATGGAATAACTGCAAACGCGGTTATGCCGCCGGTGTGGCTGTGGTTGACGGGGGTGTCACAACGTGATAGTTTTGATGAATCTGGCCCAGACGCATGTATGCAACATGTTTTGCAAGATGCCGCGACCGCCCGCAATGCAGAATACTATCGATTATTGTATGTCGCGATGACACGTGCGTGCGAACGATTGTATATCTATGGATTCAAATCAACCAAGGGTGTGGTATCACCAGACACATGGATTGCAAAATTATGGGATATACTGTCGCGTGACGACACGCGTTTTACCGACGAAACAAAACAAGTAATCAGGATATCAAATGACTGACACATTAAAATCTTTGTTAAATGAAATGCATGCCACAGATGCGGCAACGTCACATGGTACGTACGTTCACACATGTCTGCAAAATATATGCGCGACAAGCATAGACGATAGCAATCCGTTTGTCGCACACATCAAATCCAATCCGGATTTAATGCGATTGTTCGACGAAAAATCACGTGGCGAAGTGCCGGTGGCCGGATACATAAATAACCAATTTGTCAGTCGTCGTATTGACCGCCTGCGCATTGATACAGACGCAAAAACAATTGATATCTTGGATTATAAAACGGATACAGACCGAACAATACGTCGCCATCACTATGTTGTGCAGTTGGGCGAATATAAAAAATTAATATCCGAAATCTATCCAGATTTTGACATCAAATGCCATATATTATGGACACACGACTGGACGCTGGAAGATATATAAAATCCTTGAAACAGGGCGCAAAACCCTTGTATAATTTCACACATGTTAACGAATTTACAAATTTCTAATATCGTATTAATTGAAAAACTGAATCTGGAATTCGGCCAAGGTCTGAACATATTAACCGGTGAAACCGGTGCTGGTAAAAGTATTCTGTTGGATGCACTGTCACTGGCACTGGGGGCGCGTTCTGATGCCGGACTGGTGCGCCATGGTTGTGATGTGGCATCTGTGATTGCCGAATTTGACGGGGCAGGTGACGAATTAAAACAAATACTATTTGATAATGGTATTGATTATGACGACGCGATAATATTGCGTCGCACATTATCGGCGGATGGCAAGAGTCGCGCATGGATTAATGATACGCCTGTATCCATCAAAACGTTAAAGCAGGTTGGTGATGCATTGGTTGAAATGCATGGTCAATTTGCAAACCATGCATTATTAAATCAGGCGACACATCGCGCGACATTAGATGCGTTTGCCACAACCGCGATTGATGGATTCGAAAAACTGTTATCTGATACGCGTAATGCATACGCGCAATATCACGATGCCGATAAACGTATGCAACAATTACAAGATATGCTGACGCGGTCGGCGACCGAACGTGATTTCCTGGCACATAATGTCAATGAATTGCAGGCATTAAATCCACAGCCTGGCGAAGAAGATGATTTATCCACACGCCGCGCCGCGATGATGAATGCAGAAAAAGACGCCGCAATATTAGCCGAGGCAATTGAAACACTATCACCACGTGGTCAGTCATTGGATTCAATAATCTTTTCAGTGGCGCATATTTTGCAACGTATCAAGACAGAACCAAATCCATATCAGACGCAGATTGATAAATTATATGACATTGCAGAAAGCATATCTGACATTGCTGGCACATTAACGCCGACGAATGTTGATATTGATAACCTGGACGCAATCGAAGAACGTCTGTTTGCCATCCGTGCTGCAGCACGCAAGCATCGCATATCTGCTGATGAATTGCCGGCAAAGTTGCAACAAATGTCAGACCAGCTAAACGCGATTGATAATTCGGATGCGGAATTAAAAAAGGCCGCCGCAGCCGTATCGCAAATGCGTGCCACATTTGATAAATACGCCGCACAATTAACAACTGCCCGTTGCAATGCATCCGACATGTTGCGAACACGTATATTGCACGAATTGCCTGAACTAAAATTGGCCCAAGCGGATTTTATGGTTGATATTGTACCTGCCACGCCATTGGCGTTTGGATGCGACGACGTCGCATTTATGATAAAGACCAATCCGGGCACACCGTTCGCACCACTGCATCGGGCGGCATCTGGTGGTGAATTGGCACGATTAATGTTGGCGATGCGCGTTGTTTTGGCAGGCGCGGATAATTCACATACATTTATCTTTGACGAGGTTGATACCGGTATCAGTGGTGCAACCGCCAGTGCGGTCGGCCTGCGTCTGAATCGATTGGCGTCTGCATCCCAGGCATTGGTTATTACCCATTCTGCCCAGGTTGCAGGTTATGCCGACCGTCATTTTAAGATTGAAAAATCGTCCGTTGGCGATACCACAACAACGCGTGTGCGCGAAATATCTGCCGACGAACGATTAAACGAAATCGCACGCATAATCAGTGGTGCCGAAATCACCCCAGAATCACTGACCATGGCACAGACATTGATTAAGTAATTTTTTGTTTAGAGTACAATTACAATGATGCGCAAACATGTCGTCACCCCGTCGCAAGTCGGGGTGGAACTTTAAGGCCGTGTCACTAACTCTTGTATGCGCAATTGCCTGTTAATTTAAATGTGCCGGTTGCATCATAATACGTGCCTGATGCAATGTAACAACTTGTCGCGGCGGTACTGGCCGTTGCAGACGTTGCAGATACTTGGGTCGTTTTGGCGGACGTTGTATAAACACCTGACCATGGCGAACACGATGAACATGATGTTGCTGTTCCGGATGTAGATTTATATGTTCCTGCCGCACAAGCCAAACAATTTTGACTGGATAAATAATAGCCTGCATTGCATGACGTAAAAACGCTGCGTATAATGCATGTTGTTGATTGTGGCGCTGCGTTCGCCGTGCCCAACAATTCGATAACGCACATAAATATAAGTAAATATCTTTGCATTTTCATCCTCTTAATCTAGTAATGGCGCACAAGTGCAACTCTTGCTGTATACTTGTTTTTGAATATAGCCACTGCCGGCAGTGGTCGAAAAAGTTTGACTGGTATCCGTGGTATATGTACCACTGCATGTTGTGCCGGATGAACCACCCGACGTTGTGCAACATGTGCGACACGTTCCGTCACTGCACATTTTGCAACCAACCGACGAACATGTTTGTCCGCTGCTTAGTGGGCATGGCGCACAATCGGCATACGCGTCACCAATAGCAATGCATACGCAACATACGATAAATATTATTTTCTGCATTTTTCCCCTCGTTATATTTTATAAAAACCGTCAATAGAATTTGACGGTCGGGGAGTTAAGAAAATCATATATAAGAATGACCCCGGCGGCCTTTGGGTGCGAAACGCACCCTGTGGTATAGCCGACGGCTCCCCGACCAACTGTGTCGACCGGGGCAATGAGTACAATATAAAAGGCGCAAACGCGCCGCATTGTACCTGCGGATTACAATGTGTTTTTCACATCGCTTATATATGGGTTTTCTTACGACCCCGAACCCACTATCCCTTTGAGTTCAATATGAATTATAAATTATCTGGAAATAAAAATCAATTGCTAAACATTAATAATGCCATCTGCAAATTCGACGGATGCAATTTTCTGATCACCTGTCGCGCGACTGATAATATTATTATCTGCATCACGGGCGATTGCATATCCACGTGCTAAAACATTTTTATAACTTAATGAATTTAGCATCTGGCCCAAATGTTCAACGCGCTGATTCAGGTTCTGCATTTTATTTTGCAGTATTATCGGAAATGTTGCCGTCGCATCCATTTTCTGACGTGCAGATACAATTTTTGTGTTGATAATAATTCCCAACGTGCGCGACACGTCATCCAAGCGTTGTGCCTGTTCCATCAGCATTTGACGCGGACTTTTGATATTTATCGATTCAATGCGCGATTTCGCATTGGTCAGCCGTGTTGTAAAGTTCGATGACATACGGTGCCACAAATTATCCAATTCTTGAAATAATACCAATTTGGTTGGAACCACTGCCTCGGCAGCGCCGGTGGGTGTTGGTGCGCGAAAGTCTGCCGCATAGTCAATCAACATCCAATCTGGTTCGTGTCCGACGCCAGAAATCAACGGTATCTGACTGGTGGCCGCGGCACGAACAACGATTTCTTCGGAAAACGGCAACAGGTCTTCCAGTGCGCCACCACCACGCGCAACGATAATTACATCAACATTTTGCATTTTGTTAAAGTATTCAATGCCGGCTGCAACCTCTGTCGCGGCGGTGGCACCCTGAACCGTTGCAGGGTACAGCAACACCCGCACAGGAAAACGTTCACGCAGACGATTTTGAATATCTTGAAATGCGGCACCTGTTGGACTGGTGACAACACCGATGCAACGCGGCAATCGGGGCAGGAGCTTTTTCCGGGATGCATCAAACAGACCTTCGCGGGCCAGTTTTTGTTTGCGTTCTTCCAACATTTTCAGAATTGCACCCACGCCCGCCATTTCAATTTCATTAATAATAATTTGATAATTACTGCGTGCAGGATATGTTGTGAAACGCCCGGTTATTATAACCTCCATCCCTTCTTCTAGCTTAAATGCAACCGGTGTTCCACGCCAAATAATCGCAGATATCGTCGCACCCGAATCCTTTATCGTCATATACATGTGGCCCGACGTTGCGCGTGTTATTTGTGATAATTCGCCACGAATTTTTATTCGCGGGAATGCAGATTCAACAACGCCCTTTAATAATGCGGATGCGTCCGACACACTAAATACATTATCAAGATTTACCAACGGTTCCGGTTGCTGCATAGTTTTATTACCTGTCTAGTTTTTGTCTGATTTCATTAATGAATTGATTTTTGTTTGGCGTGCGCATGTCAGACATGCGTTTGTTAATCGGTTCACCCAACTCATACGGGACAACCAGTGGTGCGAACTGATCACCTGTGGTATCAAAAGGCGCACCAGTATCCAATTCGCGCAAGAATACAACCGGTGCATAATCCCATGCGCCCAACTTTATTGCTGATGGCAACCATATATCATCGCCACCATACAAATTATATATCGCAATAGTAGACAGGGCACAAAATCCCTTGGGCCACGGGGTAAAACCCAAAAATTGCATATCACCAACATAGCGGTCACGAAACAAGTGGTCTTTGTAACTATCGCGCAATACCTGGGTTATTTGAACCAGACTGTATTGTGCATCAAAATGTTGCAATGCACGCCGGTCAATCTGGGCGGCGCGTTCCAATATTCGCTGTGTCGCGGCATCATAATTTTTTATATAGTTTTGCATGCGATTATTATATCAAAAAATACAATCAATTACAATTGTGTCAATGGCCACCGTGGACGTGGCGCAATTGGTTCGGTGACGATACGCCCCGCGCGATAGTTTTCGATGCCTGCCCATGCAATCATTGCGCCGTTATCTGTACACAGATTCATCGGTGGCGCGGCAAAGACGACGCCATGTTTCGTTGCCAGGCGTTCCATTGCACTGCGGATTGCACTGTTTTTTGCAACGCCACCGGCAACAACCAACGTTTTTGGATTCGCGTCAATAACGCGTTCATCTTTGAACGCATTACCCAATCGGTTTATTATACAATCAACCACAGACGCCTGGAAAGACGCACAGAAATCATTTATAAATTCATCTGTATACGGCGCATCGGTACGCGACAAAAATGTACGTGCCGCCGTTTTTATCCCACTGAACGAAAAATCACATCCGGGCTTATTACATAATGGACGCGGGAAATCAAATGCCATCGGATTGCCGTTTTCGGCACGCCGGTCAACAATTGGCCCGCCTGGATATCCCAGGCCTAACATTTTTGCAACTTTATCAAAAGCCTCGCCTGCGCTGTCATCCAATGTTTGACCAATTAATTCATATTGACCGACACCACGCACCAATAAAATCTGACAATGTCCGCCCGATGCCAACATCAATAAATACGGAAATTCAACCACCACATCACCATCACCGCCACTGGCATTTGCCGCATGCAGACGCGGTACCAGTGCGTGACCTTCCAGATGATTAACCGCGACCAATGGTTTGTTGCAGGCTTGTGCAATACCTGTGGCCGCCATCCATCCAACCAATACGCCACCAATCAGTCCCGGGCCCGCAGTCGCCGCAACAACATCAATATCATCTATATTTTTACCGGCCGCCGCCAGTGTCTGATTTATAACCGCATCAATTGCCAGGATATGTGCACGTGCAGCCAATTCAGGTACAACCCCACCATATTTTTGGTGTTCTGGAATTTGTGAATAAATTATATGCGACAATATATTGCGATTTGAATCAACAATTGCCGCCGACGTTTCATCACACGAAGATTCAATTCCCAGACACAATATCGGCCGCGCCGTGTCAGCATTGTGCACGATTGCATCCAGTTTTCCCATATCCATACGTATCAGTTTATCGTCTGTCATTTTATTTTCACCAATGCTATACCAATATTATTTTCCATCTTGCGTCGCATTTGCACATATGTGTCAAAGTCAGTATCGACAACACAGCCCTGTCCACTGGATGCATGTCGTAATACCGTGCCGCCCGGCAATAAAAATCCCATATGCACAACCGCGATATCGGTGCCTATCTTATCACATTTTTGGCAATTACCAACAATAAATAGAACAATTAATGGCACGTCATTATTTATAGACGTTAACTTGTTATACGGTATATATTCCAAATCAATCGACACCGGCGGTGTATCTGATTTTATCCCATGCACTGTACGCAGCCACGCCGCACGATTAATGATAACATGCCGAATATCGGTTGTACCATATTCCGCACTAACATTTTGAACCAAGTCGGCATTATTTTTTAACCAGTCAGATTCTATAAAATGATTGCGATTTATAAAACTAACATTGCCACAACGGTATCTGATTTTTGTTAATTTATCGATATCGCCACCGGCCAAGACCGTTTCAACAAATGTCGTGCAATCAAATGCATCATTGCGTATCAATGGGTCGTCATCGGGTGCCACACCTTCACCCAATGGGTCACGAACATATTTCGCCCCCAGGTATTGTGCACCAACATCAAAAAATTGCGGCGTTGTCACGCATCCGCACAACGCCGCCAAAATAAGAATAAATCGCCACATATTACAAATTTTCTTTTAATTGAATACCTGTATTACATAACGCAATCGCTGTTTGTACCGCCATTTCAGACGCATCGGGCAGGGCGGCCATTTTATCCACACACCGAACTGCTAGTTCTAAATTATCGTCAGACGCCAACAGCATACGCGCAGATGCCGTACGACGTTCCAGTGGCGCACGCTGCCAATCTTTTAATGTGCCGATTTCCAGGTTATCAGTGTTTTTTACTGTGCATGCAAATACCACCAACACCAATATCAACACTGCGATGCCAATTAACAATTTCAGATATCTTTTTATAAAATTCATCCTTTCCGTCCTTTTGTTATTATTCACACTTTACCAACCAAACATCATAGTCAGCATTTTGCAGCGGGTTATAGCCTGGTTCATTACGACTCATCCAATTGCTAAAAATCACACCATCTGTTGGATGCGATATTTCAACAAATGCAAAAAAGTCTTCGGCCTGGAACGGGTCTGTCTGTTTGCACGCGCGGACAACTATGCTTAATTTTTCAAAACGTGCCTTGGAATCGACAGGAACGCTAACCATTTGTGATTTGCCTGCGGCCTTGTTCATAACGCGCAAAACCGCCGTCTGATGGTCAACGTATGCGTTTGCCCCGCCTATAAATGCAAAACCCAATACCAAAGATATAATAATTTTTTTCATACCTTGTATTTTATCTTGCAGGCCGAGCAAAGTCAAATTGTTAAACATAGATACCTATAACTGTATTGACAAAAAGAATTTTGTGTGCAAAAATCAAATCGATATGAAATACATTGATACAAAAACTTATGATTTATTACGCACGCGGTCAAATCCATACTTGGCCGAACAGGATTTTTTAGAATGCAAATTATTATCACAACTGTTTGAAAATCCTGATTTGTTTAATCAGTGCGTATTTGCCGGCGGTGCATCATTGGCAAAATCATACGGATTAACATATCGCACATGCCAAGATTTGGACATTTCATGTATTGATTTTCGTGAAATTCCAGAAAATCGCACAAAGCGCCAACTAACCCAATACAAACGTGATTTCAAAGAATTCATATTTGATAAAATCCTGGCCGAGGTTAAATATACCATCAATCAATACAATTATTTTTCTGTTCTGACAGACCGGCAAATCGCCCGTGGTACGCAATCATCGCCTGTACTGCATCTGTTTGCTAATTCTGTCTTGGATAATCATCAGATACAAATAAGCATTGAATTTATCCCGCGCAATTACGCGCCAGACCAAATATCTGTACGTACCGTCACGCCGTACAGTACAAATAACCCCATTGGCCATATCCCAACAGTTGCATTCCAGCAAACATTTTGGGATAAGATTTATGCTTTGCACGCAAATACACAACTTGAAAATCCACATTGTACATATGGATTTTCCCGCCACTACTATGATGCAGCACTGGTTTCTGATACAGTAGACCTGGCACAAACATATGGTATGTTATTCAATATCGCAAAACGACAATCCGCATACACAACATATAATTTGCCAGAAATAAAATCTATGTCAGACGTATGTTTGATACCATCAAATGACACATTGAATAAACTGGCCACAGATTACGCCGTCTTGGCGACAACATGTCGCAAAACACCACCGACGTGGCAACAAATCATTTCAAAATTAAAACAGATAAACAGTGCGATAAATAATTTGCAAGTACAAAGGTAAAAAACATGACTGCATTTGTATATTCAGACCCGCATTTTGATTCAGAATCTATCATTATTAATGGCAAACGCCCATTTGCCAATGTGCATGACATGAACGCAAAATTAATTGAAAATTATAATGCGGTCGTGACCAAGCAAGATATATGCTGGTGGCTGGGCGATGTAATGTACGGTGCAACCAAGGATAAAGTACGCAAAATACTATCGCGTATGCGTGGGCGCAAATTTTTAATAATGGGCAATCACGACCGGTCCCATTCGCGCACATGGTGGCTGGATTGCGGATTTGAACGCGTGTTTGAACACCCGATATATAACGCCGAACAATATATAATGTTATCGCATGAACCATTACCAGAATTTGGAAACATGCGCCCAATGGTAAATATTCACGGCCACATACACATCCAAGATTATGGTTTCGCAAATCATCAGGGCTGTATAAACGTATGTGTTGAAAAAACAGATTATCGCCCCGTTCCACTGATAAATCCATATTTGAAACAAACGCGTGTTTTCCAACGCTAAACTAAATATAACAAAAAAATCCCGCATTTGCGGGATTTAACAAATACAAACAGATGTTTATTATTTGTTTGCGTTTCTTTCTGCAGATGCCGCCGCCAAGTCTTCGACGATACGCGCCTTTTTGCCAGACAATCCACGCAGGAAGAACAATTTTGCGCGACGTACTTTACCAATACGCACCTTTTCAATTTTTTCAATTGCAGGGCTGTACAGTGGGAATTTACGTTCCACACCAACACCGTATGATTCACGACGCACTGTAAAGGATGCATTATTTCCCGTGCCACCATCGCGTGCGATAACAACACCTTCAAACATCTGGATACGGAACTTGTCACCATCTTTGATTTTGACATGAACTTTTAATGTATCACCGGCTTTGAAGTTCGGGATAACCTTGTCGCCTTTTAATTTAGCAACTTGTTGTGCTTCAATTTTTTTAATAATGCTCATTTTTACTTTTCCTTTATTAAATCCGGACGACGTTCTTTGGTTATGTCATCCGATTGTTGTTTCCGCCACCGTTCGATATTGCCGTGGTGACCGGACAGCAGGACTTCTGGGACTTTATGTCCACGCCATGCCGACGGGCGGGTGTATAACGGCCATTCCAGCCCCCCGATTTCGAAACTTTCGTTTTGTGTGGCGTCATTTCCACCACCCAATACATTATCCATCACACGAACGCAACTGTCAATAAAAACCTGGGCAGCAATTTCACCCCCGGACAGTATGTAATCACCAATGGATAATTCCATTATATCATATTCATCAATTATACGCTGATCGATTCCTTCGTATCGACCACACAGCAGGGTGTATGTTGCATCATGTGTCCCCGAAAATTCGCGCACCAATTTCTGGTTCAGCGTTGCCCCACGTGGGGAAAAATATATTATCTTGCCACGATTTTTTATAGCATCCAACGCATCACCCAAAACGTCTGGACGCATTACCTGGCCGACACCACCGCCGAATTGTTCGTCATCAACACTGCCATATTTGTCATGTGCATAATCGCGAATATTAATCACATCATACGACCATTGCCCGCGTGATAGCGCACGCCCAACAACCCCGCCGCCCAACGTGCCAGGAAACATATCTGGGAAAATGGTCAGTATGTTAAAGTGCATCTGTCTTACCGTGATTTTCTGTATGCACAGTCCAGGCAAATCTGGCGAATTGTTGCCAAATCCTGAATATTGCGTCCACCGACAAACATATTACAGCGACCATTATCGGTAAACGACACCTGCGCAACCTTGCCACGACGAACAGAATATTGATGTATCGGGCAATCATACACATCATTTTTATTTGTTATCTTTGTACACTCTGTATTAAATCTCATTAACAATGAGTCAACTTCTACATTTATCATATTTTATAATACCTATATAATTTTTATCTGTTTATTTGCCATATCAACGATAACATCAGAAAAAGATATCATGTCACCGTTGTCTAATTCTATGATGTCGCCTGCGCCAAAATTCTGGAAGCAGTCGATAATTCCAATCTTTTTACCGTTTCGCAAAACGTCAAAACCAATCAAGTCCGCCTGATAGTATTCGCCGTCACGCACATCGGGCAGGGCATTGCGCGATATAAACAGTTCCGTACCACGTAATCCCTCGACAGATGTTCGGTCATCAAATCCTGTGATATGCGCAATAATAACATCTGATGTTGGATTTAGGCGCCGCACAAACTTAAAATCCGAACTTTCAAATTTATCTGATAAAATCATCAGTTTTTGCAAATCATTTGGGTGCGCCGTATACGTTTGAACGCGCACATCACCCCGAATACCATGGGGTGCAACAATTTTTCCAACCAAGATTTTATTACTATCTGTCATATGCTGTTTTAACGCTGGCGCTGTGTCAGACGGGGGCACTGCCATGAATGTGCCATGCATCCACAATGTGATTTATTAAACCAAAACGCGCCACTTCGCAACGCAACCGCCATCTGGCGACGTTCTTCACTATCGCGATATTTTGCATCACAATCAATTGATTTATTATACGGACATTTTTGCATAAATGACCCCCAACTTAAATTAAACATACCCGGG
Organism: Muribaculaceae bacterium; assembly: GCA_023665245.1. The sequence goes on from JAMPEH010000001.1 coordinate 403,167, forward strand.
TTGACCCGGATATGCCCGGTTGTAAAATTATTCTGCAACAGCTTCAGCAGATGCTTCTTTCGCAGCAGCCTCTGCCGCGGCTTTTTCTTCGGCAATCTTAGCCAACTTTTCTGCTTTATCTTTAATCTTCATCTGTGTTTTTTCAGATTGCAGATGTTTCTTGGTCTGAACCGGCACAGGTTTTGCAGCAACCAATCCTGCCTTGGCCAAGAATTTGTATACACGGTCAGATGGTTTTGCACCCTTGGCCAACCATGCCTTTACTTCGTCTATTTTCAAGACAACGCGTTTTTCGTTGTCACGTGCCAGCATTGGGTCATATTTACCAACGACTTCCAAAACACTGCCAGAATTACGCGCATTGCGTGAATCTGTGACGACGACGTGATAATACGGACGTTTTTTTGCACCAAAACGCGCCAATCTGATAACAGTTGCCATAATTTTACTCCTTTTTATACTAACTGTTTGCCCACAAAGAAAACCAACATCAAGAGCAAGAACTTGCCGGTTGATGTACCACATGCATACCGCATACTGGCTGATTCATAATGGCAATCTGTGGGAATTGCGTATAAATTATATATTAATTTTTGTCAAAAGTCAAATTGTTATTGAAATAAAATATACGTTATTGATATCCTAGACATAAAATCACACAGGCACAAACCATACACAGGGGCATACAATCAATGAAAAAACATATAATTCTATTGTCATTATTGGCATTTTGCGCCTGTCACAGTACAAACCCGGATTTTATCGCCCTGGAAGAGGCATTACAAACACCCGGTACAACAATTATTGGCATGGGCACGGATGAATCTGCATTTGTTCGTATTCCTGCAACGGCCAAGATACTAAAAATCGCCAGCAATGAAAAAAATGCAAAATTTTGGACGCCATTACAATCTGGTGATATCACAGATTATGCAATGGCAGGCACATGCCTGATAAATGCACGTGTGGATTACATTGGCAATTGTCCATATCGCATATATTGTGGCCCCCAGGCGGCATTAATCGCAGCAATTGCAACCAATACACCATACGCCGTTGAAATTTGCAAATAGCCATCATTTATAATTTGCAAACAGAAAAATGCGTGATAATATCAAAACCATAGAAACAACAAAAAAGGAGAACCATATGCAGAAACTAGCACTGGCCGCACTGTTGGCATTACCATTATGCGCATGTGACAACAGCCCAAAAACTGCCACCGCCCAAGACTTTGACACCGTACAAAATGAAATGAACGCAAATCCACCTGCGGAAATTATATCGGTTGGTGGGTCTGGCGACTTTACCGTATACCTGCCGGCAACAGACGCATTAAAAGATGTTGCATCACGTGTCAAGAATTCTATGTTCAAATCTGCACCAATTGCCGCCGAACAAATCAAAGACGGTTTCTGCATTGTTGATATCATTCCACAAAAAACAATGGAAGATGAAGGCACACCAGACAACAAATGCTATTATCGCGTATTCTGCGGTGATGCAACAACAAACTTTGCGGAACTGTATTCAGTCGAAGTCTGCAAAGGCGACGAATAATAATTTAATTAATTATTCATAAATAAAAATCCCCCATGATGGGGGATTTTTTAATACCATCCACGTAATTTCATCGCAGTTGCCACGCGTTTTATTGAGTGCATATATGCAGCCTCGCGCATGGTCACATTATATTCTGTCTTGATTTTGTAAATCGCGTCAAATGCATCTTTCATCGCGACGGTTTCTTTTTGTTCGACCTCGGCCTCGTCCCAATAGTAGCCATAGCGGTTTTGAACCCACTCAAAATAAGACACTGTCACACCACCTGCATTGGCCAGAATATCCGGCACAATGGTCACGCCACGTGCGTTCAGTATTTCTTCGCCACCCAATGTGGTCGGGCCGTTTGCACCTTCTACAATCAGATTTGTTTTGATTAACGGTGCCGTCTGTTCATTTATGGTGTTTTCCATTGCACAAGGCGCCAAAACGTCAACATCCAACGCCCAAAATTCATCAGGTGTAATTTCTGTTGCCCCTGGGAACCCTTTAATGCTGCCGTTATTTTCTGATTTGAAATTCATCAATGCATCAATATCCAAACCATCTTTGTTAAATAATGTTGTGTTCCACTCTGCAATAGCAACAATTTTTGCACCCATATCACTGCTACATTTCGCGGTAAATGAACCAACATTACCAAATCCTTGGATTGCGATACGTGCACCGTGCATTTCTTTGTTTTTCGTTTTTAATGCCTCGGCAATAATGATTGAAATCCCCAGGCCCGTTGCCTTGGCACGCCCCTTGGAGCCCATTAGTTCCACAGGTTTGCCAGTAAACGTTCCAAACGATTGTTCGCCAGACAATTTAATATATTCATCAATCATCCACGCCATAATCTGGCCATTGGTATTAACGTCCGGGGCCGGCACATCTTTCTTTTCACCCAGAATAGGGTAAATCGCATCCACATACCCACGACACAAACGTTCCAGTTCACCAGTCGACAGTTCTTTTGGGTCAACAATAATACCACCCTTGCCACCACCGTACGGAATACCTGTGACAGAACACTTAAATGTCATCCATATTGACAGGGCGGCAACTTCATCCCGTGATACCATCGGATGAAAACGCACGCCACCCTTGGATGGCCCAACCGCCGTGTTATGCTGTGCACGGAATCCAGTAAAGACACGTATTGACCCATCGTCCATACGAACTGGGATGGATACCTCTAACATACGTTGTGGATTTTTCAAAATCTCATAAACCGTATCTGGCATACCTAACTTATCACACGCAACCTTTACCCGACGTTGCGCGGCCATTAACGGATTCATATTTTCATTTGCCATATTTTTCTCCTTTCGGTTTTGTTTCGGCAATAAATAACGGTATGCCCAAAATAAATATAAATCAACCGGAAAAAGTACGGCAAGTTTTCCACTGGACATTTGCCTATAAAAGATATAAAATTGGGCATCAATTGCGGGCGTGGTATAATGGCAGCACGTCAGCTTCCCAAGCTGAAGACGAGGGTTCGATTCCCTTCGCCCGCACCAGAAATTAAACCGCCGTTTGGGCGGTATTATTTTTGGTATGTGGGCGCGGAAGAGAACCCGACAGAGTCGCCAACAGCGACGAGAGGGTTCGGGACGATAGCCGATTACAAAAGCAACGCGCATTGTAATCGTTGCGTGTCGTGAGCAGCACCGACAGGTGCGACCAGCGAACTCTCCCTTCGCCCGCACCATACTTCGCGTCGGAGACGCTTCGTATGGCGCAGCCAAACGGAACGGAGACGATTACGCGAAGTAATGACCTCCGTAGCGCAACGCGCGTAGTAGGTCTAATACAAGCCACCGCCATGTTTTATGTATATCTAATCAAATCACAAAAATTTCCTGAACAACGATACGTTGGCTTTACAGAAAATTTGAAACAACGGTTGCACGAACATAATTCTGGCTCGTCACCACATACCAAGAAATTCGCACCATGGAAATTAATTACATACGTGGCATTTTCTGATAAACATGCTGCACTTGCGTTCGAAGCATACTTAAAGAAAAGTTCCGGTCACGCATTCGCAAACAAACGATTGTGGACAGAATAAATATATCTTTTTACCATTTGCAATTATGACTTATATTAGATATAATCCCTATGTCGCCGGGCGTTCCGGTGATGAGGCGTGGAAACCTCTGCAATCGCGTCAGAATATAATCTTGTGGCGCATAAATGCGCTATTTTTTATTCTGATGACAAATTATCTCCTGACCCATGGTCAGGAGGGTTGTGAATAATGCGCGTTTTGCGCAAAATAAGCACGCAATTCGATTGATTGTTTCCAACCTCCTGACCACTCAAAGACTTGGGTGGTTTTTCATTTTGAAAAACAGGAGTTAAGAAATGAGAACATTTATATTAAGCACAGTGATTATTATACCTGTATTAGCACCATATAACCTGTATGCGTCCGATGTACGTGTCGATTGCGATGGTGGATACACCTATAACACGTGTGCCGAATCTAACCCAAGTGGCGCATACACATCAGGATGCCCAACGTTTGGTGTCACAAATACTGTTGACCGTCAAAAGTGTGCCACACTTAATGTAAAATGGTGGCGTGGTTTGGGCTTTTATTCTTGCGACACATGTGTCAGCGGTGCAACAATAAAAGTAAAGGATGAAACTATTTCCAGTTGTGGCGTTCATTACACTTATTGCGAATGCACAACAACATGCAGTACGACATCCTGGGTCAGCCTGCGCACCGGATACGAATCCCGCAAATATTGCAATGTATGCAGCCAAAGCACCCAGTATCAATGCGCGGCTGGATATTACGGCAGTTCATCAAACGGGACATCAGGCTGCACCCAATGTCCAACATGGACGGATGTTTATACAACATCTGCAAAGACAACACAGGTGCGTGGGACGAGTGCCGCCGGCGCCACCGCAATCACTGGATGCTATGTCGCGGCGGGCACATATTACGATACAACCGGTACATTAAAAACGACCGGTAATTGTGCGTACAAGAGTTAGTGATATTGGTCTTAAAGTCACACCCCGTCCTGCGACGGGGTGACGACATTAGTGTCTACTTACATTTACCCATCATTCTAATGACATCAACCAAAACATCTGATAAGTATTGTCCTGGCTTTAATTCGATTTTGTTTGGACACGCATCTTGTTTCATACCATTAATAAACGCATCCCAATTATTTCGAATTAATTCAATAAATCCCTGGCCAGAACCGCGCAACATATATCGCTGCAACATTTCTGCTTTCATTTCATACGCCGGATAAACCAGGGCATGTGAAATCTGAGCCTTGCTTAATGCGTTTCTTACGTTGTCATGCGACGATACAAATATAATATCCGCGGTTTCCAAATGTGTCTGGATGTGTTTTATATAATTGTTCGGAAAATCCGGATGTCTTAGTTTCTTGCCATCCGCACCCAACTTGATTTCGCCATTCTGATGTCTGTCCCAAGAAAAATCGGAAGAATCGGAATCAAAAACATTTTTCAAACTGCGTTTCAATTGTTGACACGCATATGTCTTACCAATTCCAGGGAACCCAGATATAACCAGTGTATACATTTTAACGCCTTTTATTATTCTTTTGTTGGAATTTGCAACAATTGCTTTGGATAAATCAAATCTGGATTTTCAATATTATTACGTTCTGCAATTATGCTGAACAACACACCGCGACGCAAGAAATTACGCGCAATAATCCACAAACAATCACCACGACGTACTGTATAGAACGTATCATCGTCACCTGTCATTTCAGGCATAATGAATTTATGTGTAATTGTTGAAACTGTGCGACCATCACCATCATGCAAACGCACGTCCAATTTATATTCATTACCCGGCACCAATTCATCAACATCTGCGCCCAAACCAAAGTGTTTATGGTCTGATACACGTGCAAATCCGATATATTTATCGTTCAAAGATAATGATACACGCAGGCGTGGCAACGCATCACCCGTCACAACAATACGTCCATTGTCCAAATAATCAATTTTTGAAACAACCAAGTCCCCATCATGCAAAACCGTTGGGGATTGCAACAGTGTACTGCCATCACGTGTCATCAACAGTGATACAGAATTTTTATAATCATGCGGCGAAACATACACAAAAACCTTGTCCACCGATTTAACATCTGGTTCTGTTCCAATCAATGAAATCGTGTAATTGCCAGCGGCCCATGGATTACGCGGTGCATATACGAATTCACCACTGTAATCAGTGCGTTCTGTCGCAACAATTTTGCCATTTACAACAATTGATACATTTTGATGTGGCAACCAACGTCCAGCAATAACAATCATGCCGCCTTTCTCGATACGCACAATATCAAACGACGGTGCGTCGCCTTTGTATTCAGATTTTTCAATATCTTGTTCAACAACCGGTTGTAATACCGTCACACGTGGGCCGCATGTATTACGCACAAACGCAACCCAGATTGCAACCAATATCACCATCAATGCACACATAATCGGGAACCAATACGCCCGCAAGCCTGAACGCTGGGTTGCATATCGATTGTTGTCTGATGAATCCGCCGCGATATTAACCGCAGGCTTTGCTGGGGCAGGGCGCGCAAATATATTCATCGACGCCAAGAATTTACGTGCGAACGCACTGCGATTTTCTTTCCAAGATTTCTGCTGAACAATTGCGTTATCAATCAGTGCATCTGTTGACTGTTTGTTTTTTTGCTTTTTGGTATACTTTTTCGACATCTGAAATTCCTTAATCTTTACATATGGACAAATTATCGCAAATTATATTTCTTTGTCAATTTATTTATGATATAATTTAGCCTGAAAATCAAAGGAAAAAAGCGATGAAACGAATAGGAATCATGACCACAGGCGGGGATTGTTCTGGATTAAACACTGTAATCCAACGTGTATACACCGGCGCAACGCTGCGCGGATGGGAATTGATTGGTATTATGGACGGTACAGACGGCTTGTATGAAACACCGCCAAAAACAATTAATTTTAACGACGAAACATTACCAATAGAAATCGCACGTCTGTCAGGCAGTTTTCTGCACAATGGACACGCCGGCGCCCAGAATTTTGAAACGGCGGCCCAAAATGGCACATTGGATAAGTTTAACAAGCGATTGAAAAAAGCCTTGGCATCACTAAATCTGGACGCATTGATTCTGGTTGGCGGCAACGGCAGTCTGTCGCTGGCATGGTGTAATCGCGAAATATATTCTGGGCTTCAATTAATTGGCATCCCCAAAACCATTGATATGGATATACCACTGACGGACAAGACAATTGGATTTGACACCGCGGTACAACAATTGACCAGTTTTTGTGACCAATTAATGATGACCGCACGTAGTCATCATCGCTGGTTTGTGGTACAATCAATGGGTCGTGATTGTGGGGCGTTGGCATTAAATGCCGGCATTGCAATTGGTGCGTCTGCGATATTGATACCTGAAATCAAATTTGACATCAATGCATTGGTTGAACATATAAAAAATCAACCCACAGATTATGGCATTATCATTGTATCAGAGGGCATTTCACTGCGTGGCCATTCTGGCAAACCAGCCGACATTATTTCACGCAAACTGACCGCAAACGGTATCGTAAACCGCACCGCATTTCCAGAACACACGCAACGCAGTGGTGACACCACCGCATACGACAGAATTCTGGCCACAAAGTTCGCAGATTGCGCATTACACGCGATTGAAAACAACGAAACATACGTCATGACGGCAATACAGGATTGCAAGTGCAAGACGGTTAGTCTGGCTGATTTTTATAATTCTGGCGACATATCAGACGACCCACGAATAAAGGGTATGCAGACATCAGACGCCTATGTCGAACCAGACAATCCGTTATTGCACCTGGCGCACGACATGGGAATATACATTGGAATGGCAAGATAATCAACGCAGTTTCCAGGCACATGTTGCAGAACGGCATCCATTGTGTTCTGCTAGTGCCAGGATAGTCGAGGAACACAGTAGACACCGTCCTTCGACGGTGTGACGATATACCCAAAACACCACTGTCATTGCGAGTCCGCTAGGGCGTGGCAATCCAGAAAAAAGAGACCTTGTGACAACAACATAAAAAAATGTAGTGCCAGAGAAACCAAATATTCTCCGCGCTCTGTTCTTAACAAAAGCCCCGTCGTATTGACGGGGACGTTTTTGAAAGAAAGGAATCACAAATTATTTCTTTTCAGAAAAATCTGCGTCGCGTGTACCATCATCGGCCGGTTTGTCTGCGCCTGATTCTGCGGATTGTGCCGCCTGTTGCGCTTTATAAACCGCTTCGCCCAGTTTCATCGCCTTTTCGGTCAATTTTTCTGTCTTTTCTTTCAGTGATTCTGCGGTTGCATCGGCTTTTGCAATTTCATCTGCCAATTCTTTTTTTGCATCTTCAATTGCGGTCTTGTCGGTTTCGCTGATTTTGTCACCGTGTTCTTTCAATGATTTTTCAATTGTAAAGATTGCGGTTTCGGCGTTATTTTTTGCCTCGGCCAATTCGCGTTTTTTCTTGTCCGCTTCGGCATTGGCGGCGGCTTCATCAACCATTTTCTTGATATCTTCTTCGGACAGACCGCCATCAGATTTAATAGAAATCGTCTGTTCTTTGCCTGTACCCTTGTCTTTTGCCGATACGTGTACAATGCCGTTTGCGTCAATATCAAATGACACTTCAATCTGTGGCATACCACGTGGTGCAGGGGCAATCCCCTCTAAATTAAACTGGCCCAGCAATTTGTTATCCGCTGCCATGTCGCGTTCACCCTGGAACACACGGATAGTCACCGCAGACTGATTATCTTCGGCGGTTGAAAATACCTGTGATTTCTTGGTTGGAATTGTTGTATTGCGGTCAATCAAGCGTGTGAATACGCCACCCAATGTTTCAATACCCAACGACAATGGTGTCACATCCAACAACAGAACGTCTCTGACATCACCCTTTAAAACACCACCCTGAATTGCGGCACCCAACGCCACAACTTCATCAGGATTTACACCCTTGTGTGGTTCACGGCCAAAGAATTCTTTAACAACTTCTTGAACCTTTGGCATACGGGTTTGACCACCAACCAAGATTACTTCATTAATCTGTGATTTTGACAAACCTGCATCTTTCAATGCCTTTTGGCACGGTTCAATTGTGCGGGCAATTAAATCGTCAACCAGTTGTTCCAATTTTGCGCGTGTCAATGTTGTATTAAAATGTTTCGGGCCCGTGCTATCGGCCGTCAAGAAGGGCAGGTTAATATCAGTTGTTGTCTTGGACGACAGTTCAATTTTTGCTTTTTCTGCGGCTTCTTTCAAACGCTGCAATGCCAGTTTATCATTTGACAGATCAATGCCAGATTGTGCCTTGAATTCATCAATCAAGTATTTCAAAATACGCGCGTCAAAGTCAGAACCACCCAACGCGGTATCACCATTTGTTGCCTTTACTTCAAATACCCCGTCAACAATTTCCAAGATAGATACGTCGAACGTACCACCACCCAGGTCATAAACGGCAACAACACCATCTTTATCCTTGTCCAAGCCATACGCCAACGCAGCGGCCGTTGGCTCGTTTACAATACGCAATACGTTCAAACCAGCAATGCGACCGGCGTCTTTGGTTGCCTGACGCTGGGAATCATTAAAATATGCCGGCACTGTAATAACCGCATCTGTCACAGGTTCGCCCAAATATGCCTCGGCATCTTTTTTTAACTTTGCCAAAATCATTGCAGAAATCTGGGATGGGGCATATTTTTTGCATTCCATTTCAACCCATGCGTCACCATTGTCACCTTTTACAATTTTGTATGGAACGCGTGCGGCAATCTCTTTGACAGCCGGACTATCATAGCGCAATCCCATCAAACGCTTGATTTCATAGATTGTGTTTTCTGGATTTGTCACTGCCTGATTCTTGGCAGTAATGCCCACCAATTGTTCGCCACCCGACGTCAACGCCACAACAGACGGTGTTGTACGTTGTCCTTCGGAATTTTCGATAATTTTTGGATCATTTCCCTCCATAAAAGCCATGGCGGAATTCGTTGTTCCCAAATCGATACCTAATACTTTTGCCATAATTTTACTCCTGTTAAAGTTTTGCTTGCTTCACATATAGTTAACATCAAAACCCATTTCAAGACCATAGGTAAAAAATAATATATAATCTTGCCATCACACCAACACGGACCGCGCGACATGTCGCATAGATGGGCGCTGGCAGGAATAGGGGCCAGAAAAATTTACAGACTAAAAACTTGTGTCACCCCGTGGCTTGACCACGGGGCCCAGGTTAATATGTCTTTTACATATTTTCATAAACCTGGATCCCGGTGCTGGACAACGGGATGACAAATTCTCACACGTCGTCATACCGGCCGCCGGTATCCACTATGTTCTGGAATATCCTAGCGTCAGGAGAATCGATGAACACAATAGCCCCCGTCCTGCGACGGGGTGACGGCAAGGGAGAACGTCGGGCGCTTTATCCACACTGTAATTGCGAGTCCATCAGGGCGTGGCAATCCAGAAAAGCACATTTGGTTTAAAGTCCAGGGCCGGATACTCTCTGTACTTTATTCATTAAAAAAATCCCCACCGTTTGGTGGGGATTTTTCTTACTTGCTATCGTCATGGACGCGATAGGTCACGTTGCCATCTTTGATTATCAGGTATCCATCCAACGCGCCACTGGTCATATTACCATAGTACGTTGTATCGCCAACCTTTACATTCAACGACGGTGTTGTCTTTTTCACACTGCGCAGATATACCTTGTCCGCACCCACGTTCAAAATACGTCCACAGTCTGCGGCTTCGTCTGCGCCCGCGCCATACCCAATGGTGGTCAGGCCACTTGCACACGCCGTACGGGTCAACACATTCGCCGCCGACCAGTATCCCGCACCAACCTGAACACATGCATTATTCCACAGGTTTTCCAACGTACTGGCACTTGGTTGTGTGGCACCACCGTTTGCCGCCGCATTATAATATCCGGCATTGCATTTCAGTTCAGACGTATTGACCCAACATATCTTGCCACTGGCGGCGATACCATAACTGTTGGCATCCTTGTCAATATAGCAGTGATATGCTGTCATACTGCCATTTGGAACCGACTTTGCATTAAAGGTCGCATTACATCCCTCACGCACAGTGTGATCGCCATCTTTACCGGTATTCCAATAACCATATGATTTCACATCGGTTGCATTGGTTGCCGTCGGGCACGCGGTACAAGATGCTTGCCCTGTTGATGCCGCATACGTCGCACCTGTACATGCCGCACGATTACCAACATTTGGCCAATATACTGCTGTTGCCGGACATTGATATCCTGCCTCGCATGTGGTTAATGCGGTTGCTGTATTTGCTGTCAGATACTTACCACTTATTGTATTTGCCGCGATATAGCAATCTGTGTTTGCATCAGACCCGGCTGCACTGTTTGTATACAATCCACCACCCAGGGCAGAGCACGCCGTCCCCGTATTCGCCGCCGTACCGCCATCTGTGTTGTAATAGATATTTGCAGTACTGTTGCAATATCTGCCTGCGGTACAACTTGTCACACCGGCGCCTGCACTTGCCACCTGTTGACCTGCCTTCAAGGTCAGATAGCATTGCCCAACCTTTGATGCACCCGCCGCACTTTGTGTATACTTGCTGGATGTGCCACTGGCGCATGTCGCACTGCCACCTGTCGTGGTACCTGTTCCATAATAGATGGTGACACCACCCACACAATAGTTCCCCGCAACACAGGTTTCCTGACCCTTTGTGGCAGTCTTTACATACTTACCCGCATCCGTCGTCAGATAACAACTGTCTGAACTGGTTGTGCCGATTGCACTCTGGGTATAGTTGTTGCTTGTCGCACTGCTACATGTCGGACATGTATTGCCACTCTTATATCTGCCGGCGGCACACTTATCAACTGTACACAGGGCAGAACTTGACCATGTCGACAACCCATCAATTGCCGTGCACGATGCGCTACATGCCGTATTACCTGTTCCAGTATTGGTTGTACCGTTTACACAAGTTGAGCAAGATGTTTGCCCCTTTGCGTTGTTATATTTACCCGTTTCACACTTGGTACAACTTGTTTGTGTACCTGCCGCACTGGTATAAGACCCGGCTGCGCACTGTTCGCATGTCTGACCACTTACAAATGAACCAGCCTTTGCTTGGAACGCTACACTTATCGCTGCGTCTGTCGGCCATGCAGGTGAGGTTGTCGCCACCTTTTGCAGTTGTCCTGCCGAACAATACGAACTTACATTTGTCGCATTACGCACTTCTACACAACTTGTATTTGATGACCACCCAGTACCAGCACTGTCTTTCTTACTCCAGTTCGTCTCAACCGCAGGGCAGGCTGTACAACTGCTGGTTCCTGCATTCGACGCATAGTAGACATTATGTGCCGCCTTGTATGTCCAGTTCGGGCATGTGCTGACCGCCGTGTCGGTAAGTTTTGCAATATACTTTCCCGCCGCCACACTGGCATAGCACTGTGTTGCCGCTGACGAACCAGTCCCAGTCGTCAAGTTATACAATCCACCCGTCCCACTTATTGCACTGCACGCTACAGGTGCCGCAGTATCTCCTGTGCAATAACTGTTCTTGGCACATGTTGAACATGTTCTGCTGTCGCCACTGCCTGTCACATAGGAACCTGGATTTGCATTTACCGTGACCGATTCCGTTGCGGTATTCCATGTAGTTGTGTCTTTCGCTGTCTTTTGCAATGTTCCACTCTTACACAGACTGCTAATATCGGTAGCTGCTCTAGTTTCCACACACGCTGTCACAGCTTGTTTCGCAGTAGACCCCGCATACGCATACCCACTAGTCAATGTCGGGCAACTCTTACAACTACTCTGACCCGTCGCATCCTGATACTGACCTATAGCACACGCACTCTGACTCGTCGCACCAGTCCCACTTACATAGTATCCCTTGCCAGCCGATGTACAACTAGTCTGGGTATTTACTGCACTCGTATATGACCCCGCCGCACACTGACTACAGGTCTGACCATTCACATACGAACCTGCCTTTGCTTGCAGTGCTGTCGTCACACTCGTCGTGCCCCACGCACTCGCACTGCTTTGCGTCTTCGTCAGTACACCAGCACTACAATTACTGCTTATTGCTGTACCTGTCTTCGTCTCTTTACAGGTCGTATAACTACTCTGACCAGTGCCACCACCCGCTGCCGTCCAGCCTTCTTCCGCAGCTAAACACGCTGTACAACTCGTCGCCGTTCCTCCAGCACTCCACGTACGACCACTACATTGTGTACAGCTCTGACCACTCACTATAGAACCAGCCTTTGCCTGGAACGCTACACTTATTGACGCCGCCGTCGGCCATTTGTTATCACTCGTCGCGTTCTTCTTTAACTGACCAGCACTACAATTACTACTTACACTCGTCGCTGCCTTTGTCTCATAGCAACTCGTTGCAGCAGTCCAACCAGTACCCGTCCCAGCTGTCCATGTACTCTCCGCTGCTACACACGCCGTACAACTTGTCGCACTGCTGCCATTCGTCGTCTGGAACGTTGCACCAGTACACTGTGCACACGTCGTATTGTCTCCACTGCCACTCAAGTGCGACCCAGCCTTCGCTGTCAATGTACTCGTCGCTGCATTCCATGTGCTCGCGTCTTTCGCTGTCTTTGTTAACAGACCACCATAGCAGTATCCACTTACATCTGCTGCTGCCTTGGTTTCTGTACACGCTGTCACAGCTTGTTTCGCAGTAGACCCCGCATACGCATACCCACTAGTCAATGTCGGGCAACTCTTACAACTACTCTGACCCGTCGCATCCTGATACTGACCTATAGCACACGCACTCTGACTCGTCGCACCAGTCCCACTTACATAGTATCCCTTGCCAGCCGATGTACAACTAGTCTGGGTATTTACTGCACTCGTATATGACCCCGCCGCACACTGACTACAGGTCTGACCATTCACATACGAACCTGCCTTTGCTTGCAGTGCTGTCGTCACACTCGTCGTGCCCCACGCACTCGCACTGCTTTGCGTCTTCGTCAGTACACCAGCACTACAATTACTGCTTATTGCTGTACCTGTCTTCGTCTCTTTACAGGTCGTATAACTACTCTGACCAGTGCCACCACCCGCTGCCGTCCAGCCTTCTTCCGCAGCTAAACACGCTGTACAACTCGTCGCCGTTCCTCCAGCACTCCACGTACGACCACTACATTGTGTACAGGTTGCACTGGCTGTATTGTTGTTCGCTATTATGTAGCCACCACTCGCCGATACCGCATACGTACTTGCAGGCCACGCTGTACCGCTATATGACATCGTATTACTTGTCACACTCGCACACCCAGTTATAGTCTTAGACGGTGCTGTATACCGACACGTAGTGTTCGCATTACGTGGAGATACAGACGTATAACTTCCTCCACTCGGGCTTGCACCACTTAATGAACTGCACTGATTCTGTACACCACTGGCACACCATGTTCCACTGCCACACTGACTCTGGCCAGTACAGTTATTATTACTGCTGTTGCACCCAGTCGTATAATACCCACTGCTTACTGTGCTACAGCTACTCGCACCAGCACCACTGTACTGCGTACGACCACTACATGCACTACACGATGATGTACTGCCATAGTTCACATTATGCTGCGCCTTATACGTTCCGGCCGTACATGTTCCCCAGTTAGAACTGGTCTGACCAGCAGTGCCTATATAATGTCCACCAGTCACTGTTATATAACATGAACTGCGTAATGCATGGCTCGCAGCCGCCGTACCACTGTTTGAATAACCTGTATCACACGCTGTACAACTACTTGCGCCCACAGCAGACCATGTGTTAGTTCCACATACCGCCGCTGTATAGCCACTCAATGCAGACGTACATGCACTGGATGTTGCACCACCAGTAGAGTACGTTCCCGCAGGACACGAACCGGTATATGAATATGTTGCAGTTCCACCAGTCGTATTATAATAAATTTTTGATGTGCTGGTACAATAGCGTCCGGCAGGACATGCTGATTTACCAGCGCCAGCACTTGCAACGCGATAACCTGCAGACAACGTCAAATAACATTGTCCTATACTACTGGCACCCGCTGTTGAACTTGTATATTTTCCACCAGTTTCTTCAGAACAAGAGAAAATGGTATCATTATCCGTCTCTTCCATCAATCCAGTACCATCAGAATCAATCACCATCCCTCCCGGGCAATAACTGCCTGCAGGACAGGTCAACTGAGCACCACCTTCTTCGGCAATGTATTTACCCGCAGAAACCGTCACACAACACCACGCATCGCTGCTTTTATTACCACGACTATCTGGGTAATTACCATTGTAATAATCACTACAACTTTCTGCGGTACAAGAGCCACTCTCCACAAATTTCCCATTAGGTATTACTGATTGCCCTGTGGCCGTTGTGGATGTTGTATAATATCCTGTATCAACATTTTTACACGAATTAGCGGCCGTACCAGTTGCCGCTGGATGGTATTTGCCACATCCACACGCAGACCAAACCGCATAAACCGTCACTGTTCCGCCATTAGTTGTGGTTAACCCAGTGGTACTGGTCATGCCTGATGTTGCCGAAGAACTGGTTGACCAACCGACTATCTTATACCCACCACGATAATATGTTGTTGCACTCAATGATGCTAATGTACATGCACTGCCATAAGTACAAGTTGTATCGCCTGGAACCGTTCCGCCACCATTATTCAAATTATATTTCACTGTATATGTGTTCGCAGTACAAGAGGATGCCCCAGCAGAACTGTGATACCCCGCAGCACAAGAATTGCGACCAAACGTTGTGGTATGCACTGTGGATTGATTACTGGAATTACACGCAACCTCACTTTTACCCGGGCAGTAATAGCCAGCTTCGCATTGTTTTACTTCGGAATAGTATGCATATGCACCACATCCTGTTTTTGTTGTCAAATACCAGCCAGGCGCCGCAGACATATAATTCCAGCTTTCTGTATTTTCATATTTTTTCGTTGATGAATTATATTTCACATACTCATACAACCCTGCGCGATCACCAGCATTATACCATGCCAAAGAAGTACATTCAGTTTCTGCTTTTAGCCCAGTTCGAGATTCTATACCCGCACTGCGAAATTTAGCATTATAGAAAGGCGCCGCACTCAACCCATTGGCACGTTTATTTGTGGTTGCATCTGGACATGCATTTAAACCATAATTGGTTGGCGGATTTTGAACATTTGAGAAACCAGGACAATAATTCCCACCAGTACATATTTCACACGAACTGCCATTCCAATATGTCCTAGCCGCACACGATTCTCCGCACACAGGTGCCGCCGTATCACCGGCGCATGTACACCCAGACGGACACGCTGTACACGCATTGCCTACTTTAGATGTGCCATTATACGAACCATTATAGGTCATATAATACCCCAACGAACACGACGTATACTGTTTAATACTATCGCAAGTATAGCCTGCGGCAAACGCATTAGACGTAAAAACAACAGCACTAAATAATGCCAAAACACGTAGAATTCTGTACATTTTTCCCACTTCTTTTTCTCTATACACACCGCATTTTAGAAAAATCCGTTTATGTCATGCAAGTAAAAATTCATGTGTTTTATTACTTATTTTCACAATCGCGTCATAACTATCGGTTTTTGCATGGATTTTTTTGCATTGTCATTGTGTGGAATGGATTTTCTGGATTGCCACGCCCTGACGGGCTCGCAATGACAAGTGTGGCCAATGGATGCCGTCCTCCGCCGGCATGACGGGGTGTTAGGCTCTTTGTCATTGCGAGGAGTTGTTGTCGGCGATACAATCGTCGCAATAACGACGTGGCAATCCAGTTAATTAATACTATTTGCCACTTTATTAATGCTAAATACATATTAACCTGGGCCCCGTGGTCAAGCCACGGGGTGACACAAGTTTTTATTCTGTAAACTTTAATAGACCCACTCCTGTTCTTTGAAAAACAATTATCAATCGTTTTTCAAATTCAGTGCAGGAGTGACAAGTTGTGTTATATGTGCTATTATGAAAAAGTATGATTATTGCACGTATGTTTTTTGTCTTGCTCTAATTGTCACCCCTGCGTAGGCAGGGGTAGGGTCTATAAACCTTATAATCTTTATTTTCTGGATTGCCACGCGGTCCGTCTTCGCTGGCGCTACGTCGCGACTTTGCTCGCAATGACAAGGGTGGATACTTCTTACACCGTCATACCGGCGGCGGCCGGTATCCACTGTGTTCTGTAATCCCCTAGTGCTAGGAGAGTCGAGGAACACAATAGCCCCTGTCCTGCGACGGCATGACGGCGATAAAAAAACGCCCGGGTGGGCGTTTGTTAATCGATACCGTTTAAACTGCGCAGCATTTTCATTATTATTTCACGCTGTTCATCACTGGGCAGTTTCCAATACATATGTATCAACTGTAAAGACTCATTTTTTCCCAATGGGTCATCTTTGCCCGGTTCGCGCACGCGCAGGCCAGATTTTGCCTGACGCGGATTTTCTTCGACATAGCCCGGCAGACCATAAAAGAAAAATGATATTGGCGTTTCTAGGGCCGCACTTAAATCAAACAGGCGCGACGCAGATATACGATTGCCCGCAGTTTCATATTTCTGAATCTGTTGAAATGTGACACCACACAACGCCGCCAAGTCTTTCTGGGACAGGCCCATCATCATACGGCGCAACTGAACACGCTGGCCGACATGTGCATCAACCGCCGTCGGCGCAAAAGGTTTTCCACTCATTTTATTATCTATCTCTTGTTGTTAAAAAAAATCCGTATTTAGTTATACATTTTTTCTTTTTCTTTTGCAATCAAAAAACGGATATGATACGTTGTGTGCGCAAAAATTAGAAAGGAAGAATTATGACAAAACCATTAGTTTTATGCATTATGGACGGCGTCGGAATTAATCCAGAACGCACACATAATGCCGTCGCATTGGCGCGTATGCCGTTCTTTAACAGTTTGTTGGAAAAATACCCGCACTCTAAATTAGACGCCAGCGGGCCGGCCGTGGGTCTGCCACCGCATACAATGGGCAATTCAGAGGTTGGACACATCACCATGGGGGCAGGGCGCGTTGTAAATCAATTCTTGCGCCGGTTTCAGTTAGAAGACTGGGGCAACAATCCGGCGTTGTGTGAATTTATCGATGGCGTGCGTCGCGATGGCGGTATCGTGCATTTTGCAGGATTAATGTCTGATGGGCGCGTTCATGCCGATATAAACGACATGCTGGTTATCATGCGTCGTGTACTGGATTGCGGGTTAAAATTATGCATACACTTTATCGCAGACGGCCGTGATACATTGCCACAATCTGCACCAGAATACATAAAATTAATCCAAGACACACTGGCGGATTACTTGGCCAATGGACGTGCATTTTTTGGAACACTGTCTGGACGTTATTACACGATGGACAGAAACCAAAACCTGGACCGCACGGCGTTGGCATTTGACGCAATTGCATGCGCCAGGTCTGAATACCACGCACCAACGATTGATGTGGCATTATCCGACGCATACACCCGTGGCGAAACCGATGAATTTATAAAGCCAATCGTCATCAATGGCGACGCGGCAATACGTCCATGTGATGGATTCTTGTTCGGTAATTACCGCAGTGACCGCGCACGCCAGATTGTACGCGCGATGCTGGAAACAAAATGCCATATGTTATGCTTTTCCCAATATGGCGAAGGATTAAATGAACATTGCCCGGCATTATTACCAGACGTTGCCGTTGAAAACACGTTGGGTGATGTTTTGGCGGCAAATAACAAGAGTCAGTTGCGTATCGCCGAAACAGAAAAATATAACCACGTCACATATTTCTTTGACGCAGAACGCAATGTTGATTTACCGGGAATGAACAAAGTCCTGATTGCGTCACCAGATGTCGCAACATTTGATATGAAACCAGAAATGTCTGCCGTTGAAATTACCGACAGTTTATTGCCACTGTTGGGTAAATTTGATGTTGTAATTCTGAACTATGCCAATGGGGACATGGTTGGCCATACCGGAAACGAAGATGCAACAATTCACGCAATGGAAACACTGGATGCGCAGTTGGCGCGACTGGTGCCGGCGGTTTTAGATTTAGGTGGCACAATCTTGATTACCGCAGACCACGGCAATGCAGAAAAATTGTGGGATGCGGAAAACAACCTGCCATGGACGGCACATACGACAAATCCTGTAAACTTTATCGTTGTATCAAATAATCCATCACGCGCGGTACACGACGGCGGATTGGCCGATATTGCACCAACGATGTTAAAATTGTTAAATATCCCACAGCCCAGCGACATGACCGGCCGACCTTTGATTGATTAAAAAAACACCCGCCGCACGGCGGGATTTTTAATTTTTATAATAAGCATCTTCCGTACACTTATAACGACCAGTCGAATCAGAAAAATTATAAGAACTACTTTTTGCAATATAACAATCCGTTATTATTGCATTTTCACCCGGCATCGAATTTGCCATATAATGGCTATCGTTTTGTGGATACGGGCATGCGGTACAACCAGATGTGCCGTCGTCACTGGCGACGCCATAATAACCAGACGAACATGTATATTCTGTTGAAATTTTGCAAGCTTTGTTTGCCAGCAATCTATCACACTCTCGGATAATCATGCTTGCTATGCCGTTTCCATCATCGTCGAAATCGTCATCTGACACACAGCTGGAATCACACGGTTTGGCACATATTGTAAGTGTGATTTTTGTATTATCAATGTCGTTGCAAGAATCGGTCCAATCAATTTCTGCGTTGGACAGTGTTATCAAGCTGTATCCACGATTACATGCGGTGCATTGTGGTGTTGAAAATATTGCACTTGAACTTAAAATTACGCTATAATAATTTGTATAAGTAACACTGGTGCAATATTGAATATAATCACGGGCCTGATATGGAATGTATCCAGTAGGTGTATCCGTTGTCGTTGTTGTACACATGTCTGCATTTGCACAGTTAGAATAAATCGATAATGCAACCAGCGTGAAGATTATTTTATGTTTCATTGTTCGTTCTCCTGTTTTTTCTAATGAAAAACCACCCAAATTTGAGTGGTCAGGAGGTTAACGACAATTGCATGAATTGTGGCGCGTATTGAATATTCCGCGCCCCTCCTGAACCCCAAAAGTACAGGAGAAAAACTCATTGAAATCTTAGCCAATCGCGCCCAAATAGGCACTAGGCTTCTATTCCAATGCATGCACAGGGTCGTTACACCCCATCACCAGAACACCTGGTGACGTTTATATAATAATATTCAGTGTAAAATAAAGCAACTTATTATTTGTTTGTGCGGCGGGCACGGAAAAATTCGCGCAACATTTCGGCGGACGCGTCGGCGTATTGTGGCAATTGGGTAATTTGCGGATGCCATAAATGTTTATCTGTATCAAGTACACGCGCGTTTGATGTTATACCGCCGCCTTTTTCATCAGTTGCCGCAAAATAGATATTGCGAATACGCGAAAAAGATATCGCGGTCGCACACATTGCGCACGGTTCCAACGTCACATAGATATCACAATCTGTTAAAAATTTGTGTCCCAGTTTTCGGCACGCACGATTTATCGCAACAATTTCAGCATGCAGTGTTGGATTATGCCGCAATTGCACCTGATTTTCACCACGGGCGATAATTTTACCATCAAATACAATTACCGCGCCGATTGGTACATCGTCGTGTGATTTTGCACGTGCGGCACAATTTAAGGCTTGTTTCATAAAATCCATACGATATACTTTACAGTATGGATTCAAAATTGCAAATTATTTCAGGTGCATATCGCGGGCGGAAACTTGTATTGCCGCCAAATGCACGTCCAACCCAGAACAGGGCACGCATCGCACTGTTTAACATGATTCAATCATTGAACATTATGCCAACGCATGTTTGGGACGCATTTGCGGGGTCTGGCGCCTTTGGGATAGAGTGCCTGTCACGTTTCCCAAATGCACATGTTGTTTTTTCAGATATTACGCCCGTGACCGTGCGAAAAAATCTGTCACAGTTAAATATTGGGCCACGTGCAACGGTTATACCGTGTGATGCGATGTCACGCATTTCACAATTTGGCGCAACGTCGGATTTAATCTTTATTGACCCACCGTATGCAGAACACGCACTGGGCGCATCATTTGTGCGCAAATTGGCGATGTCGGCCCGCATTGGCACAATCTTAATCTGGGAACAAGAAACCGCCAATCCATACACCCCCGACGAAAACACATGGGAAATCCTGCGCGACAAGACATACGGCCGTGCCCGGTTTCTGATTTTACAACGCCGATAAATTACCGTGTCTTTTGAAACACAATCGCCATCCACGGATACAGCGCCGGATTATTATTAATGGAAACATCCGCATGCAGATTTCTTATCATTGTGCTAATCAATCGAACAGTCCGCAGATTTTCATTATCCGTACTGGTGCACAGCATATATCCGCCATCGCGCAAATGTGGCCACAGACTTTTGATTGCGTCAAATACAGACTTTGGCGAATCCTTGTACCATAAATAATGGTCAAAGATATTTGATACATTGATGATGTCGTATTCGCCTTCTATGTAATGATGCACATTTATCAAATCCGCCCAGATAAAGTCAAGCGGCGTATGTGCACACGCCCGCATTTTTGCGAATTGCGCTGTATCTGTTGGAAAACGCAGTTTGCGCGATACATGTTGTGAAAATGCGGTCTGATTACAATACGTATTGATAATTTTTTGCATTAACGGACGGGTACGCATTGGCATATTATCAACAATGCGCATAAACGCAGCATGCTGGCGCGTGCCGATTTTATCCACCCCATCCAAACGGGTCAGATTTTGTACTGCATCCTGATATTCATCCAGATTCGCGGTTGTCTGTAATGCGGACGTTTTAAAATCCATAACCGCACATGCATTTACCGTAATATCAAACGTATCAACATGCGATGCGCCGGTGGCGGCATGCAACAGCGGCTGGTCACCAGATGCAGCAACAGTCAAAACACGTGGATTTTGTACCCGCATCAATGACAACCAGTTTGTAATAGGTTCGTTCGTTGCGTGATATGCGCGGCAATACTGGGCGCCACGCGCCATCAGAGCATCATGTAAATCAAATTTAAATTCACCATTAAACATGTTATGTACATTACACTAAAACTATATATTGTCAATATTTAATTAAATAAAAGGCTTGATTTTTCGATAGTTTTAGTAAATAATACCACACGCACGGCACCCTTGGAGGCCGCGCACAACAAAAACAAACCATGCTATGAAAGGATAAAAAATGGCAATTAAATTAAATGCAGAAATTCGCGCGCGCACAGGCAAGGGGGCCAGCCGCAGCATCCGCAACAATAAAAACATCCCCGCTGTTATCTATGGTGAGAAAAAAGAACCTGTCACCATCGAATTAAATGGTCGTGACTTTGAAATGTTAATCAGAACACCGGGATTGCGGACAAAATTGTTCCAAATTGAAACTGGCAACGGTACCGAAGACGCCATGTTGATGGATATTCAATATCATCCGGTTAACGACAATGTTATTCACGTTGACTTTAAACGTATTGATGTAAAATCACCTGTCAACGTTGTTGTTCCTGTCGAAGTTGTTAACGCAGAAACATCCAAGGGTCTGAAACTGGGCGGCGTATTGAACTTTGCAGTACGTAAGGTTGCATTGCGCGGTTTGGTTGACGTAATTCCAGAAAAAATTACTGTTGATTTGACCAACCTGACAATTGGTGACGTGGTTCACGGAACAGACTTAGTATTGCCAAACGGTATTGAATTGGGCCTGCACCAGGCAGAATTGGCGTTTGTCACAATCGGTGGTAAAATGCCAGAAGAAGCGGGCGACGCACCAAAGGCCGCCGCGGCACCAGCCAAGAAATAATAAATATATATTATTTCACAATATTCAAAATCCCCCAAACGGGGGATTTTTATTTTATAATTTGCCACACTTACACCCACAATGACAATTCTGGATACTTTCTTTCACACCATCACTATAACAAAGTGACGGCATTATCTTTAACCAAGCCAATAGGGCGACCACTGCTGGACGACGCAGAAGACGCACCACCATTTTTCACACATGCCTGATATTCTTCTGGTGTGGTCATCGTCCAGCACTGATTATCAACATCTGTATTCGTGTTTCTGGTCTGGCCCTTGCCATATTGCAAATCCATCTTGGTATATGCCGCGGCATTTTCACACTTGCCAGATGTTTTATTAAAATATTCACCGGAATTGCATGAAACACAAACGCCTGTACTAGGGTTCGCGCCACCCTTGACACCATTGGCACATTCAACACAATCCGCACTGCCCAGGGACGGGAATGCATATCCTGGCTCGGAACAGAAATATTTTACACATGATGATGATTCTTCAATTGTATGTGACGCACTGGTATATTTTGATTTATCAAAATTTGCACAGAACGTCATATTCTGGGTCATGCACAAATCCGCATTTATCGGTTCACAATCAGACCCGGCGGAATTCGGTCTGTATCCACTGGCACACAGTATTTTTTCCGTCCCTGCAATCCCAACAGACGAAACAAATGAATCAATGCTTTTCCAATTGTCACGCCCACAACAAACCTGAACAGGGGCCGCAAACACACCATGTTCCATATATTTTGTGATACCCAATACAACGTCACATTCCGGGTCGGTACCCCATTGGGCAAATCCGATAATTTCACTTTCGACCATGCCATTACGTTCGCCGGATGTCTTCATGCTTAATCCGGCATATTTACCCCCAGACGATTTATTCTGTGGCTTTACATCACACGATGATGGCACATTATCAACCGGCATGCAATTTGTTCCAGAATATCCCGATTCACACAACCACGCGCATTTATCCGTATTAAAACCCGTGGGACGATAATATTCTGTCCAAGATTTCTTTTTCTTGCGCTTGTTCGCACACTGAATTTGATACGGGCAAAAATATCCACCATGTTCAACAATCTTGTTGGCAACCAAACCGACCAGTCCCCACTCGTCGCCATACGTGCCATGCGTACCAGCCTTGCCAATGCCACCCGCCAATATAAAATCACCATACGTTGCAGATGCCGCCGCCCCGGACACCCATCCCCACCAAGATGCCTCGGCCCCTTTGGCAACATTAATCGCATGCGCATTACCTGTCATCAACACCATGCCCACAAAACCAGCAATAATACGTTTATTCATCGTTGTTTTATCCCCGATTATGGTGCCACATAGCACACACCGTTTTCATAATATCCATTGCCCAATAAATTGCATTGTGATTCATACCACGCGTCTGTAAATGTGCACTCGTCCTTGGTACGGTCATACGATGCAACAGGCGTAGCCCCGTCCGAATCCGTATTATACGCCAGACAACGCAACATAGTGGTATTTTCAACGCACTGGCCTAAATTCTTGTCACCAGATGACGAATTACCATATACAGTAGTATAGAACGCGACCAACTGTTTAACAGGATTGCCGTTCAAATCATTTTCTTCATCGCCATCCATCCAGTATCCGTCCAGATTTTCGCACGTTTCCATTAACTGATATTCCAACTGTTCACGTATATCATTAATAGCCTTTTCAACCTGAGTCTGGGTTTGCAATGGCAACGACGCATAGTCATTTGTGCCGGCCGTCGGGTCACTGCAATTTTGAACCGCAAAGTTCCTGATATTATCCGCCACAGATGCATTTGCACCAGCTTTAAACGATACATCACCCGCATTACCCATTTCTTTGGTTCGGCAATTCCACGGGAATCCCATTGTACCGGCGGTCGGTGTGCACAAATCTTTGACATAGTTATCAATGGCTGTGGCGCATCCTTCGGCGACACGAACGCTATCAACCGTATCAACATAGTTCAACAATGCAGTCAACCCACAACGTTTGCCACTGGCATCATTAGCCGTCACCAGTTTCCCATTACCATCAAATGAACACCCATCTGTATCACCATACAGTGATGCACACGCCGTCACCTTGGCCTGACACATGGACTTGGCCGCGTATGCCGACAGGGCACCTGCCGCCTGGGCAGTGGTATCATCAAACGATTTCAAACCATCAGATTGCGTATCATAACATTCCTTCATTGTGGCAACGCATGTGGACTTTGTATTCTCAATCAATGCATCTTGGGCCTGGGCAATTTCAATTAATGCGCTACGCTTGAATTCCGTCCAGACAATATCAGCCATATCACGACATGTATCCAGTGCCGTCGTGGCAAACATACGCTTTTCATCCAAGAACGAATTAAACTGTGGATTTTGGCCCAACAAATCTGTTCCAGCACTGGCGCCACCCAATGTAATCAAGTTTTCCAATTCAAACAAACGCTGGGACGGTACTGCATTACCATTTATATCAACATACGCCCCGGTATAATCCAGACACTTTTTATAATTTTCACCACACGCCGTATCCGCAGTAATAGCGTTTTTAACCTTGGCAATACACTCGTTAACATCGGCCGAATTATGTGTGCGATATTCTTCCAAGCGTGCTTCACGCAGATATTTTTCCGCCGTGCGCACTGTTTGCTTAACAGACTCGCGCTGGGATTCAACCTTTTTTTCATATGCATTGCAATCCTGGGAAATCAATATGCTGTATGAACTTTTTGCCATGTTCAATACAGCCTTGTCACCGCAAGAATCTGCAACAATTTTCAAACACTGTGCATTGGCCTGGTTATATAACTCCGCACCTTCCAGTTGCGATAAATCAACCGTGCCCCCCAAATTTCCAAACAACGAATCCGACCCATCACCAGACCAAATATCATCAACATCTGCGGTAAAGTCCAACGACAAAATCCCCAATGACGTAGATGACGACGTGCTACTGGTGGCTTTTTTCTTGCCAGATAATAATTCGCCAATTTCATTTAATGTTTTTTGGGCTGCACTGGTGTCTTTTTTTATCGCAGCCTCGCCCACAGTGGCAGAATACATTGCGTTAACTTCGGCCGCCGTCTTGTCCACCGCGTTCAAATTATTATCTTCAAATTGCATTAATAATGTTTTGGCTTCATCCAGTGCTGCCTCGGTATCACGGAACTCTGTGAAACGCGCACTGCAAAAACAACGACGATATGTATCATTAGCCTTGGCACACAATTGATCCATACATGTTGCGTATGCATCACGACACGTTGAATATCCAGTCCCCATTTTTGACACATCATCAAACACCGCCGTCGCACGTGCCATGCCCGCACGGGACACGCTACTGGTCGCACTGCGTGCAGACGACCCCACATTCTGGGCCGTGGCCGACCGCACAACATTTGATGACGCCGCACGTGATACAGATGCACTGCCACGTACCGGTGACGATATTGATACAGATGGTGCCTTGCGTATTGTGCGACCACTGCGCGATACGGTTGCATTTACAACCGCCGGCGCCGATATTGTTCCACGCGCAACCGTTGACGTTGTCGCACGGCGTGTTGCCGCACGCGATACAGTTGTCCCCGATGTTGATGCCACAACGTTGCCAGATGCACGTCTGGATTCCGTCGCATCACTGCGCGGCGCAGATACAACCGCCACCCCAGATCGCGGATTTGGCGCCTGGCTGGCAAACGCACCCGTTGCCAGCCCCATGGCAGCAACCAAGACAGAAACACTGCAAAAATTCGTCGTATTAAATTTCAAGTTTTTATTCTCTCTGACTGTATTTTATCATTTTTGCACATTGTGAATCAATACCATTTTTTATTCTATGCAACAATTAACGGCATTTTTAACCCAATTGCCCAACTTGCGTACTGTTGATTTAGATTGTTCTGCATCCGACGCTTTATTTTTATCCATGTCAAATTCACCAGACTTTAACGGACATTGCGTCATTGCATGTTCATATACCGCCGGCGCTGCACGCTGAACGCCCGTCAAATCAATCAAATCCATATTTATACCCCAAAACAGCGAATATAAATCATAGGCCTTGTTAAATAAATTATATGCATCCGTTGTGTTTCCCGCGGCCAATGCCTTGGTGCCAACTTCCATCAATCGCATAGACGCCGCCAACAGATGTTTAGATATACACCATACTTCGCCATTTTCTGATGTTGATTTTTTTACAATGCGCCCCATCAAATCTTTGCGCATATCACGCACAGTATTGATTAAATCATAGAAACCTGTTTTTTGCGTTTTGGCACCACTGAAAAAGAAATGCTCTTCCAGCGAAATCAGATTCATCAATGCAATTGATAAATCCTGGTCAGACGACAAATCTAATGGATTAACCTTTTTAGACGCATCAACTTTCTCAATCATTTCCGCCATAGTCATCTTTTTCTTCATAACTTGCACCTTTTATTTACTTTGTAATTAACCAGAATACCAATGTTGCAACCATCAAAAACGACAACGGCACAACAACTTTTTGAAATGCGAATTGCGCATGTCCACCATTGGCACGCTTAATCCGAATATACCACCGTGCACCAAAATAGAACGCAACCGTACCAACAATAACACCTAACATAAACTTGTCAATCCCCCACAGGGTATTTGCACCAAACGTGATATTCGGCATCAAATATACACATCCCAACAGGCCATAGTACACCACAAACGGCAATACAATCTGAAGCCCAAAATTCGTCACCCCACGCTTTTTTAACCACCCCACTGTCCAAAAGAACAGCGACAAAGTCAATCCACCGACCCATATACCGGTAATAACATCATCAACCCCCAACAGGCGGGCCCCTTCGAGTCCTGCGCCAACTGCAACAGTACATACCGGACATACCGCCATTGCACTGTGTGTGATTAACATTGCCAGAAATCCCAATCCCAGTGATTTTTTCATAAACTTAAAACCTTTCCTTATCTTTATTATTTTTTATCCTACAAAAAACGAGCGATACGGGTCAATATGATTTTATAACCGCCCGCATATGTGCACTGCGTGCGCGTGGGTTGATGTCTAATTCCGCCTGGGTCGGCTTTTGCATACGCAATAATTCAAATGGCGCCGTCTGTACCACCGGCATACGTGGGTCACCAGGCACACATGTCCAATCACGAAATGTATTTTTCACAAGTCTATCTTCCAGCGAATGAAACGTCACACACACGCATTTACCACCAACATTAAGCAATTGTGGCACCGCAGCCAATGCGCGTTCAACTTCGCCCAGTTCATCATTTACCGCGATACGCAATGCCTGGAATACAGGCGCCACATCTTTTGGATTATGAATTAATGATTTCAATTCAAATGTTGTACGTGGCGCGGCACGCTTGATAGCGTCCGCCAATGCACCGGCGCGTGCCACATCGCCATAATCACGCAAAATACGCGCCAATTCAGCCACAGGCACCCGTACGATTAGTTCTGCGGCCGTTTCACCCGTTTCGGACATACGCATATCTAAATCTGCATCCGCACGAAATGAAAATCCACGTTCTGGAATATCAATCTGCATAGACGAAATACCCAAATCAAATACGATTGCGTCATATGTATCTGTCAAATTCGCCATATCTGAAAACGGTCGCGGTATAAAATTAAACCGATCGCCATATTCTGATTTTATTGCATTAACATCAACAATAACATTTGGATCACGGTCAAACGCCGTCACAATTGCGCCACGTGATAAAAATGCCCGCGTATATCCACCCGCACCAAACGTCGCATCAATTACACTGGCACCATTTAAATCGCCCAACGTATCCAATACCGCATTTAAAAGAACAGGAATATGTTTCATTATTGAATATCCACCTTTATCCCCAGACCTACAAAGTCTGCCGCCGTATTCGCCCCCAGTTCAACACCATTTGGCAAAGAAATTGTCACAGTCTTACCATTTGTATGAATATTTAATTCAACACGCGTCGCGCCACGGGGCAGGGTTGTCAGTGCCTTTTTAACATCAACCAACACATTTTGATTCCAAATATCCAATGTAATTTTGCGTGCAATTTTTGCAACCCATTGGGTCAGCGGCGTAATAGAATCAACAAATATTGATGCCCGGTCATCACGCACAGACGTTTTACCAGAAATCAAAACAACATTTTCTGCAGATAAAATCTGTGCAAAATCCATTGCCGATTGTCCAAAAGCAACCGCATCAATATTACCAAAACTGTCCGACGCATTAATCGTTATCATTTCCTTGCCCGTCTTGGTACGACGACGTGAAAAAGATCCAACGTTTGCGGCAATTTGTACTGGTTTTCTGTCACCTAAATTCATCAAAGTCGCACTGGTTGCCAGTTTGGCACGTGATATCAAATGCTTATATTGGTCAATCGGATGCGCCGATATATAGAACCCCAATGCCGACAACTCATTTTCCAAACGCTGGGCAAATGTCCACGGTTCCGTCTTTGGCAGATTTTTTACCAACCGATTTTCTGTCACATCATCTTCAACCGTATTTTCAAACAGCGACAAAGAATTGCCACCACCGCGGGATTTTGACGCATACGATAAAATCGCATCCGCGTTCATAAATATAGACGCCCGGTTTGGTTCCAGTGAATCCAAAACGCCAACCTTGGCAAAGGCTTCTAAAATGCGTTTATTTACAATCGGCGAACAACGTTTTGCAAAATCCGTCAGATTTTTAAATTTGCCATTTGCATTGCGTTCGGCAACAATCGCATCTGTCGCAGCCGTGCCTACACCCTTTAATGCCGCCAGTCCATACACAATCTTGCCATCTTTGACCGTGAACAGCGATTCACTTTTATTAATATCAGGCGCAACAATCGGAATATTAAAGTTTGTCTTGGCATCATCAACAAATATTGCCAATTGATCGGTATCGTTCAGATTACTGGACATCGACGCCGCCAAAAATTCGGGCGTATAGTTTGCCTTTAGATACGCGCACTGGTTTGCAACAATGGAATACGCAATCGCGTGCGATTTATTAAACGCGTACTTGGCAAATTCTTTGAACTTTTCCCACAGGTCTTTGGCAGTTGCGCGGTCCAGTGTTCCTTCTTTTTCACAGCCTTCAAAGAACAAGCCTTCCAGTTCATTCAATTTTTCAATCAGTTTTTTACCCATAGCCTTGCGCACGGTATCAGACTGACCGCGTGTAAATCCAGCCAGCACACGCGTCAATTGCATAACCTGTTCTTGGTAAACAATAATTCCATACGTTTCTTTTAATATCGGTTCGGCACGCGGATGCACATATTCAATTTTTTCTTCGCCATGCATACGGGCAATAAATTGCGGAATAAACGCAATTGGGCCCGGTCGGTTCAACGCATTTAATGCAGATATTTCCAAGAAACTGGTCGGATGCATCTTGCGCAAGGTCTGCTGAACAAACGTCGCATCAAATTGGAATATACCTTCGGTCAGCCCCCGTTGCCACAACTCCATTGTTTTGGCATCATCAACCGGAATTTTATCAAGGTCGATATTTATCCCGCGCGTCTGCTGAATTAAACGCACTGCATACTTTAACACAACCAGCGTTTCCAGCCCCAGAAAGTCAAACTTAATCAATCCCGCCGATTCCAAATAATGGCCGTCAAACTGACACGACGGCAACGGGTTCGCGGGGTCGCGATAAACAGGCGCAATTTTGGTCGTAGGCCGGTCACCAATAACAACACCACACGCATGCTGGCCCAGGTTGCGCAACGAGCCTTCTAATTCTTCGGCAATCGTCACAACCTTGTTCATATCGTCATCAGTCTGTAATATATCGCGTATTTCTGCGGATGTATCCACCGCATCTTTTAATGTCTTGGCATCCTGGGGAATTAATTTAGAAAATCTGTCAGACTTAGAATAGGGCATACCAAACACACGACCAATATCACGAATTGCACCACGTGCCTGTAAACTGCCAAACGTGATGATACGACATACAGAATCATGCCCATATTTATCACATATATACGCCAACACGCGTTCAATTCCTGTTGGTTCAAAGTCAACGTCAAAATCGGGCATTGAAATACGGTCTGGATTCAAGAAACGTTCAAACAACAACCCATACTTTAACGGGTCAACATGCGTAATACCCAACGCCCACGCCACAATAGACCCCGCACCCGACCCACGACCAGGCCCCGTTAAAACGTCGTTATTTCGGCACCAATTGATATAGTCCGCAACAATCAGGAAATACCCCGGGAATCCCATTCCGATAATAACGCCCAGTTCAAATTCTGCCTGTTCATAATACGGGGCGGTGTCGGTAATATTATGTTCACGCAAACGCGCCGCCAGACCATTCACCGTATCGTCGCGCAACATTTGACACTCGGCCTCTAAGTCATCACCGAAACGCGGCAACAGTGGCTTTTCATGAACATTTACATAGAACGCGCATCGTTGCGCAATACGAACGGTATTTTCTATCGCCTCGGGCAGGTCGCTGAATATTTCCGCCATTTCCGCCGGGCTTTTAAAATATTGCTCGGATGATTTGCGGGGCCGTTCTGGGTCAATAACCTTGGTCTGGCCCAATACGCAACTTAACGCGTCCGCAGCTTCGTACTCACTTTGCGCACCAAACATAACATCATTTGTTGCAACAATTGGAATATTTAATTCACGCGCAATCTTTAAAAATCCAGGTTCTGTTTTGATTTCATCGGCCAGACCATGCCGCTGGATTTCCATATAGAATCGATTGCCAAATATGTCCAGAAATTGTTTGGCATAAATCTGTGCCTGCGCTTCTTGGCCATTGATTAATGCCATACCAATCGGCCCCGTATGCGCCCCAGACAGACAAATCAACCCACCACTGTGCGATGCCAATTCATCAATCGTTATATATGGCCCCAAATGATGATTATCCGTACGCATATACATAATACGACTGAGTTCACACAGATTCAGATACCCATCATGATTTTGCGCCAATAATATAATATGCGACAACGCATTGCTGCGCAGAATTTTCGGGTCGGCATTATGCTGATTCAGTGTGATTTCAATACCAATAATCGGCTGAATCTTATTTTTTGGCATAACATCCGAAAATTCGGCACACCCCGACATCAAATTATTATCCGTCAGTGCACATGCAAACATATTATTTTGGGCACATAATGCCGGGATCCCCTTAACCTTGATAGTACTGACCCCCATAGACAGGCGCGAATGTGTGCGAAGATGAATAAATTGACTTTTCATGTTCGCAAAATAGCAAAATTGCCCCATGGGTCGCAACCATATATTTAACAAAAATACGATTTTTTGATTGACACGCCATCCACGTTAATTGCTGTACGTGCAATTACTGGTCAATGTAAATGTACCCGTGGCATCATAGTACGTGCCAGCAGGAATATAACACCCAGTAATAACTAACCTTCCGTTACCAGATGTGGCGGCCGCCGTCAAAGTATGCGCCGCATCAGTATAGATACCCGTCCATTCGGGACACCGATTACATCCCGTAAGACCATCAGTGGTTGTACCATAATATCCAACTGGACAATCTTTCTCCAAAGACGCACCACCGCATATCATGCCATCTGGACATCTCTTGCCGGTTGCAACAACCGAACCATCACTGCACAGGCATGACAACGTACTTGTACCAGGCCCAAGCGACGCTGCATACGCTGGTGACAATGCCAATAACGCGGTTGGTATAATAATTAAACATGTTTTCATTTTCGATACTCCCTATTGTTTTTTGGTTAAACAAAAACCACCAAAATCATTGGTGGTCGGGAAGTTCAAAAATCATAATTCAAAATGATCCCGTGGAATTTCGGATAAACCTTATAACCACAGCTTCCCGACCAAAATGGCCGGGATAAAACAATCACCCGTTCAGACAGCCGTCCGCGCCGGTGTGTGTTTTGGATATCAATGCGAAACACCGCATCGTTGAATTATGGGATTTTGAAGTCCCGAACCCAAATCCCTTTGGATTCAACATAAATTATAGAATAGGGCGCCCTTAAAAACAAGGGAATAAAGAAATGCTTTTGACACAAAATATGTAATTCGATATAATAATACAAAGGATTACAGATGAAATATCGAAATATTATCAAACTGTCTGGTGCATTTGGAATAATACTGGTTGGCGCAATGTCGTGCGCATCATCACGTGACGGCACAACAAACGATAAACAAATTATATCAACCGATACATTACGCGTGGCACATGTACGATACATACCAGAACGCGATTACATAAATATGGAATTTATCAAAAATGGCGAACCCGCCGAACAATATACGGAAACAACCGCCGCCCCAGAATCTGAAACAACATTTTTTGGCGATACAATATTGGTACAACACAAACGCACAGGTACAAATTTAATAAACATATCCGCGACACGCCGTATGCGCCAAAGATAAACAGTTTTCATCAAAAAAGCGTACAACTATCTTGTGTCGTCATGCCGTCGCAGGACGGCATCCATTGGGTTCTATAATGTTCTGTACTAGGATATTTGTAGAACACACTGGTCCCCGGTCTGCACCGGGGTGACGTATATTTTAAGTTTATCACCATTCTTTACACACTATTCACTACTCACTGTTCTCTGTAAAAAATCCCCCAACCGGGGGATTTTTTAACTCAACTTGCCACAGCAATGCTTGTACTTTAATCCCGAACCACACGGGCATGGCGCATTACGGCGCGATTCCATACCGGCCGCCTGATTCAGGTTCGCATCATGTTCCGCACGTTGACGTTCTGTGGCGTTTACATCCTCGCGCGTTAATTCCATACGCGACAGATATGAGACCGACATAACCTTAAAGTTATTAACAGTATTTTTAAACAATTCCAACGCTTCGCGCTTGTATTCATACAGCGGATTTTTCTGTGCATACCCACGCAGACCGATTGACATCTGCAAATAATCCATCTGTTGCAGGTGACGTTTCCACACCGAATCCAATGCCCCCAACATCATCTGACGTGATGCCATTTGCATTAATTCAGAACCATATTTCTGTGCCTGATGGTCATAACGACGATTAGCCAGATTCAGCAATGATTCGTATGCCTTGCGTTCTGTAACACCTTCATCTGTTTTCCATTTTTCAATATCGGTGATATCCAACGCAAACGCACGCATCATCGCATCGTGAATGCCCGTTGTATTCCAATCCATCGGGTTAGATTTTTCTGGAATATTCGCCTCGCATATCAATTCGACAACATCACCAATCATTTCACGTGCCAACGGTGCCAAATCATCAGACGTCATCAAATCATCACGTTGTTTATAGATAACGCCACGCTGTTCATTCATAACGTCATCGTATTTCAGCAATTCTTTACGCGATTCAAAATACCGCGCTTCGACACGTTTCTGTGCTTTTTCCAAGGCCTTGGTTATCCACGGGTGAGTAATTGCCTCGCCTGTTTTCAGGCCCAACGTGGTCAACATACCATTCAAACGCGCGGCGCCAAATATACGCATCAAATCGTCATCCAATGCCAAAAAGAATTTAGAATCACCCGGATCACCCTGACGTCCCGAACGACCACGCAACTGGTTATCAATACGACGTGATTCATGGCGTTCTGTACCAATTACATATAATCCACCTGCATCCAAAACCAGTTTTTTGTTTGCCTCTACTGTGGCATAGATTTCTTTTTTCTTTTCTTCATAATCCGGCGCATCTTTATCCATGGCCGCAATTAAATCTTCGGCATTACCACCCAGTTTAATATCGGTACCACGCCCCGCCATATTTGTCGCAATCGTTACGGCACCCGGCGCACCCGCCTGGGATACGATTTTTGCCTCGTGCTCGTGCTGTTTGGCATTTAATACCGCCGGCTTAATACCCAATTTCTTTTGAACAATTGCCGCCAATTCTTCGGATTTTTCAATTGACACTGTACCAACCAAAACCGGCTGTTTGCGCGACATACAGTCTTCTATTTGCTTTATAATCGCATCATACTTTTCATCCTTGTTGCGATATATTTCATCATGATGATCAATACGTGCAACCGGACGATTTGTCGGAATTGAAACCACACGCAATTTATAGATTTCTTCGAATTCGGCAGCCTCGGTCATAGCGGTACCGGTCATACCAGCCAATACCGGATATAAACGGAACAGATTCTGATATGAAATGCTGGATACCGTCTGATTTTCCGGTTGAACGGTCACATGTTCTTTGGCCTCTATTGCCTGGTGCAGGCCTTTGCCAAAGCGACGCCCGGTCATAACACGACCTGTAAATTCATCAACGATTAAGATTTCACCATCGCGCACAACATAGTTCACATTTTTCGTATACAAGTGATGTGCCAACAACGATTGCTGAATATGCATAACCAACGCCGCATTTTCAGACGCATACAAATTATCGCCAACCAATAAACCCGCATCTTTTAACAAACGTGTTGCAGTATCAACCCCGGATTCAGTCAACGTGACGTGGCGGTCTTTTTCGTCTTTTTTGAAATCATCCGGGCCAAATTGCGCAACAACTGCGTCGACACGTGCGTACAGTTCACTGGTATCTTCCGCGGGCCCTGAAATAATCAATGGGGTGCGTGCCTCATCAATCAAGATACTGTCCACTTCGTCAACAATCGCAAAGAACAACGGACGCAACACCTGTTGACTCTTAGAAAACTTCATATTATCGCGCAGATAATCAAAGCCCAGTTCGGAATTCGTCACGTATGTAATATCACATGCATAGGCAGCCCTGCGTTCATCATCGGTCATATCATGCTGAATAATACCGATTGAAAGTCCCAAGAAACGATAAACCTGGCCCATCCATTGCGCATCACGCGACGCCAAATAATCATTAACCGTAATCAGATGTGCACCCTTGCCATGCAACGCCTTTAAGAATAACGCCAATGTCGCAACCAGTGTTTTACCTTCACCTGTTTTCATCTCTGCAATTTGGCCACCAGTCAACACCATACCGCCAATCATTTGCACATTAAAGTGGCGCAATCCGATTGTACGAATTGATGCCTCGCGTACCAGGGCAAACGCATCAGGCAAAACATGCTTTTCTTTTTCACCATTTGCCAGACGCTGACGCAATGCAACCGTTTGCGCACGCAATTCATCATCGCTCATTGCATGATATTTTGGTTCCAAATCATTAATCAGCGACACCGTCTTGTCATAAGATTTAACCAATCGGTCATTTGCAGACCCTAAAATTTTTCCAATTACGTTTTTTAACATTTCCTTTACCTTTATTATCCCAAGACTTATAGCAATTTTGCGCCATTTGGTCAAGTCACATTATGATATAATGCGATTGCGTCAACAAACAAGACACCAGACAAAAAATAATTTTGTTTTAATACGAAAATCGTGTATAATGCGGGTGTAAAACACGGGGGGATTTCTGATATGCGCGAACCAGTACATAAACTTGATACATCAAACATCACTAGCGAGGTTTATACCATCGCACCCACCCAGATTGAATACATTGCCCAAATATTTGGTGACAGTGTTGCCGACACAATGAACATGCGCACATTTTCACAAAAAATACGCCAAATTGCGGCCACATCCCTGCGTCAGGCATTGGCCGCCGCCCGTCACCAAGGCGAAGGTAAATAACACCCAACCACCAACATCCCAATAAATATTTGAATTTATAAAAATCCATGATAAAATCATCAATACAGATGGGCAGAGCATAGCTGACCACAAGTTAACCCTTGGGGTGAGAGGAAAGTCCGGACTGCGTGGGACAACATACTGGCTAACGACCAGGCAGAGCAATCTGACGATTAGAGCAACAGTGACGAATCGATTAAATTCGGGTGAAACGGGCAATCTCTATGTGCAGCAACTTCAAATAGGCCCCCGTTAACGAGTCCCAGGGTTGGGGGCGGGTAGAAGGCTTGACATTTTGTGGCAACACATTATGCAGATTAATTATGCTCGCTACCTTGGTTTGGTTGTAAAAGACTGGGCCTTGGCAGAACAGAATCCGGCTTATCGTTCATCTGAAAACGCCCCATCCGGGGCGTTTTTTTATTTCGTATATGCATTTAAATGCGCAACCAGTTCTGAAAACAGCGTACCCGCCCGCGCCATTGCGGCATCACGCCACACATTGGATGAAGGGTACCAACTTTCCGTCAGATTACGACGGGTTTGCGCATTTATGCGACCGCCATGCAACAAATCATATCGTGCATCACCCATATCCATACGCTTGTATATTGGGGACATTTTTGGAAACTGACCTGTACCGATTTCCAAATCCGCTGTCAAAACTGGTATATCACGCGCCCCATAGCGTTGTTCCAGACAGTCCACCAAATCCCCCAACAGCACCGGCCCATTTGCCGCACGTTCATCTGCGACAACCGGGGTTGATTTAAAAATATTATAAAATGCCTGGGTATTTTTATGCAACGACGGATGCGACACCAATAATTGTGACGAAACATATCCACGCGACTGGTTAAACCGCCCCAGGCCCGTATGCAACCCAACAGACATCAGCGACTGTGCCCCCAGATTCATAATCTGGTCATAGATATGCATTGTCATCCGATTTTCTAAAACCGGCGCCGCGCCACCATAAAACAGCCCATACGGATGACTATATTGCCCGTGACAAATGGCATCCCAGGCACCGTCATGTGTATGTGCATTACAGAACCGCGCAATCGCATCACGCTTGTGCACGGCGTCCGGCCGCGACAATAACAAATCATGCGATATTTCATACAATGGATTTTGCGGCAATTTATCCGGATGCGAAAAATCAATCCCGAAATTACGGTTCAAATCCACCAATCCACCGGTTTTAGAATCGCGCACTTCGCGCATACGATTTTGCATTCCCCAACCATTGATAACATGAATTAATACAATCGTATAATTTTGCAATGCACGCGGACTTAAACACCGGACAAATTTATCCAAGAACAACAACTGGGCGGCACTGCCAAAATATCCTTCCAGACCATGAATCCCAGAATTTATAACAACCTTGTTCGGGCCATTTCCAATTGATACATACGGAATGTCAAACAATGTCCCGCCTGCGACACACCATCGCAAATCACCAACATTTTTTGCCGAATGAAAGAACTTATCCGTTGCATCAGACCAATTCTCAGAATAATACTGCATTTCATTTCACCTTTGGGTTCATCCTCTCTCGCCGCAGGTAATTAACATTATCACCACATCACATAACCGTCTTTACAGGTACGTTCACACCTTTCGGTTTTTGGATTCCATTTCATGGTACCGGTTTCATCCGAATATCCATTGATATCACAAATCGGCACACACTCGTTATTTTCCAGATTATATAATTGCCCCTGATACATGCATGCGGCAATTTCACATTCGCGTATCCACGAACTGACCGCAACCGCCTGTTCCCCCAGCACGCTGAATTTGTTCTTGCATACACCGCATTGCTTCCAGCGTTCGTTCGTCATAGATGGATCATTTGTGTATCCTGCATCACACGATGTTGCAATACAGTTGCCCCATGAACGTGTCATATAATTCCACTCTTTCTGGCCAACACCATTTTCAATATCACACACAGCCACATCCGGAACACACGCATTTGATTCAATATGATATCCGTCATCACACCCGCTTATTACACAGACACCAAAACTGTTTAACTTAACATCCCATGTCTGGGTTGCGTCTGTCGCATGCGCTGGCATAACAACACAATCACGGGTATTGGAAACACACATGTTTGCGTCAACATGCCACCCCGTATCACACGATGTTATAACACAGTTTCCATCCGCCGCATACGCCAACGCATGTTCACGATTACATGGCCGACAGCGACCGTTTATCATTTCATAGATATTACGACATGATGTTTCAATACACACATTATCGACAATATCACAATCATTACCCAAATCTGATTTGCCACGATATTCGCATACACTATCGTAATACGCCCAATCATTAACAGGTATTGCAACACCATT
This sequence comes from Muribaculaceae bacterium, assembly GCA_023665245.1. Next base: position 441,836 of record JAMPEH010000001.1, read on the forward strand.
TTCAACCGTGTGTTCCTTGCACTCTGTATAACAATCCGTCGGTTTGGTTGAACCAGGCTTTGACATATTCCAAGCCCCATTTCCCAATGCGGCACATGAATTTATAACACCATTTGCATCACAATAACTGCCCGCAGGGCACGGTATACACACGCCATCAACCAAGTTATAACCAGACGCACATTTTGACACCACACACGTATTTTCACCGCCCGCATATTCACGCCCCGTCATTTCAACCGCATTGTCCGCCATTGGGCACACACGCCAGCATCCAGACACATCAGTTGTCCCCGCATCTGATAAATTATATTTATTATTTGTAAGTACCGCACATGTTTGTTGCGTACCATCACGACATACATTATCCGCTGGGCATATAATACAACTGTTGTCAACCAGTGATGTACCCGCATCACATGATGTCACACTGCACACACTGCAACCATTGTCACAGGCACAGTTATCATACGCATCCGTCCCATACGCACATGTCTGAATACCGGCCCCGTTTGTCACACTGCATGTGACATTATCTTGCAGACACTGTGACCGTGATTCAGATGTATCACCCAATGTATATCCATCCAATGGGCATGAATAAATATTAATATCCGCATCCGGACTGTATTTACCACGTCCCACAGCAACACAATCATTTGCCAGAACCGATACATTATACCAGTATCCTGCATCACATTGATACATTTCAGGATTTGAACAATTTGTATAATCCATAACTGACGCATCGTTATTATAAAAACATCCCCATTGACCATGCCCATGCAGTGCCGTTGTTAATTCGCGGGTCAAGAAACATCCCGCAACACTTTCCGTTGTTGTATTGCCACGCGTATTTGGGGTACCAGATTCCGGACTGCGCGGGGCAGGGCACGCATGCCGTGCAATATCATCAGATGTGCTGTAGTAATCCGCGCCAACCGGCACACAATCATATTTATTTTGTGCCACATCAAACCAATATCCCGCATTACATGATGTAATTTTTATACTGTCGCGAATACATCTGTCATTATACTTTGACGCCCCTGTATTATAATAACATGTCTGTACGCCTGTACCATACAATGCACCGCCGTTATCCAAATTATAAACACGATTTTCCAACCAACACTGGTTTTGCGACACAGCTGTATCAATACCTGTATGACCTGTAATTCCATCCTCATCTGGACACGCAGTACGTATCACAGACGTACCAGAACTATAAAACCCATCACCAACCGGACTGCAATCAACCTGTGTTTTGGTCACATCCAACCAATATCCTGCATTACAACTGCCTATAATAAAATCACGGCACTGCACTGAATAAGTCTGCGCAGTATCATCATAATGACATGTTTGAGTCCCCACACCATGTTGCGCAGAATAATCTATACCAACTTTATAACAGGCACTCACATTATCTGCGCCGCCAGCACTTAACCCACCACCTGGACATAAATCCATGCCCGCCACACCACCATCGGTTGCGAAACTGCCGCCTAAGCAATAATGATTTGCATCACACGTGGCACAACTGGCCCCGGTTCCAACATAGTATGATCCTGCGACACATGTCGTCAAACCTGCCGCCCAGCGTGCATAAATCGTCACATCATCTGTTGCAAACGTCAACGCATTATCAGATTTCAAAAATTCTCCGGATTCGCTGATTATACGTACGCCACCATCTTGCTGGTCAAAGAATCCAGAAAAATTATATCCATCTTTGCCTGGCAATGTGACTAATTCTGCTATCGGATTTTTCGCATCAGAATCTGCAAACCATCCGGTTGCATATTTCAGATACACCACATCAGGCGCCACCGCAATTCCGGCACCATTACCGTTTAATGCAATTTTATATATATTTGGCGTCCACACTGCATACAGTGTAATATCCATACCGTTTGATGAAATATTTGATGCAATGATTGCACCCGCATCATAACATACGCCACCACCATTTGATTCTGTACACCATTTTGGCACAACAGAATATCCATCGCGTACCAATTCTGCAACGGTCGGCAATGTACACGTGCCACTGTCAAAAGTACAACTAATATTATCAATTACATCACCGCGCCCACCATTTTTATCCAAAGTGACAACATATTGACGCGCAATACAGCGGGCATTTTCCGTACCATTATCTGCAGGACTATACCCTGTATCGCAATTAACAGTAAATTGGCATGCATCATATACACCATCAGAATTTGCATACACGCGTTCACGCGCAACCGACACTGTACCATGTGCATCTGTACGAACACATTTCTTGTTACATTGTGTAATAGACGAGGCATATTCCGCAGACGCAACAGTTGAATCTGTATCTTTGTCCGGGCATGCCTTTTGTGACAATGATTCAACACACTCGGCTGATAAATAATTATCTGCTAAACATTGCGTATTTGTACCATCACTATAATAACCTTGTTGGACACCAGAACATCCAACAGTTTGCGCCGTCAAATGATAATATCCAGGATTACAAGAAAATGCCTGATTTAAATTGCAGTCAGAATACCGCGACACATCACCTGTATATTTACATTTGGCAGACGCATTACCATTTGCAAATGCAGCCCATGGCGCAAATATATAATAGCAATCCGTAGCATCACGTGCACCGATTTCACTGGTACCACGTGGTGCAGATTCATCTGCACTGATTTGTGGACATGCCAAAGGCTCATCCGCCCCATACGGGCAATAAAAACCAGCGGGGCAATTTGCCGGATTTTCCCACACACATTTTGGCATCACAGAATCATTATTCGGCGAATAATATCCAGCATCACATGTTGCATGATACATACACGTCGGATATAAATTATCCACCTCATTATAATATTCACGTTCATTAATATTTGCCAATGTCCCATTTTTTATTACAACCGGCACCGCACACGCCGCATAACACTGTGATTGTGCAGTTGCCCCAACATCACTGGTTCCACCATCTGGACACGCAACCGCACACCCAGATTCACCAGCCGGTGCATCGCCAACACCCGGGCAAAAACTGCCAATTGGACAATCAATATGCTCGGTTCCTGTATAATATTTACCGGCCTGGCACGGCATGCTTAACTGGTTCCATTGTGCATACAATGTTATTTCACCAATAGATATAATATTTTGAATATCTGCACCGGCTGCATATTGTACACCCGATCCGTCTGCGGATGTGTTCCATCCTATAAAATCCCAGTTTTCACGCACTGGGGCGGCGGCGGCATTACAGGCCCCATCATAAAGACAAGACGTTGGTTCCATATCATCAGTCGCCCCGTTTAAATCATAATTGATAGTCAACGTATTTGCATTACATGTCATGGCATCCGGGTCAAATGTTGTATACCCAGTATCGACACACATAACTTGCATTTGGCAACTAACGGCAACAATTGGTTTACAGTTTTCAGTCGTCACGGGTTCCGGATAAAATATTCCACCACCACCAGCTGGCTTATCTTCGTACATACATTCCGCATGCACAGGACATTCATCGCGCACACACATTGGAGTACACACTTTATAACATTGCTCAATCAGCCCACTGCCAGTTGACGCATTATAAATACCATCAGTTCCAGGTATATCAACACATAATTTGCACGCACTGTTATCAGATTCTCGATAATAATTCTTATTACAGCGCAACGTAGTCATTGGACAAGTTTTATTAGTCGGCATTCCATAATAATCATCAACAATAACATTTTCCTTGGTATTCCAAGAACAACTACGTGAATTTTCCGGACATGTTCCAGGCTCGCATTTTCCCTCATAATGAACATAACACTGGTTTATTGATGTTGCGCCTGATTCAGATTCTGGATAATCATCCGGGCATGCCGCACAAACATCACCATCTAAATACGTCGACGGCTCACAAGTAACAGCACCAACATTACCTGTCAGTGCAAATATGCAAAATACACAAAACGATAAAAAGCCCAAGATTTGGCGCTTTTTCTCCATTTAGCCCTTCCTTAATAATAGCATTGTAGAAAAAACATAGCACATGGTGCAAGCGAAAAAGAACCCCGTCTGTTGACGGGGAAAACTTTACATAACACGACCACTGGTCGGATAGAAAGTCAATTGGATTTTTTCCCATTTTGAAAATTCATTTGCCGGCAACATCTTGAACGGCTGACATACATTAATCGCACTGCGGATTGTTTCTAATACATACGCAAATGCCGGATCTGATTCTGCACGCGCTGCACTTTCAAACCAAACATCACGCACAGTTCCATTTTGCCGCATGGTTAAATGCGCAACGGCACGCATATCCGCAATATCTGGGCGCGTAGTATCAATTGTCCAACAACGTGTCATCGCAACACGCAATGCATCAACAACAGATATCGTCAATGTGCGGTCCAGTGATACAACCTCGCGATTGACACGTACAACAGTCTTCTTCTTTGGTGCATTTGGCGTATCTGTCGGAACAGCGGCCGGTTTTTCATCTTGCTTTTTCGGTTCTTCTTTTGGCGTTTCCTGTACAGGCACAGGCTCTTTCTCCTCAATCAAACTGGGCGTATCCAGTGGCACTTCGTCAACTGGTTCTGAATCAGACTTGGCTGGGGCAGGGGCCGGCTCTGGTGCAGGTTCTGGAACATCTGCAATCGGCGCCGGTGCATTAGTATTATACAATTTTGTTTCGTCACCAGAAACCTTTACCGCGTTTAAATCAATTTCCATAATTTGTACATGGTCGGCGGCAATATTTTGTGCACGATTTACAACAATCGCAAACGAAGTAACCATAATCGCGACCAAAATTAAATGCCCACACACAGACATTAACAGGTTTTCTGATGAAAATTGTTTTGCCCCAAACATATAAACCACAATCCTATCTGTCTAATTGTGTACGCAAACCGACACGCTGGAAACCTGCATCCTTTAATCCGCCCATAACGGACATAACTGCACCATAATCTGCGTGTTTATCCCCACTGATCATTATTATCAAGTTCGGATTTTCACCACGCATTGCGACGGCACGCTTAATAACCTCGTCCCGGGACAGTTGCACTTCACCCAGGTAATACCGTCCATGTGCATCAACACCAACCTGAATCGCATGATCATTGCCAGTCAATGCAGAATGCCCGCCATTTGGCAAATCCAAGTTTATCCCTGTTGTCATCATTGGTGTTGTCACCATAAACACCGCCAACAATACTGTCATCACATCAATCATCGGGGTCAGTGAAATACTGGCATCCGACATCCGTTTTCTGCGTGCCATAGCGCAAATCCCCCAAATTATTTCTTTGATTGAAAATCTTTGACTGCGTCATCCATTTTATCATACAAATCATCTGATTTGCGTGCAAAGTATTGGTACGCAATTGCCGCCGGCACCGCAGCGATTAATCCCAATGCCGTTGTCCCCAGCGCAGTTGCCAATCCAGGTGCGATTACACCAATACTAACAGACTGATTAACACCGATTGCCGCAAAAGAATCCATAACACCCCAAATTGTACCAAACAGCCCAATAAACGGTGCAACATACGCCACCATTGACAAGAACCACAAGTTTTTATCAAATGGCCGCATTAATCTATCGACAACAACAGCCAAATTATCTGTCGGTTTGATTTTAATAGGATTTCTTTTTTGGGCGCGCCACATACGAATTTTCTCAATAATAATCGCCCAAGATATTACACTGGCTGCAACCAAAACCAACGACACAAACAATGTCATAATGTCGCCTGTGAACAAATTTAATAAAGAAAAGTTATTTGTCATTTTCACACCCTTTAAAGCTTTCTATAATCTGAATTGGAATACGCGCGGGACGCATATTTGCACCGATGTACACCACATTTACATTTATTATAGCATAAATTTCATCATCTTTTACAAATTTTTGTTCAATTTGCATAGATGCCGCGCCAAACTTTATAATCCGGGATTCAACCACGAATTCATCCGCCAACCGCAAAGGCAAGATATATTTAACATTTAATTCCCGAATAACCCAGCCAATATCACCATTTGGCACAACAATCCCACGCAACATATGCATACGTGCGCGTTCCGCAATTTCAATATAACGCCCATGATAGACAATCCCTTCGGCATCTGTGTCGGCATACGCAATTGCAAACGGAAATGTATACGATTTCATAGTCTATTTTTCCAACCCCAAATGCGCATAGCCTGCATCCGTGACAATACGACCACGGGGTGTGCGCTGGATAAATCCCAATTGCATCAAATATGGCTCTATAACATCCTCAATCGTATCAGACGGTTCCGATAATGCCGCCGCCAGATTTTCAATTCCAACCGGCCCCCCCGCATAATGTTTTATAATCGTTGACATATACTCGCGGTCAATTTCATCCAATCCACACGTATCAACATGCAACTGGAACAAGGTGGTTTTTACAGTATCTGCTGTGATATCCGTCTGATTTAATGCCGCGGCAAAATCACGCGCACGTTTCAACAAGCGATTTGCAATACGCGGCGTACCACGTGACGAACGTGCCAACATTTTTGCGCCATCAGAATCAATCGGTGTACCTAATATATTTGCACTGCGCGATATAATTTTTGCCAAATCATCTGGCGAATAGAACGACAGACGCAAATCAATTCCAAATCGGTCACGCAACGGATTGGACAACAACCCAGTACGCGTAGTTGCCCCAACCAATGTAAATGGCGGCAAATCAATACGCACACTTTTGGCCGCTGGTCCTTCACCCAACATGATATCTAACTTGAAATCTTCCATTGCAGAATACAAGACTTCTTCAATCGCAGTCGGCAGACGATGAATCTCATCAATAAACAAAACATCCATCGGTTCCAGCGCCGTCAAAATCGCCGCCAAGTCACCTTGCTTGGTCAGCATAGGTGCCGCCGTTGCACGGAAATTCGTCCCCAGTTCATTTGCCACAATATGCGCCAATGTTGTCTTGCCCAACCCCGGGGGCCCATATAACAGGACGTGATCCATCGCCTCGCCACGGGATTTAGCCCCAGATACAAAGACAGATAAATTCTGCTTTAACGCGTCATGCCCAATAAAATCAGATAATGCCTTGGGACGAATAGACGCCGCCATTTCATCTGGGATGTTTGGGTCTAAAAATCGTTTTTCTTGTCTCATAAAAATAGTTCCTATTTTTATTCGGTGTTCAGTTTTCAGAGTTCAGATATTTAACTTCTGCGACATTGTTAATGTCGTTTTGTTTAACATTTTTAATATATCTTTACAATCTTTTGCCAAACTATCGTACATCTTGGCTGTTATATATCCTGAATCTCTTAACAGATCCAACCAATATAATGTTTCCTCTGCCTCTTTCAACGCAATATACACTTTTGCCAGAAAATCTTTGGGACTAATAGCACAAAAAGATTCCGCCAAATTTGCACCTATGCTGGTTCCACTTCTCAAAACCTGCTTTGCTAACACAAATTCCTTTTGTTCGTTCGTCAGATATTTATAGAGCTTTATAATACGCAATGCAAACTCTTTGCTTTTTTCCTTTGCTGTAATCTTCATCACTCACTCCACATGAACTCTGCACTCTGAACTCTGAAAACTTACAACAACTTGTCTTCGGCATTTTCACGACCAACATAGGCCTTGAAATCATTATACATCTGGCGCAAATCCGCCGGTGTGCTGTACATTGCATCCGCATTTTTAACACGAATTGTCTCCAAATCTATTCTTGCCTGCTTTTTCAGCACCTGGGTCATGTGTGTGGCAAAAGATTTCGCCTCGTCTGATTCAACGGCGCCTTGTAATAACAGTCCACGATTTGGTCGTGCAGACACAAACGAAAAATCAGATAACGACGGATCTGGTGATACCATGACAAAACCAGATACCTCGGACCGATACATCATTGCCTGTAATACATACCATGCACCCAACTGATGACCAGACAGCCAAATTTTATCACTATCTTCGTTATGGTCTTGAATCCAATTCATGATACTGACAATATCCTGCAAGTTTTCAGTAGTCGTACCAAATGCGCCTTCGGAATTACCGACGCCACGATAATTAAAACGTATAACAGAAAATCCAACATCCATAAATGCGCGAAACATCGCATAAGACACACGGTCATTCATGTGGTATTTTTGACGTGGATTACCCGACAACACTACGGCCAATGGCGCACCGGGGATTGCCGATTTGTGGTACACCGCGTGCAGTTTTCCGGCCTCGCCAGAAATCATAATATCAACCATTTTTACGCCTTTCCTTATATTAATTAATATCAGTTTGTTATTACTTATAGAACAAACTGATTGTCGTTTTCAATAAAAATATTTTTGCTTTGACACGGCGCGTCATAATGTTCTAAGATTTAACCTAAGAGAAAAGAAGGGCCTTAAAATTATGTCTAGATTTGCTTTATTGACCGCAATTACTGCATTGTGCGCTGGCACCGCTATGGCGGCCGTGACCGAAGATGTCATGATTGATAACTTCCAGACAATTTATACCGAAACCCCGGTTCAGTCATACTATGCATATCCAGACGACCCGAACTTTATCCCAGAAACAGAATTCATGGAACGCGCAGACAGTCTGGACTATGACGAAAACATCATCCAGGCGCGCGAACAGGAATCACGCATCCATCCCGGCGTAATGTTTGCGGACCGCCCGATGATTATATGCCGAAATTTCGGCTGTACGCGCCTGAACGAAAAAATAACACGCACATTTTTATTCAACAGTCTGACCAACATGTTCATGATGAACCAGCACTCGCGCGTTTATATATGCGAAGCGGATCCTTTTTCCCGTGACTGCCTGCAATCTGGCATATCGTTCCCTGTACGCAGTGGCATCGCCAACGCCATGGTGAAAATCCCCAAGGCAACAATTTCCCAGGTCAAACCATCAACAGGCCTGTCACGCGCAACAGTTGGCATGACATATGAATTTCTGGTCAATGGCATTGACCGCACATGCGAACCAACAATCATGGACATCATGATACCGATTAATTCCCAGGCGACACTGTCAAACCGTGAATTTGCATGCAACATGACCAGTGACGGCATCAGCAACGTATCACTGTTGGTCAGTATTGACTATATTGATTTAGATTACGGGATTCTGGGTGGCTATTATTCATTAGGCATGCAGGGCCCAACCACCGGCGGTGGCACAGGATACGCATTATTCAAAACGGAATTCGCCACATCTAATATGAAGTTCCGCGCGGCAACTGACGATAATATGGAAGCAGCCGCCCTGACCATCCAGCCGGGCGAATACGCCGTTGAACCATTAAAAAACTAATAAATGGATAAAACTGTTTTAATTATTGACGATGATGATATGTTGCGCAAAACGCTGGCACGCGGTTTGCGCAATGAAAAATTTAACGTCATTACCGCAAATTCCGCAGATATTGCCACAGATATTCTGGCCCGCATCACAATCGATGCAATTATTCTGGACAGAATGATGGTCGGCATGGATGGATTAACGTTTTTAAAACAAATCCGTGCGAATGGCAATACAACACCGGTCATAATGCTGACTGCAATGGGCGGCCCAGAAAACGCAATTGATGGCCTATCAAGTGGGGCGGACGATTACCTGGCAAAGCCGTTTCAATTACGCGAATTGATTCTGCGAATAAACAACATCACACGTAATCGTGGCACACAATTACCCACAGACGCATTGCCACATGGCTTAATGCTGATAGATGACGAATTCTTTGTACAAACAGAATCTGGCACACAAACGATATTAGCGCTATCTGGCGAAGAAAAACGCCTGTTGCGACACCTGACAACACCAATTGGCAATATTGCCCAGGCCGCCCCAATGGTCGCAAAACGCTTGCGTAATAAATTAAATGGGGTATTATCAGATATAGATATAATAACTGTGCGCGGTCGCGGATACAAAATCATCCAACGCACAACGCACACAACCAACACAAATGGCAATAAAACATGAAATTAATACCACGCAGTTTTCTATGGCGCACGATTTTAATGATTTTAATTCCGCTGGTTATTGCACTGACACTGGTTGCAAACGCTTTTTTTGACAACCACTGGTCACGCGTGCATGCGACACTGGCGCGTACATTGGCCGGCGAAATTGAAACCATGATGAATTTTATGGATTCCAACCAGACCGACGCAATGTATTCAATGGCCCGCGACATCGGCATAAATGTGACAATAAATGATAAATTAAACCGACCACGTCATAATGACAATCACTCGATGGAGGCAGGGCGCCTGCGTTCTGAATTATCAAGCCGCCTGAAACGCCCGGCCCAGATTTACATTGACCGTGGTAAACGCCTGATATACATTGACGTACCAACACGTGACGGACAAATCGCAACATTTGGCACATCACTGTATCGCATTTATTCAACCAGCACCGAAGTATTTATAATATGGTTGATTGGTTCCCTGTTAATCGTATCAATTTTAGTGACGCCATTTATAATTCTGCATACACGCAGTATTCGTCGCATTGCAAACGCTGCGAACAGATTCGGTCGTGGTCTGGATGCACCGGGCTTTAAACCATCCGGTTCCAAAGAAATCCGCGAGGCGGCAATCGCCATGATAACGATGAAGGAACGCCTGAACAGATACAACCGCACACGTACAGATATGCTGAACGCGGTCAGCCATGATTTAAAATCACCACTGACACGTATGCGTCTGGCGGTTGAAACCGGCACTGCATCTGGGGATGACCTGATACACGATATTGACCGGATGACAGAAATGGTAAATGGATATCTGGCCTTTGCCCGTGGCGAAGCCCCTGAAATTGAACAGGCAACCGAATTGCCCGCGATGTTGTTGCGCATTGCACGCGATGCCGCCCCCGACAAAAAAATCAAAACAGATTTCCCAGACGCGCCGGTTCAGTTTTATGCCCGTCCAATGGCACTGGCACGCGCATTTGGCAACATTATTGAAAATGCTGCCCGTTATGCAAACCGTCAAATAAAAATTACAGAACATGATTCTGAAACCCAGGTAGAGATTATAATCGAAGACGACGGCCCCGGCATTCCAAACGATAAAAAGGCTGATGCATTGCGTCCATTTGTACGTCTGGATGAATCACGCGGTGAATCCACCGGTGGCACAGGTTTGGGATTATCAATTGCACAAACGGCGATTGAAAATCACGGCGGCCAATTATTCTTGGAAGACAGCGACCTGGGCGGTCTGCGCGTACGCGTTGTACTGCCAATCTAAACAATCAAATCTATTCACAGGTAAATAAGATGAATTTATATAAATACGTATCTGAATCTATTAACAACAAATTAGGCTTTGCCGTTAATCTGGACGTGCCACGCAACCGCGAATTTGGCGATTTTGCAACAAATGCCGCAATGGTTATGGCAAAATCCGCAGGTAAAAATCCACGCGAACTGGCGGGCGAAATCGCGACAAAATTGCGCGAACTGGACTTTGTTTCAGACGCATCAATTGCGGGCCCCGGATTTATTAACATCAAAATCAAAGATGATTTTATCTGGCAAAATGCCACAATTGCCCAAAATCCGAAAACACAGACACCAAAAATGTTGGATTTAGACTATGGTGGATATAACGTGGGCAAGGCATTGCACATCGGCCATTTGCGCACATCTATTGTTGGTGATACATTTAACCGCATTGCACGCAGTTTAGGTCATCGCACCAAAAGTTATAATCACATCGGCGACTGGGGGCGTCCGATGGGACTGATTATTGCATGGATTCTGGAATACGGCATGCCGAAAACCGCCACAGAATTAAACAAGATTTACCCGGCATCCACCGCCCGCGCCAAAGAAGACGACGCATGGATGCAGCGCGCCAAAGAAGTGACCGCAGAATTACAGGCCGGCAACCCAGAATATCGCAAAATCTATGATGATTTTATGAAAATATCACTGGCCCAGATGGACAATGTTTTACAGCGTCTGAATCTGTTGCCATTTGATGCAACAATGGGCGAACGTGGTGTTGCAGAATACGTACCGGCCACACAACAAATTCTGGAATCAAAACATTTATTACAAGAATCCGACGGTGCAATGATTGTAAATGTCCGCCGTGACGATGACACCGCACCAATGCCACCATTGATATTCCGCACCAGTGCTGACACACAAACATACGCGGCGGCCGACCTGTCGGCGATACATTATCGCACCATTACGGACAACCCGGATATTATCGGATACTTTACAGATTCCCGCCAAAGCCTGCATTTTCAACAGGTATTCCGTGCGGCAAAATTGGCCGATATTACCAACGCCGAACTGTTCCATACCGGTTTTGGCGCATTAACCGGCGCCGACGGCAAGCCATTTAAAACACGTGATGGCGGTGTTGCAGAACTGCTGGATATTTTGGATGTGGCACGTGACGCGGTGCGCACACGCGTTGTTGAGGCCGGCAAATCACTGGATGATGATACAATTGACGCAATCGCATTGGCCGCGGTAAAGTTTAATGATTTGCTGCACGATGTGAAATCTGACTATGTTTTTGACCCGAACCAAATCACCAGTTTCGAAGGACGCACCGGCCCATACATCCTGTATACCGCCGTCCGTCTGAACAGTGTATTAAAACGTGCCGGCGACATTGCAAATACAACCGATACACCCGACCATTTATCCGGTGACGAACGCAATCTGCTGATTGAAATATTGGATTTTGAACGCACGGTTCACACCGCGTTTGATAATCGCGCAACAGACATGATTGCAAACTATGCATACGATTTATGCCAATTGGCAAACACGTTCTATCACAATTGCCCGATATTGCGTGACGATGTCACACCATCTGACCGCGCACGCCGATTGGCAATTGTAAAAATGGCACGCAACACACTGGCGTACGCGATTGATTTAATGGGACTAAAAATACCCAATGAAATGTAGCCACATTAAACACCGCCCACAATATGGGCGGTGTTTTTTCACTTGCCCGAAAAATTACTTTCCGTTAAACTGTTTAGCGATATGACGGTTTTGTCATATTGGGGCGTCGAAACCTCTGAAACTGCTGTCCACGATGGACATAAAACACACTCCAACCACCGGGTTGGAGGATGGCTGAATATATTGAATAGGCCAGCTATAGCAGTTTATAGTTTCGAACCTCCAACCACTTGATGCACCAAGTGGTATTTGTTTAACCGCAAACAGAAACGCACCGGGGGGGGATTGATTTTATAGGCATGCGAATATGGCGACAATATTTTTTGGCGTTATTATTATGCCCGTGCACCGCATGGACAGACGATTTGCCATCTATCCCAAATTGCACACTGGTATCATCATCCGGTACGGCACAAAACTGGACATGGGACTGCGATGGTGAAACAATCACAGGCAACGCGATGTGCAGCGATGCCACCGGCACTGTTGGCATGCGCACGGAAACAATTACCCGAACAACAAAACACGATGCCAGCGAAACCGTACACTGTTGGTGCCGTATAAACACCAATACCGCCACATATTGGACATACGCCACATCATTGCCGGCAAATACCTGCAATATGGGACGCACAGGGTGTCTGGGGTATTGCTATGCGGCAAATGGTGACGCGCCATGGAATTCCGATGACAATTACCAGAAATATATATCCGCACTGTTTTCCGCCATGCCACTGGAAACACCATGCGACAGCGGCATCCATGAAATCCGTACCAGTACCGGGATAACCGTCCCGCTGTATACCGAACGATATACAACGCCATCAATTGTTGTAAAATATAACGATAAAATCTGTTATGCAAAACTGGTACCCGGTACCGCCCAGAATCAAATCCACATAAACTATGACAACCAAACATACCACACCACAGATTAAAAATCACTTATACCGATATTATATTTATGATATAATATTCATATAAATGCACCTAAAATACATTACTTTCGGCATAATAATATTATTATGCGCACGCAGTGCGCATGCCGCGACATACACCATCGATAAACGTGAATATGTATCAAACTGGTGCGATGCGCCATACAATAAAATCGTGGCTTTTTTCCCGCCATCCCCAGGAAAAGACTCTTATTATCCCATTCCGGAATGCACTGGGCAATACGTTGCCCCGAATATCATATTAACAGCATTGCACTGTGTTCAAGCATATGATTCAACAACATTCCAAGTATCAAATTGCAAAAATCCTGACAAGCGCTATGACGTCGAAATAATATCACAAGGCACGGCCAATAATATTGGCGATTGGGCGTTATTGCGCATCCAAGACCCGGCTGGTTATTCTGATGAATTTTTTGAAGTGTCACCCACAACACCTGAAAATTCAGATATAAATAACGCGGGCTGGGGAAACGTACGTCGCCTGAGTGATCAGGAAATAACAGAAATAAGAAATATCCTAAAACAATATATGACAGTCAACCCAAATCCAAAGTCTTTTGATGCGATATATGACTATGTCGCACAACAAATTGACATTGCCGAACCGAAACTATCAGGTCGGGCCGACTATCCGACACAATTAAAAGTAAATACAAAATGTGAAATTACAGGAACCTATTATAGGGAACAGTGTAAAAACCCTTATATCGATCCAAAGATATGCCAAACAAATCAACGATTTTTTACAACAAACTGTAATACACAGTCCGGAAATTCTGGCGGCCCGTACTTTTTGGGAAACACGTTGTATGGAATTGTTAGTCGCGGCATGGCAGACATCAGTACTGACAATAATCTCAAAAAATACGACTTGGGTCAAAAGAACAATACATTCTATGATGCGTTGGTGACTGCACGTGCCACATCCCCAGCCACAAAAACGACATCAAAACCGTCTCAAGTTGCCCAAACCACACAAAATAACGAAACACCCCTAACACCCGTTAAAGAAACATCGTCACAAAACACACAACAAAAACCGAAACAAACAACTGTGACACCAACATCCAATCCCGCGCCACAAATAACAGCAGCAGAAATCACAGCATCCGAAACGGCTATCCTTAACGAAATCACCAATATTGATAATGCATCATCAACAGATGTTTTGAATATTATTATAAAAATGGCAGACATTAACCAACTGCGCCAGCAGTACGAGAAGGCCAAAGCACGTGAACAATCTGTTCCAAACAAACTGCTGGGCGGACTGACTATGGCAGCCACCGGTATTGGTGGCATGCAACTGGCATCAGGTATTGCCGAACAACGCGCTGACGAGGCCGCCGAGCGCGACATGCAGGCGTATCTGGCAACGTTCCGTTGTGACTATGGTGCGGGCCGTAATATCGTCGGTGGTGAAACCGGTATCGAATTACCAGGCGGAAATGATTTGACCCCACTGGTTTCGGAATATCGTGCGCTGGCCGCGGATATTGCACAGCGCAAGGCTGCATTGGGTATGACCCCAGGCATAGAGGTAGAAGCTGTTTTTGACAAATCTGAAACCGGCCTGTATGACAATGTTGGCATTGGCACACAACCGGGCGCATTTACATCACTGTCACGCGCGTTATTGGACGAAAACAGCGACGATGCCAAGGCGTGGGCTGAACAAAAACAAAGTGCCAAGAACAAAACCAAGACCGGTGCAATCACGGCTGGCGTTGGCGCCATCGGCGGCACAATTGGGAATTTGATTATTAATAAAGACACGAATAAAAATACTGATAAACCCAATAATAAAACAACAGACGACGACATTACAAAGACTAAAGACGCGAATAAAACCAGTAATAAACCAACAGACGACGACATTACAAAGACTAAAGACGCAAATAAAACCAATAATAAACCAACAAACGACGCCATCACAAAGAACAACGTAACAGATGACAATCTTCTGATACAGGTTGCGACCACATGTTTTTCCACAACAAACTGTGGTTTGACCGTAGCAGCATTTCCACAAACCGACAATCAACGAACCGCCACAGATACATTTTTGAAAATTATCGATAACAAACGGGCTGTCTACGAAGTTTTTGACGAAGAAGGTTTCAAAACATACGCCACCCAAGGATACAAAATGCCGCTGGATTTTGCGTCTGATCTGCTATCTTTGCGAAACGCGATAAACAGCCACACGCTTAATTGGGGTGCGCAAGAGATTACATTTGACGACCAAGAATACCCGGCCTTCCTTTTAGAAGCAGAGGTCACCCCAACATCACAAATTGGTAATGCGTATCAAATACGAACAGATTCTGAATTTGACTACATAAGCATCGGCAACATCCAAACAATACAAGACCAAATACAAGCAGTCGTAAAACCATTATGCCCGGATTGTAACATAGAACATATATCTGGACACTCTGGGTTCTCTCCTATCCCAGGTGGCACGTCATTGGCCGATGACATTTTTATCGTAACAAGTGGCAACGAACTAAAGTACGTATTCAGACCTATGTATGACACAAGATATGATAAATCTACCAACACTTTTCTGTATTATCAATACTATCGAATATCGAAACCCCTTGTTAAATAAAAACCGCACAAATACGGTATAATAGTACCATATCAAAAATCCTTGACTTTTCTGCCGGGTTCCGTAATAATAGCGTTGCTTTAATTTGAAAAAACAAAGGTAAAATAAAAATGGCAGCGACAAAATCGTTAAAAAAGTGCGAATTAGAGGCCAAATGGTATCTGATTGACGCAACAGATTGCACGCTGGGGCGTTTGGCGGCATATACCGCAAATATCCTGCGTGGCAAGAACAAGCCAACATGGACACCAAACATGGATTGCGGTGACCACGTTATCATTATCAACGCAGACAAGGTTGCATTGTCTGGCAAGAAAGCCGATAAAACAAAATTCTTTTGGCATTCATTGTGGACAGGTTCTTTGAAAGAACGCACTTTGGGCCAGATGCGCGATGAAAAACCAACAAAATTGGTGACAAATGCGGTAAAACGCATGATGGGTCGCCGTACTGCGGTTGCATTGGCGAACAAACGTTTGACCAAATTGCACGTATACGCAGGTGCCGAACACAAACACGCCGCACAAAACCCAATCGTTATTGATTTTGGCTCGCTGAACCGTAAAAACAAAAGGGGCGAATAATGACAGAAACAAAAAAGACAGCAACTGCTGCAAAAACAACCAAGAAAGCAGCCCCAAAGACAACAGTCAAAAAGGCCGCCAGCGTAAAATTGTCTGATGCAACATACGCAACTGGTAAACGTAAAGATTCTGTTGCACGTGTATATTTGGTACCGGGCAAGGGTCAGATTATCGTTAATGACAAACCTGTGGCTGAATATTTCCGTCGCCCGGTATTGCAGATGATTATCGCACAACCATTTGGCGTCACAAAACGCGAAACATCCTATGACGTACATGCAATGGTCTTGGGTGGTGGTTTGTCCGGCCAGGCCGGCGCCGTAAAGCACGGTATTTCCAAAGCATTGGAAAAAGCGGAACCAGAATTACGCGCCGCATTAAAGGCCGCCGGATTCTTGACCCGCGACAGCCGTGTTGTCGAACGTAAACACTACGGTTTCCGCAAGGCCCGTCGTTCAACACAGTTCAGCAAACGTTAAGTTTGCGGAACCAATCCCCACCATCTGGTGGGGATTTATTTATTACGCATGTAATAAAATTTGTCATTCCCAGCCTGTGCAAACAGGCGCAGGGAATCAGCAAACGTTAATTATTTATATTACGTTTATGGAACACAAAACCTGCCAAACCGGCAGGTTTTATTTTTGTACATTTATCTATTAAAACTACTCTGTCATTGCGAGCGTAGCGTGGCAATCCAGTTAATATGTATTTATAGCCACCCCCAGTCAGGCAAAGCCTGACAGCCCCCGCCAAGGACGGTGGCAATTCGCACTTGTACCAGACTCCTGTTACCATCGGTATGACGGTGCGTACACTTTTCCCTTGTACACAAACACACAATTGATTATAATTAATGTGAATCCAACGGGATTTGGGTTCGGGGCCGTAAGACAGCCTGTGCAAAAGACGACATAACAAACATGTCGTAATCCGCCTGATAAAACATAGGCGCGAAATGCGCTTTTTATTTTGTCAGACAAAATCCCCGCGCCTATTGGTCGGGGTGCCATCGGTTATACCACAGGGGGCAAATTCCCCCAAAGGCCGATGGGGTCATTCTTTTGTATGATTGTCTTAACACCCCGACCGCCAAATATCCTGGCGGTTTTCTTATTACATAACAAGAAAAGGAATCAAACACATGAAAAGAATAATCCCTATCTGTGCCTTTACATTTTGGACGGTGGCGGCAAATGCCCTATGCGCCACATCATGCCAATCCCACAACGTATGCAACAACGGTTATTGTCACCCCACATATACGTATGTTTGCAAGTGCACAAACACATGTTGCAGCGCATCAGAATATACCAGTGGCCTATGCACATGCCCAACCAGCGTTAACGGAAAAGCCTGTACAAAATATTAAAAGGAACAAAAAACATGAAAACACATCAGACACTTTTAATAAGCATCACACTATTATTCGCAAATAACGCACATGCTGACGATTTTCTTGTTGCATGTCTTCCCAGAAATTCATCATGCAGTCACTGTTCAACATCATACTACTGCGATTCCGGATATTACGGCACAGCAACATCGGCCAGTACAGGTTGCACCAAATGCCCAGCAAACACAACCTGCGCCGGTGGTAATAATTCAACATTTGTATGCAACAGTGGATATTACAAAACAGATACCGGATGCGTCAAATGTCCGGCCAACGCGACATGTGACGGTACCAGTCGCCGCATAACATGCGACAAAAGTTATTACCCATACCCAAACAAAACCGAATCAACATCATGCATCCGCTGTCCAGCCCCGGGCATAAACGGCGCTGCAAATGATTATGCAGATATCACATCATGTTTTCTGTATCATCAAGGCAATGGAACGTACTATTATGACCAATCCGGAAACTTTGACGTTGAATCACATTGTTATTGGAGTTTGACCGAAACCCCGACATATCCGGTCTTGGGCATGCATTAACAAAAACCCGCCATCTGGCGGATTTATTTTTTCTTTATTTTGAATATTGCATTGCCGCATTTCGCACGAATACATTGTATTTATTGGCACGGCGCACACTGTCTAAATATTGTTGTTTTCGCGCATCAGACCGCACGCCTGCATCAACCAGTTGTTGACGTCCCGCGCGACGGGCATCTAATTCACGATGCAGCGAGTCCACATTTACATTTGGCATTGGATTGACATCCAGGAAAGTCACCATATTTTGCAGATGTTCAATATCATCCGCATTTTTTGCATCATACGTGCGCAATGAATCCGCCCAGTTTGGCTGACGTGCCATAAATTCACTTATTTGACGTTCAACATTTGCGCTGTCACGGTCTGCCTTGTTTTGCAACGCATTAACAATAATCATTACCACCGCAATACCACCACATGCAATAATCCGACCATACAATTCCCATTTCAGGCGTTGATTTATATCCGGCATTTTATCTTTATTTGATGACATATTATATTTTCCTTTTTTTCTTTTTTCAGTGAGGGATTTTATCACACACCGCGACAGTGTCAAGAAAATGGGGATTATCTGTGCTTGCTTTTATAAAAAAAGCGTGTATAATCACCGGGCAATTCATTATATCTTTAATTTTAGGGGAAAACCATGTTCAAAAAAGAAAAAATCAAAGATTTGCATTACACGGTAACGGGTACAATTTCTGCGGCGGACGTACAAAACGCGGCGGATGAAATTCTGACAGAATACGGAAAAAAGGCAAAAATGCCTGGATTCCGCCCGGGTCATATTCCATTATCGGTTCTGCGCCAAAAATACAACGTCAACGCCACGTCCGAAGCTGTTGATAAATTAATGAACCGCGACTTGGAAACATATATCGCAGACAAAAAAATCCGTCTGGCGGGCCAGCCAAAGGTTGACCTGGCCGGTTGGGAATTTGGCAAAGATGTAGAATACACACTGGAATTCGATATTTTGCCAACATTGCCAGAAATTGATTTGGATAAATTCACAGTCACCAAAAAGACCGCAAAACTGGATGAAGCCGAAGTAGAAAAGGCAATTGAAAACATCCGTCGCAACCGCAGCACCGCCGAAAAACAGGGTGCCGATTATGTTGCCGCCGACGGCGACGTTGCCGTTATTGACTTCAAGGGCTTTGTCGGCAAAGACGCATTCGAAGGGGGCGAGGCCAAGAAACACCATCTGATTTTGGGTTCTGGCGCATTTATCCCAGGATTCGAAGACCAAATTATTGGTCACAAGGCTGGCGATAAATTCGACGTTAACGTCACATTCCCAACCGAATATCACGCTGAAAATCTGGCTGGCAAAAAGGCCCGGTTCGAGGTTGAAATCCACGAACTTCGCAAACATATCCTGCCAGAATTAAATGACGAATTGGCAAAATCTGTCGGTCAAGAATCCGTTGACGCACTGCGTGAACACATCCGCAAGATTATCAACGAACAATATGACGATGCCGCAAAACGCGAAATGCGCAACGAATTGTTAGACATCTTGGCAGACAAGGTTAAATTAGACCTGCCAGATGTATTGGTTGACCAAGAATTGGCCATGGCAAAATCCGAACACGACCGCGCACACGCGCACTGTGGCGATGATTGCAAAGACGACCACAAATGGGACGACAAAAAAGAACGTAAAGAAGCCGAACGCCGCGTTAAATTGGGTCTGATTCTGGCCGAATGGGGCACACAAAACAAAGTCGAAGTGACCCGCGATGACCTGCAACAGGCTGTATGGAGTGAAGCTGGACGCTATCCAGATCCGAAACAGGTATTTGAATTCTATAACAAGAATCAAAATGCATTGGCAATGTTGCGTGGTATGATTTTTGAACGCAAGGCATTGGATGCGATGCTGGAACACGTAAAAACAAAAGAAAAGGCGGTAAAGGCCGACGAACTGTTCAAACAGGCATAAGCAAAACGCCCCAAACGGGGCGTTTTTAATAACCAATAACAACCACACTAAACACCCGCCATACCGGCCAAGTGTGACAATTCCAAGCAAGACAAAAATATACATGTAAAAACACACTTTATTATTACCACACATATATCAATACTTGTCACTCCTGCGCCAGGCAGGAGTGGGGCTTGAAAAAATTGCCTGCGGCGGTATGACGTGTTATTTGGATCTACCGTCCTCTCTTGTCGTCACCCCGGCGCAGGCCGGGGACCACTGTGTTCCTTGGATATCCCAGCACTAGGACATTACAGAACCCAATGGATGCCGGTCGCCACCGGCATGACGATATGCGAGAAGGTGTCATCCAGTGGCTTGACCACGGGCTCCAGGTTAATAATCCCACTTCTGCCTGCGCAGGAGTGACAAATGTTTTGCAGGAATAATTA
This sequence comes from Muribaculaceae bacterium, assembly GCA_023665245.1. The sequence continues at coordinate 463,296 of JAMPEH010000001.1, forward strand.
TTGCGTGGACATTTAAAAATTCTGATAATTCTTTGTTCTTGCTTCTATTGTCATTCCTGCGTCCGGCCCCCGCGAAAATTTTATTTTCGTGGGTGGTGTAGGCAAGAATAGGGGCTATGATATTTTTATGGATTGCCACGCCCTGATGGGCTCGCAATGGCAATGTGGACAAAGCACCCGACGGTATCCCTTGCCGTCACCCCGGCGCAGGCCGGGGACCATTGTGTTCATTAACTCTCCTAGCGCTGGGGGATTTAAGAACACAGTGGATGCCGGTCGCCGCCGGCATGACGGAGTAGTGGCGACAAGCCCATTAATTTGAATAATAACAATTTGATGTGTACTTGCCCGAACCGGTGCTGTCACTGAATGTGGTGCCCGATGGGATATAGCATCCTGTTATCGCGGTTACACCGGCGGCCGACGTCGCACTGTTATGTCCGGTGGCGGTTGAACATTTTGTGCACGCCGTGCCATTTTTATAATATCCGGCATTGCATGAAAACGTACTGCCATTACCACCACCGCATGTCGCATTTGATGGGCATACCGTGCAACCGGCACGGGCCGACGTTGCTGTACCATAATAGCCAGACGCACATTTATACGTTACACTGCCCGGTGAACACGTACATGTCACCAAACCACCACCAGACGGGAAAATGCCTTTTACTTGTCCTGCAGATTGTACACCAACAATACCTGCGTTATTTGTCGTGCTGACGGCTGAACACATATCACATGCAGATGTCGCAATCGGCAACAAATCATCACCACCAGTGCTACCATCACCTGGATAACAACTGGCATCATATGTATAAGTCTGACCGGTATTCATCGGCGTATTGACAATATTGCATGTTTTGGCCGCATACGCGCCACCACACCATAATCCTATTATGGCCCCGATTATAAAAATATGTTTCATTTTCAACTCCTGTTTTTTAATAAAACAAGACCACCAATTCTTGGTGGTCGGGGAGTTCAAAAAATCACACAAAAGAATGACCCCGACGGCCTTTGGGTGCGAAACGCACCCTGTGGTATAACCGACGGCTCCCCGACCTTATACAAAGCCAGGGCATATACAATAAAAGGCGCAAACGCGCCGCAATATGTACTTTGCGGATACAGTATGCCATGCATACCGCTTTTGTGTGGGCTTTTTGACGACCCCGAACCCAATATCCCTTTGGATTCAATGTAAATTATACAATATCAAACGCACAAAGGCAATTCTAAAATCGGCATATTGTCATGGTTGCAAATTATAATTTTGCGCATTATTATAACTGATATATACCAAGGGGGATAAACATGAAAAAAATTATATCAATATTTATGGCGTTGGCATTAACGGCATGCGCATCCAATCTGGATACAAATCGTTATCAGACATCCGCCACTGGCCAGATTAATTCTGTACAAGAGGGCGTTATCATAAACGTGCGCAACGTTCGTATTGCAACCGAAAACGGCGGCGTTGGTTCGTTGGCCGGCGGTGTTGCAGGTGGCGCCGCCGGGTCTATGATTGGTGGTAATTCTGCTGTAAATGTAATCGGCGCCGTGGGCGGGGCGGTACTGGGTGGCTATCTGGGGTCCAAGGCCCAGGAAGGTCTGTCTGCCCAAAACGGCATTGAATACATTGTAAAATTAGACAATGGCCGCGCCATTACATTAACCCAGGGTGACGACGTCGTATTTTCTGTGGGCCAACCTGTATATGTACTGGACGCAAATTCTGGCGAACGCGCCAGAATCATCGCGCGATAAAAAACACGCACATAAAAAAGAAACGCCCAAACGGGCGTTTTTTGTTATCTGGTCTTTGAATTTGGAATCGCACAGAAACATCTGTATTCCGCATCATATTTCACATCAAATCCATTTTGGCGAAACGTTTCCAGCCACCACCGCCGGCCCCGTATCAGACGCGGTTCACCATGCAACAATTTCCATCCCATTTTATCTGCCGCACGCATATCTTCGGTGGTATTGTGTATCGCAACCAGCATTTTTACACGTTTAAACTTTTCCAGCGCCAACGGCAATGTATCACGCGTCATATACGTCAACGTGCCATTACAATACGCCAAATCCGCATCAACAATATCATAATCCAGTATAGACCGCATTTGAATCCGCCCACTGTCAAAAAAGCGTTTGCAACGTTCATCCATCCCATATTGCTTTACATCTATACCCGTTGCACATATCCCCATTTCTTCTGCCTGACGCACCAATTCACCAGTGGCGCATCCGCAATCAAAAAATGAATAGGGCCGTCCACCAACATATCTGCGATACAACTGAACCAATCCAACCATTGGTATTGAATACATTATCCACTTTTCACCATCTACAGTACAGAACGGATAATTTAAATATGGATATTTAATATCATAATAATGTATCAAATTTGGCATTGGCACATTGGTCCTGGACTGCAATTCTTCCAATACAGAATTTTTATAGTTATAGACTGTTTTAATTTTCATAGCAGGCCACACCTTAACACACCATCAAATTTTGTCAAGACGACATTTATATAATTTCTTGCTTTTTTGAAAAAATTTGTCTATAATTGGCGCGTCATTTACGGGTGGGCGTATTTGACATCAGATTAACCCCACAAGACCTTACATTTTACGCATCGCGTAAAATGTTAGCGTTCAGTTTGCAGTGTGCAGTGTTCTGTTGATGTGTGCGCGTGTAACGCGCGGCTTTAATCTGAACCCTGAACTCTGAACTCTGAACTCTGCAAAATTGCTACACAATTTTGTAATGGCAAACTTTGTTTTAAATTTTCTTATGAAAGATTTATCCAAAGATTTATTTAATCCAGTAGCAGGCGAAGATTTCGTGTCTATGTTTGATGAAAACTATGGCAAACAGGAAACTTTGCAGGGCTATGCAACCAAGGGCACTGTCAAAGATATCCGTGGCGACTTCGCGATGGTTGACGTTGGTCTGAAATCCGAAGGCCGTGTTCCATTAAAAGAATTTGGCGCATCTGTTCCATCTGTTGGTGATATCATCGACGTTTTTGTTGAACGTTATGAATCCCGCGAAGGTACAGCAGTACTGTCTTATACCAAGGCACGTGCAGAAAAAGCATGGAAAGATTTGGAAAAGACTGTTGCCGAAGGTATCGACCCAGAGGGTACAATTATCGACGTTGTTCGTGGTGGTTTCACAGTGGACATCAACGGCGTATTTGCATTTATGCCATCATCCCAGGTTGACCACAAACCGGTTCGCGATGCGAAATCGTTGATTGGCTTAAAAGACAAATTCCGCGTTTTGAAAATGGATGCATTGCGTACAAACGCAATTGTATCACGTCGTGCGATTCAGTCTGATGCAATCGCTGCACAACAACGCGAGGCGATGAAAAACATCGAACTGGGTGCCGTTATCGAAGGTACAGTCAAGAACATCACTGATTACGGTGTGTTCGTTGACCTGGGCGGCATTGATGGTTTGCTGCATGTCACAGACTTGTCATGGAAACGCGTCAATCACCCACGTGAATTGGTTCATGTTGGCCAGAAAATCACTGTCAAGGTTATCCAATTCGACCCAGAATCACATCGTATTTCATTGGGCGCGAAACAATTGGAAGAAGACCCATGGGATACTGCATCACGCGCGTTCAACGTCGGCGACACAGTATCTGGCAAGGTTTCATCCCTGACCGATTACGGTGCATTTATTGACCTGGGCAACAATATCGAAGGCTTGGTTCACATGTCTGAACTGTCATGGACGAATAAAAATATTCATCCATCCAAAGTTCTGCAAAACGGCCAGGACGTAAACGTTGTTGTTTTGGGTATCGACCAAGACAAACGCCGCATTTCATTGGGTTATAAACAACTGCAACCAAACCCATGGAAACAGTTCGCAGAAACACACAATGTTGGCGATGTTGTGACGGGCCCGATTAAGAACACAACTGAATTCGGTTTGTTCGTTGCATTGACACCAGAATTGGACGGTATGGTTCACATTTCTGACCTGTCATGGAACAAACTGGACGAAGAAGAATTGAAAAAATTCGTTCGTGGCCAAGAAGTGACCGCAAAAATTCTGGACATCAATCCAGAAAAAGAACGCGTCACATTGGGTATCAAACAATTGACCGAAAGCGCGGACAGCAATGCTGTTTCTATCAAGAAAGGCGCCGTTGTTTGTGGCACTGTGTCCGAAGTCACACCAGACGAACTGATTTTGGCATTGCCGAACGATGTTCGTGGTGTTATCCGTCGCACAGACCTGTCACGTGAAAAGGCAGAACAGGATACATCGAAATTCAAAATCGGTGATTCTGTCGAAGCATCTGTTGTATCTGTAGAAGACAACACTGTTAAACTGTCTATCCGTGCATTACAGGTGACATTAGAAAAGCAGGCAGTCAAAGAATACGCCAACCAGGCCGACAGCGGTTCTGTTCTGGGCGACATCTTGGGCGCCGCAATCGAAAACAGCAAGAAATAATATTTCTGCAAACTCGATTAAAAATCCCCCAATTGGGGGATTTTTTAGTCTTATCGTCACCCCGTTGAAGAACAGGGGCCAATGCGTTCCTCAAACCTCCTGGCACCAGGCTCTCTGTCATTGCGAGGGCGCAACCCGTGGCAATCCAGTTAATATATTTTCTGCAAAACTATAATAGTCCCAGCCTGCACCGGTATGACGATGTGTGTAGGAAAGTTGTCATCCCGTGGCTCGACCACGGGATCCAGTGCGCCGCAGGCTATCTTTTCAAGTCCCACCCCTGCCGTCGCAGGGGTGACAATTAGGGAGAAACTAAAAATATACGTGTAAAATCGTACTTCTTCATTACAACACATTTAACACACTTTGTCACTCCTGCGCCAGGCAGGAGTGGGTCTATTGACCTAGATCCCGGTGTCAAGCACCGGGATGACACTGAGTCTAGTGCAAGGATAGTCGAGGAACACAATGGCCCCGTCCTGCGACGGAGTGACGAATGTTTGAATTATATCGCCACGCTTTACACACACCGTCATACCGACGACGACAAAGTTCCCCGCCCATGGAGGGGTGGACGCGAAGCGGCCGGGGTGGTAAGAGAGTACGTTATAAAATAATAACATTTTGTACCACCTCACGGCTACGCCGTACTCCTATACAGGCGGTGAACTTGCCACCGTCCAGCGACGGTATGACGGACAAGAAAAAATTGTCACAAACTCTTATACGCACAATTATCGGCGATTTTGAATATGCCTGATGCGTCGTAATACGTACCCGATGCAACATAACATCCGGTGATTGCCGTGGCGCCGGTGGCACTTGTACCACCAACCTCTGTTGTTTTTGCAGACGTTGTATAAACACCCGTCCATGTCGGACACGACGAACACGATGTGCTTGTATTTGAACCGGCCTTATATGTTCCGGCCGCACATTGTACGCAACTGCCACCCGATAAAAAATATCCGGCACGACACCCACATGTTTGACCATCCCCAGACGGAACCCTGGTCGAATCAGAACATTGAGTTATAAAGCAGCGTGTGTATCCAGACTGATTCACACCACGATGCGCCCCATTATCACACAGACGCGAATATAAAACCGACGCTTTTGCATTTGAATAACAATTATCATTTCCATTATAACTGTTAATTGCACACCATACCACAGCACCCACAATTTTATAGCCAGCAGAACCGCCACAATTATCCGTTGTACACGGAACCGTGTCCGCTATTGACACATTGCAATACGCACAACAAATGGCAATTACACACATTATTTTTATTTTCATTTTCTAACCCCTATTTTTTGAATAAAACAAGACCGCCAAAGAAATTGACGGTCGGGGAGTTAAGAAAATCATAATAGAAAATGACCCCGGCGGTCTTTGGGTGCAGAACGCACCCTGTGGTATAACCGACGGCTCCCCGACCTATATAGACAGACCAGGGCACATACAATAAAAGGCGCAAACGCGCCGCAATTGTACCTTTGCGGATTTCAGTCGGACTACCGACCGTTCTATTATGGGTTTTCTTACGACCCCGAACCCAATATCCCTTTGGATTCAATGCAAATTATAGTTTACATGCACCATAAAAACAAGCGGTTTATTTTTTATTCCGCATATGCTATGATACAAATATATAAAAAACCAAGCGGTAATGCCATGAAACCAAACTTAATCGTATTAATGGGCGGCCCGGGCGCAGGCAAGGGCACATTTGCAAAAATTTTGCGCACAAGCCATGACTATAAATACATTGAAACCGGCGCCTTATTACGCCAAATGCCACCAGAATCCGAAATAGGGCAACTGATTGCCCAGGGCAACCTGGTACCAGACACGGCATTATTTGACATGATGGCGTCGCACCTGACGGGAAACGACGATATATTACTGGATGGATTTCCGCGCACCATTGGCCAGGCACAATGGCTGGTTCAAAACTATGCAGACAAATTCAATATCCATGTCTTATACACCAACGTCCCAACAGACATTATAATCAAACGCCTGACCAAACGCTTTAACGAGGGCAGCACACGCGCCGACGATGGTGACCCTGCAATCGTTCGTCGCCGAATTGATAATTTCATCAATACCACAATGCCGGCCGTTAACTGGATGCGCAACGCCCCGGGGATAAAATTCAGTGACGTTGATGCTTCTGGTGCACTGGATGAAAACATGAAAAATATAATGGCCACATTAAATTAAAAAACGCCCCATAACCGGGGCAATTTTTATTTGGACAACCGTACGGATTCATTATATAATTTATTTGTCATTGGGAATTCCAATGATGGGGTGTCAGAACCCGTGCTTTGGCGTCGGAATATAATCCAGTGGCGCGGCAATGCGCTATTTTTTATTCTGATGATAATAATCTCCTGACCCATGGTCAGGAGGGCTGTGAATAATGCGCAACTCGCGCAGAATAAGCACACAATTCCAAAGATTGTTCTGAACCTCCTGACCACTCAAACTTGGGTGGTTTTTCATTTCGAAAAATAACAACAGGAGTCAGAAAATGAGAAAACAAATTCTTATAATTACAGTAATACTATGCTGTACATCAAATAGACCTGCATTTCCACTGGGCGTATCAAGTGGATGCGGTACATCAAACATGTGCCTTAGTAATTGCACCATCGTGGCCGGCAGTACCAGTCACTGTAATGCGTACACAACATCATATTACACAGGGTCCGGCCTTTCTGACGACGAATACGGCGGTGTAATCAGTTGCCAAACATGCGCCAGTGGCGCCACCCGACAACAGGCATCGATTACATTGGCCACTAATTGCACCGCAACATATTACTATTGCGCATGCTCTTGCAGTACATCCGGATGGTCGTCCGGCAATACAGGATACGAAAAACGCACCGTCTGCAACAATTCTACATGCGCCACATCAACAGAATATCGCTGTGCGGCAGGATATTGGGGAACATCTACAAACGGAACATCCGGATGCAGCCCGTGCCCGACATGGACGGGCGTTTATACCTCATCTGCAAAAACAACATCGGCCACAGGCACAAGTCCCACCGGCACCACCGCAATCACCGGATGCTATGTTGTATCAGGCACATATTACGACACAACCGGTACACTTACAACATCTGGCAATTGCGCATACAAAAGTTAAAAATTATTTGCCATTACGATTACGCCCCCCTATTTAATGGGGGTGCTTGTTATCCGCGCTTGCGCACAACAGAAAACACGGCATACCCCATCAGCAATAATATAATCGCAACCAGCACAATCCATGCAGCACTATCATATTCTGCAAAAGGCAACTTCATATTCATACCATAATACCCAACAACAATCGTCGGTGCAATCAAGATAATGTTCCACATCGTCAGTCGATTAATATACGTGTTTGAATCCATATTAATAACACTTTCAAATGTTTCCTTGATAGATTTCAACATCTTGCTGTAAGACGTCACAACCTCGGTCGCCTGGGCCAATTCAATGCGTGCATCTTCGGCAACTTCTTGGGCATCTTCGGTTTTGGTAAACCCGCGCATTTTTTCCAATTTGTCCAACACGGCAACATTGCCCTTTATACCCGCCATATACAAGGTATAACTGTTTTCAACCTCTAACAATGCCATCAGGTCTTTTTTACGAATATGCTTTTGCAGTGCTTTTTTAGATTCCAATACACGCTTGTTCAATTCTTTCAAGAATCGCAGATATGATTCCGCGATATAGTAAATTATGTTTAATATAAACTCTTCACGTGTTGTTTTTTCATCCCGCTTTATCTTGTCCAGAATATCACAACGCTTACGACATACAGTAATCACACGATTAGTCGAATAAATAATAGACAACGGTTCTGTATGCCACAGCGTATCTGTTTCGCGATTAATAATCGGGAATCGCACGATTATAACCTTGTAATCATCTTCAACCTCTAAACGCGGTTGTTCATCAGGGTCTAGAATATCACAGATTGTATCTTCATCAATCTTGTATTTCGTTTGCAGTTTATCAAAATCTTCATGATCAGGGTTGCCGACGTTCACCCATGAAAATGTTTTCAGTTTTTCTGTCACAAACATCCGTCACCCCCTTATATTAAATCCGAATATTTATATCACAAAAAACAAAAAAATCAACCGGAACAGAAATAAAAAGCGCCCCATTTGGGGCGTTTTTTAAATCGTTTCAATTACAACCATTGCGGCGGAATAATCGCCCTGGTCGGTAATGGATAGATGCACGTGCGCGTCACCACCGGCTAATTCTTTTAATTTCGCACGGGCACCGCCTGCAATCAATAATTCAGGACATCCGGCATCATTGTGAACAACCGACACATCGGAAAAAGTGATATCTTCGCCGAATCCGGTGCCCAGTGCTTTCAGGCATGCCTCGCGTGCGGCCCAGAAATTTGCCAAATGCTTTTCAGAATTTGCCGTATCATTGTCGGCATATTCCAATTCTTTTTTTGTGAAAATGCGTTGCTTTTTAAATGCGGTCCAGTCCAAGAATCTGTCGCATTCAACCAAATCAATTCCTATACCAATAATCACGGATAACTCCCTTTTTATGGTTTGTTTTGATATGCGAATACTAATAATATTTTTCCGATTCGCGCAAGCAGAAAATACATCACACACCGCATAATAAAAAACACCGGGGATTCCGGTGTTTTTGGATGGTTGATAAAATGTTATTTGCCGTCACATGATTTTTTACCAGCCCCGGACTTTTTGCCGCTGTTGGTTTTGTTTAATTCATGACAGTTTTTACACTGTGATTGTTCGTTTTTAGACATAGTCATTTTTTATCCTTTTTTTTAGTTTGATTTGGTTGTTTATTGTTTGTCCGGACAATACGTATTTTACATGAAAGTGCGGCGTAAATATATATGCATGAATACCTTTTTTAATTTTATATTGTGTTTCATGGAAATATGGATTATATTTGCATGCGTCGTCGGGGTGTAGCTCAGCCTGGTAGAGTACTTGCATGGGGTGCAAGGGGTCGCAGGTTCGATTCCTGTCACCCCGACCATAAAAATTCAAACCGCCTTTTATGGCGGTTTTAATTTTTATCATTGGGATATGCAGGATAACGTGTGCATTATTGAAAATAATGCAGCAGGTTCGGGACAAGCATGCATCGCATGCGCAGTGAAAGGGGCCCGCCGCAAAGCGGTGGGAATTACTTTCCTGTCACCCTTCAAACCGCCGTTTATAAAAGACACCGGAACACATACTATTTTTTATAAAAACAACCACTACTTAATTTAAACGTAC